>JAEETJ010000001.1 GCA_016290295.1 Bacteroidales bacterium
TATCTCCTGAATGGGAATGGAAGACCTACGGCAAACCTCTTTTTCTCAAGCGATGCTCCCAACCCCAGTACGATAACACTAACTGCCTCCAACGGTTGTGGAAGTCAAAGCGTCACTTTGCCCATCATCGTTCATCCCTCCTATCAATATTTCTATTCCGACACCATCTGTAAGGGGAACAACTACAGTCAATACGGCTTCCCGTTGGGTGTTCAAGACAGTGCCGGACTGTTTATCCACTCTCAAAGGGATTCGACTATGTTCGGGTGCGACAGCATCACCGTGTTGGAACTTTTCGTTGCGGATAGACCCAACGTATCTGCGATTCCCGACCCGCCCGTTGTATGTTTTGGAGACGAAACCATCATACACGCCCTCACGCCCAATTCCAGCGTAACGCTGAGTTCTGATTTGCCTATTGCCCGTGTGAGCGATATTCTCTGCACGGATAGCACCCTAGTGCATCCTGAAAACTGGCCGTGCGGTAAAACTCCTAAAGCAATCGTGTTTTATGTGGACCCCACAGGATACCACGGATGGGCTGTGGGCCTGCACGATGATGCCACCTCGTGCCCTTGGGGATCCCAGTCGGGTACGTATCTGAATATTCCCAATCTGCCCGACTGCTCGAATATTAGAACTGCGATTTCCGACTTCGACGGGCAACAGAACACCTTCCATATCCGGAATTACAATTCTGCCTCTTATTATCCTGCCGCCTATTCTGTTGATTTTGCCAACGACTGGTACCTTCCCGCCGCCGGACAGGCCTACCATCTTTACGCCACTATTCCTGCCGTCAACAATTCTCTTCAATTAGTTGGAGGAACTTTGATTCCCACTAATGCCTCTTGGACCTATTGGACCTCTTCTGAAATTTCTTCAGTGTTTGTGTGGATTTTGTCTTCGACCAATGGCTTACGTATTGAGGAAAAAAGTGATTATTATTCTGTGAGAGCCGTGTGTTCCTTCTAATCTACCGCATACCACTATGAAGAAACCGTTATTCCTACTCTTGATGATAATAATAGCCGTGATTGGAGCAAACGGACAGGTGTATCACGTGGGTGACCTATATACAGGAGCAGACGGGTCGCAAGGTATCGTGTATTATGTGGAATCAGATGGTAGCGGTTGGGTTGTGGCGCTTAACGATGCTCCTATGCAATTGAGATGGGGTGATTGGCAGAATGTGCCGAATCTGCCGGAATATGGGGCTGATTCGACAGCGATTTACATTTACCATCCTTTGCAGGCTGTTGCGGACACGGCCGGATACAGTAACACGATGGCTATTTCCAATTTCTTTAACACAGAGCAGAACGCCACGCTTGGTGTAGATATGGCGAACGGTTGGTATCTGCCTTCTGCCGGACAATTGAGCATGCTGTATGCGCAATTGCCTTTGATTGAGACCCCTTTAATGAATGCCGGCGGAAGTTTGTTACACGATGGCGACTGGAGTTCTTATTGGACAAGCACGGAGTTGAACGGGTATCAGGCATGGACCGTTAATTTCTCTATGCCGAATCCGCAAAGCGGCTTTTTGTACACCCATTCCGGAGAACTGATACCGCAAGACAAAAATACAACGAGCAGGGTCCGCGCCGTACGTTCTCTACCGCCTCCACAGAATCATTATGACACCACGTTATTCTATCTTTGGAACACAGGGGAAACGGAACCGTATATCCTTGTCTCGCCTGAACAAACAATCCAGTATTCGGTGACAGTCTCCAACGCATATGGCTGCTCAAATTCGGATTCGGTGACCGTTACCGTGATTGGCAGCGAACCGTTGTCCTATTACGACACCATCTGCCAAGGATCACCCTATAGCAACTACGGCTTCACGTTGGCAGATGGGGAGACTGCCAGTGCCGAGGATACCTTGTTTGTTCGTTTCGAGATGGTCTCCGGCTGCGCAAGCGAAATCACTTTGCACCTCACCCTTCTCCCCACCGATACAGTGGAAATGGAGCAATCAACGAGCGAGCAAAGCTTTGTCTGGAATGGTGTAACGTACACGGAAGAGGGTGTTTATACCCAATATTTTAACAACCGATACGGCTGTGACAGCACGGTTATCCTGACGCTCACGTTCAATGACGGTATAGATCCTACTCTTGAGCTGCCCGAAGTCACCATCACCCCCGACTGCCAGAACGTGGAGTTCAGCTGGGTGTTCACCTCCGACACTGCCGCCATCGCTGTCGTTCACTACTATATCTACTACAAACCCACCCTTGACGGGACGTTTACCTGCATTGACTCGTTTTACTATGCGGAGACCTGTTATCCTGTGCCGTGTACCTACAATATCAGTGCCACGGGTTCGCAGGTGCTGGTCGGCTGCTACGCTATGTGCGTGTCCGACAGCAACTATAACTTCACAGAACTCTCTGACTCCACTTGTTTGGACGTGTTTGAATGTTTGGATTACAGATTGCCGAATGTTTTCACACCCAACGGCGATGGGGTCAACGAATTGTTCACTCCGTTCATGCCCTATTGGGGAGTCGCAAAGGTAGAAATGGATATCTACAACCGTTGGGGCAAGCATGTGTTCCGCACCGAAAACCCCGACATTCTATGGGACGGCACCGTAGAATCCACGCAACAGCCTGCCTCTGATGGAGTCTATTTCTATGGTTGTAAACTGTATGTCAATACGTTGGCAGGCGAAATTTATTACCTGTTGAATGGCTCAATCACACTGATCAGATAAAAAAAAACAAAGAATGAAGTTTGTCCATGCAAAAATAGAGATATTCCTTCGGACGCGATAAATAGCATCCCTGCGGTAAAATTGTGAATCACATCCCCTACAATAAAATTCATACGTCTGTGTATAATTTGGAAAATTTGTATATTTGCAGACGCGAAATTTTGCGTCTCTACTTTGACCACTGACACCTAATCCCTGACCCCTATAACCTAATCACTAACCCCTAAAAAAACGGGAGAAAAAATTCTCCCGTTTTTTTCATTTTCCGCATCATCATTTAAATTATTTTCGTACCTTTGAAAATCGTTTTTAAAATGGCAGAAATTTTAATCTAAAAATCTAAAAATCAATATATTAACTGAAAAATCATTTTTATGAAAAAATTTCTATTCTTTATCCTTTTGCTTTGCTGCATGACCTTAGGTTCGTATGCGCAGCAAACTCTCCTTCAGGAGGGATTTGAGGGAACAGAACTACCTACCGGCTGGACCCTTATCGACAATGACGGAGACGGCAACAACTGGTATGTACTTAACAACTCACAAAGTTCGTCAGGTGGTTTTGTGGTACATTCCGGACAAGGCCATATCACCTCCGCTTCCTACGCCAGTGGCGCATTAACCCCCGACAACTGGCTGATTACACCTGCTGTGGTACTCAACTCCGCTGCGGTGCTCACCTTCTGGGTAGCAGGACAAGACCAAGCCTGGGCTGCGGAACATTTTTCGGTTTACCTTTCCACCACAGGCACCACAGTGGCTGACTTCACTGAAACCCTGCTGTACAACCAGGTTACTACGGGAGTCATGACACAATACACTGTGTATCTGACACAATATACAGGTCAAACCGTGTATATTGCTTTCCGCCATCACAACATTTCAGACATGTTCAGACTGAATTTGGATGATGTTGAGATTACCGAAGCACCCTCCTCAGCCACTATTGAGGCGACCCCCACTTCCATAGACTTTTATACAGCTATCGGAACTCCTTCCACTGCAATGGCCACAATCAACGCCATCAACCTCACCAATTCCATTACTGCCACCACAGCTGCCCCTTACTCAGTTTCTTCCGACAGTATCAACTTCGGAAACACAGCTACCTTGGGTACTACCGGAGGCACCTTATATGTGCAATACAATCCTACTACAGTCGGAACTGACGCTGGCACTGTAACTTTATCCAGCACAGGAGCCACCACCGACATTACGCTGAATGGCCGGGCCATCATGATGGGCAGCATCCCTTATACACAAGATTTTGAAGACGCAAACGAAAATGCCAGCTGGTGTTTCTACCATAACGGTGTGAACCAATGGAATATCGGCACCGCCCTCAACACTACTGATGGCGGTTCAAATGCGCTCTATATCTCCAATGACAACGGTGTAACCAACTACTACGATGTTAGCAGTGCATCCACCTCGTGGGCCTATCGTGACATTGATTTCGGCACTTATCAGGAATACAACCTGACGTTCAACGTGAAGAATATGGGTCAAAGTACTTCATACGACTACCTGAAGATTTATCTTGGACCTCCTGCCCAGGTGCAGAACACTGCCAGCAGCACCGGTTCCACCCTTCAGGGTGCCACCTTGGTAGGCTCCTGGGCTAATGTGGACACTTGGACTCCTGTTTCTGTCAACATTCCGTCTTCATTCTCTGGCGTGCAACGTCTCTATCTCTTGTGGTGGAACGATGCCTCCATGGGTACCAACCCACCGGCCGCCATTGACGACATTGTCATCACTGGTTCCAACTGTAGCAGTCCTACCCAGTTTGTTGTCACCGGCAACACCAGCACCACGGTCAGTTTGTCCTGGCAGGGTAACGACAATGCTGCCAACTATGATATAGCATACGGTCCCACAGGATTCACTATCGATGAAACCGACCTTGAAACCGCTCAAGACACCAGCATCACCCTCACCGAACTGACCAGCGGACAGACCTACGACTTCTATGTCCGTACCAACTGTGGAACAGAGGTTAGCGGCTGGAGAGGTCCCATCACAGCCACTCCAGGTTCCATCAACATTGGCACCACAGGAAGCAGCAGCATTACAGCTTGTAGCACAGTTATTTATGATGACGGTGGTATGTATGGCACTTATAGCAACAGCTGTAACTATACCCTTACCATCTACCCCGACGACCCAGGTTCACTGGTTACTGTTTCCGGCACCTTCGCTGGTGAAAGTACGATTGACTACCTGAGCATCTATACCGGCACAAGCGTCAATGAGGACAGTCTCCTTCAAAAGATCACTTCTGGCACCAGCGGCACAACCGTTAACTTCGGTCCGCTGACCTCTATATCAGGTCCTATAACCCTGAAGTTCTATTCTGATGGTTCTGTGGTTTATGACGGTTTCGTAGTCACCGTATCCTGTGTAGCCGCTCCTGAATGCTCACCCGTCGAAGACCTTACCATAAGTAATATTGCCGGCACCTCTGCCATGGTTTCATGGGGAACTGGACACTTTGGAACAATCAGCTCCTTCACTGTGGAATATAGCGAAGCCGGACTGGAGAACTGGACCACTGCCGCCAGCGGCATTACAGAAACCTCTTATCTTTTGAGCGGTTTGGATCCTGTCACTGCCTACGACGTTAGAGTTACCGTGACCTGCGACGAAGACGAGAGTGATGGTGTTGTGGCAAGTTTCATCACCCATTGTCTTGCCGGCGGTGAAATCGCCATTGGCGAAGGAACCACCACCAGCACCTACATTCCCTCATACAGTTTCTACAACTACGGCTACTCACAGCAGCTGTTCACCGCAGCGGAAATGAATGGTGCCTCCGATATCACCTCTGTTTCACTTCACATGGCTAACCTGTCACAGCAAAGAAGATATAAAATCTACCTGATGCATACCACCGCCACCGCTATTGACGCATGGTTGCCCACCGACAGTGCACAATTGGTATTTGATGCCACTCAAACTTTAGTGGGTCAAGATTGGAACACCTTCAACTTCTCCACACCTTTCGCATACAATGGAACCGACAATTTGGTTTTAATTTTCGTAGATGAAACCGGCAATTATGTAAGCGGCAACAGCTGGTATGTTCACAATTCAACAAGCAACTGCGCCCGCTATATCTATAATGACGGCACACAATATAGCATCACTTCCGTGCCTTCTTCTACCGGCACAGCCCTCAGCGTACGCAACAATGTCATCTTTGGTGGCGACTGCGACGAGACTGTCACCTGTTTTGCTCCTAACATGTATGTGGACAACATCACTTCCACTTCCGTTGATGTAATCTGGGTTCCTGGTTATGATGAAAGTGCTTGGGAACTGGAATACACATTCTATGGAGATTCTGCTTGGATACCCGTCGCCAATGTCAGCGGCGGTACCGTCACCATCGACCAGCTGAATGTCAACACCCTTTACACGGTGAGAATGCGCTCAGTATGTGCCCCTGGCGACGAGAGCACATGGGTTATAAGACATTTCAGAACCAACTGCGGTGCTACCACTACACTGCCATTCACCGATGATTTCGACACGTATGGCACAGGAACTGACATTTATCCTGAATGCTGGGGTAAAATCAACACCTACACCAGTGGTGACAGACCCTACATCATCTCCACCAATTACAGTGCTCCTGGCTCCATGTATTTCTACACCAGCACCAGCGGCACCTACAACATCGCCATCACCCCTGAATTCGATGCTTCTATTCCTATCAACACTCTGCAAGCCTCATTCATGTACAGGGCAACGTACAACACCGACATGTTGATTGTGGGTGTGATGACCGATCCCGCAAGTGCTGGCACTTTTGTACCTGTTGACACTGTATATCCCGATGCCACTGCTGCCAACTGGGTGGAAAAAACTGTCAGCTTCGACCAATACTTAGGTAACGGTCAGTATATCGCTTTCAAAAATGCCTATACTTCCACTACCGCATACGGCTACATTGACAATCTTGTGATTGACCTGATTCCTTCCTGCCCGAAACCCACAGGTTTGACTGCAGCTTCCAGTGCTTCCGACTCTGTCACCCTCGCATGGACTGACGCCACGGGAACCACTTGGGATATCATTTACGGTCCCACTGGCTTCAACCCTGAAACTTCCGCTTCAGCCACCATTATTTCAGGTGTTACAGACAATCCATACATTGTTTCTGGACTCACAGGAGGTACTGTCTATGACTTCTACGTACGCAGCGACTGCGGTGGCGGCGATGTCAGCCCCTGGTGCTCCATTCCGGCTTCAGCAGCGCCCTTTACCATCCAAATGGGCATTTCCGGTTCGAGCACCATCACAAGCTGTGACTTCACCATTACCGATGATGGCGGTGCCAACGGCAATTACAGCAACAACTGCAATTATACCCTGACCATCTATCCCGACGACCCAAGCAGTTTAGCCAGCATTTCCGGTACCTTTGCAGGTGAAGGTTCAATAGACTATTTGAGCGTATATGAAGGCACAACAGCTACAGAGGCCAACTTAATCATGAAAATCTATTCCTCTATGAATGGTGGTTCTTCCGGTTCAACCGTCAATTTCGGACCGCTTACTTCCGACGCTGGTCCTATCACCCTCCTGTTCCACTCCGACGGTTCTGTTGTATATTCGGGATTTGTAGCTACCGTCACTTGTGTACCTGCTCCTACATGCCGCAAGCCCATCAATCTGACCGTTTCCAATGTCTCACAGAACTCAGCCACCTTGTCATGGACAGCCATGGGTGGTGAAACTGATTGGGATATTATCTATGGTACTCCTGGTTTCAATCCTGAAAGTGCGGGCACTTTGATCCAAAATGTGGGCAGCAATCCATACACCCTGACTGGCCTAACCGCTTTGACTGCCTACGAAGTATATGTACGTGCAAACTGCGGCAGCGGTGATGTCAGCGACTGGGTAGCCACTTCCGTATCCTTCAATACCGCAGGCTGCGACATCAGCGACCAATGCCAATATGTACTTAACTGCACTGACAGTTATGGTGACGGTTGGAACGGTGCTACCATCAATGTACAACAAAACGGTGTAACTGTTGCCACAGTAACCTTCAGCAACGGGTCAAGCTATACCGCCAATGTCACGTTGTGCGACAATGTTCCCTCTACCTTGGTATGGACTAGCGGCAATTACGATTCAGAATGCAGCTTTACATTTACAGATCCAACTGGAGCTGTTATTTATACCTCCAGCGGCTTGACCAGCGGCACTATCTATAGCTTCACCACCAGCTGTAGCGGTGCCACTCCTCCTGCCACTTGCAATGTACCCACCAACCTCAATGCCTCAGCCACCGCTTACAACGCCGCAGACGTGACCTGGACTGCCGGTGGCACCGAGACTTCGTGGAACCTGCAGTACAGAACCGGCACTGCCAACTGGACTACTTTGCCCGTAAACGCAACCACCTACCACATCTCAGGTTTGGCAGCCCAAACCACATACGAGGTGCGTGTACAAGCTAACTGCGGCAATAACAACACCAGTGACTGGACTGCTACTGTCAGCTTCATCACTCCCGCCGCTCCTGCTGATCCTTGTAACACACCTACTGGTTTAAGTGTCAGCAATATCACTGAGAACTCCGCTACTATAAGCTGGACCGCAGGTGGCAACGAGACCGCTTGGAACGTTCAGTACAAGCTGCAAAGCGCAAGCCAGTGGCAAGAGGCTAACGTTCAGACTACCACTTACACGATTGAAGGTCTAACTGCCAACAGCACCTACGATGTACGTGTGAAAGCCATCTGCGCTGCCGACAACCAGAGCGACTTTGTCAACAACACCTTCACCACTGCTGGTGTGGGTATCGACAACATCACGTTGGCCAACAGCATCAGCCTGATGCCGAACCCGGCAGACAACTACATCGAACTTCGTGTCAACAGCAATGTTGAAGTGAAAGAAGCTATCGTTTACAACGCCTTCGGCCAGATAATCCAGACCGTACAGCTCACTGAAAACCATGCCCGCATCGACCTCAGCAACATGGCGGCTGGTATGTATTTCGTGAGAGTAAACGGTGAGGGTGTGACGGCGACGAAGAAGTTCATCAAACGTTAAGACGGGGAGTGCTTCGCAGGGGAGTCTCGCTGCGCTCGAGGGGAGTGGACTTCGTCCAAAGGGGAGTCTCGCTACGCTCGAGGGGAGTTTTTCTTAACGCCTTGACGTCTTTACGCCTAACCGAAAGTAGAGACATGCTGCGGCGCGTCTCTACTGTAACCTGACCCCTGTAACCTAATGAAAAAAACGGGAGAAAAAATTCTCCCGTTTTTTTCATTTTCCGCACCATCATTTAAATTATTTTCGTACCTTTGAAAATCGTTTTTAAAATGGCAGAAATTTTAATCTAAAAATCTAAAAATCAATATATTAACTAAAAAAATCATTTTTATGAAAAAATTTCTACTTTTGTTGACACTGTTTTGTACGACAGTTTTCGGTGTGATGGCACAATGCGACGCACCGTATAACGTACAAGCGAACGCCACCTACAACCATGTCAACCTCAGCTGGGAGTCCTCCTTGCTCAACCCCGTTGAGTATACTGACAGCGTAACGTATGGCAACACCTACACCACAGGTATTGGTACCAACTCTGCTGCAGTTTATGACATAGTTGTAAGATTCCCCGTTGAAAGCCTTGCCGGCGTTAACGGCCAGTACCTGACTCATGTCAGCTTTACACCTGCTTCATTGTCGGTAACATCTTTCACCGTCAAAGTATGGGTAGGCGGAAGTCATTCCGGCACCACCTACAATGAAGGAACCTTAGTTTCATCTGTCGTCCTTTCTCCTGATGAAGTAACCCCCGGTGTCCCGAATGTCATCAGACTGAGCACACCTGTTTTGGTCAACTCCTCACAAGAATTATGGTTAGGCTATGAATGTAATGCCACCGGAGACCACCCTGCCGCAGGAGGTAACGAGAACGTCATCTCTGGGACAAACGACCTTCTTCACCTGAATGGTACATGGGGAGCTCTTCCCGATTTTGGTCTTACCGGCTATGCATGGTGCATCTCAGGATATTTCTCAACACCGGCATCTATTTCAGGATTCAACGTATTGCGTGACAATGTGGTATTGAACACCACCCCCATTACTTCTCATAGTTACACAGATGCTACAGTATTGCCGCAGACACAATATTGCTATACCATTCAATCTATTTGTTCCTCTACCACCAACAGTGCCACTCCAGTTTGTGTCACCACTCCAATCGAACCCAACTGCGGACCTATTGTAGGCAACGGCACCAACTCTACCCATCTCATTCCTTTCAACACTTTCTATAATTATTCATATTCCCAGCAAATCTATACCGCATCGGAATTGGGAGTCTCCGCTGGCACCATTGTTGCATTGGCTTTCCATTACTTCTATAGCACTCCCATTACGCAAAACAACATCACGGTATATATGGCCAATGTGTCCCAAAGCAACTTTACTTCCACATCCGACTGGATTCCTGCTTCGGAGCTGACACAAGTATTCCATGGCAATGTTTATTGCTCTAACGTCGATTCCAACCTGGTCACCATCGACTTTAACGAAGCCTTCGAATGGGATGGACACAGCAATGTTGTGGTAGCTATCGTGAATGATCGCGGTTCTTATGAGGGCTCCGAAGAACGCTTCTATACCCATACTTCATCAGGCAATACAGTATTGTATGCATATAACGACAATAACGCTTACAGTATTCAAGCTCCCGGAGCTGGAACACTCAGCGCTGAAAGAAACAACATGAAGTTCTGCTTCGGCCCCGAACCGACTTGCTACCGTCCAACACATCTTACCGTACTCAACACCACCGATGTGACAGCATCCTTCTCATGGAGCCCTCACAGCAGCAGCGACAATAGCTGGGAAGTGGTGATAGTACCCGAAGGCACCTCTGTTGACAACGGCACTCCTGTTTTGGTCAACGATACCTTCTACACGGTTAACAATTTAACAGAAAACATGGGTTATAACATCTATGTCCGTACCGCATGTTCATCCTCAGACCAGAGTGCATGGGTACACACTTCTTTCAGAACCCAGTGTGTCTCCATCCATGTAGGTGTACCTTATTACGATAACTTCACCTCCTACGGAACAGGCCATGACGCCTTCCCTTACTGCTGGCGCCGTTCTTCCAACTATGAGGCAGAAGCCTATCCTTATATCATATCCGCTTCAGCAACAACTGGCCAGATGCTATTCATCTCCAATGCCACCACTTACTCATTGGCAGTTTCCCAAGGTTTGGACCTGTCCGCTTATCCGGCAGGCAGCTTAGCCCTGAGCTATTGGATTGCACAAGCACAATCTTACTATGGCAGAATGGATGTTGGTATCATGACCGACCCGAATGATTTGAACACCTTTACCCTGTTGAAATCATACTATCCTACTGATTATAACGAAACTGGTTATTTCCAGGAAGACTATATTTTATTGACAGAAAGCTATCCCAATATCGTTTATCTGGCTTTCTACGCTCCCGCATGCGGTAACAACAGCAACAACACCACTCACCTGTCAAGAGTCAGAGTTGACTTAGCTCCCAACTGTATGCCACCCGCCAATCTCGCTATCTCTGAGGTTTCCGGCACATCGGCTGTAGTAAGCTGGGACGAAGCTGCTTTCTCCGCCAACAGCTACACCCTCGCATACGGTGCCGTGGGACAAACTCCCACGACCATCATTGTGAACGGCACCGACTACATGCTCACAGGTCTGACTCAGGGCACCGAATATGAGGTGATGCTGTGGTCAAACTGCGATAATGGCACGGCTGACACCCTGACCGCCAACTTCACTACATTGGCATTCCTTGAATGTACGCAGCCCGACAACGTAGGCACCATAGTCACAGACTCTACTGCTGCCACTACCACCTACCTGTTGCCTGTCAACAATTTCTACAGATACACTTATAGCCAGCAGATATACACTGCCGACGAAATCACACCAACCCATACGCCGACGGTCATCACCGGTATCGCTTTCAATTATGGTTATTCCGCTCAAAACACGGATAAAACGGATGTGAAGATTTACTTGGCACACCGTAGCAGCAGCAGCTTTGCTTCCACCACCGACTGGACCCCGATTAGCGATGCCGTTTTGGTATATGAAGGCGACCTGATTTGCTCTCAAGGTTGGAACACTTTCAATTTCGACACCTACTTCTCTTATAACGGAAGCGACAACTTGGTATTGATTGTGGATGACAACTCTTACGCCTACAATGGTAGTGCATACGTTTTCAATGCCCATACGGCCTCTAACAACATCAGTATGTATTACTATAGCGACAGCTCCAATCCGGATCCTGCCAACCCACCCACAGCTTCCTCACGTGTTGCTACCCGTAGCGATGTCAAGTTCTTCCTCTGCAACCAAACTGCTCCCATGAGCTGTCCTGCTCCCTACTTATATGTAGCAGAAACTGAAGCCGAAAACGTCACTTTGGCATGGAATGCCAACGGCAACGAAAACGAGTGGAATCTGGAATACAGAATTGAAGGCAGCAACAGCTGGACTTCCGAAGGCACTGTTTCAACAACTCCATACACCATTTCAAACTTGACCACCGACATGAACTATGAATTCAGACTCAAAGCGGTTTGCGATGCCGGCGACAGCAGCGAATGGGTTTACACCTCCGCATACGTTCCTTGTGAGAGTGTTGAGCTGCCTATTGTTGAGAATTTTGATAGTTATAACGCCAACGAGAACCCATCCTGCTGGGTTATGAAATACAACGGCACTACCGCAACTCCATCCATCACTACCGCCCAGGCTTATTCAGGCACCAAATCTTTGTATTTCTATTGTCCTTCCAATGGCAATTATGCATACGCTATCAGCCCACGCATCGATGACGGTGTAGATATGGACAGTCTGGAAATCATGTTCTTCGCTTATACCGCTACCGCTGGTTACTTCATCGAAGTAGGTATCATGGAAGATCCTGATGATTTGGGCAGTTTCACCTCATTGGGACAATTCAATCCTTCTAGCATCAACAATTGGGAATTAGGTTCTTTAATTTCCAGAGGTTATGCTGGTGAAGGTCATTATGTTGCCTTCCGCGTACCGGAATGGTTTGCCAACAATATTTATGTAGATAACATCAACATTCACTACATTCCTTCCTGTTTGAATGTGGTCAACATTAATGCAACCGCCATCACTCCTTACACCGCTGACATCAGCTGGACTGCCAACGGAAGCGAAACACAATGGAACTATGTTTATGGCCCTGCTGGCACTGTTGATCCCGACAACGCCACTCCGATGTCCGCAAACAGCAACAACATAACTCTTACCGACCTTGCCGCCAACACCTTATATGACATTTACGTACAGGCCAACTGTGGCGATGGCGACCTGAGTATCTGGATGAGTTCCAGCTTCCGCACTGAATGTGCACCCATGACTATGCTGCCATACGAAGAGAACTTCGACAGCTATGCTGGCACAACTTCCACCTCCACCAATGTATTGCCCAGCTGCTGGTCACGTTATAACATAGGTACCTCTTATACTGGTTTGCCCACCGTATATGCCAGCGCTGCACACAGTGGCAGTAACAGCATGTATTTCTATACCTATAGCTCCACTGCTTATTCCGACCAAATCGCCATTCTGCCGGAAATCGACACCACTGTCATACCTATCAACACCTTACAGCTGTCATTGTTCATGCGTTCCTCCTCCACCTCTTATCCTTTCAACGTACAAGTTGGTGTGATGTCAGATCCTAACGATGTCAGCACCTTCCAATTGGTACAGACCCTTACGGTCAGCGGAACCTCCTACGTTGAGCAGGAAGCCTATTTCGACAACTTCACCGGTAACGGCAACTTTATCGCTTTGAAGGTGGCTCAACCCACTTCCAACTACAACTATGGTTATATTGATGACATCGTATTGAGTGCTATTCCAAGCTGTTCACCAGTGAGCGAACTCAACGTCAGCAATATTGCCGGTTCTTCAGCCTTGGTATCATGGTCAAACGGCCACTTCGGAACGGTAAGCAGCTACACACTGGAATACTCCGAAGCCGGACAGAACAACTGGATGACTGCAGCCAACAACATTACCACAACTTCATACATGCTGAGCGGTTTGGAACCCCTGACACAGTATGACGTACGCGTAATCGTCAACTGTGAAGACGGTGAAGAGAGTGACGGAGTCGTTGAGACCTTCCTCACCAGATGTTTGGCTGGCGGCGAGGTTGCTATCGGCAATGGTACCACCACCAGCACTTATCTTCCTTCGTACAGTTTCTATAAACACAGTTATACTCAGCAGATATTCACCGCTGCAGAAATGGGTGGCGCCGCCAACATCATTTCAGTATCCTTTGACATGGCTAACCTGAGCCAGCAGAGACATTTCACAATTTACTTGATGCACACTACCGAAAGCGCTATCAATGCATGGATACCCGCTGCCAACGCACAAATGGTATTCAACGGTGACCATGTTTTCCAAACAGGATGGAACACCTTTAACTTTAATACTCCATTCGCTTATAACGGTGTTGACAACCTGCTTCTGATTGTGCTTGACGATAACGATTCATACGTTAGTGGCAACTCATGGTACACACATGCATCCACTACGAACTGTGCAAGATACATCTATACAGACAGTGCTCCCTATAGCATCAGCAGTGTTCCTACCTCTACCGGTACCGCACTGAGCGTTAATAATAACGTGATTTTCGGTGGCAACTGCGACAGCACCGCCACCTGCTTTGCTCCCAATGTGTATGTGACCAACATCACCACCACCACTGCCGATGTCAACTGGGTTCCCGGTTATGGTGAAAGCGATTGGGAATTGGAATACACTGTTTATGGTGACACCAACAACTGGACTCCTATCGCCAGTCCCGCTGGCGGCAGCATCACCCTTGACCCGCTGACCTCCAACACCCATTACTTGGTAAGAATGCGTTCTGACTGCGGTGGCGGTGATGTAAGTGCATGGGCATTTGTTGACTTCAGAACCGAATGCGGACAGTCCACTATTCCGTTTACCGAGGACTTCAACAGCTATGGCAGTGGCAACAGCGCCTTCCCAGATTGCTGGAGCAGACACAACACCTACAGCACTACCCCATATCCTTATATCTCCACTACCAACAACAGCGGAGCTACCGGTGGTTCTCTCTATTTCTACAGCAGCACCACCAGCTATGCATTAGCTGTCACTCCGGAATTCAGTACCGATGTCAACACAATGGAAGTATCCTTCTATCTGCGAGTGGGTACTGCCACCAACGGCATGATAGTCGGCGTGATGACCGATCCAGAAAACTACGACAGCTTCGTGCCCGTTGACACGGTATTCTGCTCTGCTGCTGGCGTATTTGAGTATGCTGAAGTAGATTTAGACACATACAGCGGAACTGGCAAATATATTGCCTTCAAGAATTACATGACCACTTCCGGAGCTCTTTATCTGGATGATATCAACATCAATCTGATTCCAAGTTGTAAACGTCCTGGCGATGTCACAGTTACCAATATTGACATGACATCCGCTGTAGTTGCATGGACAGAAAGAGGCAGTGCCAACGAATGGGTGATTGAGTATGGTCCTGTCGGATTCTCACATGGCGCTGGCACCACTGTTCCCGCAACACAGAATCCGTATACCTTGACAGGTCTTACCGCTGGCACCCAGTATGACGTATATGTACGCGCCAACTGCGGTAACAACGACCTCAGCGACTGGTCACTCAACCATGCCACATTCACAACATCCTTCTGCGCAAGCACCGATCAATGCGAATATCGCTTCGTATGCACCGACGGTTATGGTGATGGATGGAATGACGCATACGTAAGTGTACAACAGAATGGTGTGACAGTTGCTACTGTAGAAGCCCTTGACCACGGAATGAGCAGCACCACTACGGTAGATACCATCCGTGTGATGTTATGCGACAATGTCAGCACAACATTCATCTGGCATTCAGGCCTCTACGATGACGAAGCCAGCTTGGCCGTATTGGCACCCAATGGAGTAGTGCTTTATAACCAAGAAGACATGTCAACTATCAGCAGCACCAACCTGCTGACCTTCACCACCGACTGCAACGCTGTGCCACCCACTTGTGACGCTCCTACCAATTTGAGCGTTTCCAATGTTACTGACAACTCCGCTACCGTTACATGGACTGCGGGTGGTAACGAGACCTCATGGGATGTGGAATACAAGCTGCATAGCGCAAGCCAGTGGCAACAGAGCACAGTTTCACAAACCACTTTCACCATTCAAGGTTTGACAGCCAGCAGCAATTACGATGTACGTGTAAAGGCTCTCTGTAGTGCTTATCTCGAAAGTGAATTCGTCAACACCACCTTCACCACAGGTGTGGGTATTGATGACCTCAACTTCGCACAGAACATCAGCTTGCTGCCGAACCCCGCTGACAACTTCATCGAATTGACTGTCAACAGCAGTATTGAGGTGAAAGAAGCAGTGGTATACAACGCTTTCGGCCAGATGATCCAGACCGTACAACTCACCGACAACCATACCCGCATCGACCTCAGCAACATGGCCGCCGGTATGTATTTCGTGAGAGTGAACGGCGAGGGTGTGACTGCGACGAAGAAATTCATCAAGAAGTAATTAAGAACTTAGAACTAAGTATTAAGAATTTATTCTTCGTTTTTAGTTCTTAACTCTTAATTCAAAAAAAAACGGGCGAAAAAATCGCCCGTTTTTTTATTTCCTTCCGAAATCCGCGGGAATCTCTCCCCAGACGCGGGTATTCCATTTGATGATTTTCGTGGTATAGGTATTATTCTGCAACCATAATTCCGCTCGCTGCAGCAAGTCGAAAATCTTCTCGTTCTCTTCGGTAGGCAATACCACAGACTTGTGTTTCTTGTGCCGCACCCATGCCAAGGCCGTGATGCTATCCGTGTAAATCGGCATGGGGCTGTTCATCTGCTTCAGCAAGGCCAAGCCATGCACAATGGCTAAGAACTCCCCGATATTATTGCTGGCACCCGGGAATGGCCCCTGGTGAAACCATACCTTCTTGGTCGTGGTATGCACGCCACGGTATTCCATCTGTTTGGTCACCATATTACATGCAGCATCAACCGACAGGCTGTCCCATACTGGCACCGGATCCTGACTGCTGAGGAAACTCAGGCCCGCTGGTTTGGTGGTCGCCAGCTGCTGTTTTCTGTATTGCTCATAGCCTTCCTGAAAGGCCCTGTCGGCTTCCAATTTCGACTCGAACGATTTGTACTTAGCCCCCTCGAACTGGTCAACCTGAGCCTTGCAGGTCGCCCAATCCTCAAACACGCCGGTAATGCGCCCGACCCATACTACGTAGTATTTTTTCTTTGATCCTGCCATGTTTTATTTGCTGATTTGTTGAACTGTTTAATTGTTGATTTGTTTAATTGTTATGTAGAGACGCGCCAAGGTACGTCTTTACAATCAAATTTCAAACACCCATACATCATTCAAGATTTTTATGTAATTTTGCATGATGTATCCGCATGAAATCAACATGCCAAAAATATAAAACTATAACGTATGAAAAGATTATTTCCGATGAAATTTATCAACATTTTTTCAACCCTCTTACTCTGCATCATCTTATTGGCTTCCTGCAACAAAAAAGAGAAAGACATTGTTTTTGAACAAACGGTTGAGTTTGCCAACGCCAACTGGGACTTCACCCAACGGACATTGGAGTTCACCGCACATATCACCGACACCATCTCACCCCATCGAATCGAAGCGGAATTGAAATACGGTCCCGACGATGAGCGAGTGGATCAGATGGAGATCAGTTTCGCAGTTACCGCTCCCGATGGCGGCACCTCCTCTGTTTCCTCCGCTTTTGTGTTTGTTGACGACGAAGAAGAATCCGGCATAACCCAACAGGCCAAGAAACTCAGCAATTCGCAAGTACGTGTGTTATACGCCAAAAAATATTTCAATCGCTCTGGTGATTATCACCTCCGCTTCAACCGTCACTCCGAAAAATTCGACAATTACAATATCCAGTCACTGACGGTGAGAATTGTGAGATTACCAAAGTAGAAACGTGAAGACGTGGAGACGCTCACTTCGTTCGCTCGTTAAGACGACTAATTAATAATTGCTTCAACGTCTAACCGAATGCACGCAGTGCATGTCTTAACGTCTTAACGATTATACGAAATGCTCGGCGATGCGCTTCATCTCTGACGAGACATTATTGCTCTCATACAGAATACCATAGATAGTTTCCACGATAGGAATATCAGCCTTGAATTCCTTGTTCATCTCGTGGATACAGCGGCAGGAGAAATAACCCTCCGCAATCATATTCATTTCCAAGCGGGCCACACGCACTGACAGACCATGGCCGATCATGTTGCCAAACATCCTGTTGCGGCTGTATCTTGAATAGGCTGTCACCAGCAAGTCACCGAGATATACCGAGTCGGAAATATGGCGCTCATCCACAGGATAAATCTTGGATACGAAGCTTTTCATTTCCTTCAAGCAGTTGGCGATATAGGCGGCAATAAAGTTGTCGCCATAGCCCAAACCACTGTAAATACCCGCACCCAAAGCATAGATATTCTTAAGTACAACGGCCATCTCCGCGCCCATGATATCTTTCGACACAGAAGCCCGCACATACCTGTTGGTAAAGAACTTAGCAACGATTTTAGCAAGTTCCTCATTCTCAGAAGCTGCTGTCAGGAAGGTAAATTTCTCCTGCGCCACCTCCTCTGCATGAGAAGGACCACTGATGATAGCCAGATTAGAGGCTGGTATTTTGAACTCGTTCTTGAGATATTCGGTAATCACCTGCATGGTTTCCGGCACAATGCCCTTCACCGCATTGATGATTTTCTTGTTGGCCAATTTGCTCTTCTTCAGCGGCTCCAAAGTCTTGTGCAAGAATGCCGACGGGGTGACAATAATCACATAATCGGACTTGGCCACCACCTGTCGTAAATCGGTGCTTATTTTTACATCTTTGGGATTGATATAGGCAGAACTGAGGAACAACGGGTTATGACCGTAGGTGCTGATACCCTCCACAATCTCATCTTCACGCACCCACCAATGAATATGCTCCAGGTTAGCCGACAATATTTTCACAATAGCGGTTGCCCAACTGCCACCGCCAATTACAGCCACTCTGTAACGCATTCTCGTTTTTTTCTTGCGTGCCGGAATCATCACTTCCGAAAACATATCCACTAATTCCATCTGCTTTTGATTTTAACATTTTTTAAGTGTGCAAAAATACGAAAAAAAATTCATATCTGCCCCAAAAAAAGAGTCAGCAATTAAACAATTCAACAATTAAACAAAAAATATTACTTTTGCAGAATAAATGTTCGAACCATGACCTTCCTCCAGCAACTGGCCCAAACGATTCTGCAACGCGATGATATCGCGCTGAAAGACACGCTGATAGTCCTTCCGAACAAGAGGGCCAGAAGGATGTTGCAGAAAGAACTGGCCACATCTCTCTCCCAACCCTGCTTCTCCCCCACCATCTTCTCTATCGACGAATTTATCCACAAACTGTCGGATTACACCCTCTGCGATGACATTGAGCTGCTGCATACCTTGTTCAAAGCCTACCGCCAATTTGAGCACGCACGCGAAGAAAAACTGGCTTCTTTCCTCTCCTGGGCAGAGACTTTTATCCATGACATCAGCGAGATAGACATGCAATTAGCCGACGCTTCCAAAATTTTCGGGAACCTGTCAGATATCAAAGAGCTGGAGACTGTTTTCGGCCGTGAAAAGCTTACCGCAAATCAACAACGCTACCTGCAATTCTATGCCACGCTATACCATCTATACAGTCAATTTAACAGTTTTTTAGACGAAGATAAGTTGGCTTACGAGGGAAAAATATACAAAGACACGGCGGAAAACATCATCCGCTACGCCCAGAAATTCAATTTCAAAAGATATATCTTTGCCGGCTTCCAGACACTCTCCCCTTCCGAAATGGAAATCGTGCAGTACTATCATCAGGAGCATCAGGCGGAACTGTATTTCGATATTGATGAATTCTATCGTAAAAATTATACTCCCTTTATCAGCATTCTTCAGAATAAATTAAAGATCAAAGAATTAGAATGGATTCACACTGACTATGCCAGCATCCCCAAACAAATTAATATCGTGGGTGCTTCTAAGTCGATGAACCAGATTCTGTATGCCATCGAACAGCTGAACCGCATTGAACAGGAGGAAGGCAGCCTCAACAATACCGTGCTGGTCTTCGCCGACGAGAAACTACTCACTCCCTTCATCCACTGCTACGACTGCGGCAAAGCGAACCTCACCATGGGTTACCCGCTGAATGCCACCCCCGCCTACGCTCTGCTATCTGTCTTGTTGGAGACCGCACGAAACAGCCAGCGTTTCCAAAACATGCAACAGGGCGAATTCCTGTATTACCATAGAGATGTCTTCAGCTTCTTCAGGAATCCATTGGTGGTCAATTATTTATTTCCTGACAAAAATGTCCATGAGCAATTTCTGAAAGAACTTATAGCTCTCAACAGTATCTTCTTCACACCTCAGGCCTTGGACTTCTGCGGATATTCATACCCTAATCTGTCGGGCACTCCCGTAGAGATACTGAAAGAAATCCAAAGTTTTCTATCGCTGCTGTCCACACAAACCGCCGACGACAAAGCCAAGCACTTCGACCACTACTGCCTCAGCCTTTTATGCGACAATTTGCAACAGGCACTGAACCACATTCAGGAGTTCGACCCCAAGCTCATCGATTTGGAATCTTCCATTTTCATTCTCAACAAGCTGATCCAACGCATTTCTATACCCCTAAAAGGCAGTCCCTCAGAAGGTTTGCAAATCATGGGACTATTGGAAACGCGTGCCTTGGACTTCAAGAACATCATCATGTTGTCGGTCAACGAGGGAACCCTGCCGGCAGGCCGGAGTAGCAACTCACTCATCCTGCATGAGGTCAAGAAATACTTCAACCTGCCCACCTATCAAGAAAAAGACACAGTTTACGGCTACCACTTCTTCCGCCTGTTACAACGAGCCGAACAAATTCACTTGATATACGATAACGATTCAACCAACTCGCTGGCCGAAAAAAGCCGCTTCCTCAACCAACTCGACTTCGAAGTTAAATCACAGGAAATCAACAACATAAATATCAAGGAATTGGTACTGCCCACTTTAGTAAACACTGAACGTAATTCAACGGAAATCAGCATCACAAAGAACGAGACCATCCTTCAGCAGCTAAAGAAAAAAGAATACTCTTATACCCACTTGAACGACTACCTCAACTGCCCGCTGCAATTCTATCTCAAACACATCGCCGAAATCAAACCCGCCGATGACATTTCCGAAAGTGTGGAGCAAAAACTGATTGGTGACGCCATACATCACTTGATGGACGATATCGGTCAAGCACTGATTGCCCAACCGACAGCCTATCCGCAAATCATCGAGAACGCCCTGAAAAACATTGATACCCAGGTCGAAGCGGCTATGAAGAAAGCTATATTAGAGGACAAGAATCAGGGGAAAGAGGGTACAATGCACAATGCACAATGTACAATGAACAATGCAGATAATCTGTCAACAGAAACCTGTAACCAGAAAACCGAGGATTGTCAACTGTCAACTGTCAACTCAAAAGTACATGTTGATTTAACTCACGGCAAAAGCTACTTGGCCACCGAAGTCGTCAAGAAAGCCATCACCACCTATCTGAAGAGTTTGAAGACTGATTTTGAAAAAGCCGAAAAGGAACAATATAGCTTCAAAATTATTGCCACAGAGCAAAAGATGAACTGTACTATTGACGTTGACCAGAACCCTATACAGCTGAAAGGCTATGCCGACCGCATCGACCAACGAAATGGCATTGTCATACTGTTAGACTATAAAACCGGCTACGTGGATGATAATGGTCTGAGTTACGAGAAATTCGACGATATTTTCACTGGCACCGAGCACAAACAATTGTTGCAGTTGCTGATGTATGCCTACCTCTATAATAGGGATCAGGTAGAAGGTAGCAGGTATCAGGGAATGGATGGGGAAATTCAGAATTCAGAATTCAAAATTCAAAATTCAAACAATCTATCCTCTGAAAACTGTAAACTGATAACTGATAACTGTCAATTGTCAACTGTCAATTGTCAACTGTCAACTGAGACCTCTCAACCCTCTACAACCAACTCTCAACTGCTACCTGCTACCTGCGACCTGCCACCTAAAACCTACGCTTGTGGTATTATCAGTTTCCAGCGGCTGTACCAGAAAATTCCGCATGAGCTGTACCCTACTTTTCTGGCACCGGAGGACAATAATCAGGAAACAGGGGACAGTGGTCAGGGGACAGATGATGGAATGCACAATGAACAATGCACAATGCACAATGCTGATAATCTGTCAACTGAAACCTGTAACCTGAAACCTGACAACTGTCAACTGTCAACTTTCAACTCGGATCATCTCATCACACCAGAAATACTGCAACTTTTCGAAAAACACCTCATCAACCTGCTGCGTGACATCATCAATCCTAAAAAATCTTTCTGTCAGACCGATGATGTGAAGCACTGCACCTATTGCGACTATTCCGCCATCTGCAAAAGGCAACACACAAAGGATGAGTAGAGACGTTTCCTGAAACGACTCTACAAGATTCGTCCACTTTCTGCATTTCTTAATTTTAAAATTAAAACGATGAAATCCTTTTTCAGATTCACCGCCGGTGAATGGGCGGCATCTGCATTGATGGGTATGCTCATCATCGCAGGCATTTTGTTTTATTTCCTTTACGAAAATTCAGCTGTGGCGCACACCGATTACACGGAATACAAAGAGCTATTCACCCAGTTCGAGCAGGAGCAGCAACGACTGGCAGATTCGGCGGAAGCCGCGCGGAAAGCGAAGTATCATAAGCGGTGGGGAACGGATGGGGGTTCCGCCAGCTCCGCTGGCGGAATGGTGGGAACGAAGGGCAAGGGTACCAGCTATTACACTGACGGGAAGGACATGCGGTGGAACCGCAACCCCAGCATAGGAGACAGTTTGAAGAAACAGCCTCAGAAACCGCAATATGCCATTGTGAAAGTGGAACTGAACCGTGCTGATACCAGCGACATCATGCGCATACCCGGCTTTGGCAGTAAGCGGGCGCAGAAAATTGTGGAATACCGTGACAAGTTGGGCGGTTTCTACAGTCTGGCGCAGCTGAAGGAAATCTACATTCTGCAGAACATCAAGCTGGAATACGTGGAGAAATATTTCACTGCCGACCGCCAACTGATCCGCAAAATCAACATCAACCAGTGTGACTACAAGACCTTGATTGCCCACCCCTACTTTGACAGCTATCTCACCAAAACCATCCTCAACTACCGTCAAAAAAACGGTCCCATCCGCGACATGGCACACCTCCGCGACATCACCCACATCTACGCCGAACTGGAAGAAAAACTGGTGTGGTACGTGGAGTTTTAGATATCTAAAAGATAGTTTGAAAATAAAAAAAGTAATTATGGTTTATATTTGAACTTTTATTTGTATTTTTGCAGCATTAAAGTTTAATAATAAACTGTTATGGACAATATATATATGCTAGCAGATATAGTCATTCTTTCAAAGATTGGAAGCCGACTGAAACAAGCCAGGCTTAAACAGAACATCACTCAACAGAGTCTTTCCGAATCTTCTGGAGTATCACTATCGTCTATTAAAAAGATAGAGAAGGGTGAGATTGGATCTTTCGATTCGCTATTGAGATTATTGCGTACATTAGGACTACTTGATGTATTGCTGCCATTGGTAGAAGAAGAACAAATGAGTCCAAATGATTACTATGAGTTGATGCATTCGATCAAAATCAAAACAAGGAAGCGTGCAGCCAGAAAACTTCACCAAAAAGAAAAGGAGAATTCAACATGGTAGATGTAGCAAAAGTTAGTATGTTTGGCATTCCTGTCGGCACATTCCGCTGGGATGAGCGATATGACCTTGCCAGATTTGAATACGATACACGTTTCGTTGGATACGGTCTGGAACCATCACCTCTTATGATGCCCGTACAAGAAGGACGCATATATTCCTTTGCAGGATTAGACAAAGAAACATTCAAAGGCTTGCCAGGGATGCTGGCCGACTCACTTCCAGACACATACGGACGTGCTCTTTTCGACAAATGGTTGGCCCTAACAGGACGTACAAGCAGTAACCCTATCGAAACATTATGTTTCTTGGGTAAACGATGTATGGGAGCTCTGGAGTTTGAGCCCGCATTAGACATTCCCTACAACACCAATATGAGATTTGAAATTGATTCTCTCGTAAACGTAGCGAGTGAAGCTTTGGCAGAGAAATCTTCTTTGGATGTAAATCTCAATGATGATAAAAAAACTGCCATAGCTGAAATCATAAGACTAGGAACTTCTGCAGGAGGACAACGAGCCAAGGCCATCATTGCCTATAATAAAGAGACGGGAGAAGTGCGGTCCGGACAAGTAGAAGCACCCGAAGGATTTAACTACTATCTAATCAAGTTGGATGGTGTATCATCCATAGCAGGTTTTCGTGAAACAGGCAACTATGGTCGGCTGGAATATTCTTTCTACAAACTCGCAAAGGCCTGTGGAATCAACATGACTGAGTGCTCACTGATTGAAGAAAATGGGAGGGCACACTTTCTTACCAAACGTTTTGACCGCAAAAAGGGTAGAAAGGTTCACATGCAAACGTTATGCGGAATTGCCCATTATGATTATAGGATACATCGTGCTTACTCTTACGAGCAGGCATTCAACGTAATGAGAGCTCTGCGACTGCCTTATTCGTCAGCACAGGAAATGTTCCGACGTATGGTATTCAATGTAGTGGTGCGCAACCAAGATGATCACACCAAGAACATATCATTCCTTATGGAAGAAGATGGGAAATGGAGCCTTTCTCCAGCATACGATATGGGATATTCTTACAATCCCAAGGGAGGTTGGACAGCCGCACACCAAATGTCAATTAACGGGAAATTCGACGAAATTACACGTAACGATTTGCTCTCCTTTGCCCACCAAAACAACATTAAGGAAGCTTCATCAATAATTGATGAGATATGCGAGACATCCTCTCACTGGAAAGAATTAGCGAAAGAATGCGGTGTGCCAACTGAAAAGGCACAAATTATTGCATCCAACATGTTATTACGCTTGTAATTCACAAACTACAGCACCGTAATACTTCCGGTCAGCTGATACGGGATACCTCTTGAGTCTGTGAAAGTAATCATGTAAGTATATATAACCTGGCGAATAATCCTACCTTTGATTTCTCCATTCCACTTAAAATCCTTGTCCTTGGAGTAATAGACCAACTCGCCCCAACGGCTGTATATGCGGATTTCAAAGTCCTCAATCATGGGCTTGTATTGGTCATGAATACAGAAGTAATCATTTATTCCGTCACCTAGTCCAGGCGTGATGGCATTGGGCAGATACACATTCAGTTCGCAAGCCTCTATCTGATAAGACACCGATACCGAACACTGTCCCTCTGAGGCTGTCACAGTATAAACACCTGGCCGTGTCACCGTAATCGTCTGAGAGGTTTCTCCAGTGCTCCACATATAGTTCTGCAAATGGGACTCCACAGACAATTCCGCAACATATTCCTTACAGAAATCATCCGTCAGTGACACAATACTGATAGCATCATCCACTATAGTCAAGTGCAAGTTCACCACACTATCACAACCGCCCTGACTCTGCAACTGCTGCGTCAAATCCAATTCAGTCAAACCCTGTGTCTGTGCAGATGACACCACAAAGCCGTTTTGATTATAACTTTCTCCCTCACATATTTTATCGTTCAAGTCCTGTTCATACATAGGATTTACAGTCAGGTGAAGGACAACCACACTATCACAGCCCCCAACAGTTGTAAATTGGAAGTTGGCAGTGGAGAACTGGGGAGTCGTCACATCAAATACAGTGTCATTATAGGTATAGGGGAGCTCGTTTCTGCATATCATCAGCTGCTCTTCAGTATAAGTTGAAGGCTGAACCGCCAACAACAGGGTCACCATACTGTCGCAGCCGCTTTCCGTCTGTAAATGAACAAGACTGGTAATCGTTCCCGGTGAAGCAGTAGCCTCAGCCGAGATATTGAAGCCGTTCCCCTGATAGGGATAACCCTGACATACGGAAGCTGTTATCGTGTCAGAGTAGTTTTGCAGCACATTAACTGTCACTATATTGCTATATACTGTACCACATGCGGTACTAATCCAAGCCCTGCGAAGCGAGATAGGGGCATTCACCGCATTCGGGTAAGTGTAGTTTCGGGTATTGTTGGGGATCGGAGCGGGTATCCAGTTGCTTCCGTCAGTCGACACTTGCCATTGGTAAGTACTGCTGGCTCCACCCGTTGCCAATGTGCCTGTAAAGGCCGAAGACTGGTGACCCGCACACACCGACTGATTGTTGGCTATAACGCCTGGAACCATGCTGTCGTTCAGATGGGTCAATGTGACGCTATTTAATACCTGGCAACCCAGTGCATCCTCCACATACAAGTAGTACACGCCCGCAGGCTGGTTGCTCAGCTGTGCGACTGACGACACTGTAGTGCCCGCTGCATTCTCCCAGTGGCAGCTGTATGGCTGAACACCGTCGCTCACAAAAACGCTCACACCACCAGTAGAAGCGCCGTAACAATTGATACTCGTAATATTCTGTATCGTTACTGCGGGAGCACTCACATGCAACTGGTAGGTAATCACGTGATCACATCCATCCGCATTCAAAACAGTGTCGTTATAAGAATCTGCCTGCGTATAAACATGATTATGCCATGTATAAGGCAATGATGCAACACATACCACAGTGTCAATCGTAATGCTCGTTGCATGATTAATGGTTAAATGCAACGTATCCACCCCACATACGCCATCATTTGAATGGCTATATAGATAAGTACCGTCCTCAGTATAGGTGGAATCGTGCCAAGTATAACTTTCACAAGCAGTGACCGTACTTGTCGATGTCACTGGTGAATTCACCACAATAGAATATTCTTCTGCATCGTTATGTCCTCCTGCAATAGATACGGCAACAGTATAGTTGGTAGTCTCTGAGGGTGCTACCGTAATGCTTGCTGTAGTGTCACCCGTACTCCAATGAAAACTCATATCTGGTTCTTTTTGGTATGTAAAATTGCGAACAGCACGCACATACCATGCGGCAGTTTTCGGATAACTTTCAAACGAGCCAGAACCATACATAGTACCAAAATTCAATCTCCACGCATTGGAAGCATCTTTTTCCGCACTGCTCCAATACCAGTCATTTACCAGGTTGGTTCCTCCTGCCGCCACAATAGCCGAAGAGATAAAAGCTCGTTGCCCGTGCAGCATACTGAGTTGTGCAGGCGAAGGCAATACCCAACCATGAGCGAAATCCACCTGACCAGCCGCATACGTAGGATCGTTATTTTGAAAATTTCTCAAGGCTAGTGTGTTGGCATATCCTGCTGTATCATACAGCAGCTGCTGAAGATATATAGGGTTTTGATTGGGCAGTCCCGGCACATCAGGATTAAGGGCTGGCCCCCACCAACATCTCCCAACATCTGTCAACGCCACCACCCAACCTCCACTACCGTCAGGGTGCAAGTAATAAACAATCCCCCTGCTACCGTCGGGTGCTGTATATACATCTCCAACACGATAGGTTTGTGCAAAAACCACCGTACAGCAACTTAACAGCAACAATAGGAGTATGCTTTTTCTCATTTATTATCGTTAGTATTTGTTTTTTCTTTTAATCATATGTTTAGTAGTCAACTATTTCATTTACTCAAAAAGTACGGACACTACGTACATTAAAAAAATCATGATACGTAGCCCATTCTTCTAAATCTCCATCGTTGTGCAATGCATACGCACAATCAGCACATCCATAACCGCCTGTCTTTGTTGACGACCAATAGTAATAATAGTTGTCCATTGGAAATGGAGTACCACCCACTATTTGCAAGGATGCATTTATGGTGACCATTTTAGGATATAGCAGACACAACTGACCAGCCGCAGGCAGGTACCAACCGTTGGCTATATCAACTGAATAGGCCGCTGGATAAGTCGAGGAGTCACCCGCAGCACGAATACATTCAGTGTTGGCGTATCCATTCAAATCGTAAATGGCATTACGGGCGTATGAATAGCCTGTCAAGCATGGTAAATTACCATGGTTTGATGACCACTGTATATGACTAGCTTGGTCATGCAGGTGCACAGCCCAGCCGTGTTCATTTGTGGTGTCCACATAAAACACAATTCCCATGGCCGTCTTTCCTGCCACAGGCCAAGAGGATGGCTTCACAATACTGCTGTCTGTACAGAGTATATCTCCCACCGCAATAGGTGGCGTACGTATCTCTGGTATGCTGAGAGTGGTCACATTAGCCTGCATCACAACACTATCCCCAAGACATATTGTATCAGCACTGGATATAATATCAATCTTACCGGCTATTGTCAACTCCAATGTCACCACACTGTCGCAGCCATTGGCGGCTGTGAAGGTCTGGGTGTAGCTTCCACTTTCATAATAAGTAATACCGTTCCATGTATAACTTTCATATACAACAGCTGAAAATGTCGAAGTTTTTACAGGTTTAATGGTAAGCCATAAGGTAAGTGGAGAACTGCAACCGTCCGTAGTCAACGGGCGACTACGAACAAGGTCGCACACTATACTCGTTTCCTCCGCCGTAAGGCTGTATCCATAGCCCTCATAGCCAGCCCCCTGGCACAGGGTGTCATGAATAACTTGCGATGCACCCGTACCCACAATCACAATATGTTCTGTAGTAGCACTACAGCCATAATCGGTAGTAGCAGTCACCGTATAAGTGGTCGTTTGCGTGGGAAATACCGTGATATACGGCTGCGTACTGCCCGTGTTCCATTGATAAGTCAACGTTGTGTCATACGCTATTGAAGGAGGGTTAACCACAACCTCTGAATGTTCTCCCAAGGCATGTACTACAACACTTTGACCCGCACAAATTTCAGAAGGTTGCGCAAGAGTACCAAGTATGGGGGTACCCACCACCAAAAGTTGCAATACTCGCACACTGTCACAACCCTGTACAGTGGTAAAATGTTCGGTATAGGTAAACCAACCGACACTGTCCTGTCGCGCTAAATTAAATCCATATCGATGATAATCGTTCCCCGAACATAAAGTGTCCCTGTATAAGAAATGATAGGCATTAATGTCCGTGGAATCGGAGCACTGGGCAACAGCATCCACCCAACCGCAACAAAACAACAGCAAAACACTTAACCACCTTCTCATTTTATCGCCATTATTTTCATACTTATACAATCAGCTCTAACCACCCCATATTAATATCTTTGCAAAATTACACAAATTTTCCAAATAACAAATATAGGATCACAGCTACCGTATGAAATTTTTCGGCTGTAACTCCGGCGACTAAATCTTTTGATTACCTTAGGTATTCCGCAATCTTCACCACGGCGGAGCGGGCATCGGTGAGGGTGTCGTTGAGCGACATGGGGCGCTTGCAACTGCCCGCCACAAACAACCCCGGCTGGGCCGTCTCATTGTCACGCAGATGCGGGTTCATCGTGGTGGCAAAGCCATACGAATCAGCACAATTGCACTGCCGTGTCAGCATTTTCGTTCCTTCCGACGGCTCCATGCCCACCATCAGCACCAGCAAGTCGGCACTCATCTTCAGCGGCAAGCCCACCAGCGTGTCTTCCGACTTAATCTGGATTTTGCCATCGTAGGTTGATGCCGCCTCGGAGATACGGCCACGGACATAGCGTACTCCGTATTTCTCCTGCGACTCGCGGTACATTTCCTCGAAACCACCGCCCCACATACGCAAATCCATGTAGAAAATATAAGTTTCCACCTCAGGCAAAAGTTTCCTCAGCTCTATGGCCTGTTTTACGGCCGTCACGCAGCAAACTTTCGAGCAGTAATGGTTGCCCGACTTCTCATCACGCGAGCCCACACACTGCAAAAAAACAATCTTCTTGGGGGTATCGCCAACGGCATTGAGGACTTTCCCTTCCTTGATTTTCTTTTCCATATCGATGGAAGTAATCACTCCAGGATAAATGCCATAACCCAACTCTTCTTTCCGATGGGCATCAAACACCTTGTAACCTGTGGTCATCAACACCGCATCAGCCGTATAGCTGGTTCCTTCAGCATCCTGCAACTGCCAGCCACCATCCTGTTCCGTCACCGACTTCACCTCCTTGCCCGACAACAACTTGATGTTATCCCTATTGAGTTTTGCCTCTAAAATTTCCACTAAATCGTCCGCTGCTGAAAAATCAGGGAAAAGGAACGCTTTGTCCCTCAGATTATCCAGCGTAGAGGCCGATTTCTCGAAAAGCAGGATTTCGGTTTCTTCCTTGGCAGCCAATATCGAAGCTGCTTCTATACCGGCCGGTCCGGCACCTATGATTGCGATGGTTTTCATTATATGTCTTTTTTTACATTTTTATATCCCCCACACTGCGCTTCGCTTATGTGGGGTTATTGAAATTCAACCTCTTCGAGGTCGTTTTATTTTTAGTTCTCCTTCTTCAAATTCCAGTTCTTAAACTCAATTTGCACATTTACTAATTAACTAATTTGCTAATTTTTCATTGGCACATTAGCACATTGTTAATTAGCACATTAAACTTTCAGCACCGTCGGCTTATCCGGCATGGAGAGCACCTTGCCCGACACGCCTTTGTACTTTTCATCAGGATTGTAGGCAATGCCGATTTTGTTCAGTAAAGTCTCGCACTGCACCTGATGCAGCTGCAAGCCCAACACCCACGGATCATAGCCTAACAGCAAGCCCGTCAATTCCTCGTAGGTGAGCACCGGAATGCCATAGCCGTCCTTGTCGTAGGTTTTGTGCTCCAGCTCGGCGATGGTGTACTGCCACTTGTCCAAAAACATGCCGCAACCCGGACAGTTGGTGAGGATAAAGTCAGGCTCGTAGGGTTCCATCGACTCGAACTTCTTCTTGGAGTTGGCCACCGAATAGCCACGGTTTTCCTGCACCAGATACTGGCGGAAACCGAAACCACAGCAATGGCGTCTTTCGGGATAGTCAATCACCTCACCGCCCCAAGCCTCAATCATGCCCGACAGCACATGCGGGAACTCCGACTTGCCCACGCCCTTCTCGGGGAATATCTTGGCATAGTGGCAACCTACATGCTCCACAGCCCGCAAGGGTTTGCCCGTAAAGCGGTTCACCAGCTGGTATTTCATTTTCGGTTTCAGCTCGTTTCTGAATTTAAAAATGATATCAGAAGGATGGGCAATATTCTTGGGCAGCTCAAACTCACGGCCAGTAGCCTCACGCAAGTATTTGCGAGCCTGTTCCAACAAAGCGGGATCATGCTTCCACATCTCCACCATCTCGGTGAACACACCGAACGAGGTGACACATGAGGGCACATAGTTCTCGTAGCCATCTTCCGTCATCAGTGAGAACAGGCGGGCCACCACCGTCATTGTGGTCTCAATCGGCACCACATCCGAGTGATAGCCGATACCCGTACAGGTATGCTGGTTGGCCTCATCCTTGATGTCCTTGCCCAACTCTTCCCTCATTATCTTCAGGAAAGCGGCCTCAGAGCCTGGAAAGAAAGTCTGACGGATACAACTTCTCTCGTAGAAGTAATGGTCGTCAGCGATCTCCTTTTGATATTCGTTCCAGAAACGTTTTGGAATCTCACTCATTATAGTTTACAGTTAATAATTAACAATGAATAATTAATAGTTTTTCTCCCCTCAAACACGCAGTGCGAGACTCCCCTTTCATGCGAAGCATGACTCCCCTCGAACGAAGTGAGACTCCCCCACCTATCACTACCCTATCCAATGCTTCGGCTCACCAGCTCCGCTACATCCATCACCTTTGCATCAGTAGCGCGGGTGAAGGCCTTCTTGCACATCGGACAAGCCGTGCATATCAGGTCAGGATTGCCCGCTTGCAGGTTCTCCAAAGCGGCATTGCGAATCTTCTCCTGCTGTTCCAGCTCAATCACCGTGTTGCCCAGATTGAAGCCACAGCATAAGCTATGCTCGCGTTCCTCGGGCGTCTCCATCAGCATCGCCACACTGTTCAGCACATCACGGGGTTCCTGGTAAATGCCACAGCCACGGCCCAATTCGCAGGGATCGTGATAGGTCACCTTCAGCGACGCATCCTTGTTCACCTTCAACTTACCGCTCTTAATCAGCTCCGCGATATATTCCGTATGATGCATCACCTTGATGGGCAGCTTGTATTCTTTAGTAAACGACTGATAACAAATCGGGCAGGAAGTGACCAACAACGTAGCGTGTGACTGCACAATCAGCTGGGTATTTTTCCTACGTAAATCAGCAGCCTGCGTATGGAAACCCTGTTGCATCAGCGGACGTCCACAGCAAATCGTTGCATCCTTGTCCATATACCAGTACTTCTGCCCCACCGTCTCGAAAATCTTCTCCATGGCCTCGGGAATACCTGGAGTCAAGTGCGACATACAGCCCGCGAAATACACCACACGGTCCATGGCGTTAAAGGGCCGCACCGTGTCCAAATAGCGATAATTGTTCTTGGTATCGAGCTCTTTCTTATCGCGCATCTGGCGACGGATGGCCATTAAATCGAGCTGCACCGGACAATCACTTGCGCAACGACTGCACATCAGGCAGTTATCAGCAATCTCATCCTTTAGCATTTTATAACGGATATCACGCAAGAAATACACTGATTGTACTCCCTTGATATCCAGTTGTTTATTCAGCGGACAAGCGTCAATGCAAATACCACAGCGCGAACAAGCACTCAGTTCGTACATGGTATAACCCGACTTCTGCTCATTTTCCTTCACTCCCAAGCGGCGGAAGAAAATCAGGAATACCTCGGTGAAGATGTGCATGTAACGGGAGAAAGGCATGGACACAAAGAACACGCCCAAAGCCAAGGAATATAGCAGCCAGCAGATATATTCCACATACACATTGGCGAAAGGCAGGATGTCGCCTATCGTTTGCGTGAGGAAACCGCCGTTATGATACATAGCTGCCGTCACACTCTCTGACAGTAATCTGAAGGGGAAAATACACCACAGCGACACCTTGGCGAAGCGGTCGAAAATCACATGCTTGGTGACCTTCTTCATGCCCACAATACGACTGTAAATCATCTTCACAAAGGCGATAGCGATACCCGACAGCACAAAAAGCAGCAGTCCGTCCATCACCTGCGTAAAAATAGCTGCGGAGGCGAATGTATTATGGTCATGCTGGAAGAAGCGGTAGAAGATGGCCACCCAGAATGGCTTGCTGCCATGGATGCCCAATTCCGCCTCGAAAAAACCTACCACAATCAGCAGAAACCATCCGAAGGCGATGCTGGCATGCATATAACCCAACACAAGGTTCCGCTTGAAAATACGGCGGTGCAGCAGCGACTCCATGACAATCTCCCAGATAGCCGGCAAAAACTTCCAAGAGAGGATATTTTTCTTGATAATAGCCCGCTGCAAACGGTCAAAGCCGCGATACCACCTGATATACTTCCAAATACAGATGGCAAACAGCAGCACTACGCCGATGCAGAACGGAATCACAAAGGGACTGAAATACTTACTCATTGTCTTTCCGTTTTGGGTCTGTCAATATTTTTTTCATATTCATAATCATCGAACGAAGATTTACCCCACGGGGGCACACCAAGGTGCATTTTCCACATAACATGCAGGGTCTCAGTTCTTTTTCCAAATCCTGATACTGCTGCATTCTGAACAAAGAATGAATCCTTCGGATGTTATAATCGGTGAACTGACGGGCAGAGCAAGTAGCCGAGCAGGCACCGCAATTCATGCAGCGCTTGAATGATGGCACCTCTGCCTCCAACTGTTTCAACAGCCGGTTATCCGCCACATCCATGTTGATAGAACGCGGTGTTGAGATGGCAAAACCAAATTTCAGATTTCTCATTTCTCGCCCTCCAACACTTTTTTACGTAATTCCATGCCACCTGTCACCTCGAAAATTCTACGCACTTCCTCCAAGTTTTCCTCACGAATCTTACGAAGCGCACCGGGACCGTCACCATGATAGTTGGCACCTAATTTCGGGGCTATCTCTTCGATATTCTCACGATACCATGCCCAAATGGGACCCTGTTCAGGATGATACTCTGGGTCAACCGTATCAGGATGTACACAATAACCAATATTCAAGATATTGGAGCCGCAACCTTTCATAATTTCCACCTGCTGACGCCCCATCACACTATCCTTGAAATAGCCTAACTCCTGTGAGCGTTTCCGCAAAACAGATATCACCTCTCCTGGAATATTTCCTCTCGGGCAGCGCGGCTTGCAAGACATGCACTGACCGCAGTACCAAATAGTTTCGGAGCGAAGCAGATTCTCAATTTCCGCCTCATCCTGCCGTTGAATCGTATCGCAGATACGGCGTGGATCGTAGTCATAGAACTCCGCCGCAGGACAGATAGCCGTGCAGACACCGCAGTTCATACAGGCTTTCAAGGCCTCCTCAAAGCGGATATCCTGCATCAGTAAATCATGCAAATTTCCCATTTTTATTGCATTTTAATTCGATTGAATCTCATCAGCTTGTAGAAAAATTTCGGCAATGCCTTGGTACGGTCACGCTTCAACAAGTCGATGAATAAATGAAGTTTACGGGCAACAGGTATTCTATAGGTCTCCACAAACTCTATCAACGTGCCATCGGGGTCCTCAATATAGGTAAAATGACCTGAAGCCTCGCCCATGTCGAACTGGCTCTGACCAGCACAGCTGTCCACCGTAAAGGGGAAGCCCTTGGACTGGCAATAAGCCTCCAACTCCCTCATGTTGATGGTATCCATGCAAATCTGGATATAACCAGGGTCACCCCAGTAGCGGCCTTCGAATATCTTGCGGGGCTGATGCTCCAAAGCTACCACCAACTCAATATAGCCAGGACCGAAAAGACTTGAGAATGGGCCTTTCCTTGGCTGCTTGTTTGTCAGCAACACTCTTCTGTACTGCTGATCGCCAGCTCTAAGGAAAGCTAAATCCTCAAAAGTTCCCGTCTTGTCATACATAATGGTGTCGAAGCCCAGTATATCCTGATATACCACCAAGGCCTTTTCCACATCGGTCACACCGACCATCATGCCAACCACACCACCTGAGGGATAGCCTGTTTTCACACAGACGAAATCATCCTCCACCGCCTGGAAATAGTTGCCAAAGGGGTCTTCGAGAAAGAAAGTCTTATGTCCGTCAGGAGCTATCGCAATCGGGCCCACCTTATCGTATTTCGACGTAAGTTGCTGATGAAAAGCCTCTATATCAAAGCATCTTAACTTGGCCACAAATACCCCGAGGTCGCCAACTTGGATGTCAAAAGACACCGGCTGCGGTTTACGTTCGGAATACTGCCAAATCTCAAAACCAGCACCGCCTTGCAGGTTGATAGCGACGCAGGCATGGCGTTTCTGCGGCGACTGTCCCGTGTAAGGCAACATGTGCTCCGCCACGGTATCATCTTCCAGAATCTTAATGTCCATCTGAAACATGTCGATATACCACTTCCAAGCCTGCTCGAAGTTCTCCACTCCGATACCAACTTGCTGGATTCCTGAAAAGAAATAGTTTTTGTTCATATATTTCAATGTGCTAATGTGCTAATCAAATTAAGAATTAAGAGTTAAGAATGTTGAATTGTTGAACTGTTGAATTGTTTATAGTTTTTAGTTCTTAATTCTTAGTTTTTAGTTCATCTCCCCTCGAACGCAGTGAGACTCCCCTTCATGCGCAGCATGACTCCCCTCGAGCACAAAGTGCGAGACTCCCCCATCATTACATCGATTTAATGCTCCTCGCAATCCTCGCTGCCAGTCCCGGGAAGAAGCGCTTGATGTACGCCATCAGCAACTCCTTGCGGCCCACCAATATCTCGCGTTTCTTACGGTACACAGCCTTGACAATCTTGTTGGCAGCTTGCTCAGGAGTAACCCCGCCAGCCTGACCAGCATCTAATTTGCCATGACGGGAACCGTCTTTCTCCAAAGCATAGAAGGAAATGTTGGTTCTCACCCTGCCTGGGCAAACGATGGTAACACGAATGTTTTGGTTATAATACTCCGCCTGCACAGTCTCGAAAAAGCCGTACAAAGCATGCTTGGCCGACGAATAGGCGCAACGCAACGGAAAGCCGAACAAGCCAGCAATGCTGGTGGTTACCACTAACTGTCCCCCACCCTGCGCAATCATCTTCGGCAGTACCACCTTGGTCAGAATTACTGGCGCATAATAGTCAATATCCATTACCTTGCGGATAACACTCATCTGCGTCTCAATAGTAGTGGCACGCTGACTGATGCCCGCATTGTTATAGAACACGTCAATCCTGCCGAAGCTGTCCCAAGCTCTGGAGGCCAAGTCCTCCAACTGTTCAGTCTGCGACAAGTCAAAAGGCAGAATTTCCACCGCAGGAGCACCCAATGACAAGCATTTCTCCTTCACTTTCAAGAGGATATCCTCTTCTAAGGCGGTCAGAATCAGCTTGGCAGATTCCTGTGCAAAACGATAGGCTGTCGCCTCACCGATACCCGATGAGGAACCAGTGATCCAGACCACCTTATCCTGAAACCAATTAGTCATAAAAATTTGTTTTACAATGAATTGGCAAAATCCTTAGCACGAGCGGCACCTTCACCAGTATTCATCAGCAACATCTCGCCATCGTGAATTTCACCCTGCTCCAAAGCCTGGTAAAAACCTGCCAGACAGACGATGGAAGCGGGACCCAAAACAACATTGCGTTCTTTCTTCACCAGACGGGCCAAATCCACCAAGTCGGACTCTTTCACTCTCAAGAATGTACCCCCGCTCTTGCGAACAATAGGTGCCACAATTGGGAACATACCCGGATTGCCTGTGGACAGAATCGACACCTTAGTCTGCGGATTGTCAATCACCGGATAATTTTTCTCGTAGCCTTCGGGGAAGCCTGCTTTCACGGCATTCTCCCAGCCCTGCACCATAGGATCGCAGGTATCCTGCTGCACTAAGAGCATACGCGGCAGCTTTACTTCCGGAAATACCGGTGAGATGTCACGCACACCCTTATCGACAGCGATGGGACCCGTGCCACCAGCCACAGCCTGCACATACACATCGGGCATACGGCCCAGCTGACGCATGAACTCGAAGACCATGGTTTTCTTGGCCTCTACACGCAGCGGGTCGATATTGCCTGCGGAAATCAGCACATGGTTGTCCTTGTGGTATGCAGCGGCCAACTTCTTGGCGTATGCATAGTCGCCATCCGCAATATGGATGTGCTGTCCATGCGATTTGATTTCTTCTACCGTGTCTTTGCACACACATTCCGGTACAAACACGTTGAAATTCACGCCTGCTTTGGCCAGATATCTGCTGTAAGCGGTAGCCGTGTTGCCCGTTGAGGCCACACAGAACTCCTTCACGCCATTTTCCTTGAAGACTGATGCAGCTAACGATGCGGCCACATCTTTGAAGGTATTCGTACCGCCATTCAGGTCGTTACGATAAACCATCACTTTACAGTGAATGCCAAATTTCTCCAAAGCGTATTTCTCCATAAAATCCCATTCCTCAATGGGAATAGCACCTTCGCCGTAAGAAATGATATTCTCGCGATGTTCCAAAGGCAGATAGTCGAAATACAGCCAGAAGCTGTCGGCAGACTGCTTGTACAGTTCCGGCAATTTGGCATAATCAGCGGTATAGCGGACATCAGCGTGGTTACTGCCACATTCCGGACAACACTGGTCCTGTGCCAGCCACTGGGCGAAATTTTCCGTCACATGCCCGCATTTTTTACAAACAATAGAGTATTTCATATTCGATTAATAATTGACAATTAATAGGTTTCAGGTTACAGGGGTCAGGGGTCAGTGATTAGGGGTTGGGGGGAGAATTCAAAATTCAAATCGTCAACTGTCAATTGTCAATTTATTCAATTGGCACATTAGCACATTAACTAATTAGCACATTAAAAAACTCCCCTTGAGCACGAAGTGCGAAACTCCCCTTATGCGAAGCATAACTCCCTGAGCTCACGCAGTGAGCGTCTCCCCGTCTTCACATACTCACGTATTACTCTCTCACCAAGCTCATCTGCGGAATCGGCTTGTTGTATTCGCCTGCATCCAGTTTCTTCTTGATTTCTTTGAAGACCTCAATGGTGCGGTTGACATGTTCCATCGTGTGAGCAGCGGTCGGAATGATACGCAGCATGATCACACCCTTAGGCACAACAGGATAGAGTACCATTGAGCAGAAAATACCATGATTTTCGCGCAGATCGACAATCAAGTTGGTAGCCTGACCTGGGTCGCCCTTCAAGTAAACCGGAGTTACGGGTGACTGGGTTTTGCCCAAGTCGAAACCTTCGGCTTTCAAGCCGCTCTGCAGCGCGTTGGCAATAGTCCACAATTTCTCGCGGATTTCAGGACGGGTCTTGATGAGTTCCAGACGTTTCATAGCGCCAATCACCATCGGCATAGGCAGTGATTTGGCGAAAATCTGTGAACGCATGTTGAAACGCAGATGATCCACCACATATTTCTCGGAAGCCACGAAAGCACCGATGCCGGCCATACTCTTGGCGAAAGTGGCGAAATACACATCCAGTTCGTCAATTACACCAAAATGAGCGGCAGTACCGTCACCTTTGGGTCCCATTGTACCGAAACCGTGGGCATCGTCGATGAGCAGACGGAAGGGGAATTCCTTCTTCAGTGCCACGATACCAGCCAAGTTGCCAAGGTCGCCAGCCATACCGAACACACCTTCAGTAATCACCAATACGCCACCACCTTGCTCGTCAGCCAATTTGCAAGCCTGAGCCAACTGTTTGCGCAAGCTTTCCATGTCATTATGCTGATACACATATCTCTTGGCGAAGCTCAGACGCAGACCATCCATAATGCAAGCGTGAGATTCAGAGTCATATACAATCACATCACGACGGCTGGTCAGCACATCGATAATGGAAATCATAGCCTGATAACCGAAATTAACCAGATAGCCATAGGGTTTACCTACAAAATGAGCCAAATCCTGCTCTAATTGCTTATGATATTTGGTATCACCCGACATCATACGGGCTCCCATGGGAGCTGCCATACCGAAATCGCGGGCACCCTGGGCGTCTGCCTCACGAACTTCGGGCATATTGGCCAAGCCCAAGTAATTATTCAAACTCCAGTTCAGCACTTTCTTGCCGTTAAACACCATCTCGGGGCCGATTTCGCCTTCCAAACGGGGAAACATGAAATAACCGTCGGCATTAGCCTGATACTGACCAAGGGGACCCGGAGTCTCTTTAATTCTTTCAAAAATGTCTTTCATAAGCTTAAAAAGTTAAATATGTTAAAAAAACTTAATTTGTTATATATTTGATTTTCAATTAATTATATCAAACATCCATCAATATTTTTGGACATACAAACTTACACATTTTTTTTGAATGAAGAATATTTTTCTTAAAAAATGTTATGATGGAATGAATCGTGGAAAATACTAATGATAAGTTTCAAGGAAATAACTGGCAATACTAAGAAAAATGAATTATCACTTTGAAACTTTTCGAAAAATTTCTTCCAAAAAAAAGGGGTCATCCGTGCCATGGAAGATGTTCATAAGTCTAAAAATTGTTGATAACTTTTTTTCAGAATCCCTTATTCTGTAAGCAGTTTCACTTGTTTAAGCCTTCTTAAACTTTTCTTTATGAAAAAAAATAAAAAACGTGTTTTTATTGAAAAAAATGTATTATCTTTGCGAATTGTGTTACTATAATAATCATATTGTAAATAAAAAGCAATTATAGAGAAAATTAAACAAAAATATCAACTAATTTAAACATTTATGAAATCAAAATTCACAAAATTCAAACATTTATCCTTGGCAATGGCATTTCTGTTCTTTACAGGAATGACCTTTGCACAATCGGGATCAGTGGAAATGACACAGTCATTTACAACTAGCGGTTCATGGAAAGTTCCTGCTGGAGTAACTGAAATCACCATTGAATGTATTGGTGGTGGTGGTGCCGGCGGCTATGTTCATGGTAAAGGAGTCCTTTTCCAATTGAGCGGTGGCGGTGGCGGTGGCGCATACGCCAAGAAAGTAGTATCCGTTTCGGGCGGACAAACCGTTAGTGTTGTGGTCGGAGCTGGTGGTCATGCATGGGCAACAGACGGAAACCAAGTACATGGTGGCGACTCATACGCAACAGTAGGGGGTTCTATCGTTGTGAGAGCTGCTGGTGGTAAAACAGTAAAAGGAGAAAACACCACAGGTGGTGCCGCAGGTGGTGCTATCGCCGACTGTATAGGAGATACTAAATATGCCGGCGGAAAGGGTGGAAATGGAGAAGCAGCCGCTTTGTGGTTCCAAGAACCAGGTGGTGGTGGTGGTGCAGCAGGTTCATCTGGAAATGGTAAAAATGGTGCCACCAACGCTGGTGGTGCGGCAACCTCCAACTATGGCGGTAAAGGCGCAGATCCTAAAGTAATTATCGGAAAGGGAAATACTGGTGGCAACTACGGTGGTGGTGGATCTGGCGCCGAATGTACTGGTATTGGTGGTGAATACGGTGGTGATGGTGCCAATGGATATGTTATTATCACCTATATGACTCCCCCCGAACTGAACGTTAACGACATGACCGCTGAAATTTGCTCTGGTGAAACATTCTCCGTTACTCCAACTGGTACAATTCCTACAGGTACAACATATTCTTGGTCTGCTCCTTCAGTGACAGGTATCACAGGTACAGCAGCCGGTAGTGGAGCAACTGAAGTTAGTGGTACACTCACAAGTACCAATACCGCCAATACCGATGTGGTTTACAATGTTACCGCCACAGACGGAAGCAATACCGACGACTTCACCGTAACAGTTACTGTAAAGGGTATTATCACCCCAGGTTCCATTACTGCTGACATTATCTCCTGTAATGCTGGTGATACCTCAAAGATTTTCTCCAGCAATACAGATGCTACTGGCAATGGCAAATACTTGTGGATGAAATCTACAGACAACACAACTTGGACCGCAATAGACAACGCAACAAACAATACTTATACTCCTATCTATATGGGCAACACTGGATTAACCTATTATAAACGCACTTTTTATTCAGATTGCGAAAGTGTGGAATCCAATGTATTGACCTTACAATACCCTGGAACCGTAAATCCTGGTCAGGTAAAATCCGCAGATCCTAAAAAATATTGCTATGGCAGTGCTGTAACGACAACTTTGGATACAAGTAAAGTTTACATCCAAAGCGGCGCAAGCGTAGAAATCCAATGGCAAGAATCAACCGACAATGGCGCAACCTGGACCAACATCAGCGGCGCAACATCACATGAATATGCTGTGAACATCACAAGCCTGACCTCAGACATCAGCTACCGCTATACTATCAGATTGGCTGGTTGCGACTCCATCCCTGCTAACCAATGGGATTTCAGCACCTACGTTCTTCCTGTTATCAACTCCCTTACTCCTCACGACACCTGCCCTGGAGTTACAGAGTATTATATTACTGCAGACATCACCATAGGCGATGGAGCTATCACCTCCTATTATTGGCATGGATCTTCCACAGGATCCCCATACGATACTGACACTATTACCGCTAGTAGCTGTGGAGATATATACAATTACTCATTGATAGTAGAAGATGTGAACGGATGTAAGAGCGAATCTAAGTCAGGATCCTTCACAAGCCCTGTTGAACCTACTCCCACTTTCATCACTGAAACTATGGGTGATTTCAAATCTTCCACCTGTGAATATACAATTCCTGACCTGCAAGACACCCTCGAAAAAGCTTTCAAACACGACTGCAACTTTATCAAATCATATTCGCAGAATCCCACAGCCGGAACTGCAATGGCAAACAACGCTACAGTACCTGTAACAGCTACCATTGAAACTTATTGCGGAAATACTTACACCCCTACTGTAAATGTGAAAAGTGATATTCCTGGTATTACTGCAGCTGATATCGATTTTGACGACAAAAACGATACCATTACCCTGTACTATGGTGTATGCGATACCCTTTATTATGTAAAAACTCCTGATTATGACGTTACAAGTAGCAGCCCCTACGCTAAAAGCGATTTGACCTTAACCAACGATGCACCTTATGGTGGAACTGTCAATGAAGGTACAATTTTAGGTCGTATCAGCGGTGGTGAACACACTATCATTTGGAAACTTACAAGTCCTTGTGGAAACTACCTTGAATTCCCCAAGAAATATGTTGTGATGTATCCTCCTTGCGGTGGTGATGTAAAAGCTACCGATGCTGATGGTATTGAATATGAAAGCGTACGTATTGGCTGCGAATGCTGGACCAAGACCAACCTGAGAACTGTAACCGGTGTAACAGGTAACAGCTATGTATATCAAGATGATCCCGCCAATGAAACCAAATTCGGCAGACTCTATACTTGGTATTCTGCAGTAGGTTTGGCAGAAAATGCCACTACCGATCCCGCTACTGTCACCGATCCGAAAACCAACAAACCCTACGTTCAAGGTATTTGTCCTACAGGCTGGGCTCTTCCGACCGCAGACGCATACGTTAACATGGTAACAACTGCTGGTGGCGTGAAAAACATCAAATCAAGCGACGCAAGCACCTGGTTGCCAGACATAGCTGGTACCGACGCTTCTGGCTTCGGCGCTGTGGGTGCTGGTTACTACACCGACCAAGAATTCTATTATTACAATCTGTTGGGTGAAGCTTATTTCTGGACTTGCGAAGGTGAGCCCATTTATAAGAAAGGAACCTGCTGCTCCATCACACTCACCTGCCCCACTTTGCTCATCAATACAGTAAATGCAGGCCGTGGTTTGAGCGTTAGATGTGTGAAAAGAAATGAATAGTAAGGTATCTTAAATATCTTATCACAAAAAAAGGTTGGATTCAAATCCAACCTTTTTTTTATGCTCTCAATAACAACTTCTTTTATATTTGCCAGTGCACATAAGAAATGGTGCTTCCCCCCGCTAACCAATGTTTCTCGTAAAAGGTCTGTATCTCCGTCAAAATAGATTGTACGCCTGTCGCATATACATCCTCCACATCCTCTATCAATTGCCAGTTCTGCTGGGGAATAATCTCTTTAATATAGTCATATAGCAAACGACTGTCCGTTTTCAAATGCATCGAGGCTCCTGGTTTCAAAAAACGCTTGTATTTGGCCACAAAATTAGGCGACATAAGGCGTTTACGTTCTTTTGTAGGCTGAGGGTCTGGAAAGGTAATCCAAATCTCGCTGACTTCATTTTCAGCAAAATAATAAAATATATCATCAATGGCGGTACGCAAAAATGCGACATTGGGGAGTTGCATTTCCAACGCCGTTTTGCAACCACGCCACAGGCGGGCACCCTTGCGGTCAACCCCAATAAAATTCATCTCGGGATAACGTTGGGCAAGACCAATGGTATATTCTCCCTTGCCACAACCTAACTCCAACACGATGGGATGGTCATTATGGAAATACTCACTTCCCCATTTGCCTTTCATCGGAAAACCATCCTCACGAATGTTATAGGAAGTATGCTGAAATAAATTGGTGAAAGTTTCATTCTCGGCGAAACGAGCCAGCTTGTTCTTTGACATAACTTAGAGATTAGGGGGTTAGGAATTAAGGATTAGGGGTTAGAGGTTAGGAATTATAAGTTGACAATTGACAATTGATAATTGATAATTAAGAATTGATAGTTATTGATAATATGGGTGGGAGATTAACAAGAATAACATACTAATTACTAAATACTATTCATAACTCTATATTCACTCCAAATACTCATTACGACTACTAACTACTAACTACTAACTACTAACTGCTAACTGCTAACTACTAACTGCTAACTATTAATTATTGCTGTCAATTGTTCTGTATCTGGACGAGTTTGGCATAGCGGCCGTTCTGGACCATCAACTCTTCATGGGTGCCCTGCTCTACTATTCGGCCCTCTTCCATCACATAGATACAATCGGCATGCTGAATAGTGGACAAACGATGGGCAATTACTATGGCTGTTCGGTTTTGCATAACCTTGTCCAAAGCCTCCTGCACCAACTTCTCCGATTCGGTATCCATGGCTGAAGTAGCCTCATCGAGCAATAAAATCGGAGCATTACGTAACACGGCGCGAGCAATGCTCAGGCGTTGTCGCTGACCACCGGAAAGACTCACTCCACGATCTCCAATATTAGTATCAAAGCCTTCCGGCAAAGAAACGATAAAATCATATATATTGGCGGTTTTTGCCGCTTCGATAATACTTTCTTGAGAAACATTTTTCAAGCCAAAAGCGATATTATTGGCCACAGTATCATTGAATAAAATGACATCCTGCGAAACCACTCCAAATTGGGAGCGCAGATGGTCTATTTTGTAATTCCGGATGTCCACACCATCAATGGCAACAAACCCCTCGCTCGGGTCATAAAAACGCGGCAAAAGGTCCATCAAAGTAGATTTGCCCGCACCAGAAGCACCCACCAATGCGATCAATGTGCCTTTGGATACTGACAGATTAATATCATGCAATATTTCCTGCTGCGCATAAGAAAATGACAAATGCTCAATCGTAATAGCATGCTTGAATTCTTTCAAAGGAAGCGCATCTTTTTGCTCTAAAATCAACTCATCAGCACTCAGAATCTCTTTAAGTCTGTCCATTGCGGACAAACCTCTACGGTAGTTTGAAAAAGCTGTGGAGAAGTTTTTAGCCGGATTGATGATCTGTGTGAACAAGGCAATATAAGTAATGAATAATTCTGGAGAGAGCGTGCTACCTTGACGCATCACCGACATTCCTCCGAACACCAAAATTATCATGACAAGTGTGATACCCATAAACTCGCTCAGCGGTGAGGCCAAATCCACCTTGCGATAAATTCTGCGTTGCAAAAGCGTATAATGCTTGTTGCTCCTATTAAAGGAGCTTTCGGCATGCTTAAACGCATTGAAAGCTTTAATAATACGAAGACCCGAAAGTGTCTCCTCTACATGGGACAATAAACTGCCCAAATATTCCTTTGAATACTTAGCATGTTTTCTAAGTGAGCGGGATATCGAAGAAATAACAAAACCGGCAATAGGCAGCAACACCAACACAAACAATGACAAACGGGGGCTAATAATGAAAAGAGCCACCATGTACATCAAAATGGTCAACGGTTCGGTTAAGAACTGCTTAAGTGCCGACAAAACCGTATATTCAATCTCATGCGTATCATTGACCGCACATGAGATAACATCCCCTTTCTTTTGGTCTGTGAAGTATGAAAGTGGCAATATCAAAATCTTATCAAAAATGGCGTTACGGATATTTCTCACCACATCACTACGAACGGGAGCCATAAACCATTGGGCCATAAATGTGAAGAAATTCTTCAGGAAGAAAAATAAAACGGCCAAGATAACCAATCCGGTCACCTGTTGGCTTGCTGCCTGGATATCTATGACCGAAGAAAGCATATTCATCATGAAAGAACCTAACACGCTTAAACGTGATAAATCCATGCCAAAGAGGATAGCGACAAAAGGCTCAATCAACATCAGAGAAAGGATGGAAAAAGCAACGGCAAGAATATTAAAGACGAAAACCACTATCAACCTATGCCAATAAGTTGATAACAGAAAACGAAGAAAACGCCCGTTGTAAAAATTCTCCATGATCAATATTGCTTTTACAAAAAAAGGAGTCACGTCGTAGGACGCAACTCCTTTTTAGTTATTTGCTAGTTACATTTATTATCTAGCAATGATCAGCTTCTTAGTCATCACAGCGTTGCCATTGACAACCTTGATGAAGTAGATGCCTTGTGAGTAGTTGTCAACTGGTAAGTTGATAATCTGATCGTTATCATCAACATCAACTCTCATGTTGCTAACGGCCTTACCGCTCATATCGTGAACAGTAATCATAGTTTGACCCTTAACACCACTCAGAACAACATTTACATAGTTAGAAGCTGGGTTCGGATATACATTCATATCGATCTTTTCTACAGGAGCTTCTTCAGTTGTTGTAACAACAGCAGGTGCAACGAAATCGAAGTCTGTAGAAGAACCAACGTAAGTAGTATCAACATAGATAGTGAAGAAATCGTATGCAATAGTATCTTTTACAGCCAAACCACTGTGTGAACCGTAACCACCGATTCTCTGGAGGCCACTGTAAATAGAACCGTTCTGTGATGAGAATGGACCAGCAACGATCACTGCATAGTGGAATGTATAGATACCAGCTGAGTTAGGTTTCCAAGCACCCAAGTTAACCGTAATCTTACGTTCAGAGATGAAGTGCATCCAGAACCAGTCGTAGTCATACATAGTACCATCCATGAACTCTGACTGCGGGAAGAAGTTAGCAGCATCATTGTAGTTGGATGATTCCATAGTTTGATAAGTAATAGCAGGAGCGTTCTGAGTCAAGTCGAATGAATAGCTGGTATTGTATGAACCAATGTAGTCATCCAAAGTGTTAGCCAATTCAGCCTTGGTCATCGGAACACCATCCTTGTAAATTTGGAAGTCAACGAACACCTTCACACCATCATCCCAACAATTCTTCTTGATATACATTTCAAATGCAGACTGGTCACCAGAAACAGCTTCCATATAACGGATAGACTCTGTACCACCGATTGCACGGAATTCAAACTGAGGTCTATCGGTAGAAGCAATTCTGATCACATTTCTTTCAGCACTGCTTATACAATGATGACTATCTTCAACCTCAAGTTTATACAAAGTAGGAACTGGCATACCGTTTACAATCTCACTTGTATCAGGAGTGACCACATGTGAATCTTCTACACCAGAAGCAAATGAGGCAGGTCCAAACAAAGGAGTAGTAGCAGTGTCTTTATACCATGTCAAAGTGAAATCTCCAGTAGTACCAGTTACAATAGCAGAGATATTAGCCTTTTCATCAAGACATACGGTTGAGTCATTGCTCAGTTTAATAGTATAAACGTCGAAGTATTTCAGCTCTGCAGTATCAGTATTCACACAACCGAAATCGTCAGTACCAGTCACAACATACTTAGCAGTGTCGGTAGCCATGATGAAATCAGTGGTTTCACCAGTTGACCAAGCATAAGTAGTAGCACCAGTAGCAGTGAATTTAACAGTATCATAAATACATATTGTAGTATCTTTAGGAGTAACTTTCACTGCAGGAAGTTCATGTCTTACGATATTGATAATCGTATCATTGCTCTTACATGTAGTGAAGTCAGGATAATGTACACTAGCAGTAATAGTCTTAGAAGCTGCATAGATAGTATCAGGCAATGTATTGTCAGTTGTCAACTCAAAACCTGTTGCAAATGTGAATTCATTTTCAGTCACGTAAACAGTGTCACCAGCACAGAATGAAGTATCACCAGTGTAAACAGGTTTATCTGGAGTTGCATAGAAAATGTAATGAATTGTACTGTCGTATGTAAACGGACAAGCAATGCCATGAATACCAGCACCGATAGTATCCTTCAAAGTGTATGAGAATGATACTGCAGTGTCAGCAGCAGGAGTTGCTGTGAAATGACCAGTTGCATCAGTTGAAGTAACACCCTCCCATACGAAAGTTTCTTTAGCAGTATAGGTAACACTTGGAGTGATTGTAAAGTCTAAGTCTACGTCAATGGTAGTACCCTCACAAACCTTTGTAGTGTCAATCCAGTTAGCATGAGGAGTTACAGTAGCTGTAGGAGTGGGAACTTCAATGATTTCGAATGGGAAGTCTTTTGAACACTTAGGAGTAACAACTGAAGCTTTGTCATAGATAGTCAGCGTGTAATTACCTGCTGTGTCAGGAGCTGTGAGCAAAGGAGTTGTACCCTTGAAGTAAACAAGACTGTCATTGGCGTTTTCAGCTGTACCAAAGTCATAAAGAGGTTTAGTACCTTCGCAATAATAAATCTTATCACCATAATCTGCAAAGTTTGCAGGAGCCTTGATTTCACGGTTTCTAGTAACAGTGAAGATCAAAGTATCACTCGGGCAATAAGGAGCCAAGTCGTTATTGGCAACAACTTTGTAAATACCTGCAGTATCAATTGTTGTATAACCAACAATATGAACTGTTGCACCTGTTGAAGTGATAAAGTCACTTGTTGTAATAGTATCGAATGTTGCGTCATAACAGTAAGCAGCATTAGCACTATCGATATACATTGAATAAGTAGGATTCAACTTAGGCATGTCAGGTGCAGGCTGGAAGTGGATGCTGAAGCTAGTATCGTTGCTTGCACAAGAAGCTGAATATGAAGTTGCAGGACCACTTGCTGCGTTAATAGTCATATGAGCATATACAATTGTATCAACATTAGCAATAAAGGTATAATCAACTGTATCAGTATTGATAGTTCTTGTATGTGTAGCGTATGGATTAGTAGTATTGTTCCACCATGTGTACACTCTTTCAAAAGTACCATCATAAGTATTAGGAGTAACGTTAGCAATAACTTTACCAATCAAAGTATCGCTACAATCATCTGCCAAATTAGAAGTCAAAACAATCTCCGGAGTAGGAACTTCAACGATATCAAAATAGAATGTGTTTGTACAATGAGTCAATGTGTCTGTGAGTACAAATACAACATTGTCTGCAGCAGTATCGGGAGCGGTAGCACTTCCATTATAAGTAGCTATAGTATTAATCGGTAAATTGAAATCGTAAACAGGATGACTACCTTGGCAATAGAAGATTGTGGAATCACCAGTGGTTACGAATGCATTCGGGAAGTTATCCGGAACTGCTGGCAGAGCATTAATCTTGAATGTGTATACGAATGTAGTATCCCAATAACACTTAGTATTAGTGTAAATAGCAGTATCAGAAACATGAATTGTATATGTATAGGTACCAGGAATAGTATCACTTAAGATAAAAGTATTAGTGGTATCCATACCATTTACACTGTAAACATATTTCAATGAAGCTGATGGAGCAGGATTAACAACAATGTGCAAAGTATCACCTGCAGAAGGATCGTAGCATCTTACATGAGCAGTATCAGCAGTTGTTTCACTGTTGTATCTTACCTCGCAAGCAAAAACAGGAGCACCTGCAACATCAACTCTAAGGTTTGTCGTATCTGAATAACAAGATACACCATTTTCGGTATTAGTATAGAATGCGGCATAATCACCTGTTACTTTCTCTGTTTCAGGGTCAAGACCACCCAACCATGAGAATGTACCAATTGTAGGAGACAATTGACTCTTACCAATTATTGATACATTATTATCGCAGAAGTATTGAGTATCCGGAACAAATACAGGAGCACCTGGAATTTCTATTACATTGATATCAATTGTGTCACGAGAAATACAACCATTATTGTCAGTAACTGTCACATGAACACTATAGTCAGTTTTACCAACATTCATGTTCAATTCACTTGGAGTAGCTTTAGTTTCATCCTTAACAGTGACACCTGTTGTATCCCATACATAATGGTAATCAGGAGCTGAAGTAGCTGTAACAGCAATAGAAGTGATAGCGTCTTGGCAATAGTCAAGTTTTCCTGAAACAGTCAGTTCTGGCAACGGCCATACGCTCATAGTCTTACCGAAGGTATTGTGACATCCATGGTTATCGTAAGCAACGAGTGAAATATAGTTGCTGGATACAGAAGGAATTACGATAGCAGTATCATATACACCAGGAGCCTTGTACTGAACATGGTTACCATTATACCATAAGTAGGTAACAATAGTATCTTCAGTCGGTTCTTGAGGATAATAAATACTGTAAACAGTAATGGTATCGTATGCACAAACAGTATAATCAGGAGTAGTAACCAAATTGATGTTCACACTATTTACACGTACAGTATCACGGCGAGTGCTTGTACAGTGGGTAATTGTATCTTCGAAATTAGCAATGAAGATATGTTTACCAGCGGGGAAACCACCTAATACGAAGCTCTCTGTGTACTTCATCATATCAGCCAAAGAATCTGCAGAACCAATATAGCCCCATTCTCTGAAGACTACATTTGTGTCTGAATAGGTAAGACCAAATGTGGTAGTAGAGTCAAGATAGCATATCAAATTAGGACCTACGAAGGAAGCGGTGGGCAGAATCTGATTTGTAGGAACAGTTATCGTATCAGTAACGATACAACCCGTAACTGTATCTTCAATAATCACAGTATATTTACCATGGATAAGTTCAGTGAATACAGTATCAGTCTGGAATGCTGTAGTATCGTTTGAGGGAGATACTATACAATAATGATATTCACCGTCAGCCGGAGTAACAGAAGTGATAGTAATTGAACCACCATAAGGAGCCTGGCAGTGAGTGTTAGTGTCAGCTTCCAGAGTCATAACGATATCAACTCTAGCATCTCTAATAGAATCGGTATTTACAGGATTATTCTTGCAACCATTACCATCTTCTACAACTAAATGATATTCACCAACAGGCAGTGCCAAGAATGCTGAGTCAGGATAAGCCTGCCAAGTCAAGCCACTGTCAATGCTGTAGTTCACATACTGAGGAGTAGTGAAGATGATTTCACCATTGTGACCTACGCAGTAGTTGTCGTCCTGAATAGTGTAGTTAACATTCAATACGATAACAGGCAGAGTGTCAACTGTAACAAGGATAGTATCCATACCGATACAACCGTGAGCATCTGTAACTGTCAAAGTATCGATATATTGACCAGCAACAGTATGGTTGAAACGAACGCTATCTTCATTCAACGGTGCTTGTAAACCAGTACCAGTCCATGCGTAAATAACAGGAGCATATAAAGGAGTAACTGTTGAACGAATCATCATGTCTGATCCAGCGCAAACTTCAGCGTTATTGTCAGCACTCAAAACAACGGTTGGAATAGTGTCAACAGTAACTGTAATCTTCAACCAATTTGAATCTGGAGTTTCGCAACCATATTCATTCAAAGAAGAAACGAAAACGCTATCTGTATAATCGAAATGAATAGTACAAATTAAAGTATCTTCTGCGATAACAGTGGTTTTATCAGATTTATACCATCTTGCGGTAGTACCATTAGTGCCGGCAGCAACTTCACGAGTCACATCGCCAGGACCGCAGATAGAGGTGTCACCACGAACTGCAGTAGGAGCACCGATTTCAGGATAAGCCAAAATATTGATAGTGTCATGAGCAGCACAAGATACTGAATCATGAGCTTCTGTTACATCAACTCTGAAAGTGAAAGTAGTTTCAGTAGTAACATTATTTGTATATATATAAGTAGTATCGGTTGCACCTGAGATAGCAGTACCGTTTTGTTTCCACTGATAAGTAGTGAGGTTGGTGGGTTCTGCTTTCAAGGTTGCGCTTTCAGCGAAGCACAAGGTGTCATTGTCTGCAGTAACTGTCACAACCGGGTTAGCGAAGATTCTAACGATAACTGAATCGTAACCGTCGCTGACACACTGGTTAACAGTGGTCGTATCCTGAAGTCTCAGATAATAAACCAAAGTATCAGGAGTTGCAGTTGAAGGAATGTAAGTGGTATCCATCACATCGTCAGGTGTCAAGCCCCAAAGTACCAGTTGTCCAATAGGAGCGGGATAGCTCAATGCTACTGCTGAGTCACCAACGCAATATTCAATAATACGTTTTGCCACATCAGGATCAGCCGGGATAGGAGTAATTTTAACTCCGAAAGTATCCACTTCACTTTCGCAGCCCGTTACATTGTCATGACGTTTTACATAATAATATAATGTTGTATCAGGACCTGAGAAGAGAACATCTGTTTCTGGAATCAGGTATTCAGATTCAGCAAAAGTGCTGCCATCGGTTGACCAATAAGCAACGATAGAGTCAACATGGTCAGCCAGAGCGGGATTTGGTTCAGCGAACAGTCTGAGCGTGTCAGGAGTACCAAATCTCTGGCAATAAGTAATATTGGAATCTGACAAAGTAGGAGTAGTAGGATGTACGTAATGAGTATAGTTGTAATTTACAATACTGTCGATTCTGTAACCGCATGAAGTATCAACGTAAGCGATTTTATAATCACCGGTAGTGTCCATAGTATAAGGAGGCATACCTACAGTCACAGGTTCGCAATCCTTGATAGTGTCATTTCTTTCAATAATAGGATCGGTTGACAGAGTGTCAGAAGCGAGCACTCTAGCAGGATGAGACTGGTGACCACCGATTTGGTAGTATTCACTTTCAGCAACATGAGAATTCCAATATAAAGAATTGTCTGTACCATGGATACGTTCTCTGATATGAACAATCAACTGAACATCACGGAAAATCTGATTCCAGGTAACAACGATTCTTGAACGAGTATTGGTAAGAAATCTGAAGTAGAAGTAGTCATAAGCAATATTACTAATATTGTATGTACCACTGAAAATCGGAATAGCACCCGGATACTCATATACGAAAGAATAATTTTCCTGGAGCATAGGAGTACCTACCCAATGCAATTCTTCGTAGAACGTTTGGAGCGTAATATTGCAGTAACGGCTCAGATCGTGCTGTCCGTCCAGAATATTTTCTCCATCGCACCACAACTCGAGTTCAACAGAGACTTTCGCGCCTTCATCAATACCCAAGCAGTTGGCATCTGAGAAAATCATGTCATAGACATCAGTGTGACCAAATACCAATGGACTCATGGAATGAGACAGAGGCAGATCACCACCCGGCAGATTCGCAATGCCGTGGAGAGTGTCAGCAGCGGGATTTGACAACTGGAAACAGCAGTCAACCTGCGCTTGCGCTTGCATGCCAAACATCATTAAAAAGATGCTTAAGAAGCAAATCGATAATAGTTTTTTCATAAGTTTTTGAATTTAATTGTTATTGATTTTTTCTTTCTTTTTTCCTCTATTTTATTGGTTTTTTTATAGTTATATATAATTCGTGAGATTGCAGTACACTACAATTTCAACATGCAAAAATACATATTTTTTTTATACGAAACGCAAAAAAAAACTTTTTTCTCGTTTTTTTTAAAAAAATTTTTTTCTATTCTTCTTTCAGGAGGTCTGGACGGCGTTCGGAAGTTCTCTTTAATTGTTGTTCCATTCGCCACTCATCAATATTCTTTTGATGGCCTGAAAGTAGTATGTCAGGAACTCTATGTCCTTGATAGTCAGCAGGGCGTGTATAAACCGGAGCTGAAAGCAGCCCATCCTGGAAGGAATCTAACAGCGCGGAAGTCTCGTCATGCAGCACACCGGGGATAATTCGGGCCACCGCGTCCACAATAGCCATGGCCGCAATCTCACCTCCCGACAACACATAATCGCCTATGCTGACTTCCTCATCAATGAATAATTCCCTTACCCGTTCATCAACACCTTTGTAATGACCACATAATATCATAATATTATCCATTAGAGAAAGTCGGTTGGCATAGTTCTGGTCAAAAGTCTTGCCGTCGGGGGCCATGAACAACACTAGGTCGTATTTCCTTTCTGCTTTCAGTTTCTCGATACAGCGAGCGATAGGTTCCACCATCATCACCATACCTGCCCCACCCCCGAAGGGATAGTCATCCACACGGCGGTGTTTATCGGTGCTATAATCCCGTATATCATGTGTGTGCAGCTCCAAATAGCCACCTTTGACCGCCCTGCTGATAATGGAGCAGCCAAAGACACCAGTAAACATTTCGGGGAACAAAGTCAGTATGTCTATTCTCATAATTCAAAGTTCAAAATCCAAAATCCATCATCCGTCATCCTGTAATCTTCCATCCTTTCTAACCTTTCTAATCCTTAATTCCTAATCCCTGCTACCTGCTACCTACTACCTGCTACCTGTCAGCACATCACCATCATAATCCCATCCCGCAGGGGCAGCAGCACATTACTCACTCGCTCATCTTGTTGCACAAAGTCATTAAAATCCATAATGGCCTGGGTATCCAAGTCCAGATGCCCACCCTGCTCTACCACTTTGCCACTCCAAAGCATATTGTCAATCAGCATAACACCGCCTTTTCTCATACGAGGCAACAACATCTCATAAAATTCGCGATTACTGCGCTTCTCCGCATCAATAAAAACCAAGTCCCATTGACAGTCAAAAGTCGGTATCAACTGTCGTGCATCGCCGATATGGAGTCGTATTTTCTCCTTATATTGTGACATTCCTATATATCTACTAATAATCTCTTCCATTTCCTCATCCACTTCTATCGTATCCAAATGTCCATCAGGAGCCAGTCCCTCAGCCAGACACAATGCCGAATAACCAGTATAAGTTCCTATTTCCAATACATGTTTAGGTTGCATCATTCGGGAAACCATGGACAAAAAGCGCCCTTGCAGATGTCCGGAGATCATCCTTGGCTTCACTGCCTTCAGATGAGTTTCTCTATACAAGCGGTATAGGAGTTCCCCTTCTTCTGTGGTATGGGCTTCGCAGTATTCTTCAATCAAGGGAGTGGTGAGGGTTTCCATTTCAGGTTACAGGTTACAGTGATTAGGGGATAGGGGTTAGAAAGGTTATTATCAATTGTCAACTGTCAATTGTCAATTCTCTTCTTCTTTCATGATTTTTGCTATTTCCGCTTCAGTTTTTGTGAGTTTATCCTTGCAGAGTTTGATAAGCATCGTGCAGCGTTTGATTTTATCTGACAATTCATCGACAGAGATATCCGCATTTTCCATTTCCTGGACAATCTGCTGGAGTTCGTCGAAAGCTTCGGTATAGGTGATAGTTTCTTTGGCCATGGTAAAAAAATTTCTGCAAAGATACGATTTAATTGGCAAATTAGCAAATTAGTTAAAGAGGCAATTAAAATAAAAACTAAGAACTAAGAATTAAGAATTAAGAGTTAAGAATGTTGAATTGCTGATGTGTTGAAGTGGTTTTAGTTCTTAATTCTTAGTTCTTAATTCAAATCAACAATTAAACAGTTAAAAGATTAAACAAAAAAAGACCCCAACCTGCTGGTCAGAGTCTTTCCTATAAAAAGGCTATTTTTGGGGGATTTAGCCGTTGAATACAGTGTCGAGCTGTACGCCACGAACCTTAGCGATAGTATAAGGATCGCGGAGTTGTGCGAGGGCGTTGATGGTAGCCTTCACCACACTGTGGGGGTTGGAAGAGCCTTTGGATTTAGCCAACACGTTCTTCACACCAACACTTTCGAGGACGGCACGCATAGCACCACCAGCGATAACACCGGTACCAGGAGCAGCGGGTTTCATGAATACGAGAGAACCGCTGTACTTGCCTTCCTGAGCGTGAGGAATAGTACCCTTCAATACGGGAACCTGAATCAGGTTTTTCTTAGCATCGTCGATACCCTTGGCGATAGCGGCGGAAACTTCCTTTGCTTTGCCGAGGCCGTAGCCAACGATACCATTTTCATTACCAACGACGACGATAGCGGAGAAGCTGAATGTACGACCACCCTTGGTAACCTTAGTAACTCTGTTTACTGCAACCAATCTGTCTTTGAATTCGATATCGGTTGATTTTACTCTTTTGATATTAGCGTTTGACATATTCCTCCTCGTATTAGAAAATTAAACCACCTTCTCTGGCAGCGTCGGCCAAAGATTTAATTCTACCATGATACAGATAGCCGTTACGGTCGAAAACGACAGCGGTAATACCTGCGTTCTTAGCGCGTTCGGCGATCAATTTGCCCACCATTGCAGACTTTTCGGTTTTGGTAACCTTCTGGGCTTTGATGTCAGGAACGACAGATGAGGCAGATGCCAGGGTAACACCAGCTCTATCATCAATAATCTGTACATAGATGTCCTTGTTGCTTCTGAAAACGGACATTCTAGGACGTTCAGGAGTACCGTTGACGATTCTACGTACACGGTTTTTAATCCTGTTTCTTCTGAATTCTTTCTTATTATAAGCCATCTTCTTAAATTTTCAATATTATTTTTCTGCTGATTTACCGGCTTTCTTTCTAACAACTTCGCCCACGAAGCGGATACCTTTGCCTTTGTAAGGTTCGGGTTTTCTGTAGGAGCGGATCTTGTTAGCAACCTGGCCTAACAATTGTCTGTCGATACCCTTGAGGATAATGATGGGGTTTTTACCTTTCTCATTCACAGTTTCCACTTTGATTTCATCGGGGAAATCGAAAAGGATGTTGTGTGAGTAACCCAAGCTCAAGTCCAGCTGATGAGGACCTTTAGCTTCAGCCTTGTAACCAACACCGACTACTTCCTGCTTGATTTCGAAACCTTTGGAGACACCTGTAACCATATTGTTCAGGAGAGCTCTGTAAAGTCCGTGGAGAGCTTTATGGCGTTTCTGGTCAGTAGGACGCTGCAGTTTCAAGTGACCATCTTCCACTTCCATGGTAATATCGGGGTCAACATACTGGTGAAGTTCACCGAGGGGACCCTTTACAGTGACGACATTTGATTTTTCGTCTCTTTTAATTTCAACTCCAGAGGGGATTGAAATGGCTAATTTACCTATTCTTGACATAACTGTTTCCTCCTATTAGCTAATATAACATAAAACTTCGCCACCGACTTTCTGGTTTCTGGCTTCCTTATCGGTCATCATGCCATGGGAAGTGGAAACGATAGCGATACCGAGGCCATTCATCACAGAGGGCATTTCGTCAACGCCTACATATTTACGAAGACCGGGACGGCTTACGCGTTTCAGTTCGGTGATAGCCGACAACTTGGAAGTGGGATGATATTTAAGAGCGATCTTAATCATGCCGGGGTGCACGTCATCGACAAATTTATAATTTAAGATATAACCTTTTTCAAACAAAATCTTTGTGATTTCACGTTTTGTCTTAGAGGTCGGGATTTCCACCACTTTATGATTAGCCCTGATGGCGTTTCTCATTCGGGTTAAATAATCTGAAATCGGATCGGTATTCATAGTGTCTTTCTCCTAATTTTAAATGTTACCAACTTGCTTTTTTTACGCCCGGGATGAGACCAGCTGAAGCCATTTCTCTGAAATTGATACGGGAAATGCCGAACTGACGCATATAACCTTTCGGACGACCGGTTAACTTACAACGGTTGTGTAATCTGATCGGGTTTGAGTTGGGGGGCAATTTCTGCAGAGCCACGATAGCAGCCTGCTTTGCCTCATAGTCATTACCATTAATGATCTTCTTTAACTCTTGACGTTTAGCAGCGTATTTAGCAATTAATTTTGCTCTTTTTACTTCTCTTGCTTTTAAAGATTCTTTTGCCATATCTTATTTCTGATTTTTAAATGGTAATCCAAACTCTTTCAACAGTGCGAGGCACTCTTTATCATTATGGGCTGTGGTAACGAAGGTGATATCCATACCGTTAATTTTAGCCACTTTATCGATGTCGATTTCGGGGAAGATAATCTGTTCGGGGATACCGAGGGTGTAGTTACCTCTGCCGTCGAAACCCTTATCGCTGATACCGCGGAAGTCACGGATACGAGGGATAGAGACGGAGATCAGACGATCGAGGAATTCGTACATTCTGTCGCCACGAAGGGTCACTCTCACGCCGATAGGCATACCTCTTCTCAATTTGAAGTTAGAGATATCCTTCTTTGACTTGGTAGCAACGGCCTTCTGACCGGCGATCATGGTCATTTCCTGAACACCTGCGTCGATTAACTTCTTGTCGGCGATACCGAATTTACCGAGACCCTGGTTCAGACAGATCTTGGTGATTTTCGGGATACGCATCACGGATTTGAATCCGAACTGTTCTTTCAGTGCAGGAAGAACTTCCTTTGTATATTTTTCTTTATATCTTGGTGTGTACATTACTTAATCTCCTCTCCTGACTTTTTTGAATATCTAACTAATTTGCCGTTCTCATTTTTTCTTCTGCCGATGCGGGTAGCGTTGCCCTGTGCATCGATCACCATAAGGTTAGAAATGTGGATCGGAGCTTCTTTCTTAACGATACCACCGTTGGGGTTCTTGGCATTGGCCTTGGTGTGTTTTGACACCAGGTTCACGCCTTCCACCATAGCGCGGTATTTTTCGACATCCACCATCAGCACCTTGCCTTGTGAACCTTTAGAGTCACCGGCAATAACTTTAACGATGTCGCCTTTTTTGATGTGAATTTTCATTGCTTTTAAATTTTTAATTGTTTTTCAATTGGTCTTTGTCAATTGTCCTATATATATAATTGTTGTGTGCAACAATTAAAGTACTTCCGGAGCGAGGGAAACAATCTTCATATACTGTTTCTCACGAAGTTCACGGGCAACAGGGCCGAAGATACGGGTACCACGGAGTTCATCACCGGGAGTCAGCAGAACGACTGCGTTGTCGTCGAAGCGGATGTAGGAACCATCGTTTCTGCGGACATGTTTTTTGGTACGTACGACCACTGCCTTAGAGACAGAACCTTTTTTGATATTACCTGAAGGGATGGCGCTTTTCACGGTGACGACAACTTTATCGCCAACGGTGGCATAGCGTTTTTTAGTACCACCCAGAACGCGGATACACAAAACTTCCTTTGCGCCGCTGTTATCGGCCACTGCCATTCTTGTTTCTTGCTGTATCATAACTATTTAGCTCTTTCAATGATTTCTACTAATCTCCAGCGCTTGCTTTTGCTCAAGGGTCTGGTTTCCATAACTCTAACTTTGTCACCGATGTTACAATCGTTTTTCTCGTCGTGAGCCATCAGTTTGGTAGTTCTTTTGAGGAACTTACCATACTTAGGGTGTTTCAGTCTTCTTTCGACGCTGACCACGATGGTCTTATCCATCTTATTGCTGGTGACAAGGCCTTCTCTGACTTTTCTTTTATTTCTTTCTTCCATAGCGGGTTAATTATTTCACGTTTTCTTTCAGTTCGCGCATGCGCAATTCGGTCATCAGGCGAGCCACAGTTTTTCTCTGTTCTTTAATCTTCTGAGGATTTTCGATAGGAGAAACGGCGTGGTTCAGTTTCAACTTGACCAACTGTTGTTTTTCTTCCACTAATCTTTCTTTCACTTCAGGAGTGGAAAGTTCGCGTATTACTTGCTGTTTCATTGCTATTAAATTTCTTCTGAATAATCTCTTCTAACTACGAATTTGGTTGCGATAGGCAGCTTCTGAGCGCCGAGGCGGAGAGCTTCCTTAGCCACTTCGAAGGGAACGCCGTCGGCTTCGAACATGATTCTACCGGGGCTAACGCGGGCCACGAAGTATTCGGGGGTACCTTTACCTTTACCCATACGCACTTCAGCAGGCTTCTTGGTCACGGGCTTATCGGGGAAGATGGAGATCCACAGCTGGCCTTCACGTTTCATGTGACGGGTGATGGCCTGACGAGCTGCCTCAATCTGACGACCGGTGATCCAGCATTCCTCGAGGGCTTTCAGGGCGAAAGAACCGAAAGCGATTTCAGAACCGCGTTTGGTGATGCGTTTCATTCTGCCCTTTTGCGGTCTTCTGTATTTGGTCTTTTTTGGTTGTAACATTGCTGTATAATTTTATTGTTTATATACTATTATTTGTGAAGTCAACGCTGTTAGCTTCTTTTTTCTTTACGGGGACCACGGGGAGCACGTTTAGCTGGGCCCTTGGACTCTTTGGCCTCGTTGTTGGCAGCGAAGAGGTCTCTCTTGCCATAAACAACACCTCTGCAGATCCAAACTTTGATACCGATACGACCGTAAGTTGTATGGGCTTCAGCGGGAGCGTAGTCGATGTCGGCTCTCAGGGTATGGAGAGGAGTTCTTCCTTCCTTGAAGTGTTCGGTTCTTGCCATTTCAGCGCCACCGAGACGGCCTGAGCAAGAAACCTTGATACCTTCCGCATTGGCACGCATGGTAGCGGCGATGGCGGTTTTAACAGCTTTTCTGTAGGAGATACGGCCTTCGATTTGTTTGGCGATATTCTGAGCCACCAAAACAGCATCTAAATCGGGGCGTTTCACCTCTGAAATGTTGATTTGGATTTCCTTGTTGGTAATCTTCTTCAACTCTTCTTTCAGTTTGTCAACTTCTTGACCACCTTTACCGATAATCAAACCGGGACGGGCGGTGTTAATGGTAACCGTTACAAGCTTGAGTGTTCTTTCAATGTAAATTTTTGCGATTCCGGCTTTGAACAAACGTGCGTTCAAATATTTTCTAATTTTGTCGTCTTCGACTAATTTATTGGCGAAATTTTTGCCGCCATACCAATTAGAATCCCAGCCTCTGATAATTCCTAATCTTAAACCTACCGGATTAACTTTCTGACCCATACTTTTTGTAATTAATATTATTCGTTAGTTTCATTATTATTGTCAACTGCAACTTCCTGAGCACGGCTATCGAGAATGATGGTCACGTGGTTGGAACGTTTTCTGATGCGGTGTGCGCGGCCTTGGGGAGCAGTTCTGATTCTCTTCAGCATTCTGCCTCCGTCAACCATGATGGTCTTCACATACAAATTAGCTTCTTCCAGTCTGGCACCTTCGTTCTTAACCTGCCAGTTGGCGATAGCTGATTTCAATAATTTCAATAATTTCTCTGCTGACTCTTTTCTGCTGAATTTCAACACGTTCATCGCGTAATCAACATCTTTTCCTCTGATCACGTCAGCCATGATTCTGGTTTTGCGCGGGGAGGTCGGATTATCGACCAAACGAGCCATATAGACATTTTTCTTGGCTTCTTTGCGCGCATCTGCTGCTAATCTTTTTCTTGCTCCCATTTTTTTTATTCTAATTATTATTTCTAAATATCTAATTTTCAATATGATAGAACACTACGCTTTTTTCCTTTTCATTTTCTATCAAAATTGGCGGCAAAAATACTAAAAAAAATCATACAAAATCACCTTTATCAAAAAAAATTTTCAAAAAAGTAAAAATGCTGATGTTCAAGCCTGTTACAAAGCTTTTACAAGCGTGTATAAACAGGCTAATGTTAATTACTCTGAGAAAGGAGAAAAAAATAATTTCTTAAAGTCGGATGAAACAGCCCTGATTTTTGCAAAAAAGAAGCTCCTGAATAGAAATTCAAAGGGCAAGGGACTAATAATCTGCAATTTTCGGCGAAAATTTCCTCAAAGAGCGATGAACTCGAAGGAGAGGATAAAAAAAAGAGACGCACCACAGCACGTCTCCTTTTCTTTATTACTTTACAATAATATAATATGTCTCTTATCTTTTGGAGAGCGTGATAGAAACATCTGCTTTCTTAGTATCGGTCAAATTCCCTTCAATCTCATAAGAAACCAATTTTACAGTACCTGATACCATCATTGTATTCTTATTCAGCAAGAGAATGTCAAGATCATATATAACCTTTTCATAATACTCATTACCTATTTGATGGAGCTTGTTGCTAGTGATAGTTATAGTTTCATTACCCTTAGTAGTGTATGTGCCTTCAAAAGTAACAATATTATAGAAAGTATTGTCAAAGTACTCGTCAAAATCACACTCAATAGTACAGGTTCCATCTGTTCTGAATGTCCACATATCATCCAAATCATCCTCACTATCATTGTCGATGGTGGCTGAAATCGCTTTCCATGTGCCAGGAAGCTTAGACATGTCTTTCTTGCATGAAGACATAAATACAACTGTGCTTAATAATAACACAAAAATACCAATTGATTTTTTCATAGAATTAATTTTTAAAATTTGAAGTTGCAAATATACAACTTTTTTTTAATCGCGGACACAGCGTACCGCCATGGCATTTTGCTTTACCACCCCATATCCCGTATAGGTCAATGCACTATAATAATCCAACTCAAAATCAATAGCTAATTCCGGCCAAACTGCGGATTCACTACAACTCCAGAAATAAGCGTCCCGGCCAAAATTACTGTTCACATTTCCTCCTCCAAGACCTGCGGGATAGGCACAAAAATGGGTGGAGTTGTTGTTAGACTGATTATTTCCTACGGCACATTGTTTGCTACATTCCTGCCACCCCGATGTGGAGGCAAGAGATTTCGCAATATTATTAAAATCGCCATTACATTGATGTTCACTTTGTGTACCTATGAAAGTCACCAACTGGCTCCATTCTGCCTTACTCGGCACATGCCACCCTTGGGGGCAAACACCCTGAACTCTACTCGGATTAGACCCACTGCTGCTCTCTCCGTGCATTAAGGCAGGCCAATTGTATAAATAGCCATATTTTTCGATATTAAAAGAATTGGCATTAGGTGCATAACGATAAGGCAATTCGTCAGAAACCTCATCGACACTGCCCATAGGGATTTCTTCTCCATTGGCAAAACGTGTGGTCTTCAGATTTTGAATCATCCATACTTTGTTGCCTATTAAAACAGCATCATAAAAGTGCCCGTCAATATCCGACACTGCATTATACATAATGTTATCTTGCTGAGGAGTTCCTCCAGATGGAGACTGAGGCATATTGCTAAAAGGTGTTTCTTTCTTACATGACAAGAAAAAAAGGATAGACACCATGATCATCAAACATATTTTTTTCATCGTAATAAATATTTACAATATGTCGTTGCAAATGTACATAAAAATCCATAGTCATTCACATCCGCTGAAAAAAAACATGCCACTATATAGAGCCGCCATTATATAAAGTCTTCACATTTCAACAAAAATCACTATTTTTGCTGAATCTAAAAATACCCACATCATGAACTACACCGAAACACGACAACAATTTCATTCACTGGCAGAAGCGTCGGGACATGAGGATAAGACCGCAGAAGCCATCCTTCTCTTGCTAAAAGACTTTGCTCCCACCCAGATTCATACATTTCCCGACAGTCACAATATCATCGCCGAATACGACTCGGAAGCAGAAGGTCCTACCCTGCTCCTCCGCGGCGACATGGACGCGGTGGGTGTGGACGAACACCTTGCCCTTCCCTACGCCTCCCGCACTCCGGATTATGCCCACAAATGCGGCCATGACGGTCATACCACTATATTGTTAGGCGTGGCGGAACAACTGCACTTGCACCCCATCAACAAGGGAAAAATACTACTGTTTTTCCAAGCAGCAGAAGAAACCGGCCAGGGCTGTGGGCAATTAATTCAAAGTGGCTTTCTGCAATCCTATAATATAGATATGGTATTTGCGCTGCACAACATTCCTGGCATTCCCCTCCATAGCATCACCTGCCGGGCGGGCAGCTTCACCTGCGCTGTTATCAGCTGCGAAATCAAGCTGGACGGACAGACATCCCATGCGGCAGAACCGGAAAAAGGAATTTCTCCTTTCCGTGCCGCCACAAGCATTACTGAACAATTGTTGGCACTCAGCCACAGCGATTTGCATAAAGACAACTACCAGATTATCACGCTGGTGGAATCCCATATCGGGGAAACGGCCTACGGCGTATCCGCTGGCCATGGCGTACTGCGTTTCACCCTACGGGCCAAGAGTGAAGCCTTGTTGCAAGCCCTGAAAAACGATACCGAGTGCATAGTCCGCACGGAAGTTGCTAAAACGCCTGGCTTATCCTACGATATCCGCTGGTTGGAGTATTTCGCCGGTGGTCAAAACTCGGCAAAGGCTGTTGACATCGTACGGCAAGCAGCCTATGACAACGGATTAAACTACATCGAAAAAGACGTGCCCTTCACCTGGGGTGAGGACTTTGGCCTACTCACCCAACATTACCCCGGTGCCCTCTTCGGCTTGGGCAGCGGCACCGACACACCTCCACTCCACCACCAGGACTTCGACTTCCCCGATGAAATTATCGAAACGGGAGTGAAGATGATGGTATCAATTAGCAAATTAGTTAATTAGCAAATTTTCACTACCTTTGCACTTCGAAAAAAATATCAATTCATGGCTAATATCAAACAACATATAGAACAGCAAAGCGCTTTCAAATTCATGACCGACGAATTGCAATTCGCTTCGGCAGTAGGTCGCAAAAAACTGATGCACAGACAATTCCTAACCAATCCATTCGAACTGAGAATGGAATTGGATATTCAGGAGGCCGTGTGCCAGTTTGCGGAAAAACATCACAACACCGCGGTGATGGCACAGCTGATTGAACAGCTCTGCCATGTGAACGATATCAGCCAATCGGTGGTCAACCTCATTGACGGCAATGTACTGGATGATATCCAGCTGTTCGAGGTCAAAAAATTCAGTCTGATTTCAGACAAAGTGTCAAAACTACTGATGGACAACGGTTTCGACTGGATTCCCTTCCATGATTTGACTTTGGTGATTGACACCTTAGACCCTGACAAAAACCGCCTGCCGCAATTCCATATCTATTCCTCCTACAAACCTGAGCTGGCTGAAATCCGCCAAAAAATCGACCAAAGCACCGACGAGGAGGAAATTGAAAAATTGAAGTGGGAAGAGTCGCAAATGGAGGACAAAATCCGCACGGCACTAAGCAAAAGATTATCCATGAAAGCCTTGCAAATCCAGCAGAATCTGGACCAAATCGGCTATCTGGACCTGTTGCTGGCCCATGCCGAACAAATTCGCAAATGGCAGCTGTGCAAACCCACTATCGTAGAGGATAAGAGCAAAACTACCGGATGTTGCTCGTGCTCTGCCGAAGAGAACAACAACACTCCAAGTGAAGCGAACAAATCCAGTAATATGGAGGGCAACAGCCGCTTTATCGGACTCTTCAATCCTCTGGTAAAGCATTCCACGGGCAATTTCCAGGCCATTGATATTGAACTGAAGCATGAGCCCACGCTTATTACAGGTGCCAATATGTCTGGTAAAACCGTGCTGCTTAAGACCATCGGCTTAGCGCAAACAATGTGCCAATTCGGCTTTTTCGTGCCCGCCGCCTCCGCTGAAATCGCTTTGGTTGACGACATTCTGTTCAGCATCGGTGACCAACAATCGGAAATGAATGGTTTATCTTCCTTTGCCGTAGAAATTCTCAATATCGATAAGATTATCAAAGCGGTGAAAGAAGAACAGCAGATTTTGGCATTAGTAGATGAATTGGCACGTACCACCAATCCCGAAGAAGGCAAGGCACTGGTTTCCAGTTTTATCCAGATTATGCAGCAATACCATACCGATGCATTGATTACCACACATTATGGCGGTCTGCAGTCCGATTGCCGCAGGCTTCGTGTCAAAGGTCTAAAAATTAAAAACAACGAAAAGAATATTACCCCGGAGAACATCAACCGCTACATGGATTACCAACTGGTAGAGACCACGCAGGACGATGTGCCGATGGAAGCCATCAGCATTGCCGAGATTTTTGGCGTGGATGAAGAACTTATCCTGAAAGCAAAAAAGAAATTAGCAAATTAGTTAATTAGCAAATTAGCAAATGGATTTAATGTGCTAATTGAATTAGTGAATTAGTAAATTAGCAAATTAGTTAATTAGCAAAGGATTAAAACTCCCCTCGAATGCGTAGCATGAGACTCCCCTGATGCGAAGCATCACTCCCCTTGAGCACGAAGTGCGAAACTCCCCTTACTATCTCTTACGTTTATACATCCTTCATAGACAGCGTAATGCGCTTTCTGTCGATTTCCACGGCGACGACCTTAACCATCACCTTCTGATTCAGTTTCACCACCTCATTGGGATCTTTCACAAATTTGTTGGCGATACGACTCACATGCACCAGTCCATCCTGATGCACACCGATATCCACAAAACAGCCAAAATTAGTGATATTGGTAACGATACCTGGCAGCACCATGCCTTCTTTCAAATCATTGATAGAGGTCACGGATTTGTCGAATTCAAACACCTCGTAATCCTGACGCGGATCACGGCCTGGCTTGTCCAATTCCTGCATGATGTCAGTCAAAGTTGGCATACCCACCTTATCGGTCACAAATTCCTTCAAATTAATTTGCTTACGCAAATCAGCATTTGCCATCAAATCGGCCACGGTGCAACCTGATTTCTTCGCCATTGCATTGACCACAGCATAACTTTCCGGATGGACAGCACTGGCATCCAAAGGATTCTCCGCATCACGGATACGCAAAAAACCCGCAGCCTGCTCAAAAGCCTTGGCTCCGAAGCGAGGCACCATTTTCAAGGCATTACGATGCAGGAATGGTCCATTTTCATTACGGTAATCCACAATATTCTTAGCCAAGGCAGGACCTACACCTGACACATAAGACAGCAGTTCTTTGCTGGCCGTATTAACCTCCACACCCACTTTGTTTACGCAGCTTTCCACGGTTTCCTGTAAGCTTTCCTGCAAGCGAGTCTGATTCACATCATGCTGGTACTGCCCTACCCCGATGGATTTCGGATCGATTTTGACCAGTTCTGCCAATGGGTCCATCAAGCGTCGGCCAATAGAAACTGCGCCACGCACGGTCACATCGTAATCTGGGAACTCTTCACGCGCCACATCAGAAGCCGAATACACCGAGGCACCGCTTTCGTTTACCACTACAGCCATCACGTCACGCTCAAAAGGAATATGGCGGACAAAATTCTCCGTCTCGCGCCCTGCCGTGCCATTGCCGATGGCTATAGCATCCACTTTATACTGCAATACCAAGCGTTTCAGCTTATCGGAGGCCAGCTTGTACTGAGCATGAGGCGGATGTGGATAAATCGTCTCGTTATGCATCAGTTTCCCTTGTTTATCAAGGATTACCAGCTTACATCCCGTACGGAAACCCGGGTCAAGTGCCAGCACGGTTTTCTGTCCCAAAGGTGGTGCCATCAGCAGCTGGCGCAGGTTGGTCACAAACACTTTGATGGCCTCTGTATCTGCTTTCTCCTTATAGAATTTACGCATTTCAGTTTCCATCTGGGGCTGCAGCAAACGCTTATAGGAATCAGCAATCGCCATAGATACCTGCTTAGCACAATCATTATCGGCACGCAGGTAATAATGCTCCATCATTTTGAGGGCACGCTCTTCATCGGGAGCGATATACAGGCGCAGGAAGCCTTCCTCCTCTCCTCGCAACATAGCCAAAACACGGTGTGATGGTGCCTTCGCCAATTTCTCCGAAGCATTGAAATAGATACCATACTTTTCGCCCTCCTCTTCCTTGCCTTTCACTACTTTGGACGTGATAACCGAATATGTCTTGAAGCTATTGCGCAGCGACTCACGAATATGGATATTTTCGCTGACCCATTCCGCCATGATGTCACGTGCCCCTGCCAAGGCCTCATCCGTGGTTCTCACTCCCTTTTCAACATCCACAAACTTGGCGGCAGTGGCTTTCACGTCGATAAAACCCTGACGCATAATCATTTTCGCCAAAGGCTCCAGTCCTCTCTCTATGGCCATAGAACCCTTTGTTTTCCGTTTGGGACGATAAGGCAAATAAAGATCTTCCAACTCACTCATCTTAAGTGCATTGTTTATCTTTTCTTCCAATTCGGGCGTCAATTTTCCTTGTTCTTTAATGGAATCGAGGATGGCAGCACGACGCTTGTCCAATTCTACCCACTTGGCATGCAAATCCCTGACTGCTGCAATCTGCACCTCATCCATACTGTCGGTCACTTCCTTACGGTAGCGGGCCACAAAGGGTATGGTAGCTCCGGATTCCAACAATTCCAGTGTGTTTTTCACCTGAAGTTCAGTCAGTCCCAATTCCTGGGAAATCAAAGCGGCGTAATTTTTCATTATCATTTGGATTTGAAATGAATGGCAAAAATACCAAAAAAAATTAGTATTTTTGCAAAATTTTATGCTGAACACAACGTTACTGTAAATAAAACACTTAAAAATGCGAGAGAGACTTTTCCGATACAGTTTCTTCCTACTGACACTCTTATGCGTGCATAGTGTCATGGGACAAGGACAGAACTATGACGGATGTCTCAGTCATGCTCAGCTATATGAACTTTACAGTGGCAATGTGCAAAGCATGGGGCAGATGATGGGACGACAGCGTTTTTTCATGGTATCCAACGACGATAATGTCACTTTTATGTGGCGTGGCGATACTATCGTGATGAACCTATGCAATTGGCAATTCGCCCAAGGTTTTAATGACATCTATGTCAACGCCTTTTATCAAGATGGTTTTTACAACTTTGTGGAATACAACACTACCGCTGCCTGTGCCAACAAATTGCTGCAAGAATGCAAAGAGAAATACATGGAACAGTATGATGAAAATGATGAATTTGAAGAAGAAAAAATCATATCAGACAGTCTTGATCTCTTCCCCATCATTAAAAAAACATCCCTCCAACTAACTTTTAACTTCAAAGAAGGATATCAGATTCTCTTCCCAGAAGAAAACTCCGGCAACGATCAATTCCTGATTCAAATTTACAATCCCGCCAATTTCAATCAGCTGATAAGTCTAAGCAAAACGCAGTTGGAGCAACAGCTTCTTGCAAGACAAATCAAAGAGCGAACCATACTCAAGAACATCGCCGCAGCTGATTCTTTGGCTCAATTAGAAGAATTTCCCGCCGCTATTCAATTATTGGAAGATGTTTATGACCTGCTACCCGACTACATTCACACTGTGGATACAAAATTAGGAGCCATCAAAAAACAATACAAAGAAAAGAAAATCCGAGCCTATATTGAAAAGGGAGATAAACTTTACAATGCCGGCGATTATAACGGTGCTTTAGAGATGTATTCCAATGTTTTGAAAGAAGACATCAACAATAAAAACGCGAAAGAACAGATTGAGAATATAAACAGAAAATTAGACATTCTGCACCAACGTGGACAAATCACATACGAATATCGTGAGAGCAATCCACAAAATTACAGAGATTTCAGCGAAGCACTTGAAAATGAGCTTAACCAGCTGGTGGACAACACAAATGATGGTACCCTTAACTTGTCCTACTCCATTATCTTTGACACGATGGGGGTTAACCAGTCTTTTTACAACATCCTCCACTTCAACACTGTGGCCATCGACAAGAACTTGCCCATATTGCAAAGCCGCATGTCCAACCTTTTGGGACATAAATCTTTACAACCCAGTTCACGTGAAGACATATACATACGTTCAGCCTCCACTTTCAACATCAATTTGGACTGGGACAGCTACGAGCAGCTGGTCGTGAAGAAACGCAAGAGAATAGTCAACCAATCCTCATATGCACTCAACCCGTTGATAGAAGATGTTTTACATAACGATCCCAAGATGTATTTTGGGAAATATTATTTTAACATCAAATCCAAAAGCTGCAATGATCAAGCTTACCATGACATTAGCTTGACCAAATATAAAACCGTTGGTGGCGAAGCCTTTGTATATGGCCTCTTCCCCGGTTTAGGCACTTTGATTGCCACACAAGGGAAGGAAGGTGCAACATGTATGGCATTATCACTTGTTTTTTACGGAGGAGCCATTGCTTCATACGTGTTGTACAAGGATTATAAAAAACAGTATGACGAGACCTCCTCGACACTCGATGAAAAAAACGCCAAAAATTTGAACACCAAGAAGGAAGTATGCAAATGGGCAGCCATTGGCGGGGTCAGCATCGGCGGCAGCATTCAGTTGGGTGGTATGATCAAGGCCATGGTAAGAGGCATACAAAACAAAAAGCACTCGAAAGAACTGCGTCAGGCTTTACAAAACGAGCCTATAGAAATCAAAAAGGAAAATATTCATATTCAATAAATTACAAGATAATGAAACCAAGAGTACGCTTTGCTCCCAGTCCCACTGGACCGCTTCACATCGGTGGAGTAAGAACCGCTTTATACAACTATTTGTTCGCCAAGCAGAATGGCGGCACCATGATACTGAGAATCGAAGACACCGACCAGACCCGTTTTGTGGAAGGCGCTGAAGAATACATCATCGAGGCCTTCCAGTGGTTAGGCATCAAATTTGACGAAGGCGTTGGTATTGGCGGAAATTACGGTCCTTACAAACAGTCGGAACGCAAGCCCATGTACAAGCAATATGCCGATCAGCTCATCAACAACGGCTGGGCATACTATGCTTTTGACACGCCTGAAGCATTGGAGCAGAAACGCAAAGAATACGAAGCCGAGAAAAAGACCTTCCAATATGATTGGCATACTCGTGAAAGCATGACCAACTCACTGACACTCAGTGCAGAAGAAGTTGAAAAACGCTTGGCTAACGGGGATGCCTATGTGATTCGTTTCAAACATACACCCGACACAGAGATTTTGGTAAACGACATCATCAGAGGCGAGGTCAGAATTAATTCCAACATACTGGATGACAAAGTTTTATACAAATCAGACGGTATGCCCACCTACCATTTGGCCAATATTGTGGATGACCATTTGATGGAGATTACCCACGTGATTCGTGGTGAGGAATGGCTGCCCTCAGCTCCCCTGCACGTGATGCTGTACAAGGCTTTTGGCTGGGAGGCTCCCCGTTTCGCCCACCTACCCCTGCTGCTCAAACCCGACGGCAATGGCAAACTGAGCAAACGCGATGGTGACCGCCTTGGTTTCCCGGTATTTCCGCTTCAATGGAAAGATCCTAAGAGTGGCGAGATTTCTTCAGGCTACCGCGAATCCGGCTATCTGCCCGAAGCTGTCATCAATATGTTAGCTCTGCTGGGCTGGAATCCAGGCAACGACCAAGAAGTTATGTCCATGGACGAACTGATTCAGCTGTTCTCTTTGGAGAAGATCAGCAAGGCAGGCGCTAAATTTGACCTCGAGAAGGCCAAATGGTTCAATCACCACTATCTACAAGCCTATCCTAACGAAAAGCTCGCAGAGAGCCTAAAATCGACCTTGCAAGACAAAGGTCTCGATGCCGACATGGACAAAATCATCCGTGTGGTGGCATTGATCAAGGAAAGACTGTATTTTATCAACGATTTATGGTCACAGAGCTATTATTTCTTCGAAAGACCTACTGAATACAATGAGCAGGTCATCAAGAAGAGATGGAAAGAAGGCACAGCAGAGCATCTTATGCACATTGCCGGATTATTGACTGACACGGTACCATTTGATAAAACTGTTGCTCACGATAAAGTGATGGATTACATTCGTGGCAATGAACTGAACATGGGACAAATCATGAACAGCTTCCGGCTGACCTTAGTAGGCGATGCCAAAGGTCCCGATTTGTTTGAAATCATTGACATCTTAGGCGTAGAGGAAACCGTTATCCGATTGAAGAACGGAATCGAAGCAATTAGCAAATTAGCAAATTAGTTAATTAGCAAATTGGGATATAAAAAAAGCTCGCTTAATGGCGAGCTTTTTTTGTTTGTTTATTTGTCTTTATGATTATTTGTCGTAAACAATCATACTCTTTTCTTTGTCGATGGAGTACTTGCCCCATGCATCAGAGATGTATGCGTCACCGATAACGAAATCAGCGGGCAAACCTTTCTTCACAACCACTTTCACGTTTTCGTCATAGTCATCACCCACACGGAGTTCTTCGAGGTACAGGATAGCATTTTCGGTGATAGAACCGTCTTCCTTGTTGATGGCGGTTTCCACATCCTCGAAATCGTTAGCCTTGATAATCATGTCCTTCAGCAAACGTGAAGCCAAAGTATAGCTGATAGCTACCTCATCGGAATTTTCGCCGATTCTGAACTTGAATGACTTATTGTTGGCAATACAGTTACCTTCAACAACATTGTCGGTAATAGTTACGGGCACCGTACGACGCTGTACCACTGCGATAGAGCTGCTGGTACCATGAGCGGCGGCGATTTCATCGCTTGACGGCACATAGTCGGTACGCAGCACGATGAATTCAGTACGACGGTTCAAAGCGTTGGCAGCTTCCTGCTCAGCCTTCGGCAGTGAGAGGATGTATTCTTCGGTCAACACAGTTCCTTTGGGATAGAAATATTTCTTACCTAGATAAGTATAAGTATAATCTTTCTCGAACTTACGGGGACTGTACTCACCATAACCCTTGGCTACGATACGGCCAGGAGCGATACCTTTCTCATTGACGAGGAAGTCCACACAAGTCTGGGCACGGTTCTGTGACAGAATTTCGTTTTTCTCATCAGAGTCACGGTAGTCGGTGTGAGATCTCAACTCAACCACCAAGGTCGGGTTCTTCACCATGATGTTATACAAGTACATCAAGGAGTCCTTATACTGCGGTTTCAGATCCCATTTTGCCAAATCATACAGAATTTCGGGCAACACGATAGGTTGGGTCGGAATCGGGTCGAGCACGAAATCCTGTTTCAGGTCGGTATTCTCGCTCAGACCAATTGTTGTCTGAGTAGCGGTATTGTTTTCCTCCCAATATTTCGGTTTGGTCACACGCATGGTGTATGTTGTGTTACCCAAAATCTTGGTCTTATCAAAATAATAGTAACCCTTCACATCGGTAGTGGTCTTATAGGAAGTACCATCAGAGCCGACAATTTCCACCTCAGCACCATCGATATACTGCAAGGTCACGGCATCCTTTACATAGCCGCCCAAAGAATACACGAGGGGACGCAAAACGAAATAATAGATATCATCACCACCACGACCGCCAGGTCTGTTGGAGGAGAAATAACCCTTGGCAAGATAAGGTGATTTTGACTTCGGATCCAGTGATTCGGTCTCATCAAAAAGCATACCGATTTCATCCCAGCAGGAGTTGATGGGCACCATCATATTCTCGGCAGGCTGGAACTTTCCGTCTTTCAATTCGGAGACGAAAATGTCGAGACCACCCATACCTGGATGTCCGTCTGAAGAGAAATACAATTCATTCTCACCACGCATAGCCGGGAAGACTTCCTGACCAGGAGTATTTACATTCGGACCGAGGTTGGTGATATTACCGAATTTGGCGGATTTCTTCGCACGTGTAGCTTTATAGATGTCATAGCCACCCAATCCACCGGGACGGTTGGAAGCGAAGTAAATGGTCAATTCATCAGGCATAATAAAAGGATGCACATAGTTGAATGAATCGGGTCCAAGGACAACCTTTTCCGGTTCACCCCATGATTTACCTTTTTTCTGAGAGACATAGATATAACAGCCATAAACCTGTTTCTTGTCCTGCGGACATTTGGTCAAATAGAGAGCTGTACCCTTCTTGTTGGCAGAAGCCTCACCCTCGTTCACACCTGAATTCAAAGTTTCACCTTCATCCAGCGGAGTGATAGGAGACCATTCACCTGGCCATGAAGTATTCTTGCTTTTCGGTTTATCTGATTTATAAATATCAGAGAAAGAAGAACCTGTCCATTGGTCGGTTCCCTTACCGGTAGAACCCTCACGGTTGGAAGTGAAGATCAGCTGATTTTGTTTTTCCGGATTACCCCATCTCACAGCCCATTCATCCTGTTTGGTGTTGAATTTCTTCAAGTTCTCGACTTCGTAGCGGGTAGGATTTTCCGACCAAGTTTTGGAATTTTTGCAACCTTCGATACGCACATCGGCACGGGTATCTTCCGGTGCACGTTTTTTGTAATTGTTATAATATTTCAGTGCTTGGTCATATTCACCTCTGAGATTATAGATGCTAGCCAAGTGGAAAAGGATAATCGGGTTATCCTTCTGGTAGTTCTTCTTTTCCAGACGCAAATACTGCTGTTCGGCTTTTTTCAGGTCACCCATAATACGGTAACATTCAGCAATTTGGAAAGTAACACGTTGCACTTCCACCCTATTCTTGCTGATTTTCTTGATACCCTTTTTATATTCTTCCAGTGCTTTTTCGTACTTGCAGTTTCTGAAATCATTGTCGGCATCCCGCAATGTTTGGGCTTTCACGGCTCCAACAGTCATAAAAACTGCCGCCAAAAAAACAATGAATGACCTGTATATTTTCATAATATTACACTTTTACAAATTGAGGGTGCTAAATTAAAAAAAATAATTGAGAAAACGAATGCTTTCCCAATTATTTTTTTCATTTTTTTATTTTACTTCGGTCTTAACTCTCTTGATATTCTTCTTACCTCTCAGCATATCGTATGCCAACGGGTTGGAAACGAAGATACCTGAATAAGTACCGATCAGGATACCAGCGAACATAGCGAAAACGAAACCACGGATGACTTCACCACCGAAGATGAAGATAGCCAATAACACCACGAGGGTGGTACCACCGGTATTGATTGTACGGCCCAAGGTGCTGTTGATAGCGGCATTGAAGTTCTCGTAGTTGTCGCGTTTCGGATACAGAGCCAAGTTTTCACGCACACGGTCGAAGATAATCACGACGTTATTAATAGAATAACCGATTACCGTCAAGATAGCGGCGATGAAGGACTGGTCGATTTCCATAGAGAACGGCATCACCTTGTAGAACAAGGAGAACAGACCGATAGTCAGCAAGCTATCGTGTACCAAAGCAATCACACCACCCATACCAAACTGCCAGTTCTTGAAACGGATAGCGATATAGATGAAGATCAGCACGAGAGATACCAAAACAGCCCAGATAGCGTCCCACAGCAATTCGCTTGCGATGGTTGGCTGTACTTTCTGAGAACTCTGGATACCACGAGGATCAACCTGCTGGGTGAATTCAGACTCTGTGATAGAAGTTTTCTGATAGAAACCCTTCAAAGCGTTATACAATTTCTTTTCGCATTCTTTATCCACAGCGGGATCATTGCTGTCAATCTTGTAGTTGGTCGTGATACGAACCTGGTCATTGCCACCGAAGGTCTTCACTTCAGGATTACCACCAAATTCGGCGGCCACTGCGGAACGAACCTCATTGGTTTTCACATCCTGGTCGAAGCGAACCACATAGTTTCTACCACCGGTGAAATCGATACCGGGCTGCAGCTTCAAAGTGCAGAATGAAATAAGGGAAATCAGAATCATAGCACCTGAGAAGATGTAGCAATATTTTCTCACTTTCAAGAAATCGAAATGAGCATTTCTGAAAGTGTTCATGGTATATTTGTTACCGAAGGAAATTTCTTTACCCTTAGCCAGACGTCTTTCAAAAATCAGACGGGTGATGAAGATAGCGGTGAACAGAGAGGACAGGATACCGATACCCAATGTGGTGGCGAAACCCTGTACAGGACCTGAACCGAAGATGTAAAGGATGATAGCGGTAATCAAGGTAGTGACGTTACCGTCGATGATAGCTGAATAAGCGTTCTTGTAACCTTCGTCAACAGCCACACGGCTACCCTTACCGGCACGGAGCTCTTCACGGATACGCTCGAAAATCAACACGTTGGCATCCACTGCCATACCCAAGGTCAACACCAAACCAGCGATACCAGGCAAGGTCAGAACTGCGCCCAAAGAGGCGAGCACACCCATGATGAAGAAGATGTTAGTAAACAGAGCAACGTCGGCCACCAAACCGGCACGGCTATAATATAAGAACATATATATCAATACTAATACGAATGCCAGCAGGAATGAGAGCAGACCGGAACGGATAGATTCCTTACCAAGGGTAGGACCAACCACTTCAGACTGAACGATGTTCACCTGGGCTTCGAGGTTACCAGAATTCAAAACGGTAGCCAAGTCCTTAGCCTCATCGATAGTGAAGCTACCGGAGATTTCTGAATTACCGTTAGGAATTTCGCTACGAATGCTCGGATAAGAATAAACAAAGTTATCCAAAACGATAGCGATACAGGTCACTTTTGACTTATTGTCAACAGCGGCACGGGTAATCTTGCGCCATTCGTCTGATGCTTGGTCTTCCATTGACATGGTCACCACCACGCGGTTGTTCTGATCCACATCCTGACGGGCGGAACGTACCACGCGTGCACCACCGATAGTCTCAGAGCTCAATTTCGGTCCGATACGGTCGTTGTTCTTTTTCAAAGGAACAAGAGGCATAGCATTGTTGAAACGCTTTTCAGCGGCACCCCAATAGAAAACGGCGCTCTTGTCACCAAGAATGCGCTGCAGTTCGGGCAGCATAGCGTCGATTGCTTTCACATCAGCTTCTTTGAAGTAACCGATTACCAAACCATCGGTACCAGCCACGGCCTTGCTCATGATAGCACCCAAGCGAGTGTCAATTTCTTCGTCTTCATCCTCATCTTCCTCTGCAGCACCCAACTGTGCTTCCAAAGAGCTAACTTCAGCGGTAGTGTCAACAGTTTCTTCCTGCGGACCATTAGCAGCCAACTGTGCGGCAGCTTCTTCTTTAGCTTTCAATTCTTTAGCCAGCTGAACATCAGCTTCGTAGAAACGCTGTTGGATAGACTTGCCATTCACGGGATCATTATACACTTCCCAGAATTCCAATTTAGCGGTGCTCTTCAAGAGGTCGGTTACACGCTCGGGTTCCTTGATACCAGGAAGTTCCACGAGGATACGGCCACCCTGCAGACGCTGGAGGTTAGGCTGTGCCACACCGAAACGGTCGATACGGGTACGCAGAATCTTGAAGGTACGGTCAACGATTTCGCTGGACTCGGTTTTGATGAAGCTCACGATCTGATCGTCAGTTGCATTCTTGATGTTTGAACGCTCGCCGAAATAAGTACGGAGGTTAGCGTTTTCCAAACCAAGAGCTACTTTTTCCTGATTGAAAGTGTTGACAAAAATATCAATGAAATCACCACCATCAGCTGCATATTTAGCGTTGGCTTTTTCAAAAGTGTTGGTAAACAGCTGGTCTTCGGTATTGACGGCCAAACTCTGAACCACATCGGGGATAGATATTTCGAGGGTCACGTTCATACCACCCTTCAAGTCCAAACCCAAATTAACTTCTTTGTACTTACAGTCTTTGTAAGTGTTGCCCAGATAAACGACAGAATCGTTCATGTTGGCAAGGTAATACTGCTCTCTACCAGAGACAAGTGAGTCAACGAGATAATTTTCGCGCATCACGTCACCGTTAGCAGCTTTTTTCACTTCTGTAATGGCAGCTTCGTCCATGGCATAAGCCTTCGCTTTTTGTCCTACACGCCATGTTACAAAAGAGAATGATAAACAATACAAGCAGACTAATGCTAAAAGTATTGTAAAAAACAGAACTAAACCTTTGTTACGCATTGCTTTTATTTATTTGATTATTAATAATTTAGATTTATTCAACATAGTAAAATTTTAGCTTGCAAATATACAAAATATATTGATATGTGCAAGGATTATTTTAAAATAACTTTCGAGGGGGATTTTAGCATGATTTTTTCGGAATCCAAAATCCAAAATTCAGAATTCAAAATCCACTTTATTGTTGAATTTTGAAATTTGAATTAAAAATAAAGGAATACGGTTATACGCTCAGATTCCGCTTGTCAATTCCCCAGAGCAGCTTCTCACGGATGATGCGGTAGAAGTCGGTGTCCTCGAAAAGCACCGTCTGGATATGGAATTTTTCTTTGGTAATGCGGAGTTCCACAGGATTTTCCACTACTACACGATGGGAATCGAGGGCCAATGAAAAACTATTGTTTCTGCTTTCCACCACGATGCGGATTTCCTCATTGGCAGAGATGACCATAGGGCGTACTGCAAGCGTATGGGAAGCGATGGGCGTCAGCACATTGACATTGGCATCGGGCACGATGATGGGACCACCGCAGCTTAGGGAATAGGCGGTGGAACCTGTCGGGGTAGCGATAATCAAACCGTCGCCCCAGTATGTATTCACGGGTTTTCCACCCACCCACACCTTAATGGCGTTAATAGAGTTCTCGTCCGATGTACGAACCGTAATATCATTCAGTGCAAAGTTTGAGTCAAGTTGCAGCGGCTGGGAGCTCTCCAAATGGAGCAAAGCCCGGTTTTCGAGCACATACTGCCCTGCCAGCAACTTTTCAAAACAAAATTGGTAATTATTGCGGTTAACCGCGGTCAGAAAGCCCACACGACCCGTATTGACACCCAAAAGCGGAATATTCAAATTACCCACCAGATTGGCGGCATCGATGTAGGTACCATCACCACCAAAGGATAAAACAAAGTCAACAGGCCGCAAGCGGCCTAATTCCTCGTGACTGCCGAAATAGCCGCTGACCTCAGCTATGGCCGCATTCTTGCAGTGTTCATGCAAGAACAGCTTGCAGCCCATATCATGCAGGGCTGCAAGCACTTCCCGTATAAAAAGGGTATCGTTTTCGTCGCTAAGGCGACTGTAAACCGCCAGTTTCACTATGCGTATTCTTTCACTTGGATTTCACCATCCAAAATCATATTGGCATTCATAGCCAGAGCCTTCATCTCATCCTCGCCCGGATATACAGCCACAGGAGCAATCCAGGAGATGTATTTCTTGATACGGTTCACCACGGGCACACCGTAGGCAATACCACCAGTCAGGATGATAGCGTCCACCTTGCCTTTCAGCACCACAGCGGCCTCACCGATATATTTGGCCACTTGATATGCCATAGCCTCTTCCAGCAAATCGGCTTTCTTGTCGCCTTCCAAAGCGGCCTTTTCAATGGCGTATGCATCATTGATGCCGAAATAAGCCACATAACCACCTTGTCCCACAATCATTTTCTTTACTTCCTCATAAGTATATTTACCGCTGAAGCAAACATCGATAATCTGGTTCATCGGAAGGGTTCCAGAGCGTTCGGGAGAGAAGGGACCTTCGCCATCCAGAGCCTGGTTCACATCAATCACACGGCCTTCTTTGTGGGCACCCACGCTGACACCGCCACCCATGTGGGCTACAATCAGATTCAAATCTTCATATTTCTTGCCATTGTCATTGGCATACATTCTGGAAATTGCCTTCTGATTCAAAGCATGGAAAATAGAGAGTCTCTCGAATTTTGGGTGACCGGAGATACGGGCCACTTCCTCGAATTCATCCACCACTACTGGGTCAGCGATATAAGCTTCCTCCAAACCTATGGATTTAGCGATACTGTCGGCAATCAAACCGCCCAAGTTGCAGGCATGCTGGCCATTATAACCCTCGCGCAAGTGTTTTTTCATCAAGTCATTAACTTTATAAACACCTGAAGTCAAGGGTTTTACCAAACCGCCACGACCCATCACGATGGCGATGTCGTCAAGGTTGATATTATTATTTTTCAGTTCTTCCAAAATCGTATTTTTTCTGAAATCATACTGGTCGGCAATGGAACCGAACACGGAAAGCTGTTCCGTGGAATGTTTGATGTTTTTCAGAAATACCTGCTGCATCTGGTCGAACACAGCGATTTTGGTAGAAGTTGAACCGGGGTTGATAGCTAAAATCAAATGTTTCATGTTATATGGTTTTTAATTGAAATTCTGCGGGCAAAGTTACATAATTTTCCCGAAATAAACAAACAAAAAAATCACCATAAAGACACCCCTTGACATGTCCCTATGACGTGTGTTAACATGAGACGCACCGCGGCACATCTCAACACACCTACCGAATTCTTGATTGCAAATACCGTACATTTTGGCTGTCGGGATAGCGTTCCGCCAGCGAATCCGTCAGCATCCGTAGCAATTCCGCATCATCTTTCTCATTAAAAAAATGATGTTGATTATAAACCTGATAAAAAGCGATCATTGAGCTGAAAGAATGCGGATGACTTTGGATAAAATTCCGTAAATATTGTGTATGTTGCCTCACTGCCTGGTTGTAATGGCGTTCCACCCCATTCCGCACACTGTCATACTCCATATAATACTGATAAATCTGGAGCAAAGTATCGGTATATTGTGCAAATGCGGCCAAAGCACTATCCAGCTGCCACATAAGCACAGCGTCTTTGGGTCCTTGTACCCGATAGGTTCGGATAAGATTATTGGCATCAGCGCTTATATGCACCATTTGCCCTTGTTTCAACAAAGTTGTCATTCCATTGTCAGGAGAAAAACTCAGTTGAAAAAAAGCCGGTTCATCCGCTGTCTGGAAGTCTGTAAGTTGACTTTTCTTTATCTTGAACTTGAATGAATCATGCCGAATCACAGAAGAATCGAGCTTTTGCAAACCATCAGCAGTCAACAAGGAAAGATACATCACTCTTCCGTTTCCATGGTCCAACTGACCCTGAATACAAATATCATGTTTATTTGTACAGGCCAACAAAAGCGGTATAAGACAGAAAAAAACTAATTTTCTCATTTCAGCAGTGAAATATTAGTCCAAATCGGATAATGGTCTGATACTGTAAGCGAGTCATAGGTCGTAAAACCAAAGCTCTTGTATCTTTCGTCATGGAAAATATAATCAATACGATAAGACGGGAAAGCGTCGCCGCAATAAGTGTGTCCCCTACCGCCACCACTCACGCGGAAGGCATCTTTCAGGCCATGGCTGATTTTGTGATAGGAATACGATACCGGTGAGTCATTGAAATCGCCACAAATGATAATCGGGTAATTGCAGCTGTCAATATGAGCCCTCAAAATTTCCGCTTGGCCTTGGCGTTCCAAAAAGGCCTTACCTACTTTTTTCGACAAAATTCTTGCCTTTTTATCAAGATTCGGATCATCAATACCATGTGACACGATTTCTCTACCCAAAGCATAGTCATCCGCATCCATTCGCAACGAGGCCAAATGCACATTATAAATTCTCAAAGTATCCCCTTTATACTTGATATCCGCATAGATAGCGGCATTGCTAGAGGTGTCATTCATGAACACATAATCAGCTTTTAAAATCCTGTAACGACTGAAAATCACCAGACCATAATGATAATCCTTCGATTTACTGTTAATCGGGAAAAACTGATAGCAGTTCCGCTTGACATTTTCCAAATGGAGGATATTCATAATCGTATCAGTAGTGGGAAAATTCAACTTCCCACTGGCGTCCAAAAAATACTCCTGAATACAAAGGATTTCAGGTCGTTCCCTATCAAAAAGGTCATACACCTGATTTCTCTTGATATCGCGCATGGTCTTGGTTTTCTCGTCATACAAGCCAAACAAGCGGGCGTTGTAGCTCATCACTTTCACACAGCTGGCACAGACAGACGGTTTCTCGGTTGGCCGCAACTGGAAACTACGGTCTATGTTATTGATATTAAGCAAAATCATGCCTAAAGAAATCAACGAAAAACGATAATCAATTACCAGCCAGACAATCACAAACACTGCATTGAGCACCAACAAATACGGGAATGCCAAGCCACAGTAGCTGGCGGTCAGGCTAAATGATGGCGGCAGATAAGCCGAGGCATACGCCAAGAACAAAGTCAGAGCTACAGCCACATTGACCACCACCAAGAGCAGCTTAAAAATTCTGCCCACAAAAGATACTTTTTGCTTTAATTTCGACTGTTTCTGTCTTCGTTTTGCCATGGCATGCTATTTATTTGAAGCCTTGAATAGTATATCTTTTTCTTCACGAGTCAGGGATTCATAACCTGATTTTGAAATTTTGTCGAGGATTTCATCAATACGCTGTTGTTCCTGAAACTTACGCGCATTGTAATCCTCGTCGCTCATGTTCCGTACATCATCTTCCTCGTCATCGTATGAAGTAGCATACTTTATTTTTCTCCGTTTACGATTGCTTCCTTCCGGATAAAACCAATGTCCACCCGTACCATTATTGCTATCGTAGTGCCGCCATACCATAATCAGCAGGAAGCCGAAGAGCATACCACCCAGGTGGGCAAAGTGGGCCACACCATCAGCGGAACCGAGTACACCATACATCAACTCCAACGCACCATAAATCACCACAAACCATTTAGCTTTGATGGGCAGCAGGAAATACACGTAAATCTCAGAATTGGGATACATCATACCAAAGGCCAGCAATAAACCGAATACCGAACCTGAGGCACCGATAATATTGAACGAATTGAGAAAAGTCTCACGAAACACCTCAATTTGGGGCACAAATTCCGTCACTGCTGACGGATGAGCTTGCAGATAGAGCAGATTTTGGGCGATTGCCGCCTGGTTGATACGATCCACATTAGCCAACTGACTGAATGTGTCAACAGAAGGAGCTGACAAAAAGGCATCAATCAAAGCCAAAGAAGAGTGAATTTGGAAATAGATAATCAGGTAATGAATCATTGCCGCACCAATACCTGTAATCAGGTAATAGCACAGAAAACGCCGTTCTCCCCATGCGTTCTCCACAGAAGCGCCAAACATCCAGAGGGCGAACATATTGAAAAACAGGTGCCCGAAATCACCATGCATGAACATATAGGTGATGATTTGCCATACATGGAAGTCGGAAGCCGCAAAATAATGCAAGCCGAAAATGGCGTCCAAGTCAAACTTGCTGGCCAAGACTATTTTAGCCAGAAAGAACAAACCGTTGATTATCAATAAGTTCTTAACAACAGTAGGCAGGATATTGAAACCTCCAGCCCGAATTTCATTGCTCATATTCTCGTATGTGATTTAAATGTGCAAAGATACAAATTTTTCTCCATACACGGCAGCCGAAACGGATTCAGCACCTCTGACTGCCACAATGTGACAGCCCTATATAGATGATCTATCATTCTCACACCAACACTAACCTTGATTAACTATAAGCGACTACTCAAATGATACTTCCCGCTGCCCAAAGTCTGTTTCTTATAACCCTTGGCTGTTGGAAGCCAAACTTCGGCTGTGGCGTTAGCGGGAATGAGAATATCCCATTCGAAACGCTTGCCCTTTCGCTGCCAGTTGCTTTGGATAAGGCCGCTGGCCGACTGGTATGAACAGTTCACATATTTAAGTCCTTCGATAGGATACGGTTTCAGCTGAATCTTGGTGTAGCCCGGCTCCATTGCCCTGATACCGCCCAAATATTCGTATTCCCAAATGATGAGGTCACCGAGCAGCATCACGTGGTTGCCCGAATTCATGGCTGGGTCGGCGGTATTGCCATTCCAGAGTTCCCAGATGGTGGTGGCTCCATTGCGCACCATATAGCCCCAGCTGGGATAAGTGTCGTTGGTGGCCAACTTCAGGGCCAGGTCGCCACGACCATACTCTGTAAGGGTGCGCATCAATTGCTGGATGCCCACCACTCCTGTGGAGACATGGCCGTCAAATTCGTTCTCTGTTTTGTCGATGATGTTAGCAAAGACTTTTTCCTCCATTCCTTTCGGCACCATACCAAAGGCAAGGGGCAGGATATTGGCCGTAACGGTGTTATGGTCATAGCGGCCGGTGGAAACATCAAGATATTTGGCATTATAGGCTGCGGTGACTGTGGAGATTTCATTGCGGAAGAAGTCGGCATCACCGCCACGGCCCAACAAGTCGGCAAAATAAGCCATCTTGCCAGCAAGATAACAGTAAAAAGGAGTAGAAAGGTTAGCGGGCCGAGTTATCCGGTTGGTATCGCGCGTATGTATCAGCTCCGGACTTTCGGGGGGCACACACCAGTCGCCATAGGTGTCGCGGATAAGGATTCCGTCCTTGAGGTAGTATTTCTTCATGTGGAGCATCCAGAGGCGCATAGCGTCATAATGTTGCTGGATGGGCCGGAGGTCGCCGAAACGGGTATAAAGCATATCGGCCACTGTAATGAAAGCCCCAGGCCAGGTCATGTTGTCGGTATAATTGCGCCAGTAGGCAGGGGCGACATCAGAAAGCGAACCATTCTCCAGCTGGCAGTCTTCAAGGTCTTGCAACCACTTGGCATAGAGGCGATGGTTGTCAAAAATAAAACTCTCGCCATAACAACCTGTAGTGCGGTCGCCAGTCCAGCCCATGCGCTCGTCTCGCTGGGGACAATCGGTAGGCATACTACGGTAATTGCCCCTGATACCCCAACTTGCATTATGATAAACGACGTTGATAATCTCGTCGGAAGTCTCGAAGCTGCCCGTCATTGACATCTCATCGTAGAGAACTACGCCTGTGAAATCTTCTATTTTAGGTTCAACACGCAGTCCAGAAACCTCAACATAGCGAAAGCCATGGTAGGTAAACTGAGGCCGCCAACCCAGTGCATACACATGACTCTTCTCCCCATTATCATGGATAATGAACCGGTCCGTAACCTCAGCATCACGAAGATTGTCCACATAGAGCGTACTGTCGGCATTGAGTGTCTCACTAAAACGAAGCACAATGGTATCGCCCGAATGTGGTTGACGGGCTATCGCCTCCAATACCCCCACCATATTCTGCCCCATGTCAAGTATCCATTTATCGCCCTTTGGGAAGAGTGCAACGGGCATCAAATACTCCTGCGCCTTAATATTGGGATTGGGTTGCGGCGTGAGAAGCGACATCGGGTCGGGTCGATGGTATTCGTCGGGCAAGCGGCCACCCCGCTCAAGACTGACAACAGGATATTCGCGAGCCACACGGTGACGCGGATTATAAATATCCTCCTTATACATGTTCTGCCGATCATAGTCCACCACAACATCCTTCCAATTGTCATCGTAGTGGTTGGGAGCCGTAAAATTGTCCATATCTACAAGATCATCAAACTCATTACTATATTGGTCGTAGTAGTTTGGATGCGACCACCACCCCAAGTCAAAACCGTTGTCTAAGGTCTCGCCATCAAACTCATTGGCTTTGCGGATAGGCCCACGATTGGTAATACGCCAGCCTTCGCCACTCACGACAGTATCGGTAGAGCCATCGGCGTAGGTTACTTCCAGTTGCAGCAGCAATTGAGGCAGTCCATAATGAGCGGCGTGCTTGATGCCGCACCACTCTAAATAGATGGTATCGTGGCGCACAGTGGTAAAACGACCACCCTCGAGCATAACTCCCACAGCATTGTCACCCCCATGGAGCAAATCTGTCACGTCGTAGGCATTGAAATAAATGCGTCGCGTATAGTCCGAAAGGGTGGGTTTCAATAGTTCTTCAGAAGCCACCTCACTACCATTAATAAAGGCTTTGTAAACGCCCAAACCACTAATATAGAGCCGGGCTTTGCTGATATTTTTCTTCAGGACAAATTCCTTGCGAAGGTAGCGGGCAGCGATAGCAGTATGACCATTCACATTATCGTCTTCAAAATCACGGCCAATCCAATGGGCGTGCCAGTCATCGGGCGAAAGGAGGCTGATTTCGAAGTAGCGGACATCGCTCTCAAGCCTCATCTTTTTCCCTTTGTTTCCGTAGGTAACAATAGTATAAACCTTCCACCAGCAACAATCGCGGCTTTTGAGCTTCCGGCCCTCGTATGGAATATAGAGCATCCTGTTCGAGGCCACACTTTTGCTATCCCACAGGTCACCAATGCCATTACGGGCATTTTCCTCGCTACTGGCCACAATAATGCGGTATTCTATCTGCTTCACATTATTCTCTTCCGACTCATATTGCCAGCTAAAACGAGGCTCTGCGGTGGCCAAAAGCTGGCGGCCGTCCTGCATCTCAACAGTAAGCGAAGTCAACTTGATTCCGCTGCCATAGGCCGAGAAAAAAGCGGCAAGAAAAAGGATTGAAATCAGATGTTTCATGTTATCAAATGACGTTCAACAATATTGCATTTTTGCTTGTGCAAATGTAAATAAAATTGTTGGATTAAACACATTTAAATTACACCCTGCTGCCGCCAAAAGGGATGCTTGCACAATTTTCCATAACATGTGCTACAATTTGGCACATGTTTGTTTTATTTTTGCAGAAAAAATAAAAACAATAGCACTATGGCTCCACACAAATTTTCTTTTGAGGGTATTTTCGATTTGGAAAGAAAGCACCATGAAGATATCATAGAACGCAAGCCTTTGAAACATATTTTGGAAGGCAGAAGAATTCGATTCGTTAACCCTAAAGGAAGATTTGATTTCTGTTATTTCGGAGATTTTTATTTCGACACAGGAAATGTTATGATGCTGATAACAAATGATTTGAATTATACATGGTATCATAGGTCTGACCAGATGTCGAATACTTTATGGTCAACAGTTCCGGTGATTTTTGCTGGGGTTGAGACTGGGGTCAAGGATGATGCCGGAAACGAGATTTTTACCTACGATTTTTGCGATTTGGGAAGAAACAGGCTCATGGTCCAATACTTGAGTTCTGACGAACCCTGTTTGATGGGAGACAATCATTCGGTGCCTCTATCATGGGCAAAAGAACATGGTGGATTCAAGAAATCCGGAACGGCTTTGTATGACTTGAGAAAAGAGATGTTTGAGATTTTCAATCCATGGGAAATATGGCGTGTAAATCAATTTAATGATGCTGAAGAACGAGAAAAGGCACATAATGCTCTGAAAGCGCCAGTATTTGTTGATGGTTTGCCAGCACCCAACAAGAGATGGCACAGAACTTATTTGAACATTGATGATGTGATGGATGACGATGTAGTGTTGGTTTATTTCAGAAGCTCGGATAAGGAAACAATTCCAGATGAAGACGGAGAGTTACTTGAGCATTACGTCTGCTATATAGATAACTATCCCCATTGTGAGGTCAAACAGGAATATGAAATGGTAGTGGACCATGAAAACTACCAGCAATTATTGTACGAGCTGATGCTAAAAGCCCACAGAACACCCGAGAAATGCTTTGTGTTATGTGATTTCTTTGAGAACATTGTAATCTTCGACAAATGCCGAAAAATTTTCGCCCATTACTTCAAGCCGATGATAGAATATTATATACAAAATATTGTTCTACCGAAATGGATTATGGAGGAATTGATTAAAGAAGTGGTTTGAAAAAATATTATATTTGCAGCAAATAAACAATCAATAAATGGAGGATTAAATTATGAACAACAATCACATTATTAACATTAAAGAACTTTTAAAAGGAAGAAACAATGATTTTGATAATTCAAAAAAAATAAAATTTATAAGACATAGTATTGATAATGATGAGCTTCATTATCAAAACAAAAATTTTTCAGGATCTTTAGAACAGTTGTATCAATTTGATTATAATGAATTTATTGATTTTCAAAACGAACAAAAAGTCAAATATTTCAAAAATGTTGAATATATTGTGTCTTTTATTGGAGAAGAGATGTCTGAAGCAAGATTTATTGGGGTTTTTAAAAATCAAAATTATAAAGACAAAAATTACGAGTTACAAAATAAAGAATCTGCCATATTCAACTTTCAAGAAGTTTCAGGTTTTGAAGCACTGAAAGAAAGAGTAATAATTGACTGGGCTAAAGATAGATCATGGCATCTATGGTATCATAAAAACGAAAAGTATGTAATAAGAATAGATGATGGTTTCAAGAGTAATAATATTCCCCACTTTACACGTTATGAAGATGTTCTGTTAAGTTATGACGAATTAAAAAAAATAATAGATACAAATAATCCAGAATGGAAAGCTAAACTTGAAGCTTGTAATTGTGTTTACCTGATTTTAGATAAAAGCAATGGAAAACAATATGTTGGAGTTACATATAAAGATACCTCAAATGGCTGGAAAGCTGGTATTTGGAACAGATGGTCGGAATATGCTAAGACAGGACATGGTAATGATAAGAAATTGAAAGAACTGTGTGATGATAATCCAAATTATGCCAAAGCATTTTTCCAATGGTCCATTTTAGAAATTCTCCCAATAAATGTTATTCCAAAAGTTGCTACAAGTAGAGAAACTATATATAAGGAAAAACTGGGAACAAGAAATAATGAAAATTACAATAGTAATTAATGTCACCAAACAGGCATGAAGTCATAACAAAAAAGACTACAAGTACAACTAAAACAGAAAACGATTTTTCATGTCAACAAACACACTAATCAAATACGTTTGGCTTGTAGACACCATCTACAAGAACAAGTACATTTCATACGATGAAATCAACAGGAAATGGCTTGCCGACGATATTAGCGAAGGGCTTGAGATACCCAGGCGTACCTTTCACACATGGATTCATGAAGCGGAAGAGATGTTTGGTCTCATCATTCAGTGCAAACGCAAAGGTGGCTACAAATACTATATCGAGAATGCTGACGACATAAAAGAGGAAGGCCTTCGAAACTGGCTGCTGAACACCATTTCCGTTAGCAATCTGATAATGGAAAACAAACAGCTGAAAGACCGAATTTTGCTGGAATATGTGCCTTCTGGACAAGAATACCTCCAACCCATTATGGAAGCGATGAAAGACTCCCGTCTTCTCAACATCACTTATCACAGCTACTGGAGAGACGAAGATACTTCTTTTGATGTGATACCCCTATGTATCAAGCTATTCAGACAGCGCTGGTATATGGTCGGTCAAAGTCATGGACGCAGGATTTATGCTCTTGACAGAATCAAAAGTATCACAAAAACAGAAAAGAGATTCAAAATGCCCAAAGATTGGAAGGCAGAAGAGTTTTTCGACGGATGTTTCGGCATCATTGTGGACAATAATATTGATAAACAGACAGTGAAATTAAAGGCAAGTACCGGCCAAGCCAATTATATCCGCGACCTGCACCTTCACGAATCCCAGAAAGAAGTGGAAAGAAACGAAAAATACAGCATTTTCACCTATTTCCTCCGTCCTACCTTTGACTTCCAGCAAGAACTTCTTTGGAATGGTGAAGACATTGAAGTACTTGAACCCGCTTGGCTCCGCAAAGAGATGGCTGGAAAAATCAAGAAGATGTGGAGTAAATATATGAGAAAAGTGTGACGGAAAATTTCGTATCTTTGCAGACTTAAAATTTTGACCATTGAAGAAGAAAGTCTGCTTATTGGGTTCTACGGGTTCCATGGGCGTTCAGTCCTTGGAAGTGATTGAGGCACTGCCTGATCTGTTCGATGTGGAGGTGCTGGCATGCTACTCCAATGCCGAATTGCTGATACAGCAGGCCAAAAAGTTCAAACCCAACGCAGTGGTCATTATCAAGGAAGATTTATACCAACAGGTGAAAGATGCCCTGTGGGACGACGACATCAAGGTGTTCGCTGGTGAATCGTCGCTGTGCGACATTGTGGAGATGAGCAGTATTGACATTGTGCTGTCGTGCATTGTGGGTGTGGCTGGCCTGAAACCCGTTTATCGTGCCATTTGCTGCGGCAAACCCATCGCCTTGGCCAACAAGGAAACCTTGGTGGTAGCTGGCGAACTCATGACCAAGGCCGCTGTGGAACACCATGTGCCGCTATTGCCCGTCGATTCGGAGCATTCGGCTATCTTCCAGTGCCTGGCTGGCGAATGGAACAATCCCGTTGAAAAGATTATCATCACCGCCTCGGGAGGTCCGTTCAGAGGCAAAGATGCAGCTTTCTTGGAACATGTCACCAAAGAACAGGCACTGAAACACCCCAACTGGAGCATGGGCAATAAAATCACTATCGACAGCGCCACCCTGATGAACAAGGGACTGGAAGTGATAGAAGCCAAATGGCTGTTTGAGGTGGGTTTGGATCAGATTGAAGTAGTGGTGCACCCACAGTCCATCATCCACTCGATGGTTCAATTTGCGGACGGCTCGGTGAAAGCGCAGTTGGGACTGCCCAGCATGAAGCTGCCCATCCAGTACGCTCTCACCTACCCACAACGGGAAAGCAACAAAATGCCCCGACTGAACTTCGCAGACTATCCGTCTCTCACCTTTGAGAAAGCGGATACCGCAACCTTCCGTTGTTTGGACATCGCCTACAAAGCCTCTCGTGAAGGCGGCGACCGTCCCTGCGTGATGAATGCCGCCAATGAGGTGGCCGTTTCGCTTTTCCTCAACGACCGCATTGGTTTCATGGATATTCCGCACATTATCGAACAACAATTGGAGGAAGTGCCCTATTCGCACCCCACCAGCATTGAGGAGTATTTGGAGATTGACCGGGAAGTGAGGAGAAGAATTCAGGAAAATAGGAATTAGGAGATAGGGATTAGGGGATAGTATATATTGCGGTGGAACCGCAACCGCCGCATAGGATATAGGGGATAGGAATTAGGAGATAGGGATTAGGGGATAGTATATATTGTGGTGGAACCGCAACCGCCGCATAGGATATAGGGGATAGGAATTAGGGGTTAGAAAGGTTAGGAGGTTGGTAGATTACAGGATTACAGGATGATGGATTTTTGGATTTTGAATTTTTGAAATATATAGGATTATGGGAATTGGAATGCAGGTTTTAGGCCTGATCGCAAGTTTAAGCTTATTGGTGTTCGTGCATGAACTGGGACATTATTTATTTGCACGTATTTTTCATACTCGGGTAGATAAATTCTATCTGTTTTTTAACCCCGGTTTTTCCATCATGAGGATGAAAAAATGCGGTGACCAGTACCGTTTCAGCTTTTTCTCCTCAGAATCACCGGAAGACTGGAATAACTATCCCGAAAACACCGAGTGGGGCATCGGCTGGTTACCATTGGGTGGCTACTGCTCCATCAACGGCATGGTGGATGAAACCACCAAGGCCGATCAACTTTCCGCTGAACCTCAACCTTGGGAATTCCGCGCCAAACCGGCTTGGCAACGCCTTTTCATCATCATCGGTGGTGTATTGATGAACTTCATCACTGCCCTGATCATCTATGTCGGCGTGATGTACCACTATGGCAACGAATATGTGCCCGTGACCGAAGCTACATATGGTTTGCAATTTACCGAAAGTGCAAAAAATATCGGCTTCCAGAATGGTGACAAGATTATTTCTGTAGATGGTAAAGTTCCTGAGACCATGGGAGAATTTGCCACTGCATTGCTTATTGACGATGTCAAAGAGGTGAAGGTGAACCGCGACGGTAAAACCGTCAGCATTAGCATTCCCGATAATTTCGGACAGCAGGTATTGGCCGCTGGCGACAATGCAGGCTTCTGCCAGTTCAACTTCCCCTTTGTGGTGGATATTGTAATGGAAGATCATCCTGCTGAGGCTGCTGGCTTGCAGCACGGCGACTCGTTGGTGGCCATCAATGGCGAGGAATATTTCTCTTTCTACGATTACCAAAGCACCTTGGCCCAGAACAAAAACAAAGATGTGGAACTGAGTTTCTACCGTGGTGACTCTCTCTATCAAACCATCGTTCACCTGACCGATGAAGGCGTTATCGGTGTTTATCCCGTCAATCCCGCGGTATATCTCACCACCAAGGTTATCAAATACGGCTTCTTTGAATCCATACCTGTAGGTATTAAAAAAGGCTTCGAGACCTTAGCCACTTACGTGAAACAGTTCAAATTAGTGTTCACGAAAGAAGGAGCCCAGCAATTGGGTGGTTTTGGCACCATCGGCAGCATCTTCCCGAAAGTATGGGATTGGGAGCGTTTCTGGAACATGACCGCTTTCTTAGGCATCATCCTTGCTTTCATGAACATCATCCCCATTCCCGCATTGGACGGTGGTTACCTGTTGTTCATCATCGTGGAGATGATTACCCGCCGCAAACCCAGCGACAAGTTCATCGGCGTAGCCAACACCATTGGTTTTACCCTACTGATTATCTTGCTGATATACGCCAATGGCATGGATATCATCCGAGCGTTTTTCAAGTGACGTCCATAATGTCGCATTAGGCAACAAAACACTGAAAAATACCGATTATGCACTTCTTATTCTGGTTTGTACTCTACCCTCTTTCGTTGCTGCCGTTATTTATTTTATACGGCATCGGGGGCATTCTGTACTTTTTCCTGAATTATGTAGTGAGATACCGAAGAAAAGTCATCGACCAGAATCTGCGGAATTCTTTTCCTGAAAAAAATCCGAAAGAATTAGCCAAAATTCGGAAGCAGTATTACTGGCATCTTGCCCAATTGGCTGCCGAAATGCTGAAGATGCTCACCCTCAGCCGCCGTGGCGTGAAAAAACGCTACTGGAGCAAAAATCCTGAGATTGTCAACCACTTTTTTGAGGAGGGACGCAGTGTCATCATCATGTCGAGCCATTATAACAACTGGGAATGGATGGTGCTGAGCTTGGACAGCCAGTTCAAACACCACGGCATCGGAGTAGGCAAGCCCAACAGCAACAAAAATTTCGAGAAACTCATCAACCGCGCACGCACCCGCTATGGCACGGAAGTGGTGTTCGCCGACACTGTTCGCCAAGTTTTCGAGGGCTACGAATCGCAACACACGCCTTGCTGCTACATGATGCTCAGCGACCAGTCGCCCAGCAACCCCAAAAGCTGCTATGTCACCGACTTCCTGAACCAGCGTTCCGGCATCATTTTCGGAGCCGAACACTTTGCCAAAAAATACAACCTGCCCGTCCTTTATTATGAGGTTATTAAAGACTCTATTGGACATTATCACCTCGAATATAAATTAATCACCGACAAGCCAACAGAAATGGAACATGGCGCCATCACCGACAGATATGTGCAGCTGCTAGAAGAAACCATTCGCAAGCAACCTGCCTACTGGCTGTGGAGCCACAGACGGTGGAAACATGATTTTTCGCATATGACGAGCTAACACTACCCCGGCCTTCGGCCACTCCTTCTTGAAGAAGGGGAATTTAAATCTCCCCTCGAGCACAAAGTGCGAGACTCCCCTTGGGCAAAGCCCAACTCCCCTTGAGCGAAGCGAAACTCCCCATCTAACTACTAACACCTAAAACCTATAACCTAAAAAAATCCCATGAATCAGACTATCGAAACTATATTACAGCACCGAAGCATTCGGAAATTCACAACAGAGGAAGTCAGCAAAGAAGACTTGGATCTGATATTGCGTTGTGCATGCAACGGCTCCACTATGGGCAACATGCAATTGTTCAGCATCATCGTCACCACCGACAAGCAGATGATGGAGAAGGCTGCACCATTGCACTTCAACCAGCCCATTGCCACCAACGCCCCGCTGATGCTGACTTTCTGCGCCGACCTGCACCGTTTCAATCGCTACTGCGAGTTCCGCGGTGCCGCCACCGACTGCTACAGCAACCTGCAATCATACCAATGGGCCGTTACCGATGCCCTCATCGCCGCCCAGAATGCCTGCGTAGCCGCCGAATCCTTAGGTCTTGGACTCTGCTGGTTAGGCACTATCACCTATCAGATAGATAAGTTTATCGAACTGCTGAAACTGCCTAAAAATGTTATTCCCGTGGCTTGTATCTCCATTGGTCATCCCGACGAACAACCCGAGCTCACTGACAAATTGCCTGTGGAAACGATGATTCATCAGGAAACATATCAGGATTATTCAGAATATGACATCAACAGACTGTACAAGGAAAAGGAAGCCCATCCTAACACTCTGAAAGTCCTGGAAGAAAATAAATTAGAAAATCTTGCACAAGTTTTCACCGAAAGAAGATATACCAAGAAAGACAATGAGTTTTTCGCTGAAGTATTGAAGAAGGCCCTGCAAGACCAGGACTTTTTGGCCAAAGAATAATGGAAAATATTTTTGCACACGAACTGTCACGCTATTCCACCATTATTGTAGGAAATGGAGAGACTCCGCAGGAAGAAATCCCACTGCTGTTTCTTCAGCATGCCCGTTTCATTGTGTGCTGTGATGGGGCCTTGGAAAAATTGCTGCACATAGGCATTCAACCTAATGTGGTCATTGGTGACTGCGACTCCATTTCCGAAGAGCAACGAATCAAATTCAAGGATATCATTATTGAAGATCAGAACGAAGAATACAATGACCTGCAAAAAGCCCTGAAATACTGCCTCAGACAGCAGTTCGGACCCGTAGCCGTGTTAGGAGCTTCAGGCCTTCGCGATGACCATCAGCTGGCCAATTTGTCTATTCTCAATATGTATTCAGAAACCATGGACCTCATCATGGTGAGCAATTACGGTATCTTTACCTTTATTGACAAAGATACAACATTTGCTTCTGTTTCCGGACAAGAGGTATCGGTTTTCAGTTTTGACGGACAAGCGATTTTCAGTTTCGAAGGCTTGCGATATCCCGTTCAAGACCGTCGTTTCACCCAACTATGGGAAGGCAGTCTGAACAAAGCAACAAGCGAGCGTTTCACCGTGAAAGTCAGTGGCGGAAGAGGAGTGGTATTTAGGGAGTTCAATTAACAATTAACAATTAACAATTAACAATTAATAATTAATAGTTGTTACTTCTAATCACTATCCCCTATCCCCTATTCACTACCCACTAATCCCTGCTACCTACTAACTTCTAACTACTAACTTCTACCTGCTACCTATTCATATCTCAGGGCGGCGATAGGATCCATATTGGCGGCTTTCTTGGCTGGGTACCAACCGAAGAAAATACCTGTGGCGGCACACACCAAAAATGACACCAAAATGGCAGTCTGGCTCACCACAAAAGGCCACTTCAGGAAATAGGAAAGCAAATACGACAGGATCAATCCGAAGATTATTCCTATCACACCGCCTATCAAACTTAGGATCACACTTTCCGACAGGAATTGCAGCATGATGTCGCGGTTTTGCGCACCGATAGCCATACGCAAACCAATTTCCTTGGTTCTTTCGGTAACGGTCACATACATGATATTCATAATGCCGATACCACCCACAATCAACGAGATAGAAGCGATGGCGGCCAGCAACATCGTCAACATCTGCGTCACCGAGCTCATGGTGCTCAGCAGCTCCTCCTGGGTACGAATGTCAAAATCATCCTCTGCACCTTGGGCAATCTTGTGGTTGGCACGCAGAATATATGTAATCTCAGTGGCTGCCAGCTCAGATTCCTCTTCGGAAGTCGCCGAAGCAAACAGCATGTTGAAGTGTGTGATAGCCATAAAACGCTTTTGCACAGTGGTATATGGGGCCAATACGATATCGTCCTGGTCTTGTCCCATCTGGTTCTGACCTTTGGATTCCAGCACCCCGATAATCTTCATCGGGATAGAACCAAAACGCACCACCTGCCCTATCGGATTTTCCCCATTGGTGAATAGATTATCCACCACCGTCTTACCCACCACACAAACTTTATTGTAGGTTTTTACATCTTCATCACTGAACATAATGCCACTTGCCAGCTTGTACATACGAATGTCAAGATAGCAAGGAGAAACTCCCTGAATCTGGCCTGGATGGTTGTTCGAGCCAAACACCAGTTGCGCCCCTGTACTCACTGATGGAGACACATGGGCCACATAGCGGGTATTTTGCTCCAAAGCACGCAAATCTTTCATATCCAACGATTTTGCACTGGAGTTTCCCATATTGACACCTCCACGCATCTGCCGTGCCGGCATGATCATAATCATGTTGGAACCCATGCCTGACAGCTGCTCACGCACACTCAAAGTGGAACTCTGCCCCAAACTGACCATGGCAATCACGGAGGCGATACCGATAATGATACCCAACATGGTCAGAAAGGCCCTGCTTTTGTTCCTCAGCAAGGCTTTGATGGCTATTTTGATAAGATTCAATATATTCATAGTCTAAATCTTAAACTCTTTATATTCTTGCAAGGCCTTGGCTGCCGACTGTGTTTCTACCATACTGTCCTCAATAATATTGCCATCTCTCAACTTGATGGTACGAGTGGTAAACACGGCTATATCAGGCTCATGTGTTACAAAAGCGATGGTTTTGCCTTTGTCATGCAAATCCTGGAACAAACTCATAATCTCGTAAGAGGTACGGGTATCAAGGTTACCGGTAGCCTCATCCGCCAGCAAAATGACCGGATCATTGACCAACGCGCGGGCAATGGCCACACGCTGCTGCTGACCACCAGACAACTGGTTAGGCATGTGCATCATACGGTTTTCCAGTCCCACGGCCAACAAGGCCTGCTCCGCTCTTTGATGGCGTTCCTTGGCCGACACCTCAGAATTGTACATCAACGGCAACTCCACATTCTCGATGGCTGTGGTACGCGCCAGCAAATTGTAATTCTGGAAGACGAAACCTATCTTCCGATTACGCAAGGTGGATAATTCCTTTTTCGACAGCGTGTTCACTGATACTCCGTCGATGCAATAGTCGCCGGAAGTAGGACGGTCAAGGCAACCCAAGATATTCAGCAGGGTGGATTTTCCCGAACCACTGGTGCCCATGATGCTTACAAACTCCCCTTCCTTCACGGAGAAAGTGACTCCATTCAGCGCGTGCACATCCTCGTTACCTACCCGGAAAATGCGCTTCAAATCCGTTATTTTGAGAATTTCATTGCTCATAGCTTATCTTTGTTTGCGTTGGGGAGGTCCCATCATAAACGGGTTGTTTCCATCTTTCTGGGGTTTGCCAGGCATTTTCATCTCAGTCACAGAGAGTACCACTTCGTCACCCTCACGCACCCCCTCTTCAATCAAGGATTTGGCGCCATCATTCAAACCGGTCTTCACACTTACCTGCTCCACAATATTCTGATGCTTCACCCATACTGTCTTGGAGCCCACATCCTTCAAACTCTGGGTCAACTCCTCTTGATTAGCATACAGTTCCTTGAAATTGAATCCTTGCTTCTGCATAACAGCCATTGTCATCTTGTCCATGTTGAAATACAAGGCTTCCATAGGAACCGACACACCCACTTCCTTGTTCACAATGATGGAAACGCTGGCGGTCATACCTGGGAACAGCTTTTCTTCTGGATTCGGCGCATCAATGATGACGGTATAAGTTACCACATTGGAGGTCACCGTGGGCTCTAAACGCACTTGTTTCACGGTACCTGTGAACACATCTTCTGGGAAAGCGTCCACCGTAAAAGTCACCGGCTGGCCTACTTTCACCTGGCCTATATCGGCCTCATCCACATTGGCTTCCACCTGCATTTCCGTCAGGTTATTGGCGATGGTGAACAGCGTCGGTGTGCTGAAGGATGATGCCACGGTCTGTCCTTCTTCCACAGCCTTGTTGAGTACCACGCCCGAAATTGGTGAGTAAATCATGGCATAACCCAAATCCACCTTGGCTTTCTGGCAATTGGACTTAGCCGTCACCAACTGGTTTTTCGCCCTGATCAGCTCATCTTCAGCAGCATCCAATGCTTCCTGCGTAGCTGCTTTGTTGTCGAACAAAGTCTTGGTTCTGTCATAGTTACGTTGTGCCAAGGTCAGATTGCTCTGGGCACTAGACAACTGCGCCTCAGACTGTTGCACTTGCTCCGACAAAGTAGAGCGGTCCAATTCGGCCAGCAAATCGCCTTTTTTCACTTCAGAGTTGAAGTCCACATACAATTTCTCGACTTTACCAGACACCTGCGTACCTACATCCACCTTATATACAGGTTGGATTTCGCCAGTAGCCGTAACTGTCACCTCGATACTGTCGATTCGGGCACGTTCGGTATTCAGCATCATTTCGTGGGATTTGCCCGATTTCAAGGCAAAAAGAACCACCAGAAAAATGATGAGCACCAACGCAATGATGCCCCAGATAATCAGTTTTTTCTTCTTTTTTGCTTCCATATAGTGTGTTTCTTTGTTGAACTGTTTAATTGTTTATTTGTTGAAGGTCTTAGTTTTTAATTCTTAGTTCTTAATTTTATAAGGTCACGGGGACGCCCATCAGGATGTCGAGAATCTTGCGCTGCAGGACAAATGAATATTTGTTCTGCATGTATGTATTCAAGGCTGAAAGGTAATTATTCTGCTGAGTAAGCAGGTCAGCGGCGGTGATTGAGCCGTACATGAACTTCATGTTATAGGCGTTGAAATTGGCAGCGTAGGCCTTCTCTCTAATTGTCGATACCCGATAATTATTCTCCGCTTCATTCACTGAGATATAATATTTCTCGAGATCCTGCAGAACGCTGTTTTGCTGGGCCAGCAAGTCATTCTCAGCCTGTTGCACGCCTATTTTCGCCAGTTTCACATTGGCTCGCGCACGATTCTGATTGTAAATGGGGATATTAAGTGACAGGCCCACATTCTCGCCCAAACGCTCGCCCAACTGGGTACCGAAATCTCCATTTTTGGCGGAATATCCCGTGCTCACACCCGCATTCAAATTCAGGGAAGGATAATAAGATGACTTGGCGATTTTCACATCATAATTGGCACTTTCGATGCGATTTTTACTGTATTTCAACTCTGGCAAATAATCAAAGGCTTTATCAATCACCTCCTGAAGAGTCGGGATGGTCAAATTTTGCATCATGGCGGCAGTATCAGGCTTTATCAACTCGATATTTGCCGAAGGATTCATGGCCAACAAAATTTTCAGTGTGATGTAATTGTTGTTCAGTGCCAGCAAAGTGTTTTCATAATTGGCGGAATCCGATACATATTGCGCTTCCAACAACAGGTAATCGCTTTCCAGAATCTGTCCCACTTTGAAACGCTGATATCCCTGCTCCATCTGCTCCCGGCTTTTATTGATCACTTCCTTCTGATAGACAGATAATTCCTCATTCATCAGGATATTCAAAAAAGCCTGTACAATCTGGATATTGACTTGGTTCTTCTGTTGCTCCAATGCCAATTCCGACTGGGTAATATTCAATTTCCGCTGTTTTATTGTGTTGAATGTATTCAAGCCATTGAAGAGTGTAATACCTGCGGAAAGTCCATAGTTTCCAGTCCAGTCAACACCGCCATTGGTGGAGCTGTGTGAATTGGAAAAGCCTTGGGAAGCGGATGCCGACACCGTAGGTGACATCTGCAATTTAGCTTGTTTGTAATTGATTTCCGAAACAGACTGGTCCAGTTTGGCGTTCTGCAAGGTATAGTTATGTTCCTCAGCATATTTCAGACAGCCTTCCAAACTGAGACGTGTAGGCTGTTCCTGGGCGAACGATAGCTGCAACAATCCCAACAAAACAGCACAAAACAAAAATATATTCCTCTTCATTTTTAGAAATTTTTCATGCATATAATTTATTTATAACATTAATATAAGGAGGATGGTTTAAAACATTTTTCATTTTTTCCTACAACGATGCATATTTTGCAGAACCATCATAACATAAAGGCACTACTGAAAAGGCTGTAAGTATATCAAGCGACTATGCACATTCTTATAACCCATTTGCTCCAGTAACGCACAATACTCATCCAACTGCTTCTGATAATCATCATCCTCCTTACCCGTCTTATAATCTATCACCATTACCTCATCATCCATGAAGACAATACGGTCGGGACGGCGAAGCTGACCATTGGGGCACAATATGGAGGTCTCATTCAACACCGTAACTCCTGGAGCGAAATACGGATTAAGGCTGGAATCATTCATAATTTCGCGCAGAGCGGCCCCTAATATCTGCTTGTCTTCAGCATTGTCTATCGTTGCCAACACCTCCGCCAGTTCTTCCTCATTCTGCGGAAACACTTGCAAGGTAGACAAAAAATCGTGGATAAAGACACCCAATTCCTGTTTGTCGCTCATGCCTCTTCCACACAGCAACTGCTCCGAATTTAAGGTAAAATCAGAAGAATACAAAGGTCCTACCTGTTGTTGAGAAGATGTTTTGTGAAACGCCACTTCATTTGCCTTGGGGTTGGTGAAATCCTTATTCCCAAACCAAAATTCCTTTGGCAGAGAAGAAATGCACGGCATATCTTCTTTTTCCTCAAGAGTATGGACAAAACCGTTTAGGAACTTAGCATAATTGCCATTCCTCTGTTCAGGATTTCCAGTTATGATATATAAAACATTCTTTGCTCGCGTATGTGCCACGTAAATCACATTTATATTGTCGATATTCGTCATGGTAGCCTCTTCGGCAGCAAAATCGGCAAAAGAAGAGTCTTCCAAGGCGGACTTGCTGGTCTTAATCAAGAAATACGGCAAGCCGAAACGACATTTATCATCCTTCACCCAAACCGTTTCTTTACCGTTGCCCGCACGGTAATTTTTCATCGGATAAATCACCACCGGATACTGCAACCCTTTGGACTTGTGAATGGACATCACCGTTACCGCATCAGTCTCTTTAGATGAGGTAATCGACAGTCCCCTACCCTTTTCTTCCCACCATTTCACACACTGGGTTAAATCAGAGAACTGGGCATTGAAATTGTCGTAAATCGCATCCATAAACGCCACGATGTAGGCGTCCGCAGTTGAAATATGGTAGGCTAACAACAATTCTTTGACAATTGTAAAGACTGGAAATGACAATAACGTAGTAATATTGAGCAACTTATCCGCATCCACTTGGTCACCTAATGAACGGACATACTGTGCAAAACCATCTTCCTTACTGATATAATCTATCACTTCGGTATAAAGGCCTTGCCTCATCTCTTTATTGTTCACAAAATACTCAGCAATAGACAGTTGTACCAGTTTATCCGATGGATTCAACAAATACTTCAGCGTATTCACAATCAGCACTACCTCTTTAGATGACTCCAACAAAAGCGAATCCGATGAGATTACAGGGATATTATTGGAAGAAAGATAGTTGGCTATCTCGCCGCAAATACTGTTCGATTTTGCTAGAATAGCCATATCTCCATATTTGTAATGCCTATCCTGTGCATCCCTAACAGCCTTCAAGGCCTCCTCGTAAAGATATTCATCCCCATCATCTTCTGTCATAAATCTCACATACACAAAACCATCGCTCTTACTGGGAATTTTTTGCTCCAGATCCTTATAATACTGTTTCAGTAACTCATTCTTACCGAAATGAGTATCACACAAATATCTGAAAAACAGATTATTAAATTCAATCACCGACTTTAACGAACGGTAATTCACATCCAATGGATGTATTTCAAAATCATCTTCTGCAACAATATCCTCTTTCAAATTCTCACGCAAACCCTCCCACGATGACAGCTGATTCAGCAGTGCCGAATCCCCGTTGCGAAAACGGTAAATGGACTGTTTCACATCGCCAAACAGAATAGTTTCCCCGACCTCTCCAAACTGATTAGAACCCGATAAAGCATTTTTAATCAAGGGTTTGAGATCTTCCCATTGCATCTTCGACGTATCCTGAAACTCATCAATAAAAAAATAAGAATACTTATTGCCTATTTTCTCATAGATATAAGGCGTATCAATATCCTTGATTTCGTCATAGATTCTGCCATTCGACTCACTAAGAAAGAATAGATTATCTCTTAGCTTGATATCTTCCATGATATCCCTCAAATCAAACAACAGCAACAAAGAAGAGGAGCACTGAGTCACTATAGCCAATTCTCTAAGGGAATTCTGGCCTTCGACCACTTTGTTGTATACCGTAACAATAGTCGGTTGCACCTGTTTATCTTCCGGAGAAGGCTTCTTCAAAACCGACTCCGCAGCCATGGCCTTTTGCACGTATGAGTTCGGAGATCTCAATGGATTGTCGGACAATCCTTTCACCCAACCATAAACCCCATTCTTTCCATACGAAAATTCAGAAACGTCTTTGTTCAAGGAATCTATCAAACCTTGCAGTTTCTCGATATTATCTTTCAGGATTTTTTCGCCAGCAGCCTTCTTCTGGTTCAGCTCCATGACGGTCTCTTCCAATTTATTCACCTCACGACCACTCTGCTCAACCTTCTCTTGATACAACACATCAAGTGCTTTGGATGCCTCGAATGCGCTTTCATTATAGATTGTGGCCAGCATATTTTTCAACTCTCCCTCCAGTTGCCATCTTCCCTTCTCGCTCATTTGCTTGTCAACAAGGAACATAAATCTGTTGAACAAACTTTTGTCACGCTTCGACAGCTTGTTCATCAACATATCCACCGTTTGGTTATAACAATCCGACAAGTCTATTGTGACATTGTAATTCATGTTGATACCCAAATCGAAGGCAAAAGAACGGATGATACGCTGAAAAAAGCTATCGATGGTGCTAATGGTAAAATTGGGATAATCGTACAGTATTTCTTTCAGGAGAATTTTTGCTTTCTCTTGAAAATCAGCATCGCTGATATTCTTAAAATCAGGTATTTCCTTTAGAATATCATAGATTACCTTCTCTGTTTCTTTCAGTGAGGAAGGCGAAACAAAAGCAAAAGTTGTCAATGTCTTGACGATACGGTCCTTCATCTCCGCTGTCGCATTATTGGTGAAGGTAACCGCCAGTATATGTCTGAACTTTTTGGGGTTTAACAGGCACAATGACAAATACTCGGCCACCAGACTGGTGGTCTTGCCCGAGCCTGCCGATGCCTTATAAACCTTGAACATAGTCTTTTACAAAAAACTAATCCAAAGTTGATTCCAAAACTTTTTTCTCCATGGTGCGACGATAATCCGCCAGTTTAGCTGCGATACTATCGTCGAAAGCACCTAAGATTTCTACGGCCAAAAGTCCGCCGTTCTTAGCGCCATCGATAGCCACCGTAGCCACTGGGATACCACCCGGCATCTGTACGATAGACAGGAGAGAATCCAGACCATTCAAAGCAGCGCTTTTAATCGGGATGCCTATCACGGGCAAAGTAGTTTTAGCCGCCGTAATACCCGCCAGATGAGCCGCGCCACCCGCACCGGTAATGATGACCTTCAGGCCTCTTTCGCGTGCGGTAGAGGCGTATTCTATGGCCTTTTCAGGTGTGCGGTGTGCACTGATGACAAATTTTTCATACGGAACGCCAAATTCTTCCAGCACGTCACAGGCGGCCTTCATGGTGTTCCAATCGCTCTTAGAGCCCATTATAATTCCAACAAGAGGGGTGTTCATAGTTTTACAGGTTTTAGGGATTAGGTTTCAGGTTTTAGTAGGGACGCACTGCGTGCGTCCGCAGGGGAGTTTCGCACTACGTGCTCAAGGGGAGTCTCGCTTCGCTCGAGGGGAAAGCTGCGCAGGGGGAGTTAGATCATTCTTAGTTCTTAATTCTTAGTTTTCAGTTTTCAATTTTCAGTTTTCATTTTACTCCAGAGTTCCCGGAGGTTCGGGTAGGAGTCACGCAGGAGGCCGGCCACATCAGCAAACTTTACCCAGCGGGCCTCGTCGATATCCTCTTCTGTCTGGGGTACCAATGATTCCGAGGCATCCGCTTTCATCAGGTACCAAGCAGTAGTTTTGCCCACCCATTTGCCGCCTAACTTGTAGGTATGGAAGGTGTCGGGCAAAGGCTTAGTGATGGACAGCCGCTGTAGTCCCGTTTCCTCACTCACCTCGCGTAAAGCGGCCTCTTCCAAGGTCTCCCCTTCTTCCACTTTTCCTTTGGGAAAATCCCATTTGCCACGGCGGTAAATCATCAGCACTTCTTCTTGAGCATTCATCACCACACCACCCGCAGCTTTGATCTCACAATAGTTATCTTCCAGCTGTTGGTAGAATGCCTCTCCGTATTTTCTGATAATCGGATTTTTCAAAAAACGGAAAACAGGAAGGCCCAAGCGGTGCCCCAGTTCGCAGGCTTCAGCGCAGACAAACCAACGGTGATAATTCAAGGCTTCATAATCTGGCAATTTCTTTACCCTAATAGGATAAAGGTGACAGGAAATCGGCTTCTGGAAATCTATTTCACCGTTTTCAAAAGCCTTCTCAATGGCACATTTCGCCACACCATGCTCATCATAATAAGCATATGCACAGCGTTCATCGCTCAACAAAGGAGTAACAAAGGAGCCTTCCATGTCGTAATCGAAGGTTCCTTCCTCCTCTACTTTGCGAATCCCCTCTTCAGACATATACTTTCTGAAGAGGGGATAATTGTCTTCTATATCTCCGATTTCCTCTGGCTCTATAGGAGCTCCTGTATCGCCTTCCACACAGCACAAGCCTTTGCACTGTGTCAGATCGCAACAGAACTGGCTATCGAACAAGTCATCAGAAACAAGGACATTATTGATGATTATCATTTTTTGATAAACTTCTTAACGATATCGTTTGCTCTCACAAAATAAACGCCTGCTTGCAAACCGCTAATATTTATCGTTATATTTCCATCAACAACATGTTGAGTTAATACGGTTCTTCCGCAAACATCCAAAATCTCAATCACTTCTGGGAGATCATTCTCTTTGAAAATCAGATTTAAAACATCACCAGCAGGATTAGGATAAAGCTGAATATTTTCAAGTTTTTGTTCTTCAATACCCGTTGAAACGCCATTCAATGCAACAGTAGCGGTATTGGTCTGATTGGTAATGGTCATTGTCTTAGTGTAAGTGCCACCGACAGGAGGTGCAAACACCACATACACCATACCACCATTATATGGAATCGTTGTCTGTAAACCATAATTCGACTGGTCATTAGACACCAAAAATGGTTCTTCCACCTGAACCAAGATATCGTCAACACTCACGAAATCACCCACTATCACATTAATAGTTTTAGCTGGTGTTTCCCCACCTGAAGTCGAGAAATACAATACCGTGGGACTAGTGCTCAGGGTTGGGTTAGCAGTTCTGAAACTTGCTGCAATCGTATGTTCTGCTATGACATTTTCAAAGGTATATATCAATGCTCTTTGTTGGCTTATACCATCAACAAGCAATTCATCAACGGTATAACCCTGGTCTGGTGTAAGCGTAAAGGTCTGGTTATTGTGCAAGGGAACCACCACATTGCCAGAAGGAGATATTTGTCCGTGATTGCCAGCAGAAGCTGTAATCGTGAAATCAGTTATCGGGGTACCCGACACCATGATATCATCAAGAATCAATCCAGCGCCATTTACACCCATCGCCTCAAATGCAATTTGGTAGTTAGACGAGGGGTTAGGCAAATTGATAGACACCTGTGTCCACTGTCCACCCGTACTGCTTGAATAATTTTGCAACAAGGTCCAATCATCTGAAGGTGAAGATCTGTAATACACATTTAGCGTATAATATGCCGCACCAGCCTGAGCATACCAGAATGACAGCACAGGATTGTTCAAGAAAGTGAAATCAAAGTTCGGCAGCACCAATTTGGTCGTACTGCTGGCGACAGCATAGAACATTGCATTTGTGTTGCCAGAATGTGCATTGGCGATAGTACCGGAATTGTTTCCTGTACGGATTTGCCATCCTGTATAGTTGTTGACATACTCATGATAGCAATAATACGGAATATCCTCTGATTCAAAAGGTTCAACCCAAGGAAAAGTGTCAACTTTGACCGTACCCTTGATCAGATGGAATTGCAGACTGTCGCCCATATCATTGATATTGACAATACGGAATCCTGTCATGTTGGTATTATTGCAATAGAACGGAGCAGGATTGGTATATTGACTGAATTCCTTCATATTATATCCACCAAAACAAGACTGCGGTAAATTGCCCATATCTGGAGCCGTAGTAGGCGTTGCCCCAGGGAAACCATTCTTACGGAACGCATACACTTCTGGATAAGAGTTCACGTAATCTGTACCCGCATTGCCATTATAATCCGAGTTGATACGGTAGATTACCGCACCCGTATTATACACCGTACTTTCGAAAGGAGTTTGTTTGTTTCTGTACTCAATCACCAAAAATTGATTCGGATGATTAATGCGGTCTGGGTAGATTTTGTATGCACAATTCGGAGATGTTGCTACAGGGTAAATGGTATAGACACCGTTTTCCGCAGCTTCGGGAATATCTTCAATCCAATGTCCATATTTGTACTTCATATAAGCACCCATATTCTGAGGAGGATTGGAAGTTTGTTCCATCAAATCCCACTTGCCCACAAAATCAGCTCCGCCATCGTATGCATACAAGTCTGGAGCACTCAAGGAGTGGAACATCTCGTGACACAAAGTTCCGAGATCAAAATAATAATCATTCTTTGCCAGAATCAGGTTAAAATCATACACTCTTTTTCCGTGCATATAAACAGAACGGTCATATATAGACCAACGATGAGGCCATAACAAGTCATTCCATCCTGCCACATTTGTATTGATAATGAAAACTACATTATCAACCTTGCCATCATCGTCATAATCCAAATCCAAGGATAGAGGGACCATATTCTTGATATAGCGTATCGCACTATCCAACAAGGTAAATTCCCTTTCTCTCTTACCATCGGCATCGGTATAACCTATTGCGTTAGTAGCCGAATATGGCATATAATAATTTCTCGGATGGCTATCATGATAAGATAAAATCACATCATTAGGTCCTGCCTGAGGATACAGATAGGTTTGGATACTGAACTGGTTGTATGACACATGCTGATAGAAATTCTTCATAGAAACAGCCGAACTGCTTGATGTGTCATTAAACATTCCATCTACCTGGCTATAAGTTTTCGGGAACACGGTGTCTCCCGCCAAACTGATAAACACCACCAAATTGGGCATCTGACCATGATTCATGGTAGGACGTGTTGGCATTCCTGGATCATTGTCCCTGATTTGCCTTGCTCTTTCCATCCTGCGAGCATAGATAACATCCTCGCTAATGCGGGCACCTGGTGTCAAAGCTGCTATAGCGGCCGGATCAACCTGTCCCACAATATATTCAGATGGTTCTACACGACCATTCACTTCAATTCCATAGGTATAGTAACCTGTTTCGGAATTCATGATAATGGTATAGCCAGCGGCATCATGATAATAATTGTAAAATTCGTCACCACTGACAAAGCAGTTTATCACTACACCATTAGGTTGAGTAATAGTGCAAGGCACATTTTTCAGCGGAGCCGCCATAATACTGCTTATCATCATGAAGACAAGCAGTATGATAGATAGTAAACGTTTCATTTTTTCTAATATTATTGTAATCTCTTGAATTGGCAAGTAAAGTGGCGCATCAATTCAGCTTCCCATGTGATTTCCAAACCGCGTTTGATAGTTTCACGACGGTCAAAAACATTCTTCAGGGCAGCAGCAATGACGTCCATGTGGTTGTTGGTATAGACACGGCGCGGGATGCAGAGACGCACGAAGTCGTTGCCACCAAAGCGGTTCTCGCGGGTAACCGGATCACGGTCAGCCAACACGTAACCAATTTCGCAAGCACGGATACCAGCTTCCAGGTAAAGTTCGCAAGTCAGAGTTTGAGCTGGGAACTCTTCCTTCGGGATGTTGGTCAACACCTTGTCGGCATCCACAAAGATGGCGTGGCCACCGGCAGGACGCTGGTAAGGAATACCATATTCATCCAACTTGGCAGCAAGGTAGTGAACCTGTTTGATACGAGTTTCAACCATCTCAAACTCAATATTTTCTTTCAAACCAACAGCCAAAGCGTCCATGTCACGGCCGTTCATACCACCGTAAGTCAAGAAGCCTTCGAACGGGATGCAGAACAGTTTAGCACCTTCATACCATTCTTTCTTGTTGGTAGCAATGAAACCGCCCATGTTAACGAGAGCATCTTTCTTAGCACTCATCGTCATGGCATCAGCGTATGAGTACATCTCCTTGGCAATCTCGCGAAGGGTCTTGTTCTCGTATCCTTTCTCACGGGTTTTGATGAAGTAGCAGTTCTCAATGAAACGGGCACTGTCAACTACAACGGGAACGCCGTATTTATGACAAAGTGCACAAGTCTCGCGGATGTTCTCCATGCTAACAGGCTGACCACCAACGGTGTTATTGGTAACGGTGAGTACCATAAACGGCACTTTACCTTCATTTTCCTTCAAAACTTTCTCAAGTTTCTCGAGGCTGACATTACCTTTGAAAGGCACTTCCAACTGAGTATCATATGCTTCAGGAACGGTAACATCAACAGCGAATGCCTTACGGCTCTCGATGTGGCCCTTGGTGGTGTCAAAGTGGGCGTTGCCAGGGATAACCATACCAGGTTTTACAAGATAGGAGAACAACACGTTCTCAGCTGCACGACCTTGGTGGGTAGGGATAACATACTCAAAACCGGTGAGTTCGGTAATGGTATCCTTCATGTGATAGAAAGAACGGGCACCACCGTAGCTCTCATCACCCATCATCATTGCACTCCACTGGCGATCACTCATAGCACCAGTACCAGAGTCGGTCAACAGGTCAATATATACATAGTCGCTCTTCAGCATGAAGATGTTATTGTGGGCTTCAAGAAGCCACTTTTCGCGTTGTTCGCGGGTAGATTTCTTGATGGGTTCAACCATCTTGATTTTCCAGGATTCTGCAAATGGTAATTCCATAATTATACTTTTTTTTATTATTACTATTATTGATTATTTTCTGCTACTATTGTCTCTTTCAACGTGCCGTTCTCATACTGTTGGCTATACATCAACCGGCCTTGCTCATCGTAGAATTTCCATTCTCCAACTTTCTTTCCTTTTTCATATTTTCCAGCATAATACAAATAGCCATTGTCATGATAGACCTTATATTCACCTTCTTCCCTGCCATTCACATAATGAGCTTCTGTACAGAGATTTCCATTCTTATGGTAGGCGAACCAATCCCCATCACGTCTGCTCTGGTCCAGATTACCTTCGATATACTTGTAATGCGTACTATCGTAATAATAGACCTCGCGGTATTTTTCGTCTGTCAGTTGTCCGTTTTCATCCACCTTATAGAATGCCACCACCTTAGCCTGCTGGTCGCCGTACATTTCCTCCACTTTTTTACCGGGAAGAGTGTCATTATGGTCAACCGTACCCGCACCGATAGCGTCACTGTTCAACGCTATCGTTTCCACTTCAGGCTCAGCGGTTTGGGATTCTTGAGTTTTGCTTTTGCAAGAAAGAATTGAGAAGGTCAGCACAAAACCCAACAACAAAAAAACTACATTTCTCATTTCTTCTTCGACTTAAAAGGTTCGTTAAGGATGTCTAAGAGTTCGTTCGTAATATCCTTGCTTGGATCGGCATCAAGCAATTGTCCACCGTATTGGTAAGAGAACACGAAGGAAGCGTTTCTCTCTGCATTGATACGTTTGGTAGCCATAATGACAGAATCAGCGATTTGCTTCAAAGCCGCTGCCTGACGGGCTTCCAAGTCACCCATCACCCGGGCATAATCAGCTTTCAGGTTTTCGCTTTCCTGCATCAGCTGCTGCTGGGCATTCTCTATCTGCACCTGGGTGAGGATACCAGATTGGTAATTCTGCTGGAATTGGTTGTATTTTCTTTCCAGAGCTGACTGGCGGTTTTGGAACACAGCTTCCTGCTTGGTCATTTCAGCCTCGATATCTTTGGTCAGAATATCCACCAACTCATAATTAGCATTCACACTGTCGATGTTGATGTAAATAATCTCACCTGAGCGAGGTTCGGTGTTCACCACATTGTTCTGTACAGGGGTGTGATGTGTTGTTTTCGGGAAGCAGAAATACAGAATATACAATACTATCACTGCAATAGCCAATATAGCCTCTACTATCCAACGACACAGGTTGCAATTGCATTTTTTCTTTGTTTCACAAGTTTCCTGAGGTGTTTCTTCTTTGATGATCTCTGTTACGTTTTCTTCCATTTCACTCATTTTTTATGCGGCGAATGCGGTTCCGCCGCAATAATTATTAATTCAAATTTCAAAATTCAAAATTCAAAAAACTGCCCCCTAATTTCCAACCTCGGATAGATATTTGATTCGCATGATTCTAACTTCGTCCATGCTGTATTCATCCTCACCTAATTCCTCGAGGGCGTCTTGTACGGAATCGGACTGGGCATTATTGAAATAGTCCAAGATATCTTCCTGATGATAGGGGTCAATCACTTCGTCAATATAGTAATTGATATCCAGTTTCATACCGGAAGAGACAATGCTTTCGATTTCCGAAAGAAGCTCGTCCATTTCCATACCTTTGGCAATCGCAATATCTTCAAAGGCGATTTTACGGTCAATATTCTGGATGATATACACCTTATTGGCCGACTTGTTCACCACGGTTTTGACGACAAAATCCTGCGGACGCTCAATTTCGTTATCTTCGACATAATTCTTGATCAATTCCACAAAAGGCTTGCCATATTTCTGCGCTTTTCCTGCACCCACACCGGTAATGTGTGTCATTTCCTCGATATTGGTCGGGTACTGGATACACATATCTTCCAATGACGGATCCTGGAAGATGACGTATGGTGGCAAATTCTCCTTATTGGACAATTCCTTTCTCAGATTCTTCAGCAGAGAGAACAGGGTCTTGTCGAAAGCATCGCCCTTAGAAGGCATCGGTTCATCCATCAGGTCGCCATCCTCATCGGGGTCAACAGCGTTTTTCGGCTTAGCCACCATCACAGAATACGGATTAACCAGATATTTCTCTCCCTTCTTGGTCACTCTCAGCAATCCGTAGTTCTCCACATCTTTAGCCAGCAAATCTTCGAAGATAGCCACGCGTATCACATTCGCCCAGAAATTCTGGTCATAATCCATACCTTCGCCAAACTGTTTCAGTTTCTGATGTTTGAACTTTTCAACAGAAGTTGTTTTCTCGCCTCTGATAATGTCAATAATATGATCTTCCTTGAACTGCTGTTTAACCGTTTGCACCACCTCGATAACCAGACAAATCTGGTCGGCGGCATTCATTTTCGGTCTCGGGTGACGGCAATTGTCACAATTATTGCAATTTTCCTCTTCAAATTCTTCACCGAAATAATGCAGCAGATGTTTACGACGGCAGCTGGTGGACTCGGCATACGATGCAGTCTCTGCCAGCAGTTGTTTCACGATTTCCTGTTCCGCCACAGACTTCTTGGTCGAGAATTTCTCAAGTTTATTCAGGTCTTTCGGGTCATAGAAAGCGATACATACACCCTCGCCATCATCGCGGCCTGCACGGCCTGTTTCCTGATAATATCCCTCAAGGCTCTTGGGCATGTCGTAGTGAATCACATAGCGGACATCGGGTTTATCAATACCCATACCGAAAGCGATAGTAGCCACAATCACATCGGCTTTTTCCATCAAGAAAGCATCCTGATTTTCCACACGCGTATGGGAATCCAAACCTGCATGATACGGCAATGCCTTAATCTGGTTAGCCTGCAGAAATTCTGCCAGTTCCTCCACTTTTTTACGGCTGAGGCAATAAATGATACCCGACTTTCCGTGGTTATTCTTGATAAACTTCACCAGTTCCTTGTCCACATCCTTCGTTTTCTCGCGAATTTCATAGTACAGATTCGGACGGTTAAACGACGAGATGAACACTTCGGCCTTATCCATACCCAGGTTTTTCTGGATATCGCTTTGTACCTTGGGAGTAGCGGTAGCTGTCAACGCGATCACCGGCACCTTCTTGCCGATGGTGTCAATAATATTTCTGATGCGGCGGTATTCCGGGCGGAAATCATGTCCCCACTCTGAAATACAATGCGCTTCATCAATAGCATAAAAAGAGATATTGATATCTCTGAAAAAGTCAACATTCTCCTCTTTGGTCAAGGATTCCGGCGCCACATACAGTAATTTGGTCTTGCCCGACAGCAAATCGTCTTTCACTTCCTTTATTTCCTGCTTGGTCAATGAAGAATTCAAAAAATGGGCGATACCTATTTCCGTACCGAAATTCCGGATGGCATCCACCTGATTTTTCATCAGAGCAATCAAAGGAGAAATGACAATAGCCGTACCCTCTTTCATCAAAGCGGGCAATTGGTAGCATAAAGACTTGCCACCACCTGTCGGCATGATCACAAAACAGTCCTTACCTTTTAATAGAGACTTGATGATTTTAAGCTGATTTCCCTTAAAACTATCAAAGCCGAAAAATTTTTTCAGCATTTTGGAAATCTCTTTATCCGTAATTGCAGCCATTCTGTTGTCTATTTGAGATGTTTTTGTTTGCTATTTTCTAGTGATTACAAAATCCTAATTGGAATAACAAAAATAAAAAAAATAATCAAGCAAGCGGAATTTTTCTGCTTTTTTCTTTCATTTTTTATCAACATACTGACTCTCAGTATGATAAATTTTAAAAATAACTATTTTTTCAGAAATTCACGCATAAAAATGCGGATTCCCTTCTCCAAGGGAGTGAAATTTTTCTTATATCCCACCCTTCTCAAACTGTTCAAAGGCAGGTCAATCTTCCTGTAAGGAATTTTATTTTTTTCTTTTGACAAGGGGAAAAACTCCAATTTTTCTTCCTGCCTTAAAATGGAAAGAATTGTTTTGGCCACCGCACTGAACGGCCGTGGGTAAGCAGTACCCAAATAATAAAAATCGCTGGCGGGCAGATGATTCATGAACCAGGTGAGAACAGTGACCACATCCTTAATGAAGATTCTGTCTATTACAGGCTCATTATCAGATGTTTCTGAATTTCCGTAAACAGGGATAATCATGCGACTTTCCTGTTGCCACTGCCTGAACAACTGGTACACGGAAGAGGCTGCATCACCCATACGCTCTTCATTCGGCCCATATACCTCGGGCATGGCAAATCCCGCCCATAGTGGCGGTGTCACACGCTGCTTGAGCACCCACTGGTCAAACTGCCGCTTCATTTGCTCACATAAAGCCATTTTACCGCTCTCCTGCCCCATCCATTCCTGGCCTGTCCAAATCCATTTTGCCTCGGTTGATGCTACCGCAAAAAGCAAAGGAATGCGGTTCATGGCTGCAAAACTCCAAAGGCGTTGCGAAAATTCCAGAATGTATTCATGAAAGCAGGAAGTATCATCTGGCAGGGTATCAATTTCTGAAGCCAAATGAATGATAAAATCGACCTTCTGTTGGTTTAGGGCTAACCAATCGAAAAATAAATCACGGGGCACTTTTTCAATATACCGCATCGTTTGTAGAGACGTTTTATGAAACGTCTCTACATCAGGACTGGACGCTATTTTCGGCACATCATAGCCCGGTTCAACAGGCATTACGGGGAAATCGGCCACCAGAACCAAATCCGAACGACCTGATTCGTTGAGATGTTGAACCATGCTGCTACCGATAAAACCGGCAGCACCCGTAATGACTATCATTCTCTTGTCGTTTAAAACAAAGCAGGGTCTGAAACAGACCCGCTTTTTCGTTTATTTTCTTGCACGAATCATCGCGCCTGTCTTGTTCTTACCCACACGTATCATATCCAAAATCGGACGGTTGGAGGGGCAGCCGAAGGAGCACGAGCCGCACTCAATGCAGTTCATGATACCATGCTTCTCACAATCCTCGTAGCGCTGCAAATCAGTCAATGCGTGCAACATGTAAGGTTCCAGTCCCATCGGGCAGGCCTGTACGCACTTGCCGCAACGCAGGCATTCATAAACCTCGCCACGCTTGCTTTCCTTTTCGGTCATCAGCAGCAGGCTCGACATACCCTTGACGGTAAATGCATTGAGATTGGAGATAGCCTTGCCCATCATTGGACCACCGGAGATAATCTTGCCCGTATCTTCAGGAATACCCACTGCATTGAGAATGTCGTTAATGCAGGTACCGATACGCACTCTGTAGTTTTTCAGATTTTTCACCGATTTACCACTCACCGTCGTAAAAGTTTCGATAATCGGTTTGTTCTTCTGCACCGCCTCATAAATGGCGAAAGCAGTGGCAATATTGTTGACAATACAGCCCACCTCAATCGGCAATTTACCATTGGGAACGCTTCGGCCTGTCAAAGCCTTAATCAACTGTTTTTCAGCTCCTTGAGGATATTTGGTTTTCAGTTTCACCACTTGGATATCCTTATAGTTGGCAGCCACCTTGGTCAAATGCTCGAAAGCATCGGGTTTGTTGGCTTCCACACCAATCAGCGCTATGGGAGCACCCGAAGCGATCAGCATGGCCTCGATACCCACCATCACCTCATCGGCACGCTCCAGCATCATGCGGTAGTCCACCGTAATGTATGGCTCGCACTCGGCAGCGTTAATCAGCAGGTAATCCACCTTCTTGTCTGGTGGCACCATGTATTTCACATGAGTGGGAAAGCAGGCACCACCCAAACCGACGATACCGCAAGCTTTCATGCGGTCGATAATTTCCTGTTTGCTCAGGGTAATATCCTTTTTCAACTCGGTGGAAGTGTCTATACCCTCGGCCCATTCGTCACCTTCCACATCGATTACAATGGCATCTTTCTTATAGCCCAGGAAATCGGCCACAGGTTCGATTTTGGCCACCGTTCCCGACACGGGAGAATGGACATTGGCACAAATAAAAGCCTCGGCTTTGCCAATCAACTGCCCCACCTTCACCTTGTCGCCTTTTTGCACCTGAGGCACGGAAGGAGCACCCAAATGCTGGGTCAGGAAAACAGTGACCTGTTTGGGAATGGGAAAAATTTCCACTGACTGTTCTTTGGCTAATTTATTTTCCTCGGGGTGGATACCACCTATTCTAAAAGTCTTCATTCTATATAGGATTGATTTTTTCAGAAAAGATTATTGTTCGGAAGCAGGAGTAGAATCTGCAGCAGAGGCTGGCTTTTCAACGGGAGTTGTCTTCTCGACAACAACTGTTGTCTTTTCAACTACAACCGTAGTTTTTTCAACTACTGGAGCAGCTGGCTTTTCGGCTGGAGCAGCGGGAGCCTCTTTCTTCGGCGGGAAATTCACCGCATGGATAGCACCCGTCGGACACTCGCCCGCGCATTTGCGGCAGCTCTTGCACTTGGTGAAATCAATATAAGCCAGGTTGTTCTCCACCGTAATGGCTTCGAAAGGACAAGTCTTGGCGCACTTGCCGCAACCGATACAGGCAGCGGAGCAATTCTTGCGTGCCGCAGCACCTTTCTCTTTGTTAACGCAGGAGACAAACACACGGCGGCCCAACTTGCCTTTGGGACGGACTTCGATGACCTTACGCGGACAGGTCTTGGCGCAAGCGCCGCAACCCACACATTTCTCTTCATCGACCACCGGCAAACCAGTTGTCTCATCAATATGAATGGCATCGAACTTACAAGCTTTCACGCAGTCGCCACAACCAAGGCAGCCGAAAGGACAAGCACTCTCGCCGGCATAAATAGAGGTAGCGAATTGGCAGGACAGTGCCGAGTCATATTTCACCTTGGCAGGAGCGTTTTCACAACTGCCATTGCAGCGTACCACCGCCACCATCGGTTCAGCTTCGGCAGCTTCCAGGCCCATCACAGCAGCAATTGCTTTCATGTCGCCGCCAGCGGGACATTTGTAACCGTCCAGCGTGTTGGCTTTCACGATAGCTTCCGCCAACGCGCGGCAACCAGCGAAGCCGCAACCGCCGCAATTGGCACCCGGCAAATGCTCGGCCACCTCATCGATACGGGGGTCTTCTATCACTTTGAACGCCTTGGATACAAAATATAAGATTACTGCCGCAATCATACCTATCGCTCCGATGATTAGAGCGGCATATAAAATAGTGGTAACAGTTGGTGTCATAGTTGTTGAATTTTTGAATTTGCAAAGATAACTTTTTTTTTGAAAAATAACTTATTTTTGCATCCACTAAATTCAATTTAATATGAAAAAAATTTTTTTACTGCTCAGTTTGGCGTTTTTGCTGTACAGTTGTAGCGAAAAACCCATGCCCCAGAAAATAGCTTTAGTGCCCGAACCTGTTTCGATAGAGCAAGATTCGCTCAAAAATTTTATCCTTGACAAGCACACCAAATTGTCATTTTTAAACCTTGACAAGGAAAGCGAGACACAAAAATACATCGTGGAAAATTACAAACACTATTTCGGTTTTGAACCCAAAGTGCAAAATTCCCCTGTCAGAAATATCATCATTTTTGAATTAAATGATGAAAAAAACGACCAGCTTGGCAACGAAGGTTACCAGCTCACGGTGGATAAAAAAATCATTCTGATTTCCGCCAACACGGAAGCGGGCCTGTTCTACGGTTTCCAAACGCTGTTCCAGTTAGCACCAGCCAATGCGAACGCGGAAAAACCCGTGGCAATAGCCGTTCCAGGAGTCAAAATCACCGACTACCCACGTTTTGAATGGCGTGGCAGCCACCTGGATGTGTGCCGCCATTTCTTCAACATCGACGAAGTGAAGAAACATTTGGACGTGATGGCCCTGTACAAGCTCAACAAGTTTCATTTCCACCTCACCGACGACCACGGCTGGCGTATCCAGATTGACAAATATCCCTTGCTCACCGAAGTGGGAGCCTGGCGGGTGGATCGCAGCGATGTGCCCTGGGGCGAGGCGGAAGAGGCCAAAGAAGGCGAAGAACGCAGCTACGGCGGCTACTTCACCAAAGACCAAATCCGCGAGATTGTGGCTTACGCCGCCGCGCGCCATATTGATGTGGTGCCCGAAATCGAGATGCCTGGCCACAGTTCAGCCATCCTGACCGCCTATCCGCAGTTCGCCTGCGACGATTATCCATACTGCGTGGCCCTCGGTCCCTATTGGCCCCCAAAAGCCATACTTTGTGGCGGTAACGACTCGGTGATGGTCTTCCTGAAGGATGTTTTTGACGAAGTAATGGAACTTTTCCCCTACGAATACGTTCACCTTGGTGGTGACGAAGCCTACAAGGACAACTGGCGAGCCTGTCCCAAATGCCAGCAAAAAATCAAAGACTTGGGCTTGGCCAATGAGGAAGAGCTACAGGCCTGGATGGTGGCCGAGATTGAAAAAGAAGTGAACAAACACGGCAAGAAAATCATCGGCTGGGACGAAATTCTGGATGGCGGCGTAACCCCCACCGCCACCGTGCAATCATGGCGGGGTGCCGAAAGTGCCATCAAGGCCGCCCAGTTAGGCAACGAAGTGGTAATGTCGCCCACCGCCTTCTGCTATTTCGACTACTATCAGGATGATCCCGAAACACAGCCCAAAGCCATTGGCGGTTATGTTCCTCTTGGCAAAGCTTATGCTTTCGAACCCATCCCCGACACCCTGACCAGCGAGCAAGCCAAATGTATCAAGGGAGCGCAGTGCAATTTATGGTCGGAGTTTATCTTCACTTACGACCATGCCGAATACATGCTTCTTCCCCGTTTGTGCGCCCTGGCCGAAACCGTATGGACTCCCAAAGAGCGGAAAGACTGGCCCCGCTTCGAGGCCACCATTCCCTCACAAGTGCATTTGTTGCAGCAATTAGGATACAACCCGTGCACAACGATAGGACAATTAGAAAATTAGTTAATTAGCAAATTAGCAAATGGATTTATTAATGTGCTAATGAGACAATGTGCTAATGTGCCAATGAATTTCTAGTAGGACTGTCTCATTGTGGCAGCCGATAATACATCAATAAATTAACAAAGGGGAGTCTCGCTGCGCTCGAGGGGAGTATCTCACTACCTGCTCAAGGGGAGTACCACCCGGTACCCTCCCGTTTTCTTACTCCCTACATATTCCACACGACCCTGCTTTTTGAGTTCAAAGAGGCAGCGCTCGATAGTGCTCTGTGAGAAACCGGTCTCCGCGATAATATCCGCTGAATTGCAGTCCGGATGCTTTTCAATGTGGGACAAGACCATCTTAATTTTCTCTTCCGGAGGTATGGCCGGTTTCCGCTTGGCTTTCGGGCCTGCCAATTCCTCGTGAACATTATCGTCGATCGTTCCAACTATTTCGCGCTGAAGACTTTCCGATATCCTTTTGGCAATCTCCTCCTTGGTTTTGGCTTCCAACTTGAAGGCGGTGGATTCATTTTCCCATGGCATCTTTTGCATTACCACCTCATCCTCCTGACACGACTCAACATAGCGGAAAGGAACCAGCACGGTAGTCGTCAGGCGGATGAACTCCTCCTTTCCAAACAACTGCTCAAGATGCCTCATGGAACCCAGACGTGTGTATTTTCTGTTTTGCACTGTATGGATTTCGGTGAAGTTTCCCTGCTGATGACAATAGAAAATGTCTTCGATGGGAACCAACTGTATATCGTTATGTTCCTCAACAACATCAAGCATCCGAACATCTCGGTAAACAGTCCTCACCTCTTTTTCCAGAGACTGCTGGTAAAGCTGCCGCTCTCTGAGCAAGAAAGGAAATAAATTGAATGCAAGATTGCGCCCAAAAAGAGCTATCAGAGACTGTTCTATAAAATTAAAAGCACCAACAAACTCAATAACTTCCGCATTACGTTCTTTAATGTAGGGATACGCAATGGCCATATCCAAAGTACTCGTTACAATAGCCATCAACACCAGTACCAACCAATAGATAATGTTCGGATATTTGTGACAAAGCCTCGGATAAAGCAGAAAGTAATTGATATACAATGATCCTAATAACAAAAGACATGCAAGACATTCTTTGAATGCACTGCCAGCGTACGGACGCAAGAAAGTATTACGGCCAAAATACCACAGCGTTATGGCGCAGAACAGAACATTGAGCAGAATGATGACAACTGTTTTCAGATTTTTCATAGCGTTTTTGTGTTGAATACAGCGACAAAGATAGTCAATTTTGCGACACATTTCCCTCCAAAAATCGATTTAATCCCTCACAAACAAGCTTTTTATCCCTCACAAACATACATGTGCCGAAATTTAATAAAATCTTAATTATAAGTATTTTACACCCGTTTTTCAAAAGAACGGTTCCAACCACTTGTCATATTTTGGCCAGGAGGGTTCATATTTTGGTTGTGAGGGATTAAATAGTCCGCAAACTGATTGTATTTTTGCAATGAGAAATATAAAATTTGTAGCAACGAAAACATCATTTACAAAACAATAAACCAAAATTATCATGAAAAAAAGACAATTTTTGATGATGACAGCACTCATCTGCTGCCTTGCACTGGTTTCGTGCAAAAAAGAAAATGTCAACGGTCCTAACAATTCCAACGATCCGACCTCCGGACAAACCCATGTCTATGTTGCAGGCTCTACCTCTTCGTACGGTGACTATGGTCCAGCTGTGTGCTGGGTGGATGGCACCATGCAGACTCTTGATGCCAACGCATCCGATGCGGCTCTCGCAGTGTGCGTAAAAGGCAGTGACGTCTATTACGGTGGTAGCAATGGGGATCACCACCCGGTTATTTGGAAAAACAGCACCCCACAGGTATTGTCAAACGATGCAGGTTGCGTGACTAATCTCAAGACTGCAAATAACAAGCTTTACGCCTGTGGATATGTGAACAATAAACCTGTCTATTGGGTAGATGGACAGATGGTACAATTACCTGTCAATTCCGGTGACGAATATGCAATCATTCAAGCTAAGGCCATCTTTATCTCCGGAAATGATATATACGTGGCAGGCACAAAATATTTGAGCCAAAGTTCTGGTGATGGCGCTTATTTGTGGAAAAACGGTGTGTTGCAGATGTTGTCAGACAAACCCGCTGATGCTTGCGACGTTTGTGTCATTGGCAATACCGTTTATGTGGTAGGCAGCGAGGAGTATCAAAGTCCAGGCTATGAGGGTTTCCAAAAATCAGTGATGTGGGTTAACGGTGCCATTCGCGATATACAAGTCAACACAAGCCTGGGATCCAAAGCCATAGCTGTTGCCGAGTTGAACGGCAAACCTTACGTTGTGTTGGAAGGATGGGTAGGAGATGCATGGTATGGCAGCTACCAAGGGTTCGCATGGTATAATGAGCAGGTGACCAACCTGTCAGCATGCCAGAGTCCCAAAGACGTGTTTGTTCATGGCAGTGATGTTTACATCGCGGGGATTAACAACACTAATTTGAGAAAAGCTGTTGTGCTAAAAAATCTCGCCAATGTAAATTTATCCACAACAACCACCTATAGCGCTGCCTATGCTGTTTTCGTGAAATAGTTCGTACTCAAACTCTTATTTCACCGACAACACAATAGGCTCGCCGGGATTGGACGGATTGCGCAGGGTGATGTAAGCGTCGTTCTGCTCCTGAATGGCATGCCTCATCACCAAAAAACTGCGGCCTAACTGAACACACTCATCCCCAATTAACTCCTTGATCTCCTTCAAAGTGGTAAGACTTGTATACTCATCCGTGCCCGTATAATAGTGGGTATAATTCTTCACCTGTTGACAATACAGTAATTGTGGTATCTCGATGAAACAATCCTTCTTTCCCCTATCTTTCACATGTAGCAGATGCAGTTGTTTGGCCGATTCTTTTTTCATGCTTTCCTCCTCGCGAACAGCATTTTCATATAAACCAAGAAGAACGAAAAAAGCCAATAATGCTATATTTCGCATGGATTGAGTGATAATATCCTGCTTGAACAATTCGAACTGAATTTCAGAGGGGAAATTTGCATAAAAGAAATCATGTAATTTGGAATATAAAAAGCCCACTTCACAGCAACTCCAAACCAATGCGCTTCCTAATGCGATGATAAAATATAAGGCATATTTTTTCTGCAACAAAAATTTTGGAATAAACAATAAATAATGAAGGTACAGAAATAATAATACAAAAATGGCGACCACATATTCCATATAGAATGGCTTAGGTATCAGCGGACGCATTAACGACATGTGCGAGAACACATAGATAAAACCGATGCAAATAATGAGATGCACCAACCATTTTCTTCCAAACTGTCTCAACGAGGAGAGGAAACCAGCCTTATCTTCGTCCATATTTCGTTTATTATCCTGTTTTTCATTGCAAATATACTAAATTCCAAGCAAAAAAACAAAGGACAAAAATGATTTTTACAAGACTTTGGTTCTTTGTCGGTTAGGACGAAATATGGACGAAAACTTGACGAAATATGGACGAGACACCCATTTTTTTCACCAAGACAAATAAAACATATACTGAAAAATAGTAAATTTGTAGCAACGAAAACATCATTTAAAAAACAATAAACCAAAATTATCATGAAAAAAAGACAATTATTTATCATGACAGCACTCATCTGCTGCCTTGCACTGGTTTCGTGCAAAAAAGAAGAAACGAACAACAATGGTAACAATGACAACACCAATCCGCAAACGACGGGTACTGTGGTAAGCAATGCGGTAACCGATATCGACGGGAACCATTACAACGCAGTTTGGATTGGTGGTAAATTATGGATGAAGGAGAATCTGAGAACCACAAAATTTCCTGACGGGGCCAACATTGAAGAACGCGTTGCACCCAATGGAGACGAAAGCAATGTGGCAATATACGGCTACTTATACGAATGGAATGAGGTGATGCATGGAAGCAGTTCAAGCAATGCCAACCCGAGTGGGGTGCAGGGAATTTGTCCTAATGGCTGGCATGTGCCAAGTGAAGCCGAATGGAAGGAAATGATAGACTATGTCAAAAGTCAGACTCAATATTGCTTCAATGGACAAAGTCCGTTCATTGCCAAAGCTTTAGCTTCAAAAACAGGCTGGGAAACAAGTTCAAGTATTGGCAGTATTGGAAATAACCAAAGTGCTAATGATGCATTAGGTTTTTCGGCATACCCTGCTGGCTATACGTGGGGCGGTCCTAATTATTTTGGAACAAATGCAAATTTTTGGAGCGCCACGGGATCTGAGGAATCAGACTATTATTATGTATATAGTCCTTACCTTAGTAACTTTTCCAGTTATGTAGAATCTAGATCAATGCCCAGAAGCACAGGTTGTTCTGTCCGTTGCATCCGCGATTAAAAAAATTGTATCTTTGCACCATCGTTCTCTCCAAGGCATGTTCAATGGACTTCGCATCTTTGGTGAGAACGACGTGAAAAAGAAATAACAGAAGTCCGCAAGAATGTTATGAAAAAGTTTGCATTTATTACCTTTTGTCTGCTTCTCATGCAAGGCGTGAGCGCGCAGAAGTTCGTTGTGCCGGCAATTCCCGGCGACATCGAAAAATCAGAATATGCCCAGTACACGCAGGATGCGATGAAATGCATCGACTGGCTGAAAACCCACTCACCGTCTGATTCAAAACGCAAAGATGTGGCCAGTTTCGCATTGTGGTGGCTTACGGGAACACCCGACGTACAGATGGTGCTCAACACCGATGTGGTGAAATTCGAGGACGGCAACCTGCTTCTTATGTTCCTTGGTGGCTGGGCTCAGTACGCCATCCAAAAAGAGGACGACAACCAGGTGGAAGGCTGTTATGCCGGCATAGAGACCGCCCTTAACTACTATGAGCAGTACAAAAAATCGCTCCCCAAAGACAAAGGTGCGGAACAGCTCCTCAAAATGAAGAACAAAGGGACATTAAAGGACTTTATTGCAAAAGGGTTGCAGTAAGGTGATTGTGGTCTTGATGCACCATGTAATCATTAACCATGAAACGAATCATAAAATAACCGAACATAATTTTCAAGAGAAGTGAAAAAGACAGTATTCTTCATCGTAACATTTTGTCTCTTATTGTGCATTTGCTCTTGCAACAAAGACAAAAATAAAAAACACACATATGAGATCCTGAAAGATGTAGTTACAGATATTGATGGCAATCATTACGATGCTGTTAAAATCGGTGATCAAATATGGATGATGCAGAATTTGAAAACCACCCGTTATGCGGATGGAACGGAAATACCATTGTCCATGGAGCCCACAGTCTATGAAGGTTTCAACTGGCCATCGGATGGACCATATCGCTGGGCACCCAATGATAACATATTGAATATGGGGAAATTTGGATGGTTATACAATTGGCAAGCTGTGGTGCATAGTGGCAGCGGAAGCGACCGCAATCCAAGCGGAGTGCAAGGCGTATGCCCCGACGGATGGCATGTTCCAAGCGATGCGGAATGGACAGAACTCACCGATTATGTGAGCAGCGACCGTAAAATGCGTAGTTATAACGCCGACTATGCCATTGCCAAGGCACTGGCCGCGCAAACCGATTGGGAACCCGGATCTGACAAAGCAGATGTGGGATACGATCTGTCTAAAAACAATGCCACAGGGTTCTCCGCATTGCCCGCAGGAATTGCAGGCTATCCATTTGTCACATTCGGCAGTCGTGGCTATTATTGGACCGCCACATACGCAGGTTATAACAGCGCTTATTGCAGGTCTTTTCACAGCAAAAACGACTGTGTGGATAGAGATTCCTGGGGAATGAAGGATGGATTATCGGTACGTTGTATTAAAGATTGATATAGCGAATTGGTCAACAGAACAGCTTGAAAATCAGCGGCTATTATGTGAATTTTGATAAAAGGAAGGGAGATTACTCAATGGGAAAGGTTCGTTAATGAGAGAATGTGCCGAAGGCACAATATCCTATTAACCCCGCACAAGCGACGAAGGAGTGCAGTGTGGGGTATCGAGGCCGAATGTGTGATATGCGTGCGGAAGACACGCTACAACTGCACTCATAGTAGCGTACCTTCGGCACGCGGACTTATACCGTCAGCATCTCCACCCCAAACTGCGGCCTACGGCCTTGTTAGGGGTTAATAGGATAACGTGCTTTCAGCACGCAACCTATGATACCACAAAGCAGCAAGGAAGTCCATATTTTTTTATATCTTTGCACCCTATAAACCATTAACCATGAAACGAATCATCCTTTTCTTCTTGCTAATTGTCAGCACAATAAGTCTTTCCGCTCAATCCGAAGAGTGGAAAAAGTATTGCCAGCTTCAGTTTAAGGCTCAAAGTGCGTTTAAGAAAGGTGATTATCAAAAGGCAGCCAAAAGCTATTCGCAAATGGACTCCGTCTATAGAAAGATTGTGGATTATGCGGACATGCGGAATTATTGTATAGCAGCCGCGAATATTGGCGACACCTCCCTGGTGAGAAAAACACTGATAACCATTACAGGATACAAATGTTTTGACATTGCCTTTTTCAATAATCCCATCTTCAATGCCTATAAAGAGAAAGACTGGTGGACAATCTGTGATTCTTTATCGCATATTTACGGTCATAAAAACCAGTTTTACATTGACACGCTGCGACGTATGCAGTATCGGGATTCCATCATCCGCTATCAATTTGTTCATGCTGTAGACAATACAGTTCGTGATTCCGCACGATTGATTATGAGAGCTACGGACTCTGTAAATACAATCATCTTAACCAAACTGATATCGGAGCAGGGTTTGCCCACTTGGAAAAATTTGGGCTATGAGGGTTTTCACAGGGCTTATATTGTGATGATGCATATTAACCAGCAATTGCAAGACTCGCTTATTGAACAGTTTATTCCGTTGATGGATGAAGGTTTGATTCCACGAGACAAGATGGCTTATCTGATTGACCGGCAATTAATCAGACAAAGACTCCCTCAACGGTATGCTTGCCAAGGGTATCGTGGGGGTAAATATCAACCCATTGAGGACATAGAAAATCTCAATGCCAGAAGGGAATCCATGTGGTTGCGGCCTGTGGATATAGAGAAGACCAAAGCTAATATTGTGGAGTACGACTGAGAGTGCGTTTTCAACAAACCCAACACACAAACGTTCTACAAATAAACATATGTTATTTTTATAATTATTTTATAAAAATAAATTATTATTGTATATTTGCATTTGATTTTTAAAGCAATTATACAATGAATAAAATTTACCAAGAAGGACCTTTTGGTCCAATTTATCCTCAATTTGAAAGAAAACCCAAAAAGGCTATAAAACACTTGCTTAAAGTACAAAAAGGAGAATGTACTAAAGCTCTTTTCCGTGAAGACATTGGCTATATTGACATTGTTTGGGGTGAAAATGAACCTAAAACCAACAGGGGGTTTGGATTAAAACACATTTATGAAAAGCATGGGAATAGCATAAAAGCCTTGGGTTTTGAAATTGAGGATTTCATCCCGATAGTAGTGCAATTTGGTGAATTATCGTTAACTAAAACTGGCGAAGAGTATTTATTGGAATCAAATTATTTCAGAGTAGTCATCGAACGTAAGGCATTTGGATTTGACAAACAGTGGATATTAATCGCTTTTGATATATCTAAAAACCCACACCAAAATAAACAATGATGTGGGTTATAATGATTGAAATTACCAAAATCGTTGTCGCTGGTAATTATACATGCCTGCGCTGTATGGCATAACAACATTGCAAAAATAATAAAAATTTTTCATTTCACAAATATTTTTTTTTGATTCTGCTTGTCCATTTTTCGCCCCTTGAGAAAAATTTCAACGCATTTACTATCGTGAAAGAAGACTTTTTATATCTTTGCCCCTTGTAATCATAAACATGAAAAGCTTGTTGTTAGATGCAACAAAAAAATTTGATAACAAACAAAAAAACAAAGACCATGAAAAGAATATTTGAAATGGTGGCCAATAATATCCTGAAAAAGATAATTCCTGATTTTGAAAAGGTGAATTACATGCCCATAATGTTAGAAATTGACTCCTCGGGAAATTACAGCCACTGGAGGTTGGGGACACCCTCTTCCTGTGCACCGAACGAGAATTGACAAAAAGCCTTTTAATTTTGTGGAAATTAAGATTTATTGCGAGAGATATACGGCATCAGCTATGGTTTCTCCATTTCGCGGCGATTAGGTGTTATGCTTCGGCGCATACCACACTCGCGCCGCAACCACAATGGCATAATGCCATCGTCTATTGAGATTAAATCCCTTAAGGGATAAGAAATGTGTTGTGATGCTTTGTCCTATTGAGATTAAATCCCTACGGGATATTGGTGTTGAGGTTACGATATCTATTGAAATTGAGTCTCTGCGGGATATTCTTTTCCCCGTCAGGGGAATCAAGATCAATAGAAAATGGGATATTTCGCATTTTCAAATTACCTTCGCAGAGGGTTTAATATCAATTTGTACGCTAATGATGTATGGTATGAGGATAAATTTTATCACTCCTCATCATCGCCGCTCTCATTTATTGGCTGAGGAAGTAGTGAAATTAAACTCTTTGGTATCTCCGGCAGTGTGACCGTCGGCGGTAGTGAAGTAGGAGCCTAAAACCGTAAAGCCATACTGATGCGAGGGTTCCAGGGATAGCATAACATCCAATGTTCGGTCGTCAGACCATGCATAATTCTTGACTGTTGGGAACTCCGCTCCAGCGAAACTGTAACCCAAAGCAATACCCCCGGTCATCGGCTTGGAGAATTTGATGACAAGATGGAAAAGACCGCTGGGCACATTCTTGGCACCGTTCTTGATATTCACTTTGTAAGTGGCGTTCAACTTGGCCAGCTCTTTTTGCTCTTTCTTGTATTGTTTCAAATATTCTTTCAGATCAAAGTCGTTAACAGATTGGGCATAAACAGGCATGAAGTCGGTCATCGTAGCATACTTATCACGCTGCTGTTCATACTGTTTCAGTGCATCGCATAGAATTTGGGTAAGAATAAAACCCTGTTCTTCCTCCGATTTGATAAGTGCGGATTCATCGACCTGAGGATAGTGCGTTTTCATATAGCGGATTACCGAAGCACGGACAAAAGTCTCGTTCATCATAATCTGTGCCGAGCCGTAGGCGGATTTCCGCATTTGCTCCTCTCTCTCCTTATACACCTTTTCAGCGGATTTGCCCATCAACGGCCAGAATTGGTCGTTCAGCGGATTGCAGTAATGGTGGCAGAACTCGTGGATAACAATGGGCAGCACTGCGTTCGCTTTGTAGAATATCTCCCCGTTCTCATCAAGCTGGCAACAGCCGATGACAGGGCTCAAGGCGTTACTGCCATCTTTCATCAGGGCACTGCACCCGTAATTATTCGGACCCACCAACAAACTGAGCACGATGCGGAAACTGCTGCCGCTTTGAGGACCGAAATAACTATTGAACCAGCTGTAGTCCACTTTCTCGTTGATAGCGTTGAACGCCTCCTCAACCTGCGCATAAAAGTCTTTTTGCCGCAAGTACCAGTCGTGGAAATGGGAAGTGCGATAAAAATCGTTCAGCGGCTCCAAAAAATCCTTTTTCTGCTGTTCTGTCCAACGGTCAAAAGAGGCATCGCCCCCTTCAGCGAAATTGTCGTTGAACACGATATCGCCGTTTTCCGTAATGATCAGGTGCAAAGCGTAAGCAGCCACCGCATCGTAGCCAATTCCTGTTTCCTGAGGATATTGACGAGCCAGCTGCACCACCTGATGTTCTTTGTAGGGTGCAAAAACAGAATCGACCTCATGCGCATAGCGTGGAATATCGCAGCGATTGTATTCACGTGCACCAGAAAGTCGCCATACTGTAGCTACCAAGTCTACACATTCGTCGAAATGAGCTGGTATGGGATTCTGGGCAAAAGAAGCCAGCGTGGAGAAAAGGACGAAGAGGGAAAGGAGGATGTTTTTCATGATAATTGGGGGATTATGGATCAATGGATTGTAGGGTTAAAGGATTACAGGATTATAGGATTACAGGATTTTGGATTAGTATTGGCAAAAATACGAAAAAAATCATTTGCTAATTTCCTCATTTGCGCATTTGCTAATTTTTTGTATCTTTGCAAGCTTATTTAAAAAACAACTCAATGAAGATTTCTTATAACTGGCTGAAGCAATATGTGAAATGCGACCTCAGCGCCGAAGAAGCAGGTAAATATTTGACCGATTGCGGTTTAGAGGTTGAAGGTTTGGAAGAATACGAAACTATCAAAGGCGGACTGAAAGGTCTGGTGGTAGGCGAGGTGCTCACCTGCGAACCGCATCCAGACTCCGACCACCTGCATGTCACCACCGTGAATGTGGGCGGAGAAACCCCGCTGAACATTGTTTGCGGTGCCCCCAACGTGGCACAAGGACAGAAAGTCATTGTGGCCACCATCGGCACGGTACTGTACAACGGCGACGAATCCTTCACTATCAAGAAATCGAAGCTGAGAGGAGTGGTTTCCGAAGGCATGATTTGCGCTGAAGACGAAATTGGCGTGGGCACTTCCCACGATGGCATCATGGTGCTGCCTCCCGAAACAGTGGTAGGCACTCCCGCCGCCAAGCTCTTCAAGGTGGAGTCGGACTGGATATTCGAAATCGGCCTTACCCCCAACCGTAGTGACGCTATTTCACACTACGGTGTGGCCCGCGACCTCCACGCCGCCCTTGAAATCAACCATATCCCCTGCTCAGCCCTGATGCTGCCCAACGACTTCGATTTCAATGTCAACTCTCGCAGCTTCCCCATCGACATATCCATTGAGAATCCTAAGTCATGTCCACGTTATACCGGACTGACTTTAGAAAATGTCACCGTGAAGGAATCTCCTGAATGGTTACAAAATCGATTGAAATCTATCGGTGTACGTCCCATCAACAATGTGGTGGATGTCACCCAGTATATTATGTTCGAAATCGGCCAGCCGATGCACGCTTTCGACGCTGACAAAATTCAGGGCGGCAAAATCATCGTGAAAAATCTGCCGGAAGGCACACCTTTCACCACACTGGACGGCAACGAAATCAAGCTGAGCCAAGATGACCTGATGATTTGCGACACCAAGGGCGGCTTGTGCATTGGCGGTGTATACGGTGGTCTCAATTCTGGTGTTTCCGACAACACCAAGCGACTGTTTTTGGAAAGCGCATACTTCAACCCTGTCAGCATCCGCAAAACGGCCAAGCGTCACGGCCTCAAAACTGACGCTTCCTTCCGTTTCGAGCGTGGCTGCGACCCCGACATTTGCATCTATGCGCTGAAACGTGCCGCCATCATGATCCGCGAGCTCACAGGAGGTATCATCACCTCTGACATCGTGGACATCTACCCCACCGAGATTGCCCACCCAAGAATTCCGCTCCGCTACGACGAAATCAACAAGGTGGCTGGCAAGAAAATCGACAAACATGTGGTGAACCACATACTCATGCTTTTGGGCATGGAAGTTCAAGCCTCTGGTGAGGAACAATTGTTGGTCACCGTCCCGCTTTACCGTGTGGATGTCACCCGCCCCATCGACCTTATCGAGGAAATTCTGAGAATCTACGGTTACAACAACATTGAAATCCCGAGTATTCTGAGCTACCCGATGAACAACATCGAATCTCACTCCACTCGCAAGCTGCAGAAGAAAATCTCGACCTATCTGGCCGATGCTGGCTTCTTCGAAGTGATGAACAACTCGCTCACCAAAGCCGAATATGCCCAGAAATTTGACTTTATCAACGAAGCTGAGACCATCAACTTGATGAATCCGCTCAGCAGTGAGTTGGGTGTATTGCGTCAGACCTTGCTGTTCTCAGGTTTGGAAAACATCGCCCGCAACCTCAACAACAAGCAAAACTCATTGCGTCTGTTTGAATTCGGCAAAACCTACCACCTCAATCCGGAAAGTGCCAAGGATGCCCCTGTTACCGAACGCTACCTTGAAAAAGAATACCTTACCCTCTTCGCCACGGGCAAGACTTACGAAGATATATGGAATTTCACGGCCAAAGATCTGGACATGTTCTACCTCAAGAACATTGTCAATAACATTCTCATCAAGGCTAATGTTGATTTCGACAAACTGGAAGTCAGCACAGAAGAAAGCAATGACATTTTCAACCAGATAGTTTGCCATGTTAATGGTGAGTTGCTGGGACGTATCGGTCAGGTACAACCGCATATCTTGAAGTATTTCGGCATCAAGAAAGCTGTTTATTATGCTGAACTCAACACCCAAGTCCTGTTCGATGTATGCAAGACTGAGGTCAACTACAAGCCCATTCCCGCATTTCCGGAGGTTAAACGTGACCTGGCTCTTATCATTGACAAGAATATCAGCTACGAGACCTTGAAACAGATTGGTTTCAAATATGGCTCTAAACTGCTGAAAAATATCACCTTGTTTGATGTTTACGAAGGAGAGAAGATTGAAGAGGGCAAGAAATCGTATGCTCTGAATTTCATCTTACAGCATCCTGAAAAGACGCTGACTGAAGAAGAAATCAACAAGGTCATGAACAAACTCATTGCCGCCTACGAACGCGAAGCAGGAGCAAAACTCCGGAATTAATTGATTACGGATTACAGGATGAACTAAGAATTAAGAACTAAGAATAAGGACATCAGATTTTCATTCTTAACTATTAACTCTTAATTCTTAACTTGAAAATTATGGAGATTATCACCGATTTAGATGCGATACCCCGATTGCAGAACCCCGTTGTGACGGTGGGGGCATTCGATGGTATTCATTTAGGTCATCGGCAGATTTTCGAGACGGTAAAAGAGTACAGCCGCCAAATCGATGGAGTGAGTGTTGCCGTCACTTTCGACCCTCATCCGCAGATGGTGCTGCACCCTAATTCCGACTTTTTCCAAATTTTCCCTTTGGAAGAAAAAATCAAACTGATAGAAGCTGAAGGTATTGATTATCTGATAATTATCCATTTTACCAAAGAATTTTCCCAACTTTCTTCTGAAAGATTTCTGAAAGACATTATCATTGATAAAATTGGTACCAAGGCCATTGTCATGGGACCAAGTCACTCTTTCGGCCACAAGCGCGAAGGCAATCATGAGACCATGGAAGCCATTTGTCAGGAACATGGCATCGATATTATCGAAATCCCTGAATTCACCATGAACGATGTGAAAGTACGCTCATCCCAAATCCGCAAACTCATCGCCAACAACAACTGGGATATTGCGGCGGAACTTTTAGGACGAGAATAAAACGGGTAATCAAAAGAGCTTTTTGTAAACAGCAGCTTTTTTCTCAAGAGCAAGGGGATAAGCACGGGAGGTGGAAGGCATCCGCCAAAAGGCCAATTCTCGACCTACGATGTTGATTAATGTGTAGCCACCCATTGACGGTTCGGCACAGCCAAAAGTCTGCACAATAACATCAGTGGCTTTCTGCCCCGTAGTGACCAACTTGTGACAATGCGGAATTCTTTCCAACAGGGCAGGAATATCGGTAGCAGTGACCACTTCCAAGTATTTGTCAGAAGCATTGTCCTGCAAGCGACGAATCTCACAGGCCGTATCATAGAGTGCCAATCCCTGTTCGCAACAGAAAGCCTTCACTCGCTCCATGTCAAAGCGTTTCTCTCCATGCATAGCAAACCAGTCTTTATTATCGTGAAAAAGCAGGCCCATCACCCGCCAGAAATCATTCGTCCAATTCGGGTAATAGAAAGGCATCGACCACCGCTTGGGTTGTGGCGGAAAACTCCCCAGAAATAATATGTGTGCATTTTCTGGCAGAAAGGGCTCGAAAGGATGTAGTTCAGTCATCTTATCCTCAGTCTTTTCGCCGGTCATTTCTTTTTATATAAAAACATGAAATAAACCTTACCTGCTCAGTGCTTGTTCGCGCAGCGACTGGAAACCATAACCCAGGGTTTCGGAAGCCTCCAAGATGGACAAGAAAGCATTCGGGTCGATTTCATGCACAAAATAAATCAACTGTGGCAGTTCTTTTCTGGAAATAGACAGAAAGATGATCTTCTTTTCAGCATTATTATACATACCCTCGCCATGAAGGAAAGTGCCACCACGGTCCAAATCGCTGAAGATACGGTCACGGATTTCATTGTAATGGTCAGAAATAATCAGCACCGCCTTGCCCGACTTGAAACCAGCAATAACCTTGTCCACCACATAGCCGCTCACGTAAATAATCAGCCAGGAGTACAATGGAATAGTCCAGTCTTTGAAAACGGCCAATGCCAGCAAGACCACACAGGAATCCACACAAATCATCAGTGTGCCAATAGGAATATGTTTCAAGTACTTGCCGATAATCATAGCTACAATGTCTGTTCCGCCAGAGGTTGCACGTGTTTTAAACACAATACCCAAGCCGATACCAATAAGCACTCCGCCACACAAGGCGATAATAAAATTGGCGGCAGGGTCTGGTATGGAAGGATTCGAAGCCAATCCTATTAATGGGTCATAGCCATAGAAATATTCCAATACCGATATGGAACCTGAAAGCGAGACAATACCCACAACTGTTTTCAAGCCAAACTTCGGACCAAGCCAAAGTGTACCTATAAGCAATAGCGGCAAATCCAAACAAATACCCGACAAACCGATAGGGAAATTGAACAAGTGGTGCAGGATGATGGCAATACCATATACCCCTCCGGGAGCCAGTTTCAGCGGTGACACAAACACCACATAGCCGATGGCCATGATAAACGTACCCAACACAATCAGTCCATACTCTTGGAAAATCTGCTTAGGACTCAATTTTTCTTTCTTGATTTCCTTGAATTTATCCCAGAAACTCATATTTATGTTGTATATTGAATTTTGAATTACTAATCCCTAATCACTGACCACTAATCACTATTTAGGCGTTGACCTCAGCAAGATGGCACATAACACCAAACACATCAAATTCGGTATCCAGGTTCCCAAACCTGGGGGCATGTTTCCCTGAACCGAAAAGACTGTTGATATCTGCTGGAAAAACACGAAAGAGAACGCCAAACCCATGCCGATAAAGATATGTACTCCCACACCTCTCCTGGTTTTTCTGGAAGATACACTCACCGCAAAAAAAGTCATGATGAGAATACCAAATGGATTCGCCAAACGGCGCTGCTGCTCAATGACATACTGACTAATCAAGGTGGAACCTTTCGATTTTTCCTCCTTGATAAAACGGTTTAACTCAGGTGTGGTCATCGTTTCACTGATAAACACCTCCTGATTCAAATCATTAGGTCTCAAATTAAAAACAGTATCTTTCTGCACAAAAGTAGAGTAATACTCCTGTCCATCAATAATACGACGTTCTGTGCCACCAAACAACGTCCAATCCTGCGTTTCTTCATTATAAACAATACGTTGTGCACTTAATTTATACTCTATGTTTTGCTCTCCCAACACTTCATACGTGAATTGATAACCCGTTTTCTCGGCTTTGGTCCATCTTTCAATGTAAATATAGCTATTGTCGGAATTTTTGATATGGATATTGATTTTTGCCAAAGCATAGTGTTCCAAGTACGTTTCTTTGAATTTATACAAGCCCTTGTTCGTTTGAGGTACAATAAAATTGGCCAAAATCAAAGCACAAATGGAGACAATCACAGCACCTGTAAAATAAGGTAACAACATCCGATAAAAACTCACCCCGCCATTCAATATGGCTACAATCTCATTGTTGGCAGATAGCTTGGAAGTAAACCAAATAACACTGATAAAAGTGAATAAAGGAATGAAAAGATTGACAAAATAAGGGATAAAATTAAGGTAATAACCCGTGATGACCGCCGACATCGGAGCATTATTGTCCAAAAAACGCTGCAGGTTTTCGGAGATATCCACCACAATAATGATGGTCATCAGCAAAATGATAGAATACACCACAGACCCAAGAAACTTCTTGAGTATGTAACTGTCCAGAATATTCCAGTGCAGCTGTCCTCTTATCTTTTCTATCACTGATCCTGCCATCAAAAATCCACGCTATTACAGCCAAAAATTTGACTTGTCTTTTCTTTAGATTTAAATTGCAAAAATAGTGAATTTTGTTGAATTGTTGATTTTTAAAACTAAGAACTAAGAGTTAAAAGCTAAAAATTCCTAGTTTTTAATTCTTAATTTCATTTTCACACTGACTAATTAACTAATTTGCTAATTATTTTCGTATCTTTGCATTGATTATCCATGCTATGAGAAAATGACTATCCAAGAAGAAAAAATCCCTAAAGCGTTAATCATCCTATTGATTATCAGTATAATAATCCGAGGATTTTTAGCAGCTTTCCATGAATTCGGCAATGACGAGGTGTATTACTGGACCTACGCTCTGTACCCCGACTGGTCCCACTTCGACCACCCAGGCATGGTGGGCTGGATGATGCAATTGTTCAGCCTTAATATTCTGTTGGACAGTGAGTTCTTCCTTCGTTTATCTTCTGTCATTTTCATGACCATCAACACCTGGCTGATGTACCTCATTGGCACAGAACTCAAAAACAAAATTGCTGGACTCAACTCCGCCCTGCTGTTCACAGCCTCGCTTTATGCCTTTGTCATTACGGGTGTTTTCATCATGCCCGACACTCCATTGATGCTGTTTTTGCTTTTATCTATCTATTTGTTTATCAGATATTTTAAAGAGAAAGGCGATGTATCCGTAGAGATGCACGGCCGTGCGTCTCTACTATTATTAGCAGGCTTGTGTGCCGGCTTGGCCATGCTCTCCAAATATTCCGCCGCCTTTATTTGGCTTGGAGTTGGTTTATTCATTTTGATTTATGATAGAAAAGAACTGAAAAACAAATACTTATACCTATCTATACTGATTTCGGCAATCTGCTTACTGCCCATCCTGATATGGAATTTGCAACACGACTTTATCAGTTTCAACTTCCACGGCGACCGTGTAAGTCTTTTCGGGAAATTGCGGTTGGACTACTTAGGCACCGAAGTAGCAGGAGAGCTTTTATACAACAATCCGATAGTTTATATACTGATTATCATTGCTTTAATTGCATTTTTCAGAAAAAGTATCCAGCAGAATCAAATGGTTAGCCGTTTGTTATTGCTCACGGCCTTGCCCTGGATTGGCATTTTCATCTATTTCTCGCTTACCCGCTCCACCCTGCCCCACTGGAGCGCTCCTGGTGTTTGCCTGCTGATTCCGATAGCGGGAGCATACCTTGCTGAAAAGCAAGAAAATATGACAGGAATTTACCGTATCCCAAAAGTCATTACGGCTGCACTCCTATTATTACTAATTGCCGTTGGTGTGGGTAGTTTTGAAATCAAAACTGGCCGTATCCAAGCCTGTTTCGCTTCCGAAAAGCCCATTGAGATGACCGCTGTAGGCAAGGGCGATGTGACCCTCGACATGTACGGCTGGGACCAAATGCGAGAGGGTTTCGCAGCAGTGCGTGACAGTCTTGTGGCTAACGGCGAGATGCAAGCTAACGACGGCATCATTGCCCTGAAATGGTTCCCCGCCGCCAATATCGACTATTATATCGCCACTCCTTTGGGCATCAAGCTGTATGCCCTCGGAGATTTGAATCAGATTCATAAATATTACTGGATTAACGAATTGCGCGGTGGACTACAAGCAGGACGAAACTATTGGTTCATCGACCAAAGCTACAACTATTATGAACCCGACGATTCGCGGCTGCAGCCTTATTTCGAGCAGATTACCCCTGTTGATACCTTCGCCATTTATCGGGGCGGAAGAGTGGCGGAGTATGTGTTTGTGTTTAAGCTGGAGGGAATGAAAGTTGACAATTGACAATTAATAATTAATAGTTGATAGTCAGGTGTTTGCGTCAATTGTTATATTATCTATAGATATAGATTTTTTTGGTATATGCTTTTCAACTTTTTTATGTAACTTTGCATTTTTGTTACAACACTTTACTCTAAGCACATGCGCATACTAAAATTCATTGGCAAAGTTATCGGGGCTATTTTAGGATTATTCGTGGCCCTACTATTGGGAGTGAGTCTTTTTGTTCCCATTTATGACTTCGACGAGCCCTATCCTTTCAGTGGAAACTACCTGCACAACCCTTACGAAGGCATGGATTCAACCGCATGGCTAAAGTGCAATTTCCATGCCCATACTCGCACGACAGGAGGTGTTGCCGATGGGCGCAACAATACTGACCAACTGTTAGACAGCATATACCGCAGTTTCGGTTTCGACCATGTGGGCATTTCAAACTACAATACCATCAACGAATACGGCAAAGGCCAGCCCAGCTATGTACCTGGTTACGAGCATGGTTACGGCATCTTCAAAATACATCAATTGGGGCTTGGTGCACGGAAAGTCAGAAGAATTGACTATCCGTTATGGCAAACCCTCAGCATGAAACAGCATACCCTAAACAAGATAGGACAACAGGCCGAATTGGCGATTCCCGCCCACCCTTCTTTTGTAGAGAAAGGTTATCGTCCAGAAGATTTCAAATACCTTAGCAATTACAAGCTGTTGGAGGTGTTGAACGGCTACCGCAAATCACCCGCCCACTGGGATATGGCACTGTCCAATGGTCACCTGGTCTATCTCATTGGCGGTGACGACACCCACAATATGGCCAACATCAACGACCCTGCCAATCGTTTTACTTTGATTAACAGTGCCATCAATGACCGTGAGCACCTTCTTTCAGCTCTTGTAGCTGGTAAAGCAGTTGGGGTAGCTTTCCCCATGGATCCTACTTACACAGAGACAATTCCCCATAAAATTGAACGCCTGAAAGAGAACCTGCCCTACATCACCAAAGTGGACTTGTGTGGTGACACACTGCGTGTGGCCGCCACCAAACGCATTAGCAAGGCAGAGTTTATCGGTCAGGGCGGCCAAGTACTTCTCTGCGTGAACGATATTGACGAAGCCGCCTATAACATTCAAGCCGAAAATCAGTATGTGCGCACCGTGCTCACCTTCGCCGATGGCACCGAACTCTGGCTCAACCCGATTACCCGACACGAAAACCCCGACAATTTGTACCATCCTCACCTTGATCATTTAAACTATTGGAAAACTGCCGTGTTATGGATAGCATACATAGCTGTCATTGGCGCAGTGGTATTATTGGTCAGAAGGAGGAAGAAAACAATTAATAGTTAATAATTAATAGTTGATAATTAATATTGATTATAAGTTTTGAATTTTGAATCATGAATTTTGAATTCTTCTACCTACTACCTTCCACCTAATCACTAATCACTAATCACTAACCCCTAACCCCTAGCACCTATAATGAAACACCTCACCTTATTCATACTAGCCCTCGTTTCGCAGCTCTGTCTCCAGGCGCAGAACTATGACAACATAGCTTTTGACAACAGAACGTATGTTCCGGGTTTGACCAGTATTAAACTTACCCCTGCCACAGCACCATTAGGTTATCCTGTCATTGACCTGGGCAGCGGAGAGCAATTATGCCTGAGCTTTGATGATTTGGAAGGCAATGACAACCGTTATCTCAAATACACTGTCATTCACTGTACTCACGACTGGAAGCCGTCAGACCTCAACACTTTCGACTATATTGATGGCTATACCGAGGACGAGTTCACCGGACAGTCTTATTCTTTCAACACCATCCAAAGCTACGTTCATTTCAAGCTGTTGTTCCCCAATAACATGTTAAATATCAGCAAATCGGGCAATTATTTGCTTTTTGTTTATGACGACACCCCTGATAACCCCATCCTCACCCGTCGCTTTATGGTGAAAGAAACGGCGGAGGCAGTCATAAGCGGCAACGTTCATGCTGCCAGCGATGTACGCTACCGTTATACGGGACAAGAAGTCGATTTCACTGTCAACACAGGGCGCAACATCATCCGTGACCCGGCCAGGAACCTGCGAGCTACTATCATGCAAAATGGCCGCTGGGACAATGCCATCATTGGTTTGCGCTACCGCTATGGAAAACCCGGAGAATACAGTTTTGATTATGATGATAATGAAAACAGCTTCTATGGCAGCTCTGAATTCCGCACTTTCTCTATCAAGAGTCTTCGTTACAATGGCGACCGTATCGCGGCCATCCGCTACGACGGGAAGGCCTATCTTGCCGTCGTTTTGGAAGACATTGCCCGTCCCTACGGGGCTTACCAAGGCACTACCACCCTCAAAGGCAAATGCTACTGGGAAAACAGCGACTATTCCGGTGAAAACCGCGAGGATTACGTGCTTACCCGCTTTTCGCTGAAATGCGATTTTCCTGTCACTGACGGCAACATCTATGTTTTTGGCGAGCTTACCGACTGGCAAATTCAGGACGACGCCAAACTCGAATACAACCCCCAAACCAACTACTGGGAAGCCGAGCTATACTTGAAACAGGGATACTACAATTACCAATATGTGTTTGTGCATGATGGCAGCACCGAAATCGATGCCACTTACATCGAAGGCAGCCACTGGGAAACCAGCAACGACTACGGGGTTTTTGTATATCTCAATGATGAAACATCCTTGTACGACCGTCTGATTGGGGTAGAGTTTTTCAATACAGTGAGCGGAAGGTAAAGAATACATGGTGAGAGAGTAAGAAAATTATAGATTACTAAATTACACTAAGAATTAAAAGTATAACTGAATTTCATGAGACCTCGAAGAGGTCAAATATCAATAACCCCACATAAGCGTAGCGCAATGTGGGGGATATCAAAACATTAAATAAACATTATATGTACGCAATAGGAATAGACATTGGTGGTACGAACACCGACATCGGGCTGGTGAGCCCGGCGGGCGAAGTGGTGGCCCGCAAGAACCTCCCCACCGCACAATACAGTGATGCCAACCTTTACGCTGACGACTTGGCCAAAACCATCCAGGAACTCATCGCCGAGCAAAAAGTAGAAGTGAAAGGCATCGGCATTGGTGCTCCTAATGGCAACTTTTACACAGGCTGTATTGAGAATGCCCCAAACCTCAACATGAAGGGCAACATTTATTTAGCCAAGATGATGGAAGAACGCCTTCATCTGCCCGCTGTCATCACCAATGACGCCAACGCCGCAGCTTATGGCGAGATGATTTACGGAGGTGCTAAGGGTATGAAGAATTTCATCATGTTCACTTTGGGCACGGGTGTGGGTAGCGGCATCATCGTGGATGGCAAACTGCTCTACGGCCACGACGGCTTTGCCGGCGAATTAGGCCACACCATCATTTTCCCCGATGGCCGTGACTGCAAATGCGGACGCAAAGGCTGCTTAGAGCAATACACCTCCGCTGGCGGTATCCGCAAAACCTGCCTCGACATGATGGCCCAAGATCCCTATTATGACGGTGTATTGTCGAAAGTTCCTGCCGAAGAAATTGACTCCAAAATGATTGGCGATGCCGCCAATGCAGGCGATGAGCTGGCATTGAGAGTGTTCGAATATACCGGAAACATTTTAGGCCTTGCCATGGCCAATGCAGTGGCTTTCTCCTCACCCGAAGCGGTATTTCTGATGGGCGGACCTGTGAAAGCCGGCAAGGTGCTCCTCGACCCCGTCATGAAGTCGTTCGACCATAACATTCTTGCAAACTATCGTGGCAAAGTGAAAGTGATGGTATCGCAGCTGAAGCAGAACGATGTGGCCATTTTGGGCGCCGCCGCATTAGTGAGCTGATCATGAACTAACAACTTGCACAACCTTCCCCGAGCCTCGTAGAGGTTCCATCTTTGTAGCGTGTAATGGTTCACACACAATTTTCCGTGAATTTCGTCAGAGGTTCCATATCTGTAGCCCGCAGGGTGTTTGATTCAAATTATAAAAATCTTCCTTTGATTTAATGTTTTATTGTTAAAATATTAAAATCAATTATCTAATTTATTGATTTTCAATATTGAAAAATTTCAGAGAAACGTTGAAAAGCATTGTTTTCCATTGTATCTTTGCAGCGTATTTTCCGTACAAAAGATAATTGGCAATAAAAAGAAAGACTTGTCATACTGGAACAGAAAAGAACAAATCAAAATATAGAAAATCGAAGGAAAGGAGAAAGGCTATGGAAACCCTAGAAGAGCAGAATCCCATTGCAGAGGCAAGAAGGTATGTGGCCAATGCGGCAGAGATTATCGTTAAATCAAAATATGACCCCGAAACCAAGTTGTATAGGGACAAAAAATATGTCCGTATAGCGGGTGATACCCTATGGAAGGGCTGTTTGATAGCCTTGGATGCGTTATTGCATGTGCGTATAGGCAAAGGTCGCCCATCGATAGAAAAATACAAGAAGGCGGCGGCACAACGCGACCACAAGCTATTGTCTTATATTGTGGCTGGATATGAGACCATGCATCTTGTGATGGGCTATGATGGCAACAAGGAGAAAAAAGTCTCTGATGCGGGGTTCGAGAGAGCCAATGCAATTATCGACCGATGTGCAATATTGATGCCCGGAACAGTGCCGGTACCGGCTCCGACATTGGCTGCCGTGTCATGCTGATATTTTTTAATCCCGAAGACAACGGACCGAATATCCGTAGGACTTGTCGTTGCCGTTCCTATACAAGTAGGCTCCACTGTAGGTAATCTGCCGGTAGTAAACGAAGTTGCCATAGATCTGCGTAGCACTCCAGAAGTCGGCGTCGCTGCCAACAGAGCTTAAGTTGCTGCCGTAGCAGCCAGCAGGAAGAGCCGAAAAGCCCGTGGAATTATTTGAACTAGGCTCAAGACCCACAGCACATAAATTGGACATAATAATGGCCCATCCTGATGTTGACGCCAACGCCTTGGCTATATAGGCGCTATTAGCACTACACTGATACTGCGTCTGGCTGCCCACATAGTCACTCAGCTGTATCCACTCCGCATCACTCGGAACATGCCAGCCTGTTGGACATATACCCTGAACACCACTGGGATTAGCACTGCTGGAAGATGAATTACCCATTACCGCAGGCCAGTTGTACAGATAGCCGTGAGTGCTCACATTGGAAATGTTATTGTCAACATAATAATATGCGGTTGTATTACTTGTACTGTTGCCCATAGGTATGCTTGTGCCATCGCTGTAGTGTGTGGTGCGTAAATTCTCCTTCATCCAGCACTGGTTGCCAATCTGCACCGTGTTGTAAGTATTGTTGTCATAGTCTGTCACTGTGGCAGCACCTGGGCAAGAATATCCAGCATCAACAACAGCAGTAAAACTTCGTTGTTCCCCATAGCTCGTACCTGCACTATTGGTGGCATACGCCCGCACATAATAAGTAGTGCCAGTAGTCAGACCTGTAATATTACTGGTAAAACTGCCCGTACCGCTGCCATCGGTGGTGTAGCTTTCGCTCACAGTAGGGTTCTGCGAAGTACTCCAGCATACACCGCGAGCGGTAACTGAAGAGGCACCATTTGAAGTAACATCACCACCGCAAGTGGCAGAATTAGTCGTAATAGAAGTTATCGTATTGGTGGTAACAATTGGCAACTGATGCTGCGTTTCGGAAAACTGCAAAGTGAAGGTCTGCGAAGTTTCCTGTACTTGTGTAATATGTTGGCTTTCCGCCTCGTTGCAGTTAATGGTTGCATAGCCCACGTATTCCATCTGGTCACCGAAGGTGAAAGGATTGTTGGTAGCGCCACGGGGATTGGATTTGGCAGATTTTGGCAAATAATCATTCAACATAACGACACCTGTGTATTCCATTTTGTTGGCATCAGTGCCGCCGTTGCATACCATTTTGATGGAGGAGGTTTGGCCGCTCTGGCGGGCGGTCATCACGTAGGTGCCAGAGGTGGCCAAGGTAATGCGGAATTGGTGGGGACCGGGTTGTAACGTATAATCATTCGCCACAACAATACGGCCGTTGATGTCGGCAATGTCCAATGCCACCGTCCCCTCTGTTGCCACCATCAGGTTCACCTCAGTGGTGCCGGTGAAAGGGTTGGGATTATTTTGGGACAACCGCAGGAGCGAATGATTATTCGCCCCTACAATATCGGAAATACCCGTGCCGTTCTGCATGGTCAAGGTGGTGTCGGGCCAATATATCGTTTCCTGCCAGCCCTTGGTCAGGTTGGTGATGGACACTCGGTTGAGCTGTACATGCTGGTTGGCCGCATCCTTGGCGGTGAAGGTGAGGGTCACACTTTGGGCAAAAGCGGTGATGCTCATCAAAACTATAACCCAAAATAATAGGAGTTTTTTCATAATCTTATTTTTTAGGTTTCATATTGCATTGGAAAAAAAGGGACCTTGCATATCCATTTGACATATCTGTCTATAACACAAACTCCAATACCGCAAACAGCATGGCGATGGCAAAGGTCACCAACAAAATGCCACGGCCGGTAAGGTCGTATTTCAATTTTACCAGATAATATCTCAGTATCAGCACATTGGGAACCACACTCAGCAGTATGAGTTTCTGTATCATTTTATCTATATTCAACGCCCCCGTCTGATGCTGCACCAGCATGATAATGCCATACATGATGCCGAAAAAGACGGCAGGACAGATAAAACCGATGAACAAGCCCATCGGCAGAGAATCTCTTCTCAGTTTTTCAACAAAATTGCCCATTATTCCTCCAATGCCTTAAAATTATTCATATACTGATAAGCCGTCAAATCGGTTTGTACCGGCTGTATGGAAATATAATTGTGCGTCAAGGCCCACTGGCAGGTATCATCGTGTGGATCCTGGTCAACCAAGTAGCCGGAAAGCCAGTAATACGGTCTTCCGAAACAGTCTATCCGTTCAACCAAATCCTCTGCCCAATAGCCCTTGGTCTGTCTGGTAATCTTGATACCCTTTATATCCTCAATAGAACCCTTGGGTATATTGATATTCAGGGAAATCTGTGGCGGGAAATCGGTAGCCAGCAACTGCGGAATAAGTTTTTTGGCATAATACGTCGCAGCGGTAAAATCGGCATCCGGAGAATAATCCAGAAGAGAAAAACCTACCGCTCTGGAGCCCTCAAAACTACCTTCAATAGCCGCGGCCATGGTGCCCGAATAAATCAGGCTGACAGAGGAATTGGAGCCATGGTTGATACCAGAGAGCACCAGGTCGATTTTACGGTCACGCAGCACAACCCTCTGCCCCAATTTCACACAATCCACGGGGGTGCCATTCGTTCTGTAATACTTGATACCGTCTTCCTCGCGATAGAGTTTTATTCTCAACGGTTCGTTCATCGTAATAGCGTGTCCCATGCCCGAACGGACGCTGTCGGGCACAATTACCACTATTTCGCCAAAGTCCTTGGCGGCTTCCACCATGGCATACAGGCCTTTCGCCTCGTAGCCGTCATCATTGACAATTAATATCAAAGGTCTTTCCATCTTAGTCTTTCAAAATTTTAACAGCCTTCACTTGTTTATCACCATTCCAAACCACCAGCAAATAAGTGCCAGCGGACAAACCATTCAAATTCATAGTAGTATGAGTATCGGTAAGCGCCACACTACGCATACGCTGACCGGAAATATTAAACAAATCAGCTCTTCCTTGCTGGAATTCCGGCAATTTTTCACCGGCAATCACCACATAATCTGTGGCAGGATTGGGATAGCAAGATATCAAAATGCCATCTTCAGTGTAATTCTGGACTGCTGTAGGTTGTTTTACAGCGGCAGGCAGCGAGATGTAGTCAATCATAGCCAAGTCTTCGCCACCGGTTTGATAATTATCCTTGGTATAACGCCATTCAAAAGTATAAGTTCCCGCAGCTAAAGGATATTCGGCCTTGGTCCATGACACTTCTCCATCCCAGGAATCCTTTTTGGTATTGTTAATATAGAAGGCTAAATAATCATACTGTTGCGTCTGACCCCACCAATTGGTACCCCCCTGCTCGCAAGAAACGTAATAATAGAAGGAGATGGTATCGGGCTGTGAGACTTCCAAGGTCAGTTTCAATGAGGAAGACTTATTGTTACCAATCGGATAGGAACGTACCGCGTAGGTACCCTCGTATGGATGCGTGGTAGTAATCTGCCATTGATTGGAGGTTCCCAAATCCCAATCATAGGAAGAGAAATCTCCAGTTTCCCAGTCCTCGATACTGGCTCCGATGAGCAAAGCAAACGTTTTCTCTGCCTTGTAGAAACCAGCCGTATATACCACCTTGAATTCCGCTATCGTGCTTTCCTGAATATTGGGATTGACTGTCACCGATAAATGCAGTGTATTGCTTGCGTTTTCTGTCATAAACGGAATGGTCTGTGTCATCTCAGAGTTAAAACTAATCGCATCACTCATATTCTCAACTGAAACAAAACCAAACTGTGCCTTGGCATTACCAATGTTCTGCAAAGGAATATTCAGGGTAACAGTCTCACCATAATCAATACGGCCATTGACCGTAGCCCCAGACTGAGAATCATCCACAATGCAATTACCTATAGCCAGTTTCGGGGCATACAACAACTGGGAGAAATTCTGCTCAGTCACATATTCACCCGCAGTCATCACTACATGGAAATGGGCAATATGGCCATATGGCACATTGGGAGCCACCTTGAAGCGGATGGCATCAGACAAAGACACGCTCTCGTTGGGCTGCAAACCCGTTGAGCTAAATGTGCTCTGCAACATTGTAACATACTGATCATCGGTTGTAACTACCACAGTGAAATCGGAAGAGGCCACACCTCCCACATTTTTCACCTGCATGTTCACACCCACCGATTCGTTATACGAAGGATGACCAGTAGCATTGTTAATTTGGTGTCCCGTATAGGTAAGATAAGGTTCATCATTCACTATTACAGGTATATCGGCCTGATAAGGAATACGGTTAAAGGCAGACACCAGCAAATGCAACGTATCAGTAGGTATTAATAGTTCATTGAAGTTCAGCATAACACTTCCTCCTGAAATAAGACCTTGCGTAAGAATGGTATTGCCCTTGGTCAGCACTACCTTGGCACCTTCCACGGGAGACATGACTTGAAGTTGATTGACACCGGTAAACAATTGTTCAGCGTGTGTAGCGGTCAATGCTTGTGGCGTAGCGGTACGCACTTGCAAGGTCGGATCACCGAAAATCACCCAGGTACGCATAGTCTGCAAGCCTTGTGAAGAAGTTGTTGGATAAACCTCATGCATTTTGGCCAAACCATTGAAAACGATACCACCGAAAGTACGCTTCACAGTAGTATTCTCAGCGCCTGTCAGCAAGCGAATCATCTCATCTTGGCCAACCATAGGTGGATTCCAAGGCTGGCTCATGGTGGACATCACCGTGCTGACAGCCCCTGTTGACTGACCATTCTTCGTGGCTCGCAACCATGCTTCGGCAAAACAAGTCTGATTAACATAATCACCATTCAAACACGCTGTTGAGATAATGAATGGTAATTTATAATAATTGGTAAGATTATTAATGTGCGAATTGCTGAAACTCGTGGTTCCCCAACTGGTTTCACTTCCATGTCCACAATAGGTAATGATACCCACACCCGCATTCACAGCAGTACTCACATTGGCAGCGGTAGGATTGCCACTGGCATCCAAACCTCCTTGAGAACCCTCAAACAACTCATAGCCACCGGTATAAGTAAACGCCAGCAACTTGTTGTCAATATTGCGGATATGCTGATAATCATATTCATTGTCCTCTCCAGGTCCCTCAGAAGAACCGATTCCTAAGAACTGGTCGAAATGCGTGGTCTCCACTGGATTTTCCTCATATTGAATAAACTTGTTCACCTGGGTGGTCACATGAGTGGCGTTCTCAGCGGAAATCTTACCCAGAATTATATCCGGCACCTCATCGTTGCCCACAATTTCAGTGTAAAAATTATCAGAAACCTCACCATCTTTGGTGAAATAGGGGAACAAATTGCCATCACCCACAATCAAAACGAAAGCTAAATTGTGCTCATTATAGAAATTCGTGATATAATTCTTGACAGCGGTATTGGAATTACCTACCTCTTCCAAAGTCACCATGGTCGTGGGATAACCATTTTTAATCTTCCAACTTACATACGGTTGCAGAGCATCAACGAATTGCGCAGGGGTGATAATCAAAATCTCTCCCGTCTCGACAATAGTGGTGTAACGACTTCTTTCATAATTCAAAAAGAAAGTCTTATATACCTCATCGAACTCAGCACAGTTTTTGCGAGCCTGCTGAGCCACGTATGGTGCATTGAAATCAATACGCATAGTAATAGAACGATAGTATTTGAGTTGCTGCTGCACAGGATTATAATCAAAGGGGAAAACCTGAAGAGTAACCCCATGAAAATCACGCATGTAAAAAGTTTCCGTCAGCTGAACAGGAGACTCCCTCTGAAAGGCGTTCTGCTGATATGCCGCACCAAACTGATAGGGTACATCTTCAGGATTGGTGTTTCTGAAAATCACGCCCTTGGAAGGAATCAGCTTGAAATTTTCGACCAACTGGTAATCAGCACTAATAACCGATAAAGTTGGCTGGCTATTTTCCGGAATAATGATAGACTGACCCGCAAGCAACAACTCGGGCATTCCCAATTCTGTCACAGCGTATGCACCAGACATCGACAATTTTTGATAAGTCTGGCCATTAATATCCACATTGCTTGTGGTATATGCCGGCATATCGACTTTCACGGTAACACCGTTTGCATCCGATGACAAGACCGAATAGCTGACTCTTTGGGCAAAGATGAAATTCACCACTAATAAGAGCAGCAATAAAGCACTAATTTTTTTCATTTTTTGAATTTTGACGTATTAATTTCTTTTCTTTATTTTCTTTGGATAATTTACTCAACTCTTCAATATTCATACTGAAGGTAATGTTATTGGGAACAGCACCCACCGCATAATGATTGCGAGAAAAACCGACCTGTATTGACCTGATATTAATCATAAAACCATACGAGAATCCGGCAAAACTTCTCTTCTGCGGGATTTTCATCTCCTGATGGATATTGTGATTGTAGGCGAAATATAACGACAGATATTTCACCGGAATGACTTCGATGCCCACCACCACATGGCGGAACATATTGTCGAAGAATGTAGCCACCTTGGAAGGTGTCTGAACTTCACCTGTGATGGCATCTCTGGAATACAGAGGATTATCAGTACCCGTATAAGCCATATTCCATTTATACAACGAATGCAATGAGATATGATAACGCACGGGAATATGCGCAAATCTCTGAGAAAATGCCAGTTGTATATCAAAAGGTAATTTCTCGAAATTGCCTGGGGTAAACGGTTTCAGCTCTGAACCCATGTTCTTGAACAACAAAGACACCGAAAGCCTCCTCTTTTCGTTGTAGTAAGTGCCTGCCACATCCGCAGCAATGCCGAAGGAATTATAATCGGCATAACCGCAATAAATCATTTTCAGGCTGGCACCAATGGAGAAACCTTTACCCAACTCACGACCCCAGCCTACAATAGCAGCCAGGTCACCCGCACGGAATGAGCCTATTTCCTGTCCAGTGATATCCGTCTCCGTAAAACGGCCGTAACCGACATAGCGCATCTCGAAAGCGAAACTACCGATTTTATCAAACGAATGCGAATATAAAGCTGACACATAATTACTTCCCCTGAAATAATTGGTAAAGTTCATGACCAAGGAAGTATGATGCCGCTGCCCTATCAACGAAGGATTAGTCATGATGATGGAAGGATCCTCATCGTGAACAGAAATCAGATTGCTACCCAAGCCTGCAATACGGCTGGAATAATTGAGTGACAGGAAATTATACACATAGTTGCCGTTCGACTGGGCCATCAAACCCGTCGAGAAAAGCAAAAACAATATCGGCAACCAGTATTTTTTCATTTTTTACTCTTGAAACAATAATGACAACATTTCCTCCACACGTGAAATGGGTAATATCTTTATTTTCAACCCGCTCAATTTCACACCTTTCAAATTATATTTGGACACAAACATACGGGTGAAACCCAATTTGTTGGCCTCCATAATACGCTGTTCAATGCGGGTCACAGGGCGTACCTCGCCATTCAGTCCCAACTCACCCGCAAAGCAGGTTTTAGCATCGATGGCAATATCGGCTGTGGACGACAGAATGGCCGCCACCACTGCTAAGTTGATAGCTGGGTCTTCCACATGGATACCACCGGCGATATTCAGAAACACATCCTTAGCCCCGATTTTGAAACGGCAACGTTTTTCCAGCACAGCCAGCAGCATATTCATACGGCGGGTATCAAAACCTGTAGCCGAACGTTGCGGCGTACCATAAACCGCTGAACTCACCAAACTCTGGGTCTCTATCATAATGGGGCGGTTGCCTTCCATTACGGCGGCAATAGCACTGCCACTATAATTCTCCTCATGCTGGGAAACCAGTATTTCAGAAGGATTCAGCACCTCACGTAAGCCATTCTCGTTCATCTCGAAGATACCTAATTCTGAAGTAGAACCGAAGCGGTTTTTGATGCAACGCACGATGCGGTAGCCATAGTGTTGGTCACCCTCGAACTGCAGCACCGTATCCACAATATGTTCCAGAATTTTCGGTCCCGCCAAGGTACCATCCTTGGTGATATGGCCAATCAGAAACACTGGTATCGCTGTAGTTTTAGCCAGATGCTGAAATTCTGCGGCACATTCTTTGATTTGCGACACCGAGCCGGAGGCGGAATCCAGGAGGTTACTCTGCAAAGTCTGTATGGAATCCACAATCAGCAGTTGCGGTTGCAGCTCCTCTATGTGTTTGAAAATCTCCTGTGTGGATGTTTCCGTCAAAATATAGCAATGTTTTAGGGCGTTAGGGCTTCCCAAACGCTCAGCACGCATCTTCAGCTGGCTTTCACTCTCTTCACCCGACACGTACAAGATTTTCGTCTCGGTCATCAGCAGGGCCATCTGCAGCAGCAAGGTTGACTTGCCAATACCTGGTTCACCACCCAGCAAGGTGATAGAGCCAGCCACAATGCCTCCGCCCAACACACGATCCAGCTCACCGATATGCGAGTGCAGACGCGGCATTTCCTGCAGGGAAATCTCGCTGAACAGTTTGGGCTTGCTCTGACGTATTACCGCATTGGATTTCCCTTTCGGGGTGTCTTGACGCACCACAACCTCTTCCTCAAAAGTATTCCATTCACCACAAGAGGGACAACGTCCCATCCATTGGGTGGACTGGTGACCACAGTTTTTGCAGAAGAATTGTGATTTAGTCTTGGCCATGATTATTCTCTTGTATAATCAACATGATTCATCAAACGGCATACAGCGGGATTCACTTCGTCATTAGCGTATGAATCCTGCGTCTGTATCCTACCACTTTCATCGTAAGTATAGGCAGTCCACGACTGCAAATTTCCATCCTTGTCAAACACTGATATCTTGACTGGTTTTTCCCCTTCATACTCATAGCAGGTTTTCCTGTAATGATCCAAATCCTCCTCTTCTTCCTCTATCAGTCGGTTTTCCTCATCATAGCGGTAATAAATCTTAGCGATAAGGGTTTCCTCGTAGTTATATATCAAGTCTTTGATTTTATTGCCACGCTCATCATATTCGAAAGCGGCGCTTCGGCGGTCCTTTTGCTGCACTTCGTCTCTCACGCGGTTAATGAGACGGCCATTTTCATCATATTCGTTTACGGTCACATACATTTCCTGGCCATCCTCATCGTATTCCACATCCTTTATCAACTGCCCTTTTTCGTTATACGAAAGTGCTCTCTCGGTATAAGAAAACTCACCATCATCGTAGCAATCGCGGCGCACCAGGCGATCGTTCTCATACACCATACGGGTAGTATATTCTGGCATACCTTCGCCGTAGCATTGTGTTTGCTCTACTAAGCGGCCATTTTCATATACGCTACTAATCTGTTCGCACAGCACACCTTCGCCGTCATAATTTTTCAGCAACAAAGGATGATGATTATCATCGTATTCCGTCACTGTGGCAGACTGTAGGGTTGCGTCAGGACTATAACTGTTCTCAGAGATGATATTGCCCTGATCATCGTATTCAGCAATGGATGAAATGTAATCTTCAGGAGTAATATCGTTCTCCTCGTAACCTGTACGCAGGTAGTTGATGGTATGAATGGTCAGTTTTCGCATAATAATGATTTTAACTTGCAAAGGTACAAAAAAAAACGATAGGAGAATTCGTCAATTAGCAAATTAGTTAATTAGCAAATGTGCTAATTAATTACGGTTTGGGGTTATAAATTTTGAATTCTGAATTCTGAACTTTGAATTCTGATACCCCCTTAATGATCGGACAAAAAAAAGAGACGTGCCATGGCACGTCTCTACCTATCGATTAAATACAACAAAATACTATCAATCCCTAATACAGCGGACAGAAAGAGCATAATTCTTGAAGTAAGTGGAGTATGCGGCGTTTGCCACGTAGTTTCGTATTAAAAGACCATATCTTGGACCTGTCTCATCTGGTGAACCTGGCGAAAGGGTTGTGCTCCAAAAGCCAGTGTAAGTACCAGAGCCAGAGAAACCATCATCGGTGCCCCAATGATAGCCAGCTGGAATCGCGGAAAAGCCAGTGGCATTATTCAAACTCAAATCCTGACCTGGCACACAATTATAGAGAGAATCACCCACCCAAGCTATGGTATCGCAAAGTGCCGGGGCTATACACTCAACACAGCTACCGCAATGATAAGCATTCACACTTCCCAAATAAATTCTCAAGGCATCCCACTCGTCCCAGCTTGGCACATGCCAACCTGTAGGGCAAATTCCTTGGATTCCACTGGGAACGCTACTGCTGGTATCCAGACCGTGCACTGCCGCCGGCCAATTGTACAGATAACCTCGTTTCTCGAAAGGAATATTAGAGTTGCTGTAATTGTAATAGTAAGGATCCAAATAACTTTCCTGATAAAACATAGCGAAATGGATGGTGTCTCCATTGGCATAGCGTGTAGCACGCATATTTTCCCTTGTCCAGCACTGTGTACCGATCATCACCGTGTTATAGACATTGCCGTCAATGTCGGTAACCGTCGGCGTGCCGGGACAGGGGTGTGCATCAGTGTTGTTCTGGGCTTCATCAAATGCCAAAACAAATGTTTCTGAAGCATTTTGTGCCTGATTCACATGTGCACTTGCCACCTCATGACCGTTGATGGTTGCAAAACCGACATATTCCATCTGGTCGCCCAATTGAAAAGGACGGGTGGTGTAGTATTTGGGTCCATTTTTGGGTTGAGATGTCTGTATAGACGCATGGTCGTTTGCACCAACAGATTCCATAATTTCAATGGCATCTGCACCACCATTGCCGCGATTCACCATTTTTATGGAAGTGGTATGACCATTCTGTCGGACGGTCAGGAAATACATGCCGGCTGTAGACAATGTGATACGCAATTGGTGAATACCGCTCTGGGCAGTTAAATTTTTTGTTCCAACAACACGTCCCGTAACATCGGTAATTTCAACGGCCACATCACCAGCTTCCGCAATTGTCAAATTCGCATACGTAGTGCCTTCAAAGGGATTCGGGTTATTTTGTGACAATTGTAGAGACACACGGCCTTGCGTCTCTAAGTCTTGGATACCAGTCTCCACCTGCATGGTCAGCACCGTATCGGGCCAATATATGTCTTCCTGCCAACCCTGGCTATAGTTGGTAATCCTCACACTATTCAGTGGCACGTATTGGTTATTGGCGTCACGTCCCGTGAAGGTCAAGTTTACTATTTGCGCGAATGTCGTCATTCCCGCCATAATAATCAAAACTAAAAGCAAAGTAGATTTTTTCATAGGCTTGAGTTTTTAATGATTTCGGTATGAAGTTCCGCTTGCAAAAATACAAAAAAAAACGAGGATTGTGCATCCTCGTTTTTTTTCATGGCAGGAGAGGAAAGAATCGAACTCTCACTGATGGTTTTGGAGACCACTGTTCTACCATTAAACTACTCTCCTGTAACAAAGGGCCGGCTATTTGGCCAGCCCTTGTATCATTCTGTTTTCAGAATTAGTCTAAGATATCAGTTACCTGACCAGCGCCAACGGTTCTACCACCTTCACGGATAGCGAAGTGCAGACCCTTGTTGATAGCGATTTCTGACAACAGTTTCACAGTGATGGTCAAGTTATCACCAGGCATTACCATTTCAACGCCTTCGGGGAGAACGATCTCACCGGTAACGTCAGTTGTACGGAAGTAGAACTGAGGACGGTATTTGTTATGGAATGGAGTGTGACGACCACCTTCTTCTTTCTTCAGGATATAAACTTCAGCCTTGAATTCTTTGTGAGGCTTAATTGAACCTGGTTTTGCGATTACCATACCACGACGGATTTCGTCTTTGTCGATACCACGGAGCAACAAACCTACGTTATCACCAGCTTCACCTTCGTCCAAAATCTTACGGAACATTTCAACACCGGTAACAACTGATTTCAGTTTTTCTGCACCCATACCGATGATGTCAACGGGATCGCCAGTGTGAACGATACCTGTCTCGATTCTACCGGTAGCAACGGTACCACGACCAGTGATTGAGAATACGTCTTCGATAGGCATGAGGAAGTCTTTATCTTTGTCACGGCCAGGAAGCGGAATCCAAGTGTCAACTGCATCCATGAGTTCCATGATCTTCTCAACCCACTTCGGTTCTTGGTTCAAACCACCAAGAGCAGAGCCACGGATAACAGGAGTATCATCACCTTCGAAACCGTAGAAGTTCAACAGCTCACGAACTTCCATTTCAACGAGGTCTAACAATTCGGGGTCATCCACCATGTCAACCTTGTTCATGAAAACAACCATTCTAGGAACACCTACCTGTTTTGCCAAAAGGATGTGCTCTCTTGTCTGAGGCATAGGACCATCGGTAGCAGCAACAACCAAGATAGCGCCGTCCATCTGAGCAGCACCAGTTACCATGTTCTTAATATAGTCAGCGTGACCAGGGCAGTCAACGTGTGCATAGTGACGGTTAGCTGTCTGGTATTCAACGTGAGCAGTGTTAATGGTAATACCACGTTCCTTTTCTTCGGGAGCGTTATCGATAGAATCGAAGCTTCTTACTTCTGACAAACCTTTAGCAGCCAAAACAGTGGTGATAGCTGCGGTCAGAGTGGTTTTACCGTGGTCGATGTGACCAATTGTACCAACGTTTACGTGTGGTTTCGAACGATCAAATTTTTCTTTTGCCATTTTCTTATAAATTAAGGTTTTTAATAAATTATTTTGCGGAATAAAATTCTATAAAAAAAGAGCCGTTGATGAGATTTGAACTCATGACCTCTTCCTTACCAAGGAAGTGCTCTACCCCTGAGCTACAACGGCTTAAAATATGAATTGAAAGAACGTACCCAAAACTCCTTCATTTTGGGCTTGCAAAAATACATCTTTTTTTTGACTTAGCAACACTTCTTCAAAAATTTTTTTTCATTTTTCAGGTATAATATACGCAAATTATTGATTACTAAGTTTTTGCATACATTTTTTTAAACTTTCCTGCCACTGTGGGATTTCAAAGCCAAAATCCTGATTTACAGCGGATAAGTCAAAAACTGAAGAAGCTGGTCGCGGTGCCGCGGCACCGTATTCCGCCGTGCTAATAGGCAATACCTTACAGGACAAGGAAGCGTTTCGCATAATCTGATGTGCAAACTCGTTCCACGAAACCACACCCTGGTTGGCAAAATGATAAAATTTTGTGCCCTCGATGAAATTACGCTGACCCACAACAGTCATAATGAACTGCGCCAAGTCACCAGCGTAGGTGGGTCCACCTTTTTGGTCATCCACCACCTTGATTTCGTCACGTTCTCTGCCCAGGCGGAGCATGGTTTTCACAAAATTATTTCCATATTCTGAATACAGCCACGAGGTTCTGATTACAACGGCACGACATCCTGTCGCCATGATGGCGGCTTCCCCGGCAGCTTTCGACCTGCCATACACCGACTGCGGATTGATGGGATCATCGGGTTTGTAGGGAACGTCCGAGGTGCCATCGAACACATAATCCGTGGAAATATGCACTAAGAAAATATCATGCCGCTTGGTCACCTGTGCCAAATTACGGGTGGCATCACGGTTGATGAGGTAACAACGCTCCACATCTGTTTCGGCTTTGTCCACCGCCGTATAGCCCGCCGCATTAATAATAACCTCTATATTGTGTTTGGAAACATAATCCTCTACCTGCTCGAGATTGGTGATATCCAACTCATCCACATCCGTATAACAAAACGAATGCCAACTATCGCTGTGCGACAAATCCCTCAAACAACTACCCAACTGTCCGTTGGCTCCAGTTATTAAGATATTGCTCATTGTAAACTTATCATTTGAAAATGCAAAAATACGAAAAATAATGAGTAAATGTGCAAATTAGTTAATGTGCTAATGTGCTAATTGAAAAAAACATTATCTTTGCAAATTAAATTAGAAAAAAATGAAAGTCAGTGGAAAAACCATTCATGTGCAGGCTAACAACCGTGACATTTACGACAAATTGTGTAATTTAAGCTATTTTGAAAAATTCCTTCCCGAGCAGGTCAAGGACTGGGAAGCGGGCGAAGACTACTGCCAGTTCGCCATTCCGGGAATCGCCACCATGCGACTGACCATCGCGGAGAAGTCCGAATCCAAAATCATCTATACCGCCAGCAACGATAAAAATATCCCAGTGAGCATTGCCATTTTCATGGATGGCAAGGACGATGGCACCGACCTGCACGCCGATATCGACGCCGAAATTCCCATTTTCTTGAGTGCCATGGTGCATAAACCTTTGCAGAACTTAGTGGATATGATTGCCGACCGCGTAAAGACGGAAACTGAAAACTGACCCCTGTAACCTGAAACCTGTAACCTAATATGATAAGTACCATCCGAACTGACAACTTAGTCAAGCAATACAAGCACCGCACCGTGGTCAACCATGTCTCCATCAATGTGAAGCAAGGGGAGATTGTGGGTTTGTTAGGACCGAACGGGGCCGGCAAAACCACTTCCTTCTATATGATTGTGGGACTCATCCAACCATTGGAAGGCAAGATTTTCCTGGACGACAACGACATCACCGGCATGGCCATGTACAAACGGGCGCAGATGGGTATCGCCTACCTGCCCCAAGAGGCATCCGTTTTCCGCAACCTGAGTGTAGAAGACAATATCATGGCCATATTGCAATTCACCAACATGAGCAAAGAGGAGCAGAAGGACCGCTTGGAAGAACTGATTTCGGAGTTCAATATGCAGAAAGTGCGGAAAAACAAGGGCAGTAACCTTTCCGGTGGCGAGCGCCGCCGTTGCGAAATCGCCCGCTGTCTGGCCTCCAACCCCAAGTTCATTCTTTTGGACGAGCCCTTTGCCGGCGTTGACCCCATCGCTGTAGAGGACATCCAAACCATTGTGGCCAAGCTGAAGGACAAGAACATCGGCATCCTCATCACCGACCACAACGTCCATGAGACGCTGTCCATCACCGACCGAGCCTACCTGCTTTTCGAGGGCAGCGTGCTGAAAGCCGGCACCGCCGAGGAACTGGCCGCCGACCCGCAGGTGAGGAAGGTGTATCTGGGCAGTAACTTTGAATTAAGGAAATAGGTAGAAGGTGGGAGGTAGAAGGTAGAAGGATTCAGGGGTCAGGGGTCAGGGATCAGAAATTAAAATTAAAATTAAGAACTAAGAATTGAAAATTGAAAAGTTCATTTACTAAATAATTGACACATTAGCACATTGATAATTAGCACATTAAAATTACAAAAATATGAGATACCAACCCCTTCATCAAGACTTTTACATCCGAAACAGAAAGCGTCTGATTCAGGAAATCGAAGAAGACTCCATCGTGTTGCTCACCTCCAACGACGAGTATCCCCGTTGCGGAGACACCACCCATCCCTTCCGGCAGAACTCCCCCCTGCTCTACCTCTGCGGTATCGACCAGGAAGAGACTTGTCTGGCATTGGCCCCCTGGCATCCAGATCCTAACTGCCGCGAAGTGCTGTTCATCAAGAACCCGAGCCCCGAAATGATTACCTGGTTCGGGCACCGACTGAGCAAAGAACAAGCCACCGCTATTTCGGGCATTAAGACAGTGGTTTTTGCAGAGGATTTTGAAAGCACGCTTAACAACATGCTTTTCTATGCTAAAAATGTATATCTGCACCTGCCGGAAAGTTCCCGCTCCAAAAACAGCTTCCCCACCCGTGAAGTACGCATGGCCGAGCAGTTGAAGAAGGACTATCCTTTGCACAACTACCGTCGTCTGGCCCCTATCATCAACCCCTTGCGTGCCGTGAAGCAGCCTGAGGAACTGGAAGCCCTGAAGAAAGCCTGCGACATCACTGCCAAGGCATTCAAACGCGCCAAAGCCGCCGTCAAACCTGGCATGTACGAATACGAGGTGGAAGCCGAGCTGATATATGAGATGATGCGTAACGGCGCCAGCGGGCATTCTTTCGCCCCTATCTGCGCCTCAGGAGCCGATACCTGCATCTTACATTATATTAAAAATGATAAGATGATGCAGAACGGTGACATGCTGCTGATGGATTTCGGGGCAGAGTATGCCAACTATGCCGGCGATTGTAGCCGCACCATTCCCGTCAACGGAAAATTCACACCCCGCCAGCAAGCTGTTTATGACGCTGTCTTATCTATATATAAGGATACCATTCCCAAGTTCACTCCGGGCATGACCATCCACAAAATCAACGATTTTGTCTTCAAAAGAATGGATGAGGAGCTTATCAAACTCGGACTTTACACCGAAGAGGATGTGAAGAAGCAAGATCCGAACAAGCCGCTGTTCAAGAAATACTACATGCACAACACCAGCCATTTCATCGGTTTGGATGTACATGACGTGGGCGAGCGCGATTGGGTATTCCAGCCCGGCATGGTGCTGAGTTGCGAGCCCGGCATCTACATTGCCGAAGAAGGCATCGGCGTGCGCATCGAAACCGATGTGGTCGTTGCCGAGCACCCGATTGATTTGTTCGAGGGATTAGATTTATAGGAAACAGGTTTCAGGGGTCAGGTTACAGAATTGTTTTATAGCCTACAGCTTCATCTCCTTGAAGCCTTCTGGAATCTTGATGCTGGTAGTGCCGGGGGTGTTGAACTTCAGGTTCTTCACTTGGGCATCCACTTTGCGCTGACCGTTGTTCATACTCATGCTGAAACTGTCGAAGAATGGCCTGTTAGAGCCTGCATCAATAATACGATGATAAGAGACTGTTATGTCTTGGTATGCCTTCAGCTTGGTCTCATCTCCATTGAAGACAGCCTGTAAGGTGTAAAAATCCGCTTTCGCTTTTAAATATTTTTCCACAAAAGCGTAATCTCCCTTATAATACTCATTAGACAACTTGTTGACAAAGGTCACCTCCTTCGGTGTGGCCACTAAACGAGCCAATTCAATACCCATCAAATTGACATTCAAATAGATAATACTGTCAATCCGATTGACCATGTAGTAATTGCACTGGTATTTCTTCCCATCAAAATTGATATTCGCATTACCACGATAACTCACCCAATTGTATGCATAAGATTGGGCAACTTCCGGGTTCTGTGGCTTCTGAGGACGAATAGGAAGCACTAAGGTTTCTTCCGTATCCTTTTTAGCCTTCCGTTGTGCGTGACGGGAAGTCTTACATGCCGAAAACAGAATGCTTATCGACAATACATAGATGATTATTTTTACAGCTTTCATCTTCATCAATTTATCAATATTATAACGAAACCACTTTTAATTTGTTGTCAAACAGTTCAACAATTCAACAATTCAACGAAATCTGATATTGATACATCATAATGGCGGCCGCGATGGAGGCATTGAGTGACTCCGCTTTGTCAGCGGATTTCACTGGACTGTCAATCAATATTTTGGCATTGATTTTCCGGGCGACAGCTTCCGTAATGCCGTTGGCCTCGTTACCGATGACAATCACATCGGAAGGCTGGAAATCGAAACGCTGAACAGGAGTCCCTTCCAGGAAAGCACCCAAAACCCTTCTTTCTTTCAGATTATTATCAATAAAAGATTCTAAATCAGTATAATACACTTTCACTCTGGTAAAAGAACCCATCGTAGCCTGAATCACTTTGGGATTATACAATTCCACCGTGGTTTGGGAACATACAAGCTGACGAATACCAAACCAATCGGCGGTGCGGATAATCGTGCCCATGTTGCCGGGGTCACGCAAATCGTCCAGCATCAGCAACGGCTGGTCTTGCCGGATATCGGCAATGTCACGATGTGGGATCCTCGCCACTGCCATCACCGGCTGAGGGTTCTTCCAGGCACTGAGGCGTTCCATTTCCGCAGGCGTCACCAAGGTCAACTCTGCCGTGTCAGGCACTTCGCTTTCATGCTCCCCAACCCAAGCCTCAGTCGCCAGCACCTCCTCCACCTCGAAAGAAGAGCGCAACAAATCACCCACAGATTTGATGCCTTCCACCAAAAACAACCCGCTTTCATCTCTGAATTTCTTCTGATGCAAGCGAGTGATGGATGATATTTTGCCCTTTCCAATCATAGTGATTTACGGGGTTTGGTTTTTGTTGTAGAGACGCGCCATGGCACGTCTCCACATTGCAAAATATTAGAATTCGGCATTCTGCGGGGTACGCGGGAAGGGAATCACATCGCGGATATTGGTCATACCTGTGACGAAGAGCAACAGACGCTCAAAGCCCAAACCGAAACCTGAGTGCGGTGCGGAACCGAACTTGCGGGTTTCGAAATACCACCAATATTGTTCTTCCGTCATGCCTAACTCGTGCACACGATTCAGCAATTTCTGATAATCAGCCTCACGTTCTGAGCCACCGATGATTTCACCGATAGTCGGGAACAACACATCCATAGCACGAACGGTCTTGCCGTCGTCATTCTGCTTCATATAGAAAGCCTTGATATCCTTCGGATAATCAGTCAAAATTACCGGGCGTTTGAAGTGGTTCTCCACCAAGTAACGCTCGTGCTCAGACTGCAGGTCAATGCCCCAAGAAACTGGATAATCGAATTTCTTATCAGCTTTCAACAAAATGTCGATAGCGGAGGTATAGTCCAAACGGACAAAATTCTCTTTCAGCACGGACTCCAGACGCTCAATCAGACCCTTATCGAACATATCGTTGAGGAAGCGCAGGTCATCCATATTGTGATCCAGCGCATATTTGACCAAATATTTGATAAACTCTTCGGCCAAATCCATGTTGTCGGTAATGTCGTAGAAAGCCATCTCGGGTTCAATCATCCAAAACTCTGCCAAGTGGCGAGGAGTGTTACTGTTCTCAGCACGGAAAGTCGGACCAAAGGTATAGATAGAACCCAAAGCCAAAGCGCCGAGCTCACCTTCCAGCTGACCGGAAACCGTCAGATTGGTATGTTTTCCGAAGAAATCCTTCTTGAAATCCACCTGACCATCCTCAGTGCGAGGGATATTGTTCAAATCGAAAGTGGTGACATTGAACATCTCGCCGGCACCTTCTGCATCAGAACCTGTGATCAACGGGGTGTGCAAATAGAAGAAACCCTTATCGTTGAAGAATTTGTGGATAGCGAAAGCCATGGCGTGACGCAGACGCAACACGCAGCCAAAGTAATTGGTACGGGGACGCAAGTGGGCAATCTCACGCAGGAATTCCATGCTGTGACCCTTTTTCTGCAAAGGATACACTTCGGGGTCAGCGGTGCCATACACTTCGATGGTGTCGGCCTGAATTTCAACTGTCTGGCCTTTGCCCTGAGATTCCACTAATGTACCTGTCACACAGAGGCATGAACCCGTGGTAATCTGTTTCATCAGTGTTTCGTCAAATTTGGTAGGATCAGCCACCACCTGGATATTGCTCACGATAGAGCCGTCGTTGATGGCGATAAAGGCCACGCTGTTGTTACCACGCTTGGTTCTCACCCAGCCTTTCACACACACTTTGTTTCCCAAACCCGTTTCCTCGGGACGTTTGAGCAAATCTATCACTTTGGTTCGCTTCATAGCTATAGTATTTTTCTTATTATCAATCAATTATCCTAAATAAGATTTCAAAATCTTACATTTTGACGTATGTTTCAGTCTTCTCAGAGCCTTCTCCTTGATTTGGCGCACACGCTCACGGGTCAAATCGAACTTTTCACCGATTTCCTCGAGGGTCATCGGGTGTTTGCTGTCGAGGCCGAAATACAGTTTCAGAATGTCTGCTTCGCGCTGCGGCAGCGTGGCAATCACACGGTTGACCTCAGTTTTCAGGGATTCGTACAACAAGCCCTTGTCGGGAGTAGGAGAATCTTCTGATTTCAACACATCGTACATGTTGTTGTCCTCGTCCTGGGTCAAGGAAGCGTCCATTGACAGGTGGCGGGAAGAGTTACGGAGGGAATCTCTTACCTCAGCCTCGGTGATGTCGAGCATCTTAGCAATTTCGTCGGCACGTGGCTCACGCTCCAATTCTTGTTCAAGGTAAGCGTATGCCTTATTGATTTTGTTGATGGTGCCGATTTTGTTCAGCGGCAGACGAACAATACGTGACTGTTCAGCCAGGGCCTGAAGGATAGACTGACGGATCCACCACACAGCGTAGGAGATAAATTTGAAACCACGGGTCTCATCGAAACGCTGGGCTGCTTTGATCAGACCGAGGTTACCCTCATTGATCAAGTCAGGCAGGTTCAAGCCCTGGTTTTGGTACTGTTTTGCCACAGAAACCACGAAACGAAGATTAGCTTTAGTCAGTTTTTCCAGTGCAGCCTGGTCACCATTTTTGATTTTGCGAGCCAACTCGACCTCTTCTTCTGCAGTAATCAGTTCCACTTTTCCGATATCATGCAGGTATTTGTCCAACGAAGCGGTCTCTCTGTTGGTAACTTGTTTAGTAATGTTTAATTGTCTCATTACAAGTAATTTATATTGACTGAATTATATTCTCACCGTAAAAATTTCAGCTTTTTCCACCTTTACGAAAAAAAGTTTGCAAAGGTACAAAAAAAAAAGACACGATTAATCAGTAAATTTGTTAATTAGCAAATTAGCAAATTAGTTAATTAGTTAATTAGCAAATGGCTTTTTATGTGTTAATTAAGTTAAAAGTTGACAATTTGAATTTTGAATTCTGAATTCTGAATTTTTTCTGACCCCTAACCCCTGACCCCTAATCACTAATCACGGGACGGGATCGTAGCCGCTGCCGCCCCAAGGGTTACAGGAGAGTACACGCTTCAGCGTGAGCCAGCCTCCTTTGAAAGGGCCGTATTTGCGGATAGCTTCCAGGCCATAATTGGAGCAGGTAGGCAGGTATCGGCATTGGCGACCAATCAGCGGGGAAAGCGTTATCTGGTACAATTTAATCAGGCCTATCATAATGGCGGACAGACCTTTGCAGAAACAGAACCAGATTTTTTTCAGAAAATTGATCATAAACTTTGTGAGTCCATTTGATTCGTAGACATGCGGCTTGGCTCGTTTCCACAAGAAATATCATGCAATATCTCCACCATTGCCTTTTCTATCATGGCGAAGGATAATTTTTCCTTGCCAATACAGACAAAAAGCATATTCACCACTGCCCCGCTCTTGTATGTTTTATCATATAACAAATGTTTATGCAGCCGATATGCTTCTCTCGTCCATCTCTTAATGCGATTACGGCCTACCGCTGTCTTCTCCAATTTTTTGGGCACACTGATAGCCATCTTGCACACATCATTGAGCTCTGACAGTGGCAAAAACTGAAAATAGCACTTGAAGGGATAAGCAAAAACACTTTGCTTGAGCGTCAGAAGTTGCTCCAATTGAAGGCGGGAGCATAGGCGCTCTTTTTTAGGGAAGGAGTATGAAAAAGTCTTATCTCCTTCGGGTTGCATGATCCTTTAAGAATAAATCCAAAGCGGTGGTGATGGATGGAGCCTCTTTGGTAGGAGCCTTCACATTAACGGTAAAGCCTTCCTGTTCCAAGGCCGAGATAACTGCCGGACCGAGTGCACCGATGGCAAAATTCTCATCTTGCTTGAAATCCGGGAAGTTGCATTTCAGGGACTGGACTCCCACAGGACTGAACAGTACCACCATGTCATATTTTGTGATATCCACAGCCTTATTTACCTCTGCGGGGACCGTTTTGAACACCACAGCATGGGAATATTCAACCTCATTCTGGTCAAAATACTCATCAAACTTACTGCCTTGGGATTCAGATGAGCAGGGTATCAAATACTTCAATTCTTTATTTTTGGCAAAAAGCTCATAAATACCGTTGGTCATGGTGCTTTTCGGGAAGAAAATCTTACGTTTTCTGAACTGAATGTATTTCTGCAGATAATGGGCGATACTTTCCGTGGTACAGAAATATTTCATTGTTTCCGGAATGTCCACACGAAGTTCTTGTGCCAGATGGAAAAAATAATCGATAGTCACCTGACTTGAGAAGACGATAGCGGTATGACTCAAGATATTAACTTTCGTTTGACGAAATTCCATACCTGAAATCGCCTCAAGTTTAAAAAATTTATAGAAATCAATATTGATGCTATATTTTTTCTTCAGATCTGCGTAGGGTGATTTTTCAAAATCAGCCGGTGCATTTTGCGAAATTAGAATATTTTTAACCTTCATCTGCAACAAAACGGTTTAATTCAACTTTGCCTAAAACCCTTAATTACCAAGCAAAAACAACAATTTTACAATCAACGCGCATGGTAAAATTTCAAGCGTGCAAAAGTACATAAAAAATTGAAACAAATTAACCCGTCTTGATTTAAAAATGAAGTCCTTATATACCTTTATTGCAAATAAGCCACTAATAATCAGAGCACTAAACAAATAAAAATTTATAAAATTTGTGTATTGAACAACAATATTTGTCAGAAATAAAATTAACGAACTATTTAGCAAGAAGGAAAAACCGACAATATGAAAATTATATCTTTCCTCTTCACATTCGAACAGTCCGAATAGCAGAAAATCAACGATTTGTTTCAAGATAAAAAGGGCAATCACAGACAAGCAGGTAATACCAATAAACTGCATAAAGTTCACCTGCTGGTCAAATGCGGGTATAAAGTATGAGCATATTTGTTTGACAGACAGGGCAAAAACAAGCATCACGAAAGGCCATGACAGCATAAAAACACCCTCGCTAAAAAATTTTCCTTCCTTGGACAACTGAGAGAAAGCACGTTTGGAATAGAGACACTGCAAACACAGTACTAATTTACGACGGTACAACACAGCATTGATACTTAAGAGGAGCAAAGCCACAACAATCAGTAGCGTTGCCCAATTATTGTCAACATAAGAGAGTGTTGTAAAATCGAAAATACCGTCGTCAATCTTCTTCATTTCCCGGTCCCCTCAACGATGAAGCAGACTAACGTCCACCCTATTTAACCAATAATTTCTTTGTAACCAAAGGTCTTCCGTCAGCTTCGATAGAATAGAAATAGATGCCAGAACTATATTCAGATACATCCACTTTTACTTTATTACCGTTAACGTCCAACTTTTTGGTAAAGAGAGTTGCACCCACCAGGTTTTTAATAACCAGATTTACCGCATTGGAATTTCCTGTATATGCATATTCTATGGTTACATTATCCGAAGCCGGATTAGGATAGGCACGTAACTTGCTGGCAACAGGGGTTGTCTCAATACTGGTGGGATCATACACGAGTTTGAAAACCACCGAAGTGCAATCATCACTATTGTCATAGTTAGAAAAGGTGAACATCACGTATGAAGTTCCTCCCGTTGTTGTTTTATAGCCCAAGTGAAATGCATCAGCTGAGGTGGCATGCGACAAAGTGCTATGAGCGGCTATTACCATCGGATTCGATTCGGTTGTGGACGGGGGAAAACATGTGCCACCGATACAGAGCGAAGCGGAAGCCCCGGCTGCCATGTCCAAATCGTTTTTGTATACCACCATGGAGACATCGTTATCAGTAACATTGCTCAGGTCCAGATAATAGTCAACAGTTGTATTCAACTGGGGAACTACTACCTCCAAGGTGTCTCCATTATTGACAGAAGCACCTTCGTAGGCAACAGTCAATGACTGAGCGAAAGCGCAACTTGCCGCGATTACCAATGCAAATAGAAGAGTAAATATCTTTTTCATAGGCTTATTTTTTTCTTTTTATATAGACTTGCAAAGATACAAAAAATTTAATATAGATTTCTTTTTAAAAAGAAAAAATAATTCACAATCCAAAATTCAGAATAGTTTTGAACTTTGGACTTTGAATTTTGAATTAAAAAAGACACCTTGCCTTCAGCTCACCTAATTCAAGAACACCATCCCCGATGGATTGACACCCACTTCAAACGAGAATTTCTTCTTGCCGCTTTGGTCGAAACAATACACATCCCCATTGACAGTAAAATTCTGTGCATCAGAAATATAAACATCTCCATTTCGAGGATTCACAGCTATGCCATAAGGAATACTCAGCGTAGTTCCGTCGGTAATAAAATGATTGTTGACAATGGTTTCGGTAGTCAAATCAAAGATCTGAATCGTGTACTCTTCCGTGGAAAAATTATATGAATAAAAATAGGCGGAATTGCCATAGAATGTCAAATTGTTAAGCTCGAAATCATAGGTTTTCACCACCTCGTCTGTAAACGGACTGATTTTTTGAAGACATGAACTCACTGTATAATAATCACCATTGGAGATGAGATAAACATCTTGCTGATTGGGAGCCAGATACAAACGTGAAGGATTCATAGCCACTGTGATATTTTTGGTCACTGCAAAAGTAGCCAAATCAACCACAGAAACCGTTGTGCCGTAATCAGGGGCATTGTATCCTCCGGTATTGGCCACATACAACTTTCCATTGGCAATGCACACACCCTCAGGATTCGGGCCTACTGTTACCGTGGCCTCCACCGCAAAAGATGCCGTGTCAATTCTGACCACAGTGCCGTCGAAACAGCTGACATACGCCTTGGAACCCAAAAAACAGATTCTACGGGGGGACTTGCCATTCAAAGGAACTGTGCCTATTACCTTTGCTGTGTACAAGTCCATCACCTGAATATTTTCCGAAGTATTCACCACACAATACAAACGGGAGCCATATCGTTGCAAGTCATTGCCGGTATCGCCCAAGCCGCGATTGTTCACCGCCGTAAAAATATCGGCCGTCACCTCACCCGAATCAAAGTTGTAGTATGAAATGGTGCTGTTATTGTAGTTCCAAACCCCCTCATTCAATATATACATCCCGTTACGCTCCACAGTAGGATTGTCTGGGGTAACAGGTTTTTTATGGCAAGCTGTCATTAAAACAGCCAGTAAAAAGAGTAAGTAAAGTGATTTTTTCATAGTACGAAATTTTTGGCAAAAATACAAAATTTTGACTTTCTATAAATGTGGTACCAGAATAACGGATACTCCTGCTATTACTATTACCAATACATTATCTCCCGTTCATATAGAGTATATCTTTTCTCTGTCTTACGCTTGGATTTTGGCTTTTCTATCATCTCTACATAGCGAACCCAGTTCCCGTATCTGTCATATTCGTAATGGCGTGTTGTCCGACCTGAAAAGGTTAAATTCGGGTCTCGAGCCTTTCTACCGTCTGTGCAATATATAATTTTATGCTCATAACCAACAATTTCATAGTTACCACAAGTGTCATAACGGCGGTATTCAAAATCCTTAACCGTCTCACACTTCACTGCACGAACTTTGCCATTGGGGTAATAAATCCAAGTCCATCTCCTACCGGACTTGTTCTCTTGTTCATTTATATCAGTATAAAGCCTTATCTGCCGAAACGAAGTGTCTAAAACACTCCTACTTGTTATATCTCCATCTTTATACACACACACTATAATGCTGTCGTTTGTGAAAAAATATCGATACGTGATTATATGAGTGCTGGTATCATCGGAAATCGTTTCACGAATGAGATTTCCAACATCATCATACTCGTAAGTCCTGACAAACGCCAAGATTGTATCCCCATTCCCTTCGGTCAACTCATTGTAAACCATGTCATTGTTTTCGTCAAAAACCGCTTTCCAATGTCTATCGCATTTGCCATCCTCGTTGCAACAGTAGTACGACTCAATAAGATTACCCCGCTGATCGTAATATTCTGTCGTTGTACTAAATGGTTTGAGTTTTACCCAGTCGTTGCCACTTTTTGACGGTTTGACTTCCCAGCCGAACTCCCGTATCATCCGTACTGAACCATTAAGATTCAATGATTCCTGCGGTATCTTTACAGGGGCTGTTGTCGTTGTATCATGTCCCATGGGATAGACACACCACATAGAAAGCGTTGAGGGATCACAATTAGGGGAATAGTCCCCACAACCAACAAGCAGTCCCGCTGCCGCTATCATGAGCAATAATCTGATCTTCATCTTATTTAACTTTCTTATCACAACTCTCTTTTTCTCTAAATATTGTACGTGTGTAACATGCATACAACCCTTTTCTAGGTCTGAGGCAACTCTGATTCAACACTCACATGGTCTCGGCATGGTCTCGGTCAAACCTACCTTGGAGCTACACAAAAGTTGATTAAAAGGCAAGTAAAATGGGAGTAAAACCTATGGAAGCTATTCTACTGTGATTGCATCACTTATAAACGACCCCAAAGAGTGATTTCAATCACATAAAGCCGATGCAAAGACACAACATTTTCCCGTACATACTTCAAAACAGACCTAAAATATTTTTTGTATTTTTGCCTTCCTAAAATAAAAAAACATGGTTTCAAAACAAGAACTAAGAGCAAACATCAAACTGCTGAAAAAACAGCACAGTATGGAAGAACGGCAGGCACAGTCGGACATCATCATGCGAAAGCTGGAGCAACACCCCGACTTTATCAAAGCAAAGATAGTCATGCTTTACAGCTCGCTACCCGACGAAGTGCAGACACAGGGATTCATCGAGAAATGGAGACAGCAAAAGCGTATCATCCTGCCTACAGTGGTGGGTGACGACATCATCCCGGTAGAACTGACCCCCGAGACCAATTTCGCCGTGGGCGACTTCAACATTCTTGAACCGCAAAACGAGGCCTATACCGGTGGTTACGACCTCATCATTGTTCCCGGAGTTGCTTTCGACAGACAGGGCAACCGTTTAGGAAGAGGCAAGGGCTACTACGACCGTTTCCTCTGCAAGCACCGGACAACAAAAAAAATTGGCATTTGTTTTGACTTCCAACTTGTTGATAATGTGCCTGTTGAAGAAAACGACATCCCTATGGATGAAATTATTTCGAGATAAGGTGTAGTTTTCCAATAGTTTCTGCGTCTAATGGTTGAATTTGATGCTGAACACAGACACAAAACATTCAAAACAATGAAACAGACAGAACAGGAATTTGAGCAGATTGTCAAGAAGCACAAAAGCACCATTTACACGGTTTGCTACATGTTCTCAAAGGATGAGGATGAGGTGAACGACCTCTTTCAAGAGGTGCTCATCAACCTTTGGAAAGGCTTCGAAGATTTCAGAGGAGACGCGGCGGTGAGTTCCTGGATATGGAAGGTGGCATTGAACACCTGCATCTCCTTCGACCGCAAAAAGAAACGCCAAGGCGAGAAAATACCCTTGGAGATGGCCGGCAACTTGTTCACTGATGAGGATGACGACAGTCAGCAAATCCGGATGCTGTACCAGCGTATCAACCAGCTGAACTTAGTGGACCGCGCCATTGTCCTCCTATGGTTAGAAAACCTCAGCTATGATGAAATCGCCGCCATTGTCGGTATCAGCGTCAAGAATGTCAGTGTCAAGCTGGTCAGAATCAAACAACAGTTAATCAAGATGTCTCACGCTTAAATCAAAAAATCATGGAAAACGAAAATACAATAACCGAACAACAAGAATTGGAAACCTTACGTTCCCAAATGGATATACTCCGCAAAAAACTGGAGCAAGAAACCATTGTCAACGAAAAACTGATGCGTGAAACCATGAAGTCACGTGTATCCACCATCAACCGCCAGGGATGGATCAGCATAGCTGCCGCTATCTGCATGGTGCTGTGGTTTCCGCTGTGTTTCAATACACTCTCTACCGCCTTCATCATCACCACCATTGTGTTCATGGCCGTTGATGCTATTGCCACCTGGATTATCCATAAACAAGTTGATGAACGTCAGCTGATGAGTGAGGACATGCGCACCGTGACCAACAAAATGAAAACGTTGAAGAAACGCTATCAATGGAGCACTGTGATTGAATTGCCTTTGGTTCTCGCATGGTGTGTTTGGTTCTGCTATGAAGTCATACAGATGACAGGAGAACCCTGGCAATTCATGGCTGGCGCTGTCGCCTTCGGAGCCCTCATCGGTTTCTTCATCGCTTTGAGAATGTACCGCAAGGTCATCGACAACTGCAATGCGATTATCAAGCAGATAGAGGAGTAATTAGCAAATTAGTTAATTGGCAAATGTGCAAATGAATTAAACAATGTGCTAATTATCAATGTGCTAATGTGCCAATTAGAATTAGCGAATTAGTTAATTAGCAAATGTGCAGATGATTCTAGGGAATAGGGATTAGTAGATAGGAGTTAGTATTGAATTCTGAATTAAATCAATTAGCACATTAACTCATTAGCACATTAGCACATTAGCACATTAAAAAATTTTTGTACCTTTGTCCCCTCAAATTAAATATAAGAAATATTCAAACTAACATATTATCAACCAAAAAATTAAATCCAAAATGAAAAAATTATTCTCAGCATTGATGGTACTGATTTTTTCCATGGGTATGGTATTTGCCCAGGATTTGAGTGCTCCCATCAATCCCGATCCGAATGTGAAAATCGGAAAATTGGACAACGGAATGACTTACTACATCCGTGCCAACAAGAAACCCGAGAGCCGTGTGGAACTCCGTTTGGCAGTTAACGCTGGTTCTTGTCAGGAAAATGAAGACCAGAGAGGTCTCGCCCATTTTACCGAGCACATGGCTTTCAACGGTATCAAGGGTTTTCCGCACAACACCATGACCAGCGAGCTGCAGAAAGTAGGTGTCGCTTTTGGTCACCACACCAACGCTTACACTTCTTTTGACGAGACAGTGTACATGCTCACCCTGCCTATCGACCATCTGCAGATGGGTTTGGACATCCTGAACGGATGGGCTAACGGCATGTTGTTTGACGGTGATGAAATCGAAGCTGAAAGAGGTGTCATTTCAGAAGAGTGGCGTATGGGCTTAGGTGCCAGTGACAGAATGCAGAAAAAATGGTTCCCTGTTCTCTTCAAAGGTTCACGCTACGCCGAACGTCTGCCCATTGGTTTAATCGAAGTCATCCAGGGCTTCAAACACCAAACCATCAAAGACTTCTATCATGATTGGTATCGTCCTGATTTGCAGGCTGTCATCGTTGTGGGTGACATTGATGTGGATGCTGTTGAGAAACAGATTATCAAGCAATTCGGTAAGATTAAACCCGTGAAAAATCCGCGTGCCAAACTGCCTAACAACATTCAACCTAACAAGGAACCTCTTGCTTGTGTAGCTACCGACAAGGAAGCCATGGGTAACACCGTAATGGTGCTCCGCAAACTCCCCCATTTCGTGATGAAGACCGTGGGTGACTACCGTACTAACCTGAAATACGAACTGTACAACACGATGTATGACTCCCGTTTGAGCGAGATGACCCAGAAAGCCTCCTGCCCATTCTTGAATGCCAGCTGCGGTTATAGCGGCTTGATTGGCAATACTGATGTTTACGGTTGCCAGATTTCCAGCAAAGAGGGTAAAATCCTCGAAAGCATCGAAGCACTGATGCGTGAGGACCAGAGAGTTCTTCAGTTCGGTTTCCTGCAGACCGAGTTGAACCGCGCCAAAGAAGAACTGTTGAACCAGTATGAAACCGCCGCCAATGAGGTGAAGAAAACCGAATCTTCAAGATTCGCCACCGAATATGTGGCCAACTACCTGCATCAAGACCCGATTCCTGGTGCCAAGAGAGAATACAACTATGCCAAGAAATATCTGGAAGACATCACTTTGGACGAAATCAACGCACTGGCAAAACAATGGATTACCGAAGAGAACCTGGTGGCTATCGTAATGGCTCCCGAAAAAGAAGGCGTGAAAGTACCTACTGAAAAAGACGTTTTGGCTGCTGTTACCAACCCCGGCAACAAACATGTGGAACCATACATCGACACATACAAAGACAAAGAAGTGGTGGAAAAAGACCAGCTTAAAGCCGGTAGCATCATCAACACCAAGGAAATCACTGAAATCGACGCTGAGGAGCTGACACTGAACAACGGTATCACCGTGGTACTGAAGAAAACCGATTTCAAGAACGACCAGATTCTGTTCTCCGCACGCAGCAAGGGTGGTATGAGCCTCTACTACGAATGTGACCTTCCTTCTCTGCATTTCGCCTGCGACTTTGTAGATCGTGCCGGTATTTCCGATTTGGATTATTCTTCTTTGGAAAAGAAAATGAAAGGTAAAAAGGTTGGTGTAAGCCCCTATATCAGCACCTTCAGCGAAGGTCTCAGCGGTTCTTCCACCCCGAAAGACATGGAATTCTTCTTCCAGTACATTCACGCCTTCTTCACCAGTCCGAGAGAAGATGCATCTGTAGCTGAATTAGTTACCAGCGAATATCTCGAACAAATCAAGATGATCAGTGCTAACCCGATGTACAAGTTCATGTTGGGTTTCATGGATATCACCACTCAAAACGACCCCTATCAGAAAGCCTTATTGTCTGAAGAAGACGTGAAAGCCACCGATTATACCAGAGCTTTCCAGTTGTATCAGCAGCGTTTCGCCAATCCCGCTGACTTTGTGTTCACTTTCGTAGGCAACTTCGATGAAAATCTGATCAAAGAATACATCGAACTGTACCTTGGTTCACTTAAGACCAGCAGTGACAGAGAAACCCCGAAATATGAAGTAGTGAAAGGTTTCCCCGACAAACAAGTTAACGAAAACGTATATGCCGGTACTGAAGAACAAAGTTGGGTAGGTATCGCTTTCGACCACGACATGGAATGGACTCCGAAAAACACCATGATTGTCAATGAAATCAACGAAGCACTGCAAATCGAACTGATCAATACCATTCGTGAAAAAATGGGTGGTGTTTATTCCCCGATGCTTCAGATGGGTGCTGACAGAGAACCCAAACCCTCTTACAGCATGATGATTATGTTCAGCTGCTCACCCGACAACACTGACAAACTCTCAGAGGCATGTTTCAATATTCTGAAAGATTTCACCACAACTGGACCTTCAGCTGAGACCCTGGAAAAGGTGAAAAAACAGATGATTAACGAACACGAGACCTCTCTGAAACAGAACAACATGTGGCTGAGCTACATTTCTGGCAAATACTATTCAGGTGAAGACATCAACAGCATCAACACCTATGTGGAAAGAGTAAATGCTATCACAGCCGACGATATCGTGAAATTCATGAAAGAGAATTTCGACATCGACAAATACGTGAAGGTTTACTTGTATCCTGAAAAGATGAAGAAATAATGCAGATACGTCGTTGTAGAGACGCACGGTTGTGCGTCTCTACAGGATGTTTACAATGACAACATTTTGAAATAACGTTTGATTTCAATCTGCATTCTCTCGAAACTCCCGAAGCGCACTGCTTTGGGAGTTTCGCCTTTTTTAAACATTACCATACCGGCGGGAAGACCTTGAATATAGGGTTGCATATCCACATGCAAAACTTCGTTCAAAGTAAAATCATGAATAGCCACATCGGCAAAACCCGCTTTTACTTCTTCATAAAACACGTTTCTGTCCTCACAGAAGGCCTGTAACATTTCAACGGTCTCATCCCACTCTTCCGGTTTCAGATTATCATTATAGAAGAAAACCACAGCGCTATATTCCGGCACGGAATCATTGACAGCTGTACATTCGAAGCGGCAGAGATCATTGATGGAGTAGCGGTCCACAAAATAGGATTTCCGCTGGTATTCGCTCAAGTCACTTTGTGTGGCATTGGTATCCAGATTTTTAATCCACTCATAATTTTTATGCACCACAAAAGAGCCGTCAGACTCACGATAGGTTTCCCAAATCTCGGTTTCCAACACATCTTTGTCCTGCAGTGCCAAATTCAATGCCACAGGAACCTGATCCAGAATACGCTGGGTACCGAAGCCGGATGTGATGACCAGGTAAGCCCATTCGCGGTCAACAGAACGCAACAGCCATAACTCGCGGCCTTCCGGCAAACGTTCCACGCAAGAAATGCCCCACTCTACTGGAACTTTGCTGGCAATAGTTATATGTTTTCCCTCATATTCATTAATTTTTTCCAAGAAATCTTCCAGAAAATCCTCAGAAATGGGAATCAAATCCGACTTGTCACGAATATCCGCCAAAATTGTGTCAGCAATAATCGACGTGGTATAGGTTATCGGATCATTGTTGCTATAGTCTTCCTCTACTTGGTTTTTCGGGCGACAAGCGGTGAAAACGATGGCCACACAGAGGCAGAAAAGGGTTATTATTTTCAATTTTTTCATGATTGTTGGTTTTAGGGTTACTGGCTTGGAGGGGTTGGAAGTAATGGATTACAGGATGATGGGTTATAGGATTACGGATTTTTTTAATTGTCAACTGTCAACTATTCATTGTCAACTGTATGGCATCTTCTACCTTGAATTCACCGATGCGGGTGCGGCGGAGAGCTGTCAGGTATGCCCCAGACTCCAATTCGAAGCCGAAATCACGGGCAATGGAACGGATATACGTGCCTTTGGAACAGACTACCCGAAAATCCACTTCTGGCAGCTCAAAGCGCGTGATGTCAAAAGCGGGAATACTGATGCGGCGGGGTTGTATCTCCATATCGGCACCCTCACGGGCCAGCTCATAAGCTCTGCGGCCACCCATGCGGACAGCGGAAAACTGCGGTGGTACTTGATCTATCTCGCCCAAGAACTTCTGACGGACATCATCTACCATTTCCCTCGTTACGTGCTCGTATGGAAACTCCGCATCCACCGGTTTTTCCATGTCAAAGCTCGGGGTAGTGGCTCCCAAACGAAGCGTGCCGGTATATTCCTTTTCTTGTGCCTGATAATTGTCAATCTGCTTGGTAAATTTGCCCACACAAATAATCAGCAAACCCGAAGCCAAGGGGTCAAGCGTACCGGCATGCCCCACCTTTACTTTCTGTTGGTATTTTCTCTTGATATACTGGCGCACCTTGCCTACCACATCGAACGAGGTACAACGGTACGGCTTGTCCACAAGAAGCACATCACCTTCCGGATTTATCTCTATATCAGGAAGTTCAAACTGTGCCTCATGTATGACTTTATGGTTTAGCATAAGCTATAGATTAAAACGGCTGCACCTATCAATGCACAATAAATGGCGAACCATATCAGCTTGCCTTTCTTCACAATATTAATCATGAACTTGCAGGCGAAACAGCCGGAGATAAAGGCAGCTAAAAAGCCAATGACAACTGCTCCTGTTCCCAGACCATTCTGAATCAGTGACGGGTCTTTGGCAAACTTAATCACATCGAGGAAGGCCTCGCCCAAAATCGGGATAATGACCATCAGGAAAGAGAACTGTGCCAGTTTCTCTTTTTTGTCACCCAACATCAAGCCCGTGGCAATGGTTGAACCCGAACGGGACAAACCCGGCAATACCGCTACTGCCTGGGCGATACCGATAACAAAGGCATGACCGTAGGAAATTTCCTCACGCTGACGGGGTTTCGCAAAATAAGAAAAGGTCAGAAGCAGGGCGGTAATCAGTAAACAGATACCTACTATTGTCAAACCACTGCCAAAGATTTCTTCTACATAATCCTTGAAAAACATGCCCACAATGAACACGGGAATCATGGAAACCAAAATCTTTGCCACATAAGTCTTTTCTTCATTCCACTGAAGAGTTGTGAAGGTGCCCTTGAACAGTCCGGCAATTTCCTTCCACAGTATCACGATGGTACTGAGCACCGTAGCCACATGCACAATGACATCGAACTCCAGCTTGGCGGCATCAGAAATTTGCAGTCCCATAATGTCCTGCATAATCGTCAGGTGACCGCTACTGCTCACAGGCAGGTACTCTGTAAGTCCCTGCAGAATACCCAGTAATAACGATTCCCACCAGCTCATTACTCAGCTTTTTCTTCTTCTTGATTCTCTTTGACTCTCGGGCGCCACATGATGGCGAAAATCTCCGTTACCAAACCCAGAAGGATCAGGATGGGTGCCACCACGGTACGACGTGTGTTGAACACTTCGGGGTTGAACTCATCAGGATTGGCGGAAGCACCACCAGCAAGGCAGAAAAGACCAATAATCAGCAGCACAACACCGATAATCATCAGAATATAATTAGTCATTCTGAAAAGAGGTGGTTTCTGGCTATTATTTACCTGTCGTTTCCCGGAAGGATTGGGGGTTAATTTTGTTTTTTGATTGGTATTTGCTATTTGTGCCATATTTTTTTTGTTTAATTGTTTAACTGTTGAATTGTTTATGTGTTTTTAATTAAGGACTAAGAATTAAGAGTTAAGAATTGTTGAACTGTTGAAGTGTTGAGCTGTTGAAGTGTTTATCGTTTTTAGTTCTTAATTCTTAGTTTTATAAGTATAGTCTTTCGTCTTTGATTCTGATATAGCGGTTAACAGAGATGATGGACACGATAACCGTGAAGAGAATGCTGAAGATGAACACTGCCAGCAGAATCAGCGAGATAGGCAAGATGTTGGAGAAGTCAACGAATTGTGGGAAGAGCAGATTACCCTGATAGAGCATAAGTCCGAGCAAGATAACCGCAATAGCACCACCCCAAACACCTTGGCTCAAGCCCTTGAGGACAAATGGTCCACGAACAAAGCTACGGGTTGCACCCACCAAGAGCATACTCTTAATATTGAAACGTTTCGCATAGATATGCAAACGGATTGAATTGGCAATCAATAACATGGAAATCAGCATAAAGATGGCGCTGATAATCAGCACAACGATTTGCAAAGTTCTAAAATTATCGCTGATGGATTTCACCAAAAAGTCAGGATATTGCACATCTTGCACGATTTGTTCTTTCTTGATACGCTTAGCTACCAACTGCAGTGAGTCGGTATTTGCATATTTCGGATCCACGCTGATAATAATGGAAGCGTTGATGGGGTTTGAGATAATGTCGGTATAGTTGTTGCCGATGGTTTTGATAGCCTCCTGGGTATTTTCCTGACGCGAGGACACACGCGATGCGGCAATAAAAGGCTCCATCTTGATCCGTTGCTCCATAGAGACAATGTCAGCTTCTTTCACATCTGCGAAGAACAATATTTCCATTTCAATCTTTTTGGAAAGATTGCGGATATATTGGGTGGAGAAATAAGCGAAAAAGGCTAAAGTGCCTATAAAAAACATGGTCAGCGCAATACTGACGACCGAGCCAAATGCCGAGAAACGCAGTCTCGCTTTGGTAATTTTGTCAATACTATCAGGATATTTGCTCATAATACAACATTATAAATGTAATTTGCAAATATATGAAGATGTATCGAGCTATTCAGTCCCTTTTTCTGAAATTTATACACAGCGGATTGGGGATAACATTTCTCATTCTTTTTTACACAGATGGAAAAGTTTGCAAAAGAAATAGTGCTTAAAGAAGTTGACACGGACATTATTTTTTCACGAATTTCACAACCTCACGATGACCATCGGGATGTGTCGCCCGCAGAAAATAAATTCCGGCATTCAAATGTGCAATATCGAGCCTTGCAGGGCAAGTGCAGAGGCTCTTCTTGATAAGGATTCCCTTGGCATCATAAATTTCCACCCAGAGTGTAACGTTTCCTTCAGCTTCCAAGATGAGATAATCCTCCGCAGGATTTGGACGAATATATAGTTGATAGTTGTCAGTTGATAGTTGACAGTTTGGGACAGAGAGATGAGCTGTGTCGATGACATAAACGGTGACCGAACTGCGGGGACTGACACAGAGCAGGGTGTCGTCCTGATAGTGCTCTTCGAGATAATAGGTAGTGGTATCGAAAAGCTCAGGTGTAGCGAAGTAATTACCTATGGCAATAGGCTGGGTTGCTGTGTCTGAATCATACCACCATACCTCATTCTGCGAGAGTGCGACGACAGTCGTCTGCATGCCAGCGAGGATATACTGGTCGAAGGCCACGGGCTCACCCACCTGCGGCATGAGCTCCACATCGTGCCTGATGCCTACCCCCGGGCGAGTGGTGACAGTGAAAGTTGCCGTCTGATAGCAGGGAGCGGAAACCTCAACCGTGTAAGTGCCAGCCATAATGGGACGGTGATAGACGCCTAACGGCAGATGCGAAAACACCTCGGAATTGAAATAGTCGTGATCGACGACCCTAATCATCGCCTCCACTGGCTCACCGGTAATGGCATCGGTCACAGTTCCCCAGAAACCGTAGCTGCACTCAGTAGCATAGCTCAGCAGCGCATCTTTACTTTTGTCCCAGAAGGTGGGCAGCACAAGGGTGTCTGTAATCACCGACTGGTAGCTCATCTCGATGGTTACCTCGCGGCAGCGCTGGTAGTAGGTCATATAATCCTGCCGGCTTCCGACGACGTCGCTCCAATCCGCACCTTCAATAACCGAACGCCCGCGATAATCGCCATAAAGGTAGGCAGTATCGATGGCATGACAAAGCGAGGCATAGTTCTGGCCCGTGTAGCGAAACCAGTCGGCATCGGCATGGGGGCGCTGTGCGGTAGTCCACGCATCCCACGGGTAGTTCACTATTTCAGCACCACAATGGAAATTCACCGACATGACAAAATGTATCGGTGTGACCCAGTCGATGATGGCCTGCGTTTCAGGTTGGATGTTGGCGGCTCCCTCTATACCCGGCAGATACGGATAATTGCGGTTGAGTTGCACATCGTTGTAATTGTGATAGGTAGAATGGATGTTATCTTTCAGTATCAAGTCGTTGGTCAGATGATAGGTGCCGTCGGGGTTCTCAAGCGGGCAAATGTATAGGTCTACATTGTCCAGCAGCCGCTGCACAGCACTGTCGGTGGTGGCGTTATGCAGGATATAGTCAGCCAGATGCAGCATCGTGTAATAGCACACCACCTCCCAGCCGTGCATCGTTGACGAATATAGAAAGGCTGGCTTGGTGGTGGTCTGTCCCAGCGTGTTGCTGATATGGATAGCAAAGATGGAATGGTGCAGGTCGGGATGCGGCGTGGTGTCGAGGATGGTATCAATCTGGCAGAGGTTGGGGAAAGAATCTTGGAAATGTTGCAACAACTCGGTGTACACCTCATAGGTCGGGAACTTGTTCCATCGAAGCATCTCCTCCAAGGTAGTAGCCATGTGGTGGGTGGTGAGGTCTCTGCTGCCATCCAAATTTTCTAGTATTATATTGTCTCTATCTTGCCGACGGTCCAGCTCTCTTTCCTCCGGTATCAACACATGACGGTATGCGTTTCCGGACTGTTCGATGCTCCTTCTCCCACGAATGGTGAGGTCGTCCAAACAGAACACATATTGGTCGTGCGACACACAATGCACCGCCACATACTTGGCCTGTGCTGGCACCACAAAGGAGTATTCCGTCCAGATGGCAGTCGTAGTAAATGTGTCACAATGCAGTGGGATGAAACTCGCGGCAGTGGCATTGGTAAGCGAATAGGCCACCACGAACTTCTCATCGGGGAAGCGGTCGGCAAAGCTGCGGGCGAAGAAGAAAAAGGTGAAAGGCTCACAGAAGTTCAGCTCCGGACTCACAATCCAGTCGTCGTTGGCCCTGTCAGAATGATATGGACTTCCAAAGAATTTGTGACCCGAATGCGCCGTGGTATTGTATTGATTTCCGACGAGGAGGTAGTCATCCAACACGACAAAAGCCATCGGCGACCCTTCATTGGGAAAATCCAGGAGATTAAAAGTGGCTGTAGGGGCTGCGTCACCGTCGATATAACTCCACCCCACCGTTCCAGGAGAATTTACCGCACCATAATCATGTCCTTCGACATCGTCGAAAATCACCACTTCTTCGGTAGTGGATGTGCTGTCTGACGATGATGGGGTTACGATGATACCATTAGGCAAATGTAGGTCGTCAATCCACACACAGTCGGAGCCCCTGCTTTTCGTCTGATTCTTTGTATAGCAGAATTTAAGGGTATGGAAACCGGCAGAAATAGGGCATTGGAACTCGCTCCATTCGACATATCCTGCCAGTGATTCGCGCAACTCGCCGTCAAGCCAGAAAAGGAAGCTACCACTTCCCTCTGCTGAGAATACTTTGCGGTAATAAGAAAGTGTGCCACTATCCGTCAGATACACCGCCAGCTGCAGCACCGACACGGTGTTCAGCGTATAATAGTTGCCGCTGCGGGCACAATAACGGCCACTGTGAGCACCCTCGCTGGTGACTTCCCAACGGTATTGTGCATCCGGACGCTCCCACGCCAACCTTGTAAAATCGCCACTCTCCCAATCCTCCGTCAACGACGAGTTCACCTGTGCCGACAAAGAAAGCATCCCTGCGGTAATCATGAATAGTATGAACAGAGCTCTTTTCAAACCTTTGAAATTTTGATTATGAAAGTGCAAAGGTACTCATTTTTTTAATTACCATCAATAAAAACATTTATGATAACCATGATACCAGTTCATCACTGATGTTGTTGCCAATCTGACGGCAGACATCCTGGCTCCAGCGTTGTGCCATCTCGATGCGCGAGGCTTGGTCTTCTAACCCTTTCATCATAGCATAGATGTATCCAGCGTTAAAATTGTCACCGGCACCAACCGTGCTCACTGTCTCTATCGCTTGTACAGGATAGGTCTCGCAGCTGTCGGGCGTAAAAACACGAATTGAACGGGCTCCATCGGTCAGTATCAGCGTGCTGCAAAACTGACTTACCCTCTTGTAGATGGCTTCACCATCATGCAAATCATACAGATAATTGAAATCCTCCATCGAGCCTCGCACCACATCGGCCAGCCGCATGTTTTCCTCAATATTCGCCATCACGTCCGGTATATCCGGTATATGTGTTTTGCGGAAATTGATATCATAATAGAGCCATGCACCCGCTTTTCGCGCATTATGCAACATAGAGCTGACCGCAGGACGAATGGCAGGATTGATGGCGAAGAAGGAGCCGAAGAGCACCACATCATCATGTTGTATTTGCGGCAACTTACCGTCCAATGCCACAGAAGCATGGTCTTTGTAAAACACATACTGTGCATCGTTATGCTCGTCCAAAAATGCCAGCGTGATATGCGATTTAACCCCTTCGTGACGACACACAAACTCTGACGAAACACCATTTTCTACCAGAAAGCGACAAATGATGTCACCTATATGGTCGCCGCCCACCTCCGTCACCATAATACAGGGCACACCTGCCCGTCCAAGCGAGACGATGCTGTTGAATGTCGAGCCTCCTGGCACGGCTTTCTGCGGCTGGTCATCCTTGAACAGGATGTCCAACACAGTTTCTCCTATACCTATTACACGATTTTGGGTCATAATCTGTTATTATAATGTTAGTTCAAGATGGTGATGGTATAAACGAAATGTCCGTGATCGCCAGGATGAATGCAACGAATAACATCTCTTTGGCTGATATCTCCAGCGAAACCTTTCTTGTCGCAAATACCCTGCCACGGTTCAAGACAGACAAATGGACAACCTTCTTTGTATGATGCCCAGATGCCAAATGCATCGGCATCGTAGCAGTAAACGCTGACTACTTTGCGACCGTGCTTGTCGCACAATGTGGTTTCCGCTATCTGACTATTTTCTACCAGCAATGCATCATGCGCAAAAGTATCGTTTGTAATGGGCATCACGCAGGGAAGACGATGTCCACCGTCAGTTCTCGCCACACGGTTTCCGTCTTCCAATTCTGAGATAAGCAGAGGCTCCACATGACGATTTTCGAGATCAAAATATTCCACATATCCGTGTGTGTTGTCCGACGGATTGTAGTCAGGCAACAAAAAAGCCGGATGCGCACCTATCTGGTAATACATTAAGCGCTCACCCATATTCTCTACATACCAATTCACCGTCAATTTGTCACCTTGAATAGAGTATGTCACCTCAAGACCAAAACGATAGGGGTACACTTCAAACCGTTCAGTGTCTTTCATGCGGAAACAGATACCCCATTTGGACTCGACTTGCTCGAACTCGCTGTCTCGTGCAAAACCATGTTGCTTCATAGGGTAGGTTTTCCCGTCAATGTGTAACTCATTGTTGTAAGGTTTTCCCACAACGGGGAAAAGCACCGGAGAATGGCGATTCCAGTAGGCTGCGTCGCCATTCCACAAGTATTCCCGTCCCTCTTTGCGCAGACTTGTCAACTCCGCACCATGCCCAGACACCTCTATAGTCAAATTGTCTTTACTGTATATCATATTATTTCATAAATATTGTCTTCTCTGATGCCCTTGTGGCAGCCTTTCCGGCTAACATCAGCACTTTTTTGACGCCACAATGCCTATTTCGTGCCATTTTTAAAATGACGCCTATTTAGACATTCGTTTGGCAATATTGCTCTATAGTTAAACTACACGGCAAATATACGCATTTTACTGATATGGACACCATATCAGATAATATTATAAAAGAAAACGGGATTATCCCTTTTTAATCTTGTAACTCACAACTACCGCATGTTTTTTTGCATCTGCTGTGAGGTCTCACTTCCGCGGTGTGTGAGTTCAGTTCTTCGGTGCATGTTCAGAGTACACCGCGGCAGAGGAAGACGTATGCATTCACCACCCCAGATTACGCTGCGCTCATCTGGGGTTACTAAGATGGCGTCTCTTCGAGACTATGATGTCGCAGGCTGTGAGCCTGCAAGGAGCATAGCCCGGGGTAAGGTGCGAGGTTCGAGCACCGCCACCCCGGGGATGAGGATGTACCGTATATTTGTTCGCGTCGCGAGGGTCACATGCACCGAAGCACACCATCTGGCCGACGCGAAAGGGAAAAGCTATAGCTGATGCTATAAATCTCTCGCCATAAATCTAAAATTCAACAAGACTATAGGGAATAATTCCGAAAGAAAATAAAAACAAGGTAAAAGAGGATAGGATACGCAGTGATTGGAAGAAATGAAAAAAGATAAAACAGCCCCCGTGCACTGCAACGGCTACTCTACTTTCATCCAGATGCGGCAGACTTCGCGCTGGTCGTCGGCGGCATAGATGGAGTGAACCGAACTGTTTTCGTCGATGTACTGATGACTGATAGAATACTGGTCATTGGGGAAGAGCTGCGAGATGAAATGCACGGACACCTCTTTGACATCATGGTGCAGGAAGAAATCATGCCCCATATCGTCCATCACCCACTGCAGGTATTTTGTATTGTTGACATGCTCGTTGAGGTCGATGTCTGAATGCAGCACTTTGTGGAGTACCGGATTTTCAGACAATGGAGCACCTGGCAAGCGGGGAAAAGCCTTGACCGTCATGGCATCATCTTTGAGGGGGAAACGGTCAGGACGGTCGAAATCCTCAAGTTTCACCGGCTTCGACTCTTTATCAATAATAGCCCAGATAGAGGTACCCCTGACAATGATTTCCCCATTTTCGTCAAACACCAGAAAATCACGGGGCTGGGAAATGAAACTATGCGGCTTCTCCCAGGTATGGATGGTCAGTTTTTCATGCCAAGTCGGCATTCTCTCTATCTGCACATGCATACGCGTGAGCACCCAAAAGAGGTTATAGGGTTTCAAATCGATACCACTCAAATGAAAATGATCACAATGGGCGGCAGCGGATTCCTGCAGAATGCAAAACAGGGACACCGGCGTCATCTCCACACGGCTGTCCACCATGTGAATCGGCACCTGTATCGGCATAAAAAAACGACCTTCTTCAATCATATTCTTGAACTCAGATTTATCTTCTTTTGAACAAAGCGATCAGCTCTTTTACATAATCGCGATCGGTATAGAAATCGGCCACATCCACCCCCACCTTCCTGAACAGTTCGGCATTATTTTCCTGCTGTTTCTTCCACCAGTGCTCGTAGGCCATACGGGTCAGCCTGTCGGAAGTGTCTGTGAGCACATATTTGCCAGTTTCAGGATCTTTCAGCTGCATCAAGCCCAAATCGGGCAGTTGCGACTCGCCACGGTCCATCACATGCAAAGCCACAATATCATGCTTCTCTGAGGCGATCTTCAGTGCCTGCTCGAAATCACAATTCACAAAGTCGGAGATAACAAAAGCGGTGCATTTCTTTTTTATGGCGTTGGTGAGATAGCGCAACGGTTCGGCCAAATCAGTCTTGACCTGTGAGGGTTTATAATCCACTAACTCGCGGATAATACGCAAGATATGCGAACGGCCTTTCTTCGGCGGAATGAACTTCTCCACCCTATCGCTAAAGAAAATCACACCTACTTTATCGTTATTATTGATAGCGGAAAACGACAGTACAGCTGCCAGCTCCGTAATCAGGTCGGCCTTAAACTCGTTGCGGGTGCCGAAAAGGTTGGAGCCGCTCACGTCGATGAGCAGCATGACCGTCAGCTCACGTTCCTCCTCGAAAATCTTGACGTACGGGTGGTTCAGACGGGCGGTCACATTCCAGTCGATAAAGCGCACATCATCACCATACTGGTATTCGCGCACCTCGCTGAACGCCATACCACGCCCTTTAAACGCACTATGGTACTCGCCCGCAAAAATCTGCTGCGACAGCGCCTTGGTGCGGATTTCTATCTTTCGAACTTTCTTTAGTAATTCCGTTGAATCCATGTTTTAAGCTTAGTGGTTTTGTATGGTTAGAAGGGTTGGGGGGAGTCTCACTTCGTTCAAGGGGAGTTGGATGCACGCATCCAAAGGGGAGTCTCGCACTTTGTGCTCGAGGGGAGTTTTTATGATTACAAGATTACAGGATAATGAATTTTGAACTTTGAATTTTGAATTCTGAATTTCCCCATCCATTCCCTGATACCTGCTACCTTCTACCTGATCCCTATTACGGAACTTCTACGGTATTCAAGATTTCGCTGATGATATTGTCGCTGGTGATGTTCTCGGCTTCGGCCTCGTAGGACAATCCGATACGATGGCGCATCACATCGTGGCAGATGGCACGAATGTCCTCGGGAATCACATAGCCACGGCGTTTGATGAAAGCATACGCCTGAGCAGCCAAGGCCAGATTGATGGTGGCACGCGGAGAAGCACCGTAAGAAATCATGTTGGAAAATTGATCCAACTTATAATCAGCTGGATAACGGGTGGCGAATACGATGTCAGCAATATAGTTGGAGATTTTCTCATCAATATACACTTCTTTCACCACCTGACGAGCCTTAATAATGTCTTCCGGTTTCAGCACCGTGTTAGTTGTGGGATATTTGTTTTCCAGATGCTGGAACAGAATATCTTTCTCCTCAGCTTTCGAAGGATAGGAAATCACCACCTTCATCATGAAACGGTCCACCTGGGCCTCGGGCAGCGGATAGGTACCTTCTTGCTCAATGGGGTTCTGCGTAGCCATCACGAGGAAAGGCTCCTCCAGTTTGAAAGTCGTTTCGCCGATGGTCACCTGACGCTCCTGCATGGCTTCGAGCAATGCGCTCTGCACCTTGGCGGGAGCACGGTTGATTTCGTCAGCGAGGATGAAATTGGCGAAAATAGGGCCTTTTTTCACCACAAAGTTCTCATTTTTCTGACTGTAAATCATGGTACCAAGCAAGTCGGCAGGCAAGAGGTCGGGGGTAAACTGGATACGACTGAACTTGGCATCAATTACATTTGCCAAAGATTTGATTGCCAATGTTTTGGCCAAACCAGGAACACCTTCCAGCAGGATATGACCGTTAGACAGCAAGCCTATAAGCAGACGTTCCACCATGGCCTTTTGTCCCACAATCACCTTGCCCATTTCCATGTTGATGATGTCAACGAAGGAACTTTCACGCTGAATGCGCTCATTCAATTCTCTAATATCAATTGTGCTATTCATAGTATTTATAGTTGATTTTTCTCAATGATTACAAACGATTATTTCTATCGAAATATTTTACAAAAGTACAAAAATTTTCAATGTGCCAATGAAATTAGCAAATTAGTTAATTAGCAAATTAGTTAATGATTCAGAATAAATTTATGGACATTAACTCCCGGCCAATACGATGAATTTCCGTTTGTATCTTTGAAACTTGTTTTTCAGACACATACTGTCCCTGCTTATATTGACGCATAAGCGACGGATTAATCCCTGCCAATTGTGCGAATTTGGTGATATTCAAAAAATTGAAATGATGGAAAAAGGATGGCAAGTCATATTTGTACTCAAAAGACACACCTTGTAATTCTTCAGGTATCGTTTCTCCGTCTTCCTGATAAAATCTCAGCAATTCCGCCACAGAGTTCTCAAAATCTGATTTTGCCTCTGCCACTGTGGCACCTTCTCCGATAATGGTGGCTTCGATATCAGGAGTATAAACGCTGAAACTTCCATCTTTCCCCATCTCTATTAATGCTGTTTTCTTCTTGTTTTTCATATTTTTCCTAGTTCATTAACATCCAATTTGTTTAAGTAATCTTGTGCAAAGTCCACGCTTCACCTCTTGACTACCATGTCGTTCTATATGAATGGTATATGTCTTTTCCGGGTGCCTATAAATGTCATGTTTGCTGCCATTACGCCACAAATACCATCCATTTTTTTCTGCCAATCTCCTCAATTCGTTCCATTTCATTTCCTTTTGAAATTTCGCTGCAAATATATAACTTTTTTGCAATATATCCACATGGTTCAACAATTATTTTCTACTACATCAAAATGCTTGCAAATATACAAATAATTTTATGTATTCAATAATTATTTGTAATATTTTTATATATAGTGTAATTTTGCAGAATATGATTGCATAGGCTTAAATGTTGCTTTTCCGCGGTGACCTCGTTTTGTACTTCGGCGCACATAACACCAGCACCGCGGTGGAAATAACGGGATAACACCAACATCTATTGATATTGAACCCTCTTCGAGGGTAGTATAGAGGGCTGTGTTCGTGCCTATGCGGTGGTTGCGGCTCCGCCGCAAATATAGGGGACAGGTTATAGGGGTCAGGTTGCAGTGATTAGATTGGGGAAAGGAAGTTGCTATTGATGAGCAAACACAACTGCAAAACGCAGATGCATACATACCTCTTCCGTGCGTGGGCAATGCCGACATGCGGTGCGGAAGCGGTGTGAATGAACGGCCTCCTACAGCGGCGTGCAAAAGCGCGTTAGCGTCCAGTTTACTTTTGCCGCCGCTGTCAGAGGGCGGACAGAGCGGGCGGCATTCATGTCGGCGAAGATCTTTTGCATACTTTTCCATCTGTGGAAAAGTATGAGAATTTCAACTTATCATGCCCCAGAAGACATTCTTCCGCATCAGCTCGGCGAGATGACGGGCGATAGGAGCGTTTTGAGGCTTGGACAAGTCAGGGTCGTTGTCGAGCAGGCTCATGGCCAAGTTGCGGGTGTACACCACCAATTTCTCATCCCGTATCAAGTCGGCCAACTTGAAATCAAGGATACCACTTTGCTGCGTACCCTGCAAATCACCGGGGCCTCGCAACTTGAGGTCGATATTGGCAATCTCAAAGCCATCGTTGGTAGAGACCATGGCATCGAGGCGTTGCTTGCTCTCAGTGGTCAGTTTGTTACCCGACATCAGGATGCAGTACGACTGCTCGCCGCCACGTCCTACCCTGCCGCGCAGCTGGTGCAGCTGCGACAGACCGAAACGCTCGGCATTCTCCACCACCATCACCGTGGCATTGGGTACATCGATGCCCACTTCTATCACCGTGGTAGAAAGCAAAATCTGAGTTTCATTCTTGATAAAGCGCTGCATCTCGAAATCCTTCTCTTCGGGCTTCATCTTACCATGAACAATACCCAAAGCATATTCTGGCAACGGGAAGGCCTGCGACATGGCCTCATAACCCGCCATCAGGTCCTGCAAGTCCATTTTTTCTGACTCCTTGATGAGGGGATAAACCACAAACACCTGTCGGCCTTTGGCGATTTCCTTTTTCAGGAAACCATTCAGACGCAACCTGTCCTTCTCGAAATAATGGGCTGTGATAATCGGCTTACGTCCTTTGGGCAACTCATCGATCACCGACAAATCCAAATCGCCATACAAAGTCATGGCCAAGGTTCTCGGAATCGGCGTGGCAGTCATCACCAAAATATGAGGAGGTATCAGATTTTTCTTCCACAACTTGGCGCGTTGCTCCACTCCAAAACGATGCTGCTCATCAATCACCACAAAACCCAAGTTCTTGAACTGCACCTCATCTTCAATCAAGGCATGAGTACCAATCAAAATATCCACCTCACCATTACGCAAACCTTCATGTATTTCACGGCGTTTAGCGGTTTTGGTTGAGCCGGACAGAAACTCGACACGCATATCCATGGGTGCTAACATACGCTTTACCGTCTCATAATGCTGCGTAGCCAAAATCTCGGTTGGCGCCATGAGGCACGACTGAAAACCATTATCCTTGGCTATCAGCATCAGCAGCAAGGCCGTGATAGTTTTACCACTGCCCACATCGCCTTGTAGCAAGCGGTTCATCTGTCTTCCGCTGCCCATATCCGCCCGAATTTCCTTGATAACACGTTTCTGCGCACCCGTCAGCGGGAAAGGCAAATAATTCTTATAGAAAGTATTGAAATAGTCGCCCACCACCGAAAAAACATGACCTTTGTATTTCTGAGAGGTCAGCAATTTCAGCTTCAGCAGTTTCAACTGGGTAAAAAACAATTCGTCGAATTTCAGCCGCAACTGAGCGTTAGAAAGGGCTTGCATATCGGCCGGATAATGGATATTACACAGGGCATCTTTCAGCGGCATCAACTTGAGATGCTGAAGAACATCCTCTGACAAGCGTTCCCTGATTACATCCTTCACTTGTGGCAACAGCGACATCACCAATTTTGAAATCGCCTTAGAATCCATTCCAGCACGCTTGGCCTTATCGGAGGTGTTATACAGTGGCTGGAAATTGGTCGGCACCAGCGACTGTGGCTGGTTTTTGGGGTCTATAAGCTCCGGATGAGTGATATTCCAGTGGCGGTTGAATTGCGTCGGCTTGCCGAAAACAATGAACTCGCGGTTTTCTTTCAGCAAGTCCTGCACCCATTTGATACCGTTGAACCAAACCAGCTCGATAGAACCGGTATCATCCACAAACTGCGCCACCAAACGCTTGCCTCGTTGCTGTCCCACCAGCTCGCAATGGACGATATTTCCTTTCAGCTGAATATAGGCTCCTTCCGACTGAATATCAGCAATTTTATAAATTTTCGATTTGTCAATATGACGATAAGGATAATACAACAACAGGTCTTCAAAAGTGAAGATATTGAACTCCTTCCGCAGCACATCCGCACGTTTCGGACCCACTCCTTTCAGGAATTCAATAGGGGTTTGAAGAAGGTCAACCTGTATGTTCATCATCGTGCTGATTTGAAAATACAAAAATACAGCTTTTTGTTGAATTGTTGATTTTTTTAACTAAGAACTAAGAGTTAAAAGTTAAGAATTCTTAGTTCTTAATTCTTAGTTCTTAATTTCATTGGCACATTAGCACATTGTCTTATTCGCACATTTGCTAATTAACTAATTTGCTCATTTGCTAATTATTTTTCGTATCTTTGCCAGCAGAATTTATCAACCTTAAATATAATTATTATGTCAGTTATCAAAGCTTTTAAGGGATTACGTCCTCCCAAAGAAATCGTAGAAAAGTTAGCCTCACGTCCCTACGACGTGCTGAACTCCGAAGAAGCCCGCAAGGAAGCCGAAGGCAATCCATACAGCCTGTTGCACGTCACCAAGGCTGAAATCGACCTGCCCGTTGGCACCGACGAGCACTCTCCCGAAGTATATCTTCAGGTGGTGAAGAACTTCAACAGCTTCAAGGATTATGGCTGGCTGAAACGCGATGAGGAAGACAAATTGTATATCTACGCTCAAAGCATGAACCCGAAAGATGCCGATGCTCACTGGCAGTATGGTATCGTGGCTTGCGCTTACAGCGAAGACTATGTCAACAAAATCATCAAGAAACATGAGCTTACCCGTAAGGACAAAGAGGAAGACCGTATGAAACACGTGCGCATCACCAATGCCAATGTGGAACCCGTTTTCTTCGCATATCCCGCTGTGGATGAAATCGACGCTATCGTGAACAACATCGTTCGCCACGAAGCTCCCGAATACGACTTCATCGCCAAGGAAGACGGCTTCGGCCACCGTTTCTGGGTCATCAACGACAAGGCTACCATCGCCCGCTTGGTTGAGCTGTTCGCCACCAAGGTTCCCGCCATGTACATCGCCGACGGTCACCACCGTAGCGCTGCCGCCGCATTGGTAGGACAGGAAAAGAAAGAGCACAACCCGCACCACACTGGCAAAGAGGAATACAACTTCTTCATGACGGTGATCTTCCCCGACAATCAGCTGAAGATTATCGACTACAACCGCGTAGTGAAAGACCTCAACGGCCTCAGCAAGGAAGACTTCCTGAATGCGTTGAACAAAGCATTCGTAGTGGAAGAAATGGGTACTGAAATTTACAAGCCCGCTAAATTGCACGAGTTCAGCATGTACTTGGATGGCAAATGGTACAAGATGACCGCTAAGGAAGGCACTTACGATGATAACGATCCTATCGGTGTATTGGATGTGAAGATTCTGAGCGACCATGCTTTGGACGCTGTGCTCGGCATCAAGGACCTCCGTACCGACAAGCGCATCGACTTCGTAGGCGGTATCCGTGGTTTAGGCGAACTGAAACGCCGCGTGGACAATGGCGAGATGAAAGTGGCTTTCGCCCTCTATCCCGTATCCATGCAGCAGCTGATCGACATCGCCGACTCTGGCAACATCATGCCTCCGAAGACCACCTGGTTCGAACCGAAACTGAGATCAGGCTTGGTGGTTCACGAACTGAACGCCTAATTAGGGATCAGGTTTCAGGTTACAGGTGACAGAAAAAACTGTAACCTGACACCTGTAACCTGTAACCTACTAAAATGGAAAGTGGTGAGAAGATATCTCTGATTTTGAAGAGCCTGCCCGACAAGCCGGGGGTTTATCGTTTTTTCGACGACGAAGGAACCATCATTTATGTCGGCAAGGCTAAGAAGCTCAAACGCCGCGTATCGTCGTACTTCAACAAGCAACACGACAACCGGAAAGTGCGGGTGATGGTCTCCAAAATCAGGGATATCCAAACCACAGTCGTCAACAGCGAATGGGAGGCTTTGCTGTTGGAAAACAGCATGATCAAGGAGTACAAACCCCGCTACAATATCATGCTCAAGGATGACAAGACTTATCCTTGGTTAGCCGTCTCCAAAGAAGATTTCCCCCGCATTTTTTCCACCCGTAATCCCGACAAAAACACCATGCAGCTGTTCGGGCCGTATGCCTCTGTGCATTACCTGAACACCCTGATGGATACCATCCGGGAGCTGTTTCCGCTACGCACTTGCCGCCGACTGACGCAGAACAGCCGTCCCTGCATCCAGCACCAAATCGGGAAATGCCCCGCCCCTTGCGCCAAACTCATCAGTAAGGAGGACTATCAGGAGGAAATCAAAAGCATTATCGACATCATCAAGGGCAATAGCAAGATTGTGCAGCAGAAGCTGAAAGACCAGATGATGAAATATGCTGAAAACTGGGAGTTTGAGAAAGCCCAGGTCGTCAAACGGAAATTGGAGGTGCTTGACAATTATATCGGCAAGTCGGTGGTCGTGAACCCCGCCCTCACGCAATTGGATGTGCTGTCGTTGGATACCGACGAAGAAAGCGGTTACATCAACTTCCTGCGCATTATGAATGGGGCGATTATTCAGTCTTATACTTTCGAAATCAATAATAAATTAGATAAGACTGAAGAAGACCTGTTGCTGACGGGCATGCTGACGGTGGAAGACAAATTTGGGCCGCTATTTTCCGATGTGGTGGTGCCCTTTATGCCTGAATTGGTTCCCGAAGGCACCAACTTCATTGTGCCGCAGCGTGGCGACAAATACAAACTGCTGGAACTCTCTCACAAAAACGCCCAGTATTATAAATTAGAGAAGAAAAAACGCCAAGAGTTGGTGGATCCCGAGCGACGCCATCTGCGTGTGCTGACTGCCCTGCAGAAAGCCCTCAACATGGACAAGCTGCCACGGCGTATCGAGTGTTTTGACAACTCCAACACCCAAGGCGAAGAGCCGGTGGCCTCGATGGTCTGCTTCATCGATGGCAAACCCGCCAAGAAAGAATACCGCCATTTCCTCATCAAAACCGTGGTCGGCCCTGATGACTTTGGTTCGATGGAAGAGGTGGTTTATCGCCGCTACCACCGGCTTCTGGAAGAGGGCAAAGAGCTGCCCGACCTGCTGATGGTGGATGGTGGCAAAGGCCAGCTCCATGCGGGTTACAGTGCCCTGAAAGCCCTGCATATCGAGGACCAGCTGATGATTATCGGTATCGCCAAAAGATTAGAGGACATTTACAAAGTGGGAGATGAGCTGCCCACTTTTATCGACAAGAAATCGGAAGCACAGAAGCTGCTGCAACACCTGCGCGACGAGGCCCACCGCTTCGGTATCACGCATCACCGTAAGCGCAGGGCCAAACACAGCATCGCCTCGCGCTTGGACGAGATTCCCGGCATCGGCGAGGTGCTGAAAAACAAACTGCTCACCCACTTCAAGAGTGTCAAAAACATCGAGAATGCCAGCGTAGAGGAGTTGGCAGCGGTCATTGGTTCGGCAAAGGCCAAAACGGTGTCGGAGGCTTTATCCCAGAAATAAGAATAAATAATATTGCTGCCTGCAAAATGTGCCGAAGGCACAATATCCTATTAACCCCGCACAAGCGCGATAGCATCTGCGAGCCTCGAAGAGGCGACACCTTGAAAGACTCATAATAAGCGAATCTCTGTCTGTCAAGACCCTATGGCTCCGTAGCACCATTCCAACCTTTCGCGGCATGCCTGACTTAGCATCGAGGCTGGCTTGTCCCGTGCCGCGAGGAGCGTTGATTGAGCATTCCAGCCCCACACTAACGTGCGGGGTTATTGAAATTCGACCTCTTCGAGGCCGGAATCTAATTTGTCATACAAAAGAAATAGAAAACTAATGATATTTATTGCATCAGTACTATTTTATTATTATTACGATGCAAAATATATATGGGAAAAGCCTACACTACGGATGCATAGTTTTAGGATACAACATTCGGGCGAAATTCATATTACAGATAAATTCTTCTCGAAGCTTGTCATCGGAGATGACCTCTCCGAATACATTCGAATTCTCTCGTATGTATTCTTGCATCAAGTCATTGTTCATCAAGCGGTATAAATCAGCACAATTGTCGCATCCATTTTCATCGGGGTCTATTTTCACTCCATTCACATAAATATTCTCAGGCAAATCGGAAAATATCGGTTCCTTTCCAGGTAAAAATATCGCCAAACGCATAGTCGGAACGATGCTGGAAATATAATGCACAGGACTCTCTTCATCAAAAACATGATAACCGAATCTGGAATATCGAACCATAGATAAACTCTGGTGGGGAGATAATGAACTGAGTAATTGGATTACATGACCATCACCGCTACGGTCACGCCACTTAGAATCCGTGTAATCCAGTTTTATCTTCCACCATCTTTCTCCTGTTTTGTAGTAATACAGATAAAAATCACAATCAGTTGGGAAACTTTTTGTGACATTCAGCATAGTATCACCCGTATTGTTAAATTCTAATGCAATCTCGAAATTAACGTTGGAATAAGTAATTACTCCATCCCGATATTTAAGATATTCACTTTTCTGATTGGAAACATTGTCGAAACTAATACTTTTAAATACTAACTCCTGTGCTTCGCATCTTATTGAAGCAAGCATTAAAGCAGCGATAACGAAGAGAAGAAGGTAGTGTTTTCTCATTGTAACAGTTTTTACTATGCAAAAGTACAAAAAAACTGATAAATACAAAAATATCATCTATATTTTTTTTACGACAGACACTTGAGTTATATACAATGTAAATGTTCCACAGAACAATTCTCACTTCTTCAAAGATACTGGTATATTGATAAACCACAACTCGCAAGCGCCGTTGGGGTTCTGCTCGATGTAGGCACCGACACTGCCGTCAGGCAAAACGGTCAAAGAGGAATACACCGACGGACCGTTGAACAAAAGCAGAGTATCCTGCCAAGTTTTTCCTTCATCATAACTGAAGAAGATCGTGACATTCTCGCGATTCATGGAGTTGGGGATGGAGTGCATCAGCACATTCCGTTCACCCCCTCGGTCGGTAGCAGAAAGGCGTATGATATCGCCATTGCAAGCATTGGTAGTCATCTCGGGCCAGTGGCCCTGGGTGCCCCAGTGAACGCCGCCGTCTTCAGAGATGTTGTAACCTCTGGGACCGCTCTGCCGTGTGCTGAGCAGTACCCGGCCATCCACCAGTTCCACCAGTTTGGCCTCGTCACCACCGCTGAAAGCGCACTCCGATACCTGCCAGCTATGACCGTCATCATCGGAATACACCACAAAATTATCCGACACCCACTCGTCCCTGCGGAGCATAGGGACGGCAAACATAATGCGCCCTTTGTGCGCCCCGCGAGTCAGCCGCAAACCATTGCCTGAAGAGAAAAACGAAGCCCTATACTTCTGACAAGCCGAATTCAACGCCTTTGTTCCCCATATTTGGAAGGTGATATCCTCCGGCTTTGACCATGTTTTACCGCCGTCAAGACTGCGGGTGACAAACAAACGGATGGGGTCTTCCTCCGTAGATTGAAAATAACCGTTACCACCCGCAAACGCACAAATCACCTCACCCTTTTCGGTCACCACCAAAGCGGGGTCTCCAAAGCCCTTTTTCACTCCTTGTCCCGCGGCAATAGTCACCGGCTCGCTCCAAGTGCGACCGTTATCCGTGCTCCGACGAGCCACTATGTCAATATCCTGAGGCAAGTCGCCCTCGTTGAATTTACGCTTGTCGTTCACCGCCAACAGACTGCCATCTGGCAAAGCACTCAGCGCAGGAATACGCCAGTTGGCGGAACCATAATCTCCCGGTGCATACAATCTATGGCGATAAAAAGTAGCGGTATCCGTTGACAAACCATGACCTTGAGGTTTAACATTTTCCTTTGGTTTCTGCTGGTAAATCGTGGAAAGCCCTACCCTGTCGGAGACACGGCGCAAATCATCCACTTGGGCTTGAGCTATAGAAAAAATGCCTGTTAGCAGCAAGCCCAATAGCAAAGCAACAATAGAAGAACAGGTATGTTTCATAATATTTGTAACAACTTGCAAAGATACAATAATTTTACAGACGAACCCCATTACATTTTTCGCACGGCTGCCACAATGTGACAGCCCTACATCTTGCGAACGCATGCGATGCGTCCCTACATTTTGAATTTAAAATGATTAGCACATTGTCTCATTGGCACATTAAAATCATTTGCTAATTTGCTAATTAACTAATTTGCTAATTGAAAAATTGTGTATCTTTGCAAGTTAAAACTATTTTGCGGGCAAAGGCTCGCTTTTTACCCTAAATATTTGACACTATGAATTTTATTGAAGAAATCATCGAGGAAGACATTCGGAACAACAAGAACGACGCCAAGGTAAAGACCCGTTTTCCTCCCGAACCCAACGGTTACTTGCACATCGGCCACGCCAAGGCTATCTGCATCGACTTCGGGATGGCGCAGAAATACGGCGGCACTACCAACTTGCGTTTCGATGACACCAACCCTGTGAAAGAAGACGTTGAATACGTGGACTCCATCCGCGAAGACATTCAATGGTTGGGCTTCCAGTGGGCTGAAGAACATTATGCCTCCGATTATTTCGAACAATTATACCAGTGGGCCGAACAGCTCATCCAGGAAGGGAAAGCATACGTTGACGACTCCACTCAGGAAGAAATCAGCACCATGCGTGGCGTGCCCACCAAACCAGGTACCCCCAGCCCCTACCGTGACCGCAGTGTGGAAGAAAACCTCGACCTCTTCCGCCGTATGCGTGCCGGTGAGTTCCCCGATGGCAGCAAGGTGCTGCGCGCCAAAATCGACATGGACTCGCCCAACATGCACATGCGCGACCCCATCATGTACCGCATCCTGCATGCCCATCATCACCGTACCGGTGACAAGTGGTGCATCTACCCGATGTACGACTACGCCCACGGACAGAGCGACTCCATCGAAGGGATCACCCACTCTATCTGCACGCTGGAATTCGAGGTACACCGTCCGCTGTACGACTGGTTCTGCGAAGCGCTGAAAATCCATCATCCGCAGCAGATCGAGTTCGCCCGACTGAACCTTAGCTACACCATCATGAGCAAGCGCAAGCTGATGCAACTGGTACAAGAAAAACACGTCATGGGCTGGGACGACCCGCGTATGCCCACCATCTGCGGTCTGCGCCGTCGCGGCTATACCCCACAGTCTATCCGCAACTTCGCTGAAACTGTCGGTGTGGCCAAACGTGACAATATCATCGATGTGTCACTGCTGGAGTTCTGCGCTCGCGAGGACCTCAACAAAGTGGCTACACGTACCATGGCTGTGCTTGACCCTGTAAAGTTAATCATCGACAATTATCCTGATGGACAAACCGAAGAAGTAGATGCTGTCAACAATCCTGAAGACCCCAATGCTGGTACCCGCAAGCTGCCGTTTGGCAAGGAATTATGGATTGAACGCGCCGACTTCAGGGAAGTGGCCGACAAAAAGTTCTACCGTCTGACTATCGGCAGCGAGGTGCGTCTCAAATATGCATACATTATCAAATGTACCCATATCGACAAAGATGCTGACGGCAATATCACCGCTATCCATGTCACCTACGACCCGGAAACCAAGAGCGGCCTGCCATTGAGCAACCGCAAGGTGAAAGCCACCATTCACTGGGTAAACGTTAATCACGCACAGGAAGCCGAAGTGAGATTGTTTGAGCGACTGTTCAAAGTTCCTGCTCCGGACGATTGTGAGGAAGGCCAAACCTTTATCGACCATATCAACCCCGACTCACTGCATATCACCAAAGCATACGTCGAGGAGACCATCAACCTGAACAACAAAGCCGACTACTACCAATTTGAGCGTACTGGCTATTTCTGCGTGGACAAAGACTCCACTGACGGACATTTGGTATTCAACAAGACCGTCAGTCTTAAACAATAAAAAATGGAAGGCATCTGAGGCTCAACAAAGCAAGAAGCCCAAACCATTTTCGACTTGTAACAACAACCTGTTTGAAATAACAATCAGTTCGAAAGATTAAGAAGGTGGCACAACTACATTCTCTCACCGACTACGACACCAAACTTCTTTTAGCCTTTTTAGAAGGATTGAAAGGAGATAAGAAGTTTTTGGACTTTCTGATTGCCAATAACTTCGCCGAACTGGCAGCATTAGCTAATGCCATCAATTCCGACACGGAAGCCTTGGATTGGCTGCTCCGGAAAAGCAATTACCCCGAATTTGGTGTCTTGAGCAATGCCATCGACGGCGAAGAGAATGCTATTGAATGGCTAAAAAAATACCAGTGCGATTTTCTGTTGAAATTCGCACTGGCTTGCCGTAAAGATGACGAAGCCATCAAATGGTTCGCCGAACGGGATTTGAAGCTCTTCATCATGATCATCCAAAGAATCCACGAGATTTTATTGTTCCAATCTTGGGATTCTTCGGATGTTCATCGACGCAGATATTAGAAGCTATATCCAATACCCAAACCCAACACTTCCTTAAACTGTACTCTCGGGCCTGTATTGCCGTTCTTGTCGGTAATCATGACTTGGTCGTAATACTTCAAAGAAGTCATCAAACTTACATTCAACACTTTCAGGAATTGATAGGAAATAGAGAAGTCCCAGTCCACATCGAAATTGCCGAATGGCTGTTTTTTATTGGTGTAAGGAGTAAATAATACCAGGGTTGACATCACGGTCAAATTCTTGTAGGTGTAGTTAACCTCAGCTTTGAAGGTCAAACCGAAGTCTGCCTTGTAGGGTTTGCCCGTAGTAGTGTCAATACCATACGAATGGCGCATTCCATTGACTGTATAGGGCATTACGAAATCGTCTGAATTTCTTGTAGGCTGGGCCAAGCAAGTGGTAATACGGCCAGCCACTGGTGACAAATACAATGAGATAAACGGTTTCGGTTTCCAGTCGATACCGACAGAGAAATCGGAGTAAGAAGGTGACAGCCAGTTTGACACGTAGGTCGGCATATCATGCTCACCCTTGTCAAATTTGGCATAATCAAAACCTCTGGCATACTGTGACTTGAAAGATGCCATAGCGGTCACAAACCAAGTTTTCTTGAACTCGAAACCATACTTGGTACTGAAGTCAATCTTATCGCTGGATTTTCTCCAGTTGGTCTTTTTCAGGATAGTCTCACCATCCTCAGCCAATACGGGACGTGCACCCATAGTGTACATCATACCCAGTTCGGTAAGCAAGTGTGCTTCCCATGAATGAAGACCTTTCTGATAGGCCAGATTCAAGTTAGCGAAAATAACACCATTGGCATTGTTCTGTCCACCGGCGGCCCAGTTTGTGAATGAAGTCTGGGTAAGGTTCAAGCCAACCACACCTGTCAACTTCCAGTATTTCTGCCAGTTGGTGGAATCCTTCGGCAGATTGGGATCCACATTCTTTTTCTTGAAAAGCTGGGAAGTTTGAGGGGAGAATGTCTTGCCATAACCAATTTCGGCTGCATTCACCATGATTGCTGATGCAATGAACAAACAGGTTAAAAGTAAAATTTTTCTCATAATAATAATATTTAGTTTAACGATTCATCTTATGATAAGCGCGCCACCAGCGTTCAGAAATCTTATCCTTACATGCGATTTCGTAGTCTTTGCGCGAACAGGGCAGAAAATATTTCTGCTCTATATCTTTCTTGATATTGATAACCGGTACTATCACCCACCAACGGCCTGTTTTCTTGCTGCAGTAGAATTCCATTTCATCTACTGCTTCCGACACGGCGACACTATAGCGGTTGTACATGTTTTTATCCTTAAAGGAAGTATCTCCTTGACGGTGAATATAGCCTTCCACAAAATACCACAGGACATGTCCTATCAGCTGAGCGGTCTGGAAAGAGGTGTCCAAGGTTGGGTCGTACTCATAAATGCCGAAAGAAGACAATTTGTCGCTCACCCCGGCAAAACGGGCCACCTGGCAGATTTCCTCGCCATAAAAGCCATTGGCGGAAGCATTGGGATTGCCTGGCGCATCAGCACGACGCACAGCGGAAATATCGATACTCATCATTTCCGCATTGCGTACAATAGGCTCAATTTCTTCCATATCCTTACGCATCGTACCCACCCTGTAGGTTTCAAAAAACAGTTGGTTCATCAGCTCAATGCTTTCAGGACTATTCATATAAGTCTGATAACCTATATTGGAATAATTGAGCAGATAATTGGGTTGCTGCAAGATAATCCTGTTCAGGTAGCGGTCAGAACGGATATCTGCCTCTTCGGAGCCTAAGTCGAAACGGGAATCTACCGCCACAATATTCACCACCTGCTCCAATTTCTCATAGGCCCTATAGTTGGCGAAAGCCAAGTCGTTGCTGCCCCCCAGAACAATCGGGATAATCTTATTCTCAATCAAATAAGCGAGAATATCCGACAACACCTGATAGGTATCCTCAACGGTTTTGCCGAGAATCAGGTTACCCATATCCACAATCTTCACTTCTCTCTCCCAGCGATACAGGCGATAAAACTGACTGCGGATTTCATCTGGTGCAAGAGAGCAAGAGCTGTTGTTAAAAGCATTGCGGGATTCCGGCACGCCTATCACCGCAAACTCCACACCATCCATATCCAACTGGCCATCAGGGTGAAAGAAACAGACATTGCTGATCAGCAACGAAGCGTCATAGCTTTCTTTCGGGAAACCTATGGCATTAAAGTCCACCGGATCAAAATAAGGCGTTATGTCCATTTTATTTTTTTCTTCTGTAAGTGGTTTTCTTGGCTGTGGGGGTTGTATTACTGATAATCTCCATACAATCCTCGTAAGTCAGATTTTCAGCTATTCTGCCCTTCGGAATCTTGTAATTGTTGGTGCCATCAGTGATATAAGCGCCATAACGGCCATTCATCACCTTAATATTTTCATTCTCTTTGAAGTCTGCCAACACATTACGGGTAGCTGAACCGTCAATGATTTCAGCAGCCTTCTCCAAGGTCATTTCAGATACCACGGTACCCTTGTCCAGTGTGATATTCTTATCATCATATTTCAGATATGGACCATATCTGCCAGCAGCCACAAAGACTTCTTTACCATTGTGTTCACCCAACAGACGCGGAGCATGCTCCTGATCACCTTTCTTCTTCAGTTCTATCAATTCCACAGCTCGCTCGTAAGAGATATCCGTAGGTTCTTCAGTCTTAGGAATAGACACAAAATTGTTATGGTATTTAACGTATGGACCGAATTTACCGATACCGATAACGAGAGGTTCACCTTCATAATCACCAAGAGTCTTAGGTAACTTGAACAAATCAAGAGCCTCTTCAAGGGTAATACTCTCAATGGACTGGGTTTTCTTCATACGGGCATAACGCGGCTTTTCGTCCTCGTAGTTCTCCCCTATCTGCACCATCGGACCATATTTGCCCAATTTGGCATATACGTTAGCGTTGGTTTTCGGGTCAGCTCCCAACAGACGCTCACCGCTGGCCTTGGTAGAATAAGTAATGGCATCCTCAATGGAATGATGGAAGTCTCCATAGAACTGGTTGATCATCTCTTGCCATTTGATTTTGCCTTCGGCGATATCATCGAATTCTTTCTCCACATTGGCGGTAAAGCCATAGTCCATAATCTCGTCAAAATTATCCTGCAGGTAGTCATTCACCACAATACCTATATCTGTGGGGAAGATTTTATCTTTTTCGAAACCATATTTTTCCTTCTTGACAGATTCATGCACACTGCCGTTTTTCAGTTTCAGCTGAATATAATCCCTTTCTGAACCCTGACGTGTCTCTTTCACCACATACTCACGTTTCAGAATGGTGGAAATGGTAGGCGCAAAGGTTGAAGGACGACCAATACCCAGTTCCTCCAGTTTCTTTACCAAACTGGCTTCGGTATATCTTACTGGAGGTTGTGAGAACTTCTGTGTAGCGATAATTTCCGCAGCATTCACTTTCTCACCTACAGCCAAGGTTGGCAACCAACCCTTTACTTCCTCATCTTCTTCATCCTTCGATTCAATATATACTTTTAAGAAACCATGGAACAAAATCACTTCACCAGTCACAACGAATTTTTCGGGACGGTTGGATACAGGAATAGTGATGACGGTTTTCTCAGTTTGCGCGTCACTCATCTGAGAGGCGATGGTACGTTTCCAAATTAGCTCATACAAACGTTTGGCAAAGGTATCGCCCGGGATGGTATGGTTGCTCATGGATGTAGGACGGATAGCCTCGTGAGCTTCCTGAGCACCTTTTATTTTGTTAGCGTATTTACGGGGATGTGAGTACTCTTCACCATATTGCTTGATGATTTCCTCTTTGGCACCCTGGATAGCGAAATCGGAAAGGTTAACAGAGTCAGTTCTCATGTAGGTGATATAACCCTGTTCATACAGCTGCTGGGCTATTACCATGGTTTTGCTAACAGAGAAGCCCAGTTTGCGGGAAGCTTCCTGCTGCAAAGTAGAGGTAGTGAAAGGAGCTGCAGGCACTTTCTTACCAGGATTTTTTTCTACCGCACTAATGCTATATGTAGCTGATTTACAATCTTCCAAGAAAGCCAAAGTTTTATCCTTGTCGTTAAAACGAGTATCCAACTCTGCTTCAAACTCACTATTTTTATCTTTTTCTGAATTGAAATTACCGGTGATACGATAAGCAGAAGTCACTTTGAAATCCTTGATTTCGTGCTCCCGTTCCACAATCAGCTTAACGGCCACAGATTGCACACGGCCGGCGGAAAGCTGCGGTTTCACCTTGCGCCAGAGCACGGGTGACAGCTCGAATCCCACCAAACGGTCGAGGATACGGCGGGCTTGCTGAGCGTTGACCAAATCCACATCCAGCTGGCGCGGATTAGCCAAAGCTCTTTCAATAGCCGACTTGGTGATTTCGTGAAATACAATACGTTTGGTCTTGGCAGGGGCGATATCTGCCACTTCCATCAGGTGCCACGAGATAGCCTCGCCCTCGCGGTCATCATCGGTAGCAAGCCAGACGGTGTCTGCCTCGTTGGCCAATTTCTTGATATCTTGGATTAATTTCTTCTTGTCATCAAGAACTTCATACTTGGGCTGAAAACCCTTGGGAATGTCAATTCCCAAATCTTTTTGCGGCAGGTCGCGGACATGTCCCTTGCTGGAGACAACCGTAAAGTCCTTACCGATAAACTTTTGGATAGTCTTGGCTTTTGCCGGAGACTCAACAATGATCAAATCCTTGCTCATCTTTTTCCTCCTATTTAATAGTATATATTAATATGTATTATCAAAAAATTTGCGGCGGCAAAAATACAAAAAATATTAATTAGCAAATTAGCAAATTAGTAAATGAAAAAATTTGTCATGATAAATCACATTTTTATAAACCATCGTAAGGCCATGCCAGTTAAATTTAATTTTATTTACAATCCAAAATAATTCTGTAAATTTGCATTTCGAAAAAAACATTGCCAATATGAGAAAAAAAGTTGATTTTCTGGTTATCGGATCTGGCGTCGCCGGTCTGTGCTTCGCCTTGAAAGCCGCCAACTACGGCAAAGTCTGTATGGTTACCAAAGCCAAGGTGGATGACACCTCTACCAAATACGCCCAGGGCGGTATCGCTGCTGTGGTCTATCAGCCCGACACCTACGAGAAACACATACAAGATACCATGATTGCCGGCGACGAGCTGTCAGACCGCCACATCGTGGAACTCACCATCCGTGAATCCACTGCCCGAGTGATGGAATTGGTGGAATGGGGCGTGGACTTCGACAAGACTAAGAGCGGCAAGTTCGCCTTGGCCAAAGAAGGTGGACACTCCGAGTTCCGTGTGCTACACCATAAGGACATCACCGGACTAGAAATTGAGGAAAAGCTGATTATCGCTGCCAAGCAGCATCCCAATATCGAGATTCTGGAAAATCATCTGGCCATCGAAATTATCACCCAGCACCACCTGGGTATCGAGGTGAGCCGCCGTACACCAGACATTACCTGCTATGGAGCTTACGTTTATAATCCAAACACCAACAAGGTGCAGACCATTCTGTCGCGTATCACCATGATGTGCACGGGCGGCATCGGCACGGTGTATGGCAACACTACCAATCCCACCATCGCTACTGGTGACGGCATCGCCATGGTGTATCGTGCTAAGGGTGCGGTCAATGGCATGGAATTCGTGCAGTTCCACCCCACCTCACTTTACAACCCCAAAGAGTCTCCTTCGTTCCTGATTACCGAAGCTTTGCGCGGTGCTGGCGCTATCCTGAAAGACGAAAACGGAGTGGAGTTTATGAGCAAGTACGACAAGCGTGGTTCTTTGGCACCCCGCGACATTGTGGCCCGCGCCATCGACAATGAGATGAAACAAAAAGGCTGCGACCATGTCTATCTCGATGCCACACATATCAGCAAAACCGAAATTTTCAACCATTTTCCCAATATCTACGCCAAGTGCCTGAGCATTGGTGTGGACATCACCAAGGACATGATCCCCGTGGTCCCCGCAGCCCACTATTCCTGCGGCGGCATCAAGGTGAATGAGTGGGGCGAGAGTTCCATCATCAACCTATTCAGCTCGGGAGAATGTGCCTCAACGGGCTTACATGGTGCCAACCGACTGGCTTCCAATTCTTTACTCGAAGCCTTAGTCTTCTCACACCGTGCCTGTCTCAAGGCCGTGGAGCGTTTCAAAGATATTGATTTCTGCGACGATGTGCCCGAATGGAACACCGAGGGCACCGTGCTCAACGAGGAAATGGTGCTGATTACCCAGTCACGCAAAGAATTGCAGACCATCATGTGCAATTATGTGGGCATCGTCCGCTCCAACGTGCGTTTGCAAAGAGCCTTCGACCGCTTGGAGATTCTGTACCGCGAAACCGAAGACCTATACAAGAAATCTATTCTGATTCCGGAAATCTGTGAATTGCGTAATATGATTAATATCGGCTACTTGATTATCAAGCACGCCATGAACCGCCATGAGAGCCGCGGTTTGCACTATTCATTGGATTATCAAGGGCATCGCGATGAGTCGCAAAGCACACACGATCTATTATAAAGGTAGCAGGTGGTAGGTAGTAGGTAGCAGTTTATAATTTCTGATACCTGACACCTGACCACTATTCCGTTGGGGTTTCTGAAGCTTTGGGTTCATTAATAACACCGGCCATAAAGCGGAGTACTTCGCCATTTGCATCCTTCAAAATCAAAGTGTCTTTTCGAATTTCATATTTCTTGAACTCTGCATGCAAACCTTGCATAAAGAGTTTCTCAACTTTCATATTTTGGCACAGCCTCTTCGTTGACCCTTCATATTCCATTTTGATTCTATCCTTACGGTAAGTATAGTTACCAAAGAAAGAGTTGCAGCCCAAATTTCCAGTATAAACACCATCTTTGCCAAAGACAATATGGGGAGTAATAAAGGATTTTGGAATGCTTTCCCCCTTGACATGAGTCAACACCCATTTGGTTTCTGTCAAAGGCTTATTCTGAGCCATTGCTGCTTTTTTCTTTGCCGATACACAAGAGGTTATGCCTGCTATCAAACAAACAACAAGCATAAAAACGAGCATGTAGTAAATACTATTTTCTTTCATTATTCGTCTTGGTTTTTCTGGTTGTAATACATTTCATTGACCTGATTGATATAATTGAGCACATCATTTTTGCCTCTGCCATCCACTGCCGAGCAAGCAAAGAACGGAGGTAGGTCTTCCCAAGTTTCCATGAGTTTCCGACAGAAATTCCGGATATTGACGGCACCCTTGGTTTTACCAATCTTATCAGCCTTGGTAAAAATCAAAGAGAAAGGCATATTCTTCTCGCCTAACTTATTAATAAATTCAATATCAATATTTTGAGGTTCAAGACGAATATCCACCAACACAAACACTAACTGGAGATTCTTGCGGTGCTGCAGATAATTGTCTATCATCTTCGCCCAATTCTCGCGCATGGTTTTGGAGATTGAAGCATAACCATAACCGGGAAGATCCACCAAAAACCATCTGTTATCCACCTTGAAATGATTGATAGTCTGTGTTTTACCTGGTTTCGATGAGGTCTTTGCCAAAGATTTATTATCAGCCAGCATATTGATCAATGATGACTTGCCCACATTGGAACGTCCAATAAACGCAAATTCAGGAAGTTTGTCCTTTGGACATTTTCTCCAGTCTGTTTCCGACTGCAAAAACTTGATGTTCTTAATCTGATAATCCATAAAACTATTTATTTTGCAAAGCTTTTAATATGTCGTTCTTTTTTGTTTTCGTAAATGTCAGGAATATGAATCGTAATGGCCAGTTCCTCCACTTCCCCGAAACTCGGATTGTCGGAAATGCCATAATACTTCAAAGAGGGAGAAATGGACATATAGGATTTGATGAGCGGCGGTATCACGGTGCCCATGGCACGGACTCTTTTTTTCAGAATCGAAAGGCTGTCGCTCAAGGTTTTCTCTTTGTATATCGCATTGTTTTTCTTGTTCATTTTCTTCGAGCGATCTGAAGAATGAATCGGCTTGATAAGGTTCTCATCGCCTTTGAAATAGCGTTTCAGAAAATCCAATATCAGTCGTCGTGCCAAGCGGCTGTATGTATTATACATAGTCATCTTGCCGAAGAAATATTCTATTTCCGGATATTTGACAGCAAGGGCTCCCAGTCCGTCCCAGATATTGTCCAAGGCGAACAGGCCTTTACGAGGATCCGCCGACACCTGGTATTTGGGTTGCACAAAGCTCCGGCCCAATTCGATGGTGCGTGGCCAGTATTCTTCGATGAATTGCGGTGACAGCTCAAACAATTCCGAAGTGGCGGTATGTGGATAGCCTTTTTCATCCACTGGGGCGTCGATACCTTTGATGAAACGGTAAGCGCTTACAATTTCCTCTTCTTCCGGATTCCAGACTATCAATTGTTTCCAGGCATGAGGTCCCTCGTCAAACTCGTCCAGGTCGAGTTCTTTGCCAGTGCCACCACCTGCCGCCCTAAAAGTCATCTCACGCAAACGTCCGATTTCCCTAAGCACATTCGGTGAATCATGAGCATCTATCATGTATATGTAGTTGTTGAGCGCATTGGTCTTCCTCAGAAACTTGTCCTCAGTAAGCTCCTGCTTCAAAACATCGACGGGTATGGGATCAATGATGCTCTTCATGCCATTATTTATTTCCAAGTGAATAAACCTGTTCTTTCAACCATGCTGCCCATTCCTTATCTTTTTTCGAATCATCAAACTGATGATAGGAAATAGGCTCACCGAATGAGATTTCAAAATGTGATTTCTTCTTTTTCATCATCTCTCGGGGCAGCAATACCATCTCCAAATTCGACTTAACACCCAATTTTTCCCTTAAATTGGCCACATTGTAGAACAAATTGGAGTTTTTGGCATCAAAAAAACAAGGAATGATGTCTCTTTGTGTTTGTTTAGCCTTTGTAATGATGGTCTTCTTCCATTCCAAATCCTGAATCACCCCCTTCTTTTTGCGAGAGCACATTCCTGCCGGAAAATACAGCACAAGATTGTCCGACTCGAAAGCATCGTTGAACATCTTACGGGCTTCGTCGCCAGTTTTGCCATGCTTGTTAATCGGGACAAAAATCTCGCGCATCGGCTCCACATAATACAGCAGGTCGTTGACGGGGAACTTGATATCCTGGCGGTGCCGGCCACACACGCTGATGAGTGTCATTCCGTCCAAGCCACCCAGCGGATGGTTGGAAGCAATGATATAGCGACCTGTCCGGGGTATCCGTTCCTCATGGTGAATTACCAGTTCGTTGTCCAGGTAATTGATGACAGCATTGGTGAAGCCCAAAGAGGACAAGTGACCATGTTCGCGGAGGAGCATATTCATCTCTTCCTGACAGATCAAACGTTCTATCCAGCGTATGACAAAAGAGGGGATTTTTTTGTAAAGTCCCGGATTCTTGTCCTGTAAAGCTTTTGCCACACTCAGCTGCATCATATCAATTTTTTATCTTCCCGACAGCCACTGGTTTGGATTCAGATACGTGTTGTTTTTCCAAACCTCAAAATGAAGTTCGTAAGTGTTATTGGTCGTTGATTTGGCCACCGTACCTATATTCTGTTTGGTACTCACCTTATCACCTTTCTTCACACTGACAGAAGCGAGGTTTTGATATACAGAAAGATACTCTCCATGGCGAATCATCAGCACCTTGGTTCCCATCACATCCAGAATGCCGGTCACTTCTCCTTGGAAGATAGCTCTGACAGGTGTGTTGGGTTCCACAAGAATATCGATACCACGGTTTTCAATCATGACGGAAGGCACGTCGGGATGGGGATAACTGCCGAAGTCACCCACTTTCGCACCCTTTGCAACAGGCCATGGCAGTTTGCCTTTGTTGTTGACGAAAGAATTGCTCACCAGCTGTTCATCGGGAGTCAGCACAATAGCATTGGTGGAGGCTTTTCCGCTGCCTGAAGAGGACGACGTGTTAGCGGTATTTTTGCCCGCTTTGGCTTTGGCAGCCTTAGCGGCTTCCTCAGCTTTCTTCTTGTTAGCGGCTACAATCTCCGCTTCAATCGCCTTCTTGATGGCAATATCCAGTTCTTTTCTCTTTTTCTGCTTTTCCTGCAAGGTGCTGGCCAACTGTTTCTCTTTCTGCTTCAGCTCCTGCGCCTTCTTGGTGGTTTCCGTCCTGTCTAATTCCAGTTTTTTGATTTCCACTTCCTTGCCTTCCAGCAGAGCCAGTTTCTCCGCCTTCATCTGCACAATTTCCTCATTCTTTTTCTTGATTTCCTCTTGCGTTTTCTCTATCAATTCCACCTGATGTTTCACATTGTTGGCGAAAACAGAATAATACTTGACACGACGGAACATCTGCGAGAAGTTGTCCGATGAAAGCAAAAAAGTCACCTTGTCTATCAGTTTCCTGTTCTTATAAGCAAGATACACCACTCTCGAATAATCGGATTTCATGTATTCAAGTTTCTTATTCAAATCCTGTGACAATTTGATATTCAATGCCAGTTCCTCTTCCAGCTCAAAAATCTCGGTATTCAGGGTTGTAATCAAAGCCTCACGATTAGAAATCTGCTGTCGCAGCACACTGATTTGCTGCAAAGAGGCATTCTTGTTTTTCTCGGTTTGCTTCAGCAGTTTCTGTGTATTAGCGATTTCCGTCTCTATTTTCTTCTTGTCATTTTTCAGTTTTGCGCTCTTCGACTGCGAAAAAGCGTCGAAAGGAGCACACAATATAGCCATTGCCAATAAGGCCATGGAGACAAAGCGTAGGCTGATTTTATGTGATTTCATTGTCTTTAGTTTACGGCTTATACAATAACTTACAAAAATAAAAGTATATTGTGCACAATTTCAAGCTAAAGTATAGTATTTATACACAGGGAAATGTTGATGATAATTAGCAAATTAGTTAATTAGCAAATGGATTTTAATTTCGGGGAGTCTCGCTACGCTCGAGGGGAGTCATGCTGCGCATGAAAGGGGAGTCTCACACTGCGTGCTCGAGGGGAGTCATACTGCGCATGAAAGGGGAGTCTCACACTGCGTGCTCGAGGGGAGTCGTTTTAATTACAGGAATATATGTGTGTTTTTTATGTATTTTTGCGGAAAATAAAAAGACCAACATGAAAAGACACCCTATTCTTTTGAAAAGCTTTCTATTTTCAAGTATTCTCCTGTTTCTTGTCGTTTCCCTCTCCGCCCAGGAGATGCTTGTCGGCAGCTACAACATACGCTATAAAAACTGGAACGATAGTGTGCAGGGCAACTCGTGGTCGAAGCGCTGTCAGGTAATCTGCGACCAAGTCAACTTCATGGCCCCCGTCATTTTTGGTACCCAGGAGGTGCTGTACAGCCAGCTCCTCGACATGCACAAAGCGTTAGACAACTACGACTATATCGGCATAGGGCGCGACGATGGCAAACATGGCGGCGAACATGAGGCCATTTTCTACAAAAAAGACAAGCTCCAACTCATTGACCATGGCGACTTTTGGCTCAACGAAACTCCCGACAAGCCCGCATTGGGCTGGGACGCGGCCTGCATCCGTATCTGCACCTGGGGCAAGTTTTCAGTTAAGACCACACAAAACGATGCAAACAACAAGCAGAATGAAAACGCCAAAACCTTTTACTACTTCAACCTCCATATGGACCATGTGGGTGTAGTGGCTCGACGAGAGGCTGCCAAGTTAGTGGTGAAGCGCATCAAAGAGATGACCAACGGCCTCCCAGTCATTCTCACAGGTGATTTCAATGTAGACCAGAATGATGAGATATACACTATTTTCACTCTATCGGGATTGCTGAAGGACTCTTACGATGCCGCCCGCATACGCTTTGCAGAGAACGGCACCTTCAACGCATTTAAAACGGAATATTTCACCCAGAGCCGTATCGACCATGTGTTTGTGTCGCCTTCCACCCAAGTCGAAGCATACGGTGTGCTCACCGACAGTTACTGGACCCCCAACGAGCGTTCAGACGAAAGTCAGAAATCCTTTGATGCACCACAGGAAATTTCCTTCAGTCCCTATACCCGCCGCAATCCATCGGATCATTATCCTGTATTTGTGAGATTGAGGTTTTAACGACTCCCCTCGATCACGAAGTGCAAAACTCCCCTCGAATGCATAGCATGAGACTCCCCCTTGTGCGTATGCACAACTCCCCTCGAGTACGCAGTACGAGACTCCTCCAATTAAATCCATTTGCTAATTAACTAATTTGCTAATTTGCTAATTGAAAAAAACACTACCTTTGCAGACTGAAATTTTCAGCCTCAAAAAGGACATAACACACTGTGGGAGAGAAAACTAAAAAAATCAAGACTGTAATTCGCCGGCAGAATACTCGCCGGAAGGCCACCTTGCGTGCCATGAAATGGAGGCGCGACAAGTTCAACCGGCGATTGCGCGAACAGGTCAATGACTTAATGATTGTGCGCCATCTTCCCAAATTCCTCAAGCCGAAAAAACGCAGTCAGATTCAGGAACAGCCCAAGAGCGAATATGTAAGAGGGCTTCTGTTAGGAAAGTCCATCGGATTAGGTTACGTGCCCGTGTCCTTTACTTTTGGCTTGGTGGCCGTGCAGATGGGTTTTGACCCCTGGGTAGCGGTGTTCATTTCGCTCACCAACCTGGCTTCCGCCGGCCAGTTTGCTGGTATTCGCATGATTGCCGGTGGTGCTCCTGCCATCGAGCTAGCCATGACCACCCTTGTAGTCAATATCCGCTACTTCCTGATGAGCCTCTCGCTCACCCAGAAAATAGACAGCAAACTGCCTACCTACAAACGCTGCATCATGGCCTTCGGGGTCACCGATGAGATCTTTGCCTTGGCAGCCATGGAAAAAGAGGATGTCAGCTTCCCCTTCTTCGGGGGACTGATGACCTGCCCTATTGTAGGTTGGACCTTGGGAACCGTACTCGGTGCCTTTGCCGCCGAGCTGATGCCACCCTTGGTGCAGGCCTGCATGGGTATCGCCTTGTACTGCATGTTTATCGCCATTATTGTTCCGCCGTCAAGAAGCAACAAGAAAATCTTCTATTCCATTGTCATCGCTTCTGCCCTGTCGTGCCTATTCAAATATGTACCCGGCATCAACCAGATATCACAAAACGGCGGTGGCTGGTCACTCATTATTTCAGCTATTGCCGCGGCAGCTATCTGCGCCACTTTCTTCAAGACCGAAGAGGTAGAAGAGGAAAATGAGAGAAAGGAGGTGGCACGATGAGTTTGTTCACCTTCTCCACCGCAGGCCTAATGCTGGCCGTTATGGCACTGACCACCTACACCATCAGGGTAACACCTATGGCCATCTTCCACCGTAAATTAGAGAACCGCTGGTTCAAGGACTTCATGTTCTACATTCCTTTCTGCGTGCTGGCGGCCATGACCTTCCCCGATGTGATCTATTCCACCAAGAGCCTGACTTCCGGCATTGTGGCTACTGTAGTTGCCCTTATCATGTCATGGCGCAAACGCGACCTGCTCACCGTCGCCATCGGTGCCGTCGCCGCCGCCGTGCTGGTGGAGTACCTGAAAATTGTGATGTTTTAATAGTTAAGAATTAAGAATTAAAAACTAAGAATTAATTCAGCATCCAGCAACTTGACCCACTTAATTCTTAACTCTTAGTTCTTAATTTAATTGGCACATTAAAATCATTTGCTAATTTGCTAATTAACTAATTTGCTAATTTCATTGGCACATTAGCACATTGTCTCATTGGCACATTAATCAACATTCCCCTGTGGAAAGCATCACGGCCTTCGGGCCGTTTTTTTGTTGATAACTTCCTCTTTTTTCCAAAAGTTTCCATTTTTTTCCAAATTTCTCCGAAAATCAACATCAAAGTGTGGAAAAAATTGGAATATTTTTCCAGTTTATAATTTAAAATACTGATTTACTGTTATTTATTTCAAATTGAAATAAATCGAATTTATTTGTTGAATATCAATATTTTAAGCAAATAAACATCTTTCCTTAATAATTTTTCCCTTTTTTTCCACATTGATTTTCAGATACTTATATAAAAATATCATCTTTTTTAGTCCAAAAAATAAAAATTGTGGAAAAAGTATTGAAAAAAGCTATATCTTTGCCACGATAAAAACCAAAGAAAAATGCCAAAATTCAATTTCGGTTATTATGAAGCTGCCATCGAGAAGCATGGGCGTGTGAAATTACCCACCATGCTCTTGAAGTCATTGGATGAAGATGACCGCAATTGTTTTGTAGCAACCCATGGTTTCGGCAATCATGTAACCCTATGGACCATGAAAGCATACGAGAGACAAATGGAGTTCCTCAATTCTTTGGACAGAAACATTATAGCAATCAAGAAATACCGCAACGCATTTCTTACGCGCAATACCTTTGTGGAATGTGACTCCCAAAGCCGCCTTGTCATCCCAAAATTCTTCATGGATTACTATAACATTGACCGAGAGGTGGTTATGCTTTTAGATGATGGCAAAATTGATGTTTGGAACAGCGAGGAATACCACAAAGAGTTCGACATGAAACCAGAAGATTTGAACGAGTTGAACGAAGCCATTCATCTTGGCCTTTATAACACTGCGCGAAAGGAGGAAACCAATGAGTTACCATAATCCGGTCCTCCTTGCGGAATCTGTTCGTCAACTTGTTACTAATCCTTCTGGCTCATATATTGATGTCACCTTTGGCGGTGGCGGCCACTCACGGAAAATTTTGGAAAATCTTTCCCAGGAAGGTCGTTTGCTGGCCTTCGACCAGGACCCAGACGCCTCCAACAACGCTATTGACGACGAACGCTTCCAATTTGTTCCAAGCAACTTCCGCCATCTGAAAAAATTCGCCCAGTACTACAAATTCTGCCCCGCCGACGGCATTCTCGCAGACCTCGGCGTGTCCTCCTACCAGTTCGACACCGCGGAACGTGGCTTCTCACACCGCTTCGACGGCGACCTGGACATGCGTATGAACAAACAAAAAGGCGTGTCCGCCCGCGAAATCATCAACGGCTATGCCCCTGAGAAACTGGCCTCCATCTTTTATAGCTACGGAGAACTTCCTAACGGCAAACAGCTTGCCCGACAAATTGTCAGCGAACGCGAGAAGGCAGCTATCAACACCACCGGCCAACTGGTCGCCGCTGTCACCCCGATGCTGCCCAAAGGCAAAGAGAACAAGGTGCTGTCACAGCTGTTCCAAGCTATCAGAATCGAGGTAAATGACGAGATGACCGTACTGCAGGAAATGCTGAGCCAAACCATAGATTGCCTGAAACCTGGCGGACGCTTGGTGGTGATTGCCTACCACTCGTTGGAAGACCGTTTGGTCAAGAATTTCATGCGCTCGGGTAAATTCGAAGGCGAGGCAGAAAAAGATTTCTTCGGTAACCTGCTGACCCCTTTCACCCTGGTCACCCGCAAAGCCATCGTGCCCGACGAGAATGAAATAGCCCTCAACCCCCGCGCCCGCAGCGCCAAATTACGTGTAGCAGAGAAAAAATAAAAACCAGCCATGATAAGCACCAACAAACAGGAACCCAAACAAGCCAAAGCCAAGGGCGACAGCTTCTGGAAGCAACTGCTCTCCGGCGACTTCCTGTTTGCCAAAGGAACCATCCGCTGGTACCCCTACATCGCCTTCGTATTCATACTCCTGGTTCTGATTGTCATCAACGAACACTCAATGGATGCCAAAAGACAACGCATCAAAGAGCTGGAGACAGAATACAAACAAACCATCGGTGTGTTGAAACACAACAACCAATACATCCTCTACGATGAGAATCAGAAGCTGATTCAAATGCTGAACGACAGAGGATTTGAAAAGAACGACAAGCATATATACAAAATAGTAATTCAAAGACCGAAAGAAAATGCAGACTAACGAAGGAACAGATAACAAGCGTTTCTCGGCAAGGATGGGAGTGATCTTCCTCTTTGTGCTTTTGCTGGGCTTAGGCTGCATCGGCAAAATTCTGCATTTGGTCATTTTCCAACGCGCTCTCTACAGCGGAACCTCCTCCAAATGCCTCGACAAAACTCAGGAAGGCTGGGAGGATAATCCTCTGGCACAAGACGAAAATTGCGACTGCTATGTGGTGGCCAATAATGTCCGCCCGGTCCGCGGTGAAATTTACGACGATCACAACCGCGTGATGGTGAGCAATGTCACTGTTTTCGACCTCACCTTAGACGGACGCATTTTCGCCGCCAAAGATACCATATATACTCATTCCGCTACTAAACTGAACAAACTCATTGAGCAACTGAGCGCAGAATTCTACAATCACTTCCAACACAAATTTCCCAAACACGACCTACAATACTACCGCCGCAAATTCACCATTGCCTTGGCGGAGCAACGCAACGCACTCATTCTGCAATCCAACGAAAGCAATGAAAATCAATGGGTCACCTCCGAAGACACGGCTTTCATCAATCATCTGCCCATGTTCTCCGAAAAACCCTGCAAACGCTGTGTCAACTACACCTTCCGAACTGTCCGCATCAACCCATACGGAGACTTGGCTAAACGAACTTTGGGTATGAACCTTGGCGACCGCCAATACGGCATGGAATACTATTTCAACGAACAGTTAGCCGGTATTGAAGGCTCGCGCAAGTATCTGTATGTCAACAAAGCCCGCCTTCCCTTAGATGAATATGTGGAACCCATTGACGGCTGTGATTTGCATACCACTCTGAATCTTGAAATCCAGAACATTGTTCATAATGAACTGAATGCCAAATTGATAGAATGGAATGCCGACTGGGGTTGCGCTGTGGTCATGGAGACCAAAACCGGAGAAATCAAAGCGCTCTGTAACTTGCGCCGCGCCAACAAAGATGGTACCCAATATACCGAGAGTGACGAATATGTGTTAAATAAGATGGTAGAACCCGGCTCTACCTTCAAAATCGCTTCCGCCCTCGCCTATTTGGAGAAAAAGAACGGAAATGATGACCAGCGATATCCCATTTTATACCATGAATTTGAACGGAAAAGCAAGGATGGAAGCAAAACCTACAAATTCATCAAATACGATGAGAGAGGCAAAGCGGAGGACCGTGGCTATCCTATCGACATTATCCAGCGTTCTTCCAATGTAGGTATCGCCTCCATGATTTTTGACGCATTCGGAGACGACAATTACAAAGCCTATCTGAACAAAATTGACCAGCTGTATATCACCACCTCATTCTCAACGCAGTTGGGCAAAATCCAAGCACCCAATATCAAACGTAATGCCAAGGATTTCCATACCTATTACAATACCTGTTTCGGTGCCGGTTTTACCATGACACCCATTCAAACCTTAGTATATTACAATGCCATTGCCAACAATGGCAAGATGGTCGCCCCTCTCTTTGTCAAATATGTGACCAGAGCCCATGAGACTGAACCCATACAGACTTTCGAAGCCGAGGTCATCAACGAGCAAATATGCAGTCCCACAACCATAGCAAAAGCCAAAAGTTATCTGGAAGCTGTTGTCACTGGTGAGCACGGCACGGCACGTTACTACCGCAATCCAAACTTCACTTTTGCTGGCAAAACAGGCACTCGTGACATTTGGGATGAAAACATCAAGGCTTACAATTACAGCAAAAACAGTGTCTCTTTCTGCGGTTATTTTCCAGCTGACGACCCACAATATACCTGCCTAGTTTTCATGTACAACGTGTCAAAGAAAAGTTCCATCGCTGTAGATGTTTTCGCCCGTATCGCCCGAAACATTATGAACACCACCAACTTCGGTGCCTTGCAAAATGTTAACCGAGAGCATGGCACCAAGCTGCCCAGAACTCATGTGGTCAATTCAGAGGAATATAAACTCATCATGGAAAATCTGGGTATCGCTTATCCTTCTAGTCAACTGCCAGTGCCTTATGTCACTTCTGGATTGAGAGACGACTATTCGGTCATGCTGAAAACACCCAAATTCAAAAGTGGCGACAAAATGCCCGATGTTTCGGAGATGATTGCCTCTGATGCTGTCAGCGAGCTGATACGAGCCGGTTATCAAGTGAAAATCTATGGTTATGGTGTGGTACGCCGACAAGTTTTGGACAAATCAACCAACACTGTAAGTTTGTATTTAGAATAAAAAAAAACATAGCAATGAAAGCCTTATCATTTTTATTGCAAAACATTGGAAATTACGAGATTATAGGAAGCATCGACCGTCAGGTGGAAGCCATTACCTTTGACTCGCGCAAGGTAACTGCTGACCATCCAGACACACTTTTTGTTGCCCAACGCGGCACCCAAGTTGATGGCCACAGCTTCATCGGCAAAGTCATTGAACAAGGCGGACGCATGATTGTTTGCGAGGAAATACCCGAAACATGCGGCTGTACGACTCTACCACAAGATGTTACCTTCATTAAGGTGCCCAACAGCGACATAGCTCTTGGACTCTTAGCCAGCGCTTTCTATGATTTTCCTAGCCAAAAACTGCATCTGGTGGGTATCACTGGCACGAATGGCAAAACCACTACTGTGACACTGCTGTATCGTTTATTCCGCCAGATGGGCTATCCAACAGGTCTTCTCTCCACCATTGAAAATCGTATTGAAGATACCATTATACCTACTAACCACACCACTCCCGATGCCATTGAACTGAATGAGTTATTGCACAAGATGGTAGAAACCGGCTGTCAATACTGCTTTATGGAGGTCAGCTCACATGCCATCTGCCAGCACCGCATTGCTGGACTGCATTTTTCAGGTGGCATCTTCAGCAACATCACCCATGATCATTTAGACTACCACAAAACCTTCGCCGAATACATCAAGGCCAAGAAGAGATTCTTTGACGAATTGCCCGAAACAGCTTTCGCTTTGACCAATATCGATGACAAGAACGGTTTGGTGATGACGCAGAACAGCAAGGCTAAAGTTCATACTTACAGCCTGTTGAAAGCCGCAGACTTCAAGGGTGTCATCATGGACAATGACTTCACCGGCTTGCAGATGACTATCAACGGACAAGAGGTCTTTTTCAAGCTTTGTGGACGTTTCAACGCCTACAACCTTTTGGCCATTTATGGTGCTGCCATCCTGTTGGGCATGAATAGTGAGGAAGTGCTGCAGCAAATGAGTGGTTTAGGCAGTGCGGCAGGACGATTCCAGCTGATACGCAACAACGAAGGCGGCTCAGCCATTGTGGATTACGCCCACACTCCCGATGCCCTGAAGAATGTGCTGTCCACCATCAACGACATTACCCAGCACAGTGTGAATATCATCACCGTGGTAGGCTGTGGCGGTGACCGCGACAAGCTGAAACGACCTGAGATGGCTGCCATCGCTTGCGAGCTCAGCGACAAAGTCATCCTGACTTCCGATAACCCCCGCACCGAGAAGCCCGAGGACATCCTCAACGACATGCTTGCTGGGGTTTCTGCCGACCAGAAACGCAAAGTGCTGGTTATTGAGAACCGCCACGAGGCCATCAAAACCGCCTGTATGCTGATGCAGGGCAAAGATGTGCTGCTGGTCGCCGGCAAAGGCCACGAAAACTACCAGGAAATCAATCATGTGAAACACCATTTTGACGATACCGAAGAAATAAAAGCAAACTTCAATCTTTGAATTAAGAACTAAAACTAAAAACCATGTTATATTATCTTTTCGACTGGCTTCATGGGCACAATTTCCCCGGTGCGGGAATGTTCCAATACATTTCTTTCAGAGCCGCTCTCGCCATCGTGCTATCGCTCTTTATCTCTTTGATTATTGGTAAAAGCGTCATCAAAAAACTGCAAAAAGCACAGATTGGCGAAACCATACGTGACCTCGGCCTCGAAGGACAACTTCAGAAAAAAGGAACCCCTACCATGGGCGGTATTATCATCATCGCTTCCATTATCATACCTGTTCTGCTGGTCAACAAATTGGACAACATTTATATTATATTGATGATATTCACCACTTTATGGTTGGGTTGTCTGGGCTTTGCCGATGATTACATCAAGGTATTCAAGAAAAACAAAGAAGGTCTTTCAGGAAAGAAAAAATTGATTGGCCAAATCATTTTAGGTTTGATTGTAGGTATTGTGATGTGCTTCCACCCTGATGTGGTTATCAAAGAGAAAGGTTCCGTTGAAAATAAACAAATTGAAACCACGGAGGTTGTTAACAATGACATAGCCAACCATAACACCAGCGTTTTCAGCAGAATACCAGCACAGCACAACTCTACCAAAACCACCATTCCATTTGTCAAGAACAACGAATTCGACTATGCTTGGCTGACCAACTGGACAGGAGATAAGACAGGTTTGCTTTCCTCATTGGTTTACATTCTTGTCGTGATTTTCATCATTGCGGCAGTTTCCAACGGGGCCAACCTCACCGATGGGCTGGACGGTTTGGCCATAAGCACCGCAGCTATAATTTGCATAGGCATCGCCATATTGGCATACGTGTCTGGTAACAGCATTTTTGCCGACTACCTAAACATCATGTATATTCCCAATATCGGTGAATTGGTAGTCTTCATTGCCGCCTTGCTCGGAGCTTGTCTCGGCTTCTACTGGTGGAACTGCTTCCCCGCGCAAGTATTCATGGGTGATACCGGCAGTCTCTCCCTCGGTGGCATCATCGCTGTTTTATGCATCATCATCCGAAAAGAATTACTGATTCCCGTTCTTTGCGGTATCTACCTCATCGAATCAGTTTCCGTCATCATACAGACAAGCTATTTCAAATATACCAAGAAAAAAACTGGTGAAGGCAAGCGCATTTTCCTGATGGCACCCATTCATCACCATTATCAGAAAAAAGGCATGCATGAAACCAAAATCGTACAGCGATTCATCATCATCGGCATCCTTTTGGCAGTAATTTCAGTAGTAACATTAAAAGTAAGATAAAATATGGCAGCACACAAAAACATCGGCTACAACGCATTTCCGACAACCGACAACCGCAGCAGCATGGCCGCTGCATTAGCAGGAAAACTACTCAACGCACGTAACGAAAGCTTAAACGACTCCATGTCCGACTTCGAGGGCAGTGCCAACAAATTGGAACTGGTCAAGAGCATCGAGGGCATCGACTTCATCAACGACTCCCGCTCTACCAATGTCAATGCAGTATGGTTCGCCCTGGAAAGCATGACCAAACCCACCACCTGGATCATGAGCATCGAAGACCGTGACAGCATCAACGATGACTTGGTGGATATCATCAAAGAGAAAGTGAAACATATTGTCATCATGGGCGTTTACAAACCCGAAATCTTTGATTTCTTTGCCGATCAGGACATTGCCGTGGACTTTTCCATGAACATGGAAGACGCTGTCCGCACCGCCTATTATGCAGCAGCTTCCGGCGACGCCATCCTCTTCGCCCCTGGTACCACCAGCTTCGGCATGTACCGTACCTACCGTGAAAGAGGCGACAAGTTCAAAGAAGCCGTGGCACAGTTATAAATTAGGTAACAGGTTTCAGGTAACAGGTTTCAGTAATTAATTTCTGATGCCTGTAATCTGACACCTAACACCTGTAACCTATAACCTATCATGAATTTGCGGGAGAAAATAAAGTTCAACGGAGACAAGGGCATTCTGGCCATCACGATTGTGCTGTCCCTGATATCGATTCTGGCTGTGCTGAGCTCGGCCAAATCGACTCATGTGTTCGTGCACCATCTGATTAATATCGCCCTCTGTTTCGCAGGCATGTTCATCGCCTATAAAATCAACTACAGGGCGTTGTCACGGCTGGCAATTTTTTCCCTTGTATTGGCAGCCATCCTGCTCTTCGCCACCTTGGTATTCGGTAATGAGGAGCGACGAGGTATCCGTATAGGTTCTTTCGAAATTCAGACCTTCTACTTTATCGGTTTCTTAGCTATCTTCTTTATTTCCAAATTTTTAGCGGTTCGTATCAACAATGACTCCGATATGACCCTGCAAGATGTGTCAGGTTTGTTTATTGTAGTACTTCTCTTTACTGGCGGCATGGCCCTCAGCAACATGTCCACCGCCATCATCTTTTTCGCCACCAGCTTGGCCATCATGTTTTTGGGGAATGTCAAAGCCAAACACCTGCTGCTATTTTGTGCGGTGGCCTTCTTTTTCGGTTCCATCTATCTTTTTGGCACCGACTCGGGCCGTTCCAGTACCTTCCGCCACCGCTGCCATTATTATCTTACCAATGACAATAGCGAAGGTTATGGCGACCAGATGATCAAGTCCAAAGCTGCCATTGCCCGTTCGGGATTGCTGCCAGCGGGCCCAGGACAGGGTGTCATCAACAAAAACCTGCCCGAAAAAGACACAGACTATGTGTTCACCACAGTAACAGAAGAGTTAGGTATCTCCGCAAGTTTACTTATCCTGATTTGTTACCTCATCTTGTTTTACCGATCCATACTCATCGCCAAACGTGCCGAAGGCCCCTTCGGAATGCTCTTGGCAGTAGGTATCGGTTTCTGGTTCTGTTGTCAAGGCTTGGTACACATCGGCGTCAACTGCGGGCTCTTGCCCGCCACTGGCCAGACACTGCCCTTCATCAGTCGCGGCGGTGCCTCCCTGCTCTTTGCCGGCATCGCTACCGGCGTGCTGCTGAATATCAGCAAACAGGAAGCGTGATTAATTAGCAAATTAGCAAATTAGTTAATTAGCAAATTATTTTATGTGCTAATAGAATTTGGGGGGGTCTCGGGCTTTGCCCTCGAGGGGAGTTTCGCTGTGCTCAAGGGGAGTCTCACTTTGTTCGAGGGGAGATGTGAATATGCTAATGTGCCAATTTCGTTAATATATGTGTGCTGAAAGCACAACATCCTATTAACCCCACACAAGCACGATAGTGCACAGTGTGGGGTGATATGAATGAATGGTATGCGTGCGTAAGGCACGCTACCCTCTTTTAGCAAATAAAAAAATTCCTGATTATAACGATGACAAACCCAAGGCTACACCGGCAATTATAAAACCAATAATCAGCACGATATAAAAACAGAACAAAACAATGGTGAGTATTCCGCAGTATCTCCAAAACGACTTGTTATTCTTGAGGAATTCTGTCATTTGGACATTATCTTTGCTCTCAATGGCCAATCTGGCGGCAGCAGAGGCACGGAAAAGATATATGATAGGATAGATATATACTGCCGCAATGATAAGATATATAAAACCTACCACACCCGTACCAACTCTACTCAATACGCCTAAGTCTTCAGCTAAAGGGATAAAACTTCCTACCGATATCAACAATAAAGCAGCCAAAACCATAAAACCTGCACCTATGCAGCCCAATATAGCAAAGAATTTCATCCATTTGCCCATGCTTGATACATACAATTTAGACTCTTCCAAAAGCTGTAAATCTTTCTCTTCCATAATTTTACAAATTAAATTAATAATAAGGATTGATTATTTTTTTGCAAACATACATAATTTTTCCGAATCTTCGGAAATGATTTGTATTTTTTTTAAAAATTTCATGAAACGTCTCTACCACTACCCCGCCCTTCAGGCACCCGTTGGGGCTTCGCCCATTTCTCCTCCTCGCTCGACATAACCAAAGCAAGCTTTGCTTCTACACTCGCTCCTTCATCGAATCTTAAAGAAGGGGAATTATATGGCAAAATATATTTTGCCAATAGGAAAACTTTTTGTAAGTTTGCAGATTAATAATTTTAATCTGATACACTATGGATAAATATATTGAAGAACGCGTGGCGTTGTGGCTGAATGACGACTACGATGCCGACACCAAAGCCCAAATCAAGGACTACTTGCAAAACAACCCTGATGAGCTGACCGAGGCCTTCTACCGTGACCTGGAATTCGGCACGGGCGGATTGCGTGGCATTATGGGCGTGGGTACCAACCGCATGAACAAATACACGGTGGGCGCTGCCACCCAGGGACTGGCCAACTATCTGAAACAGCAGTTCCCCAATCAGGAAATCAGCGTGGCCATTGCCTTCGACTCCCGCAACAACAGTGCCTATTTCGCCGACATCACCGCCGATGTGCTTTCCGCCAACGGCATCACCTGCCATCTGTTTCCGGAACTGCGTCCCACCCCGGTGCTGTCCTTCGCCGTGCGTCACCTGCACTGCCAGTCGGGCGTGATGGTGACCGCCTCGCACAACCCGAAAGAATATAACGGATACAAGGTGTACTGGAACGATGGTGGCCAGTTAGTGCCCCCACACGACAAAAATGTCATTGCCGAAGTCAACAAAATCAAATCGCTGCACGATACCAAATGGCAGCGCAATCCCGACAAAGTGCACATTATTGACAGCAGTCTGGACGAGGCTTACCTGAAGCTGGTTCACGGCCTGTCGTTGCATCCGGAAGCCATCGCTGCCCAGAAACAGCTGAAAATCATCTACACCCCGCTGCACGGCACCGGCATCACCATGGTGCCCAAAGCCTTGAAAATGTATGGTTTCGAAAACATCAGCATCGTCAAGGAGCAAGCTGTCAGCGACGGCAACTTCCCCACCGTGAAGTCACCCAACCCCGAAGAGAAAAGCGCCCTCATCATGTCTATCGCACAGGCAGAAGCTGAAAAAGCCGATTTGGTGTTAGCTACCGATCCCGATGCCGACCGTGTAGGTATCGCCGTACGCAACCTCAAGGGCGAAATGATACTGCTCAACGGCAATATGACCGGTTCACTGCTGGTACATTACCTGCTGTCACAGTGGAAAGCCCTCAACAAGCTCGATGGCAAACAATTTGTCGTTAAAACTATTGTTACTACCGAATTAATCAAACGCATGGCTGATGCTTATCAGGTGCCATGCTATGATGTGCTTACGGGCTTCAAATATATTGCAGAAAAGATTAAAGAGAATGAAGGCAAGACGACCTTCATCGGTGGTGGCGAGGAAAGCTACGGCTACTTAGCTGGCGACTTTGTGAGAGACAAAGATGCTGTCATTGCCTGCTGTCTCATCGCCGAAATGACCGCTTTCTATGCCAACCAAGGCAAGAGCCTGTACCAGATGTTGCTCGAAATCTACCATGAATACGGTTACTACAAAGAAGATCTGCTTTCATTGACCAAGCAAGGCAAGAGTGGTGCTGAGGAAATCGCCGCCATGATGGTAAATTATAGAAATAATCCTCCAAAGGAAATTGGTGGACAGAAGGTTGTCCTCATGAAAGATATTCAGGCAGGCATCGCCTATCATTTGGACAAAGGCACGCAGGAACCCATTGCCCTGCCCAAGTCCAATGTGCTGCAGTTCTTCACGGCCGACGGCTCCAAAATCACCGTCCGTCCTTCCGGCACCGAACCCAAAATCAAGTTCTATTTCGGTGTGATAGGTCAGTTGCCCGACATCCAGCAATACGACGAGGCTAATGCCGCTATGCAGGCAAAGATTAAGGGGATTATTGAGGAGATGAAACTGTAGAACCAATTAACAGTTAACAATTAATAATTAAGAGCTACTCAGATTGCCTCGGAGAGGCAAAATTTCAATAACCCCACATAAGCGAAGCGCAGTGTGGGGGTTCGCAAATCAACAACAAAAACAAACATACAAAATGATCAACCCAAAACTCTTAAACCCCCAAAGCATCGTAGTGTGCGGTGCGTCAAGTGACATTCATAAACCCGGCGGAAAATCGCTGAAAAACCTCTTGGAGAGCCCCTTCAAGGGTCAGATTTACGCCGTCAACCCCAAAGAGACCGAAGTGCAAGGCGTGAAATGCTATGCTAAGGTCGATGATCTGCCGCAGGTCGATTGCGCCATCCTATGTATCGCCGCCAAGTTCTGTGCCCAGACCGTTGATGTGCTGGCCAAGGAAAAAGGCTGCCGAGGCTTCATTATCGTCAGTGCTGGCTTCTCAGAAGAAAGCCACGAAGGTGCTGAAATCGAGAAGCATATCGTAGATACCATCAACAGCGTGGGCGGCTCGCTCATCGGTCCCAACTGCACCGGCTTCCTCAACGTAAACTATGCTGGCTGTTTCGACACCCCCATCCCTACCCTCGATCCCCATGGCGTCGATTTCATCACAGGTTCAGGCGCCACCGCCGTGTTCATCAAAGAGTACGGCATCAGCAACGGTCTGAAGTTTAACAGTGTGTGGGCAGTAGGTAACAGTGCCCAGTTAGGTATCGAAGATGTACTGGAGCACCTCGATGAGACCTTTGACCCCGAAAAATCAAGCCGTGTCATCATGCTCTACATGGAGAAAATTGGCGACCCACAGCGTTTACTCAAGCATAGCCGCAGCCTTATCAACAAGGGCTGCCACATCGCCGCCATCAAGAGCGGTGGTAGTGCTGCCGGCTCACGTGCCGCTTCATCACACACAGGTGCTTTGGCCACCAACGATGCCGCTGTCGATGCCCTGTTCAGCAAGGCCGGCATCGTACGCTGCCACAACCGTCAGGAACTGACCACCGTGTGCGGCGTCTTCATGCACCCCGAAATCAAGGGCAAACGTTGCGCCGTGATCACCCATGCCGGCGGTCCCGCCGTAATGCTCACCGATGTGCTCAGCAATGGTGGCATGGAGGTACCTTCACTGAAGGACCATCCCGCCAGCCCCGCCCTGCTCGCCAAGCTTTTCGGTGGTTCTTCCGTAGGCAACCCCATCGACTTCCTCGCCACTGGCACCGCCGAACAGTTAGGTTATATCATCGACACCGTCGAGAACGAATACACAGATATCGACTTCTCCGTAGTTATCTTCGGCTCACCAGGATTGTTCAGCAACAAGGAGGTTTATGACCTGTTAGATGAGAAGATGAAAACCTGCAAGAAACCCATCTTCCCCGTGTTGCCTTCCATCATCAATGTGAAGGACGAAATCAACGACTTCATTGCCAAAGGCCGCATCAACTTCCCCGAAGAGTGTGTGTTAGGCAATGCCATCTGCAAAGTATATAATACGCCCAAGCCACAACCCGAGCATGTGGAACTGCCGCAAATCGATGTAGCCCGCATCCGCAAGACCATCGACAAATGCGGTGACGGCTACATGGAGATTGCCGACTACAACGAGCTTTTGGATGCCGCTGGCATCAGCCGCAAGAAATCTGTGGAAGTATCAAAGAAAGAAGATGCTCTGGCCTTCGCCAAGGAGGTAGGTTGCAGCAAAGATGTTCCCCTCGTAATGAAGGTGGTCGGTCCACTGCACAAATCTGACGTAGGCGGCGTTACTTTGAACGTAAAGGACTTGGATACCGTAAGCAAGGAGTTTGACCGTCTGATGGCCATTAAAGACACCTACGCGGTAGAAATGTATCCGATGTTGGACGGTACTGATGTTTATATCGGCGCCATTAAGGATGCCAAGTTCGGACATCAGATCTTCTTCGGTTTGGGTGGTATCTTCATCGAAGTGCTGAAGGATGTACAGAGTGCATTGGCACCCATCACCGCCGACGAGGCCAAGGTGATGCTCACCAAGTTGCGCGGCTACAAGATTCTGCAAGGTGTTCGTGGCCAGGAGCCCGTCAACATCGACCTGTATGCCGACCAGATTGCCCGTATCAGCGCATTGGTGCAGGCTGCTCCCGAGATTGCCGAGATGGACTTGAACCCACTCTTGGGCAACCCACGCTACGTCACTGCAGTGGATGCCCGCATAAGGTTAGAAAAATAATCTGGCACAATAACTTATACTTTTAAGTTTAGCACAAAAAAATCGGTGGATTGAAATCCAATCCACCGATTTTTTTTTGATGTTGTTTTGCAACTTTTATTCATTCACAATCAACACACATCTAATACTGAATCCATTGCAACGGCTATATTCTTTACCATTGTATATCTTCTCACAGATATAGTCAATCATAGCACCAGTAGCCGCATCATATACAGGATGACAAGACCAGAAGTATGCATTACCTGCTGCATTCTCATATCTGCCAGTTACGCAGTTGTAATAACCACCAGGAACAGCATTGAAACCTGTGCTGTTAGTACCACTACCTTCAATCCAGAAATCAGTTGATCTCAAATCCTTGGCATTGAAACTTTCCAGTGTTTTGAGATCCTCATCGGTAGGCAAATACCAACCGTTGGGACATGCACCTTGAACATGTTTACCAGCAGCGTATGTAGCTTCGATATCGGCAATGCTATTGGTTGCTGTATCAACAGCTGCATACCAATCATACAAATAACCAAAATTAGCAACATTTTCTGTAGCATTGGGGAAATTCTCTGATACATAGCTCATCAGATTCGGAATTGTGTTACCATTGCTGCTGTATTTGGTTGACACCAGGTTTCTATCTGTCCAACATAAACAACCCACACGAACACCATTATAGGTATTACCTTCGCCATCATCCACAGAGGGACATGGATAATGATAAATGTAGATAATCTGTTCACAAGTAACCTCATGTCCACATGTGTCAACAGCGGTCCAGATGATGGGGTTATAACCTATAGAGAATATGCTGTCAGGATAGTTGGTGGGGATATCATTATAAACAGTATCCAAAATATCCTCAGTAATTGCGGAGTTAGTGAAAGTGAATGTCGGGTAACCGAAATCTCTAATGATAGTGTCACAGCCCTGCATGATACCTTGTTTTACCGTATCAATTTTCATTGTGGTGTTACCATGGAGAGAGTCAATATGGACGATAACCGGGCTCACCTCGATGGTTGCAGTAGCAGTAGCAGTACAAGCTTTAATATCTGTAACTGTCACACTAACGGTATAGGTATAATCAATATCGTCTGCTATAGCGGGAACTTCAGTTGCTGCAGCATTCACATTGGTTGCGTCATCACCCCATGCATAGGTATAGTTACCTGGATCATTACCACCTTGAGCAGTAACGCTTGCGTCGAATGAGCCGACACCCATCAACGGGCAAGGATTATTGGTAGGAACAGTCAAAGCCGTGATTTCCAATGTATCGGGCTGTGCGATGGTGAATGTACCAGTGATAAAATCTTTTTTCAGGACGTCGCTTAACTCAACATTGTATTTACCTGGTTTCAGGTTTTCAAATATATATTCTGTATCCATCAGGTTTTTCACGGTATCGTTTTGTGGAAGAACTGTGCTGGACAATACTATCATATAAGGAGCTTCACCACCAATAATCTTCACGGTATCGGTACCATTGTTCTCCCCGTAGCAAACCACATCGGTAGAATCCATGGTCATATCGAGGGTAAGGCGCCATACAGCGTACAAAGCAAGACTTGCGTTGGTACTATAAGTTTCACCTAAAGCGTAGTTGGTGCTACCTACAGCTTCATCGGGTGTGGTGTTCCAACGATAGAGAGTGCTGTCAGTTTTGGTGATAAGATAGTTGCCTGCACCATCGGTACCATCGGAAAGAGTGACATCAACACCAATCAACTTAATTTGGGGTGGAATAGTTCCTGTACCACCGTTAGCATTGTAAGAAATGGAATAACCTTCTCTCCAGATTGCATACAAGGTAGTATCGGAGATCAATACAATAGGATCTCCAGGATTGAAACTGATGCCTGTACTGTCAGCTTTGGTATTCCAAATGGCGAAAACATCGGTGGTCAGAGCAGGGAGGAAAGCACAATCAGCAACATCTTTGGTACGGTCAGATACAGATGCATCTACTCTCACATAGATAGTATCCATTGTGCCAGTACCACCGTTGGCATTGTATATAAGCGAGTACATTTGATAAACAGTGCAGTGCAGTGCATCGGGATCATTTTCGATAGCATAATAGCCAGGAGCACACCAGCTGTCCACTGTGGCCTTGGGCTCACTGAAAGTACCGCCAGTGAAGACGAAAGTACCAGTAGCAGCTGAAGTTTTGGAGATATTCCCTTCATAGAAGCCGCTTGTCACATTAATAGTGCCTTTAGTAACTGAACTACCTTTGCCCATTACAAGAACGTCACCACCTTTTATGAACTCGTTGTTATCCAAATTAATGACCGCAGTAGATTCGCCATTTTCTCGTACAGCATATCCAGTAGCAATAGCAGCATCTGTAGTGAATTTACAGTTACTCACATTAAATGTTCCAGCACCACCACTGACATTAATGAAACTCTCGCTTTTTGTGACAGTATCATTGGTGATGGTTGCACCTGTTGTCCCTGTAAACTGGGCCAAACTATGAAGGCTATCGCCCTTACAATTATTTATTGTCACATTGTATGCACCTGCACCTGAATTAACTCTTACTGCAACTTCCTCATAACCAGGTGCAGTACTACTGAAAACACAATTATCGAGTGTGATATTATGGGCATAATTATATTTATTTGTATACCATGGTTTCCCCGCTGTTTTTGTGTTCGGAACCAAAACAAATGCATTATCATCAGCAGTGGTTGTGTAGAAATCCGTCTTCTGACCCACAAAGCGTACATTCTGGATGGTCAGTGTTTCAGTACCTGAAGCTCTACCATCACCATCAATGGCGATCTGTCCTACGATGGTGTCATTACTACCTTCGATAGTAAGGTTCAAACTGGCCTTCTGATGTACGATAGCCACTTCTGTAATGTTCTTCAACAACTCAATAGTCACATCGCCTGTCATATTAGCATGGGCAGAATCCAAAGCGGCCTGGAGAGAAGTATATTCCACAGAGCCTATTTTTGCCACCTTTGGCATAGGGCCTACTGTCCATGTCTCTGGAACTGTGCCATTAGCATAAGCGGCATATCCAGGAGCACATTCCGGTGTCACATCACTTGAATAGGTTCCGCCAGTGATGGTAATGTCTGATGCATCTGTTGCAAAACCACCAATATAGGTTCCTGACGTAATGGCAACTGTTGTGCCCGTAGCGTTACCGTTTAATACAATGGCATTGGGTGCTTCAACATTATTGCCTGACAACGTTACGCTCTTGACAGTTCCTCCCTTAATACGAATACCATAATCGTCATCAATGTCCATGGTATTATTTTCAATAATGAAATTACCAGTACCACCAGATATACTTACACCATGGTACATATCTTCGGTAAGCGTACAATTAGTAATAGATATGTCATTAACATTTGTAAATTGTGCAAGACTGTGCATTCCAGATGCAGTACAATGGTCAATATTGAAATTTCCCATTCCACCACCTATTGATCCAATATGGACACCTACGGGTTTGGCACCACTACCTGTAACACCATTGCCCACAAAATCACAGTAAGACACATTAACATTGTGTGCATAACTGTAACCACCAGTGTACCAACGCGTACCAGAAGTTCTTGTATCGGGAAAAATAATAAAGCCATCGCCTGCTTCCATAAGACTATTATCATAGGCAAATTTGAGATGTATAATTGTCAAGACCTCTGTTGAAGTCGTGCTTCCAGTACCCGCAACGATTATCTGACCAGTAAGGGTTTTGTCCTTACCATCAATAGTTAAGTTAAGTCCAACTTTTTTCTTCACAACTACAGCCTCCGAGGTGTTGGCAATCAGTTCAATAGTCACGTCGCCAGTGGTGGTGTATGCATCATCCACAGCAGCTTGCAAAGTAGCATACTCCGTGCTACCGATTTTAGCTACATTTTACGCCCATGACATTCCTGCACTCAACAGGAAAAGTGTCAAAAATAATAAAATTTTCTTCATGATTATTTGTTTTTGATTTATATTTTTTCCCTCTTTTAAAATGCCAAATAAATGTCATTTTTCGTATAAAAAAATGCATTTATTAAGCTTTACACCTATTTCTTATATTGCTCATATTCAATATATTGTGTTTTAAACCACCCCCATTCACACTATACCATAATATTAGCAAAAATATAAAATTTTTGGCATAAATAACACTTTTTAAGAAAAAAAGTGTTATTTTGATTTAATATGTTGATTTTCAATGAAAAAAAATTTTTTGGGGTATTTTCACCAAAATATAAAAAAAACGGGACTCCTTTCGGAATCCCGTTTGTCCATGAAGTATGACTTCTGAAGACTACTCTTCTGCCACCACTTCGAGGTTCAAGTTGACCTTGTTGAAGTCCTTGTGCAAGTTCACCACAGCGGTATAGTTGCCCAATTCCTTGATATGGTCTTCCTTGATGATGATTTTCTTACGGTCGATTTCAATACCGTGTTGTTCTTTCAGGGCATTGGCCACTGCGATATTGTTCACTGAGCCGAAGATAGTGCCTTTTTCAGAAGCCTTGGTGAAAATCTTAACGGTGAGACCGTCAATCTTACCAGCCATGAATTCAGCTTCTTTTCTGATTTTCTCAGCTTTGAAAGCGCGCTGCTTCAAAGTTTCGGCCAACATTTTCTTATTGGGTTCGGTTGCCAAAATTGCCAGTCCCTGAGGGATAAGATAATTTCTGGCATAGCCGTCTTTCACTTTAACGATTTCGTCGGCATAACCGAGATTCTGAACGTCTTGTTTCAATATAATTTCCATTGCTGTTCCTCCTTTTAGTTGTTTGACTTCAAGTTATCAGTTACGAAAGGAAGTAAGGCAAGGTGTCTTGCTCTCTTCACGGCCTGAGCCACTTTCTTCTGGAATTTCAATGAAGTACCGGTCAAACGGCGGGGCAGGATTCTACCTTGCTCATTGACGAATTTCTTCAAAAATTCAGCATCCTTATAGTCGATGTATTTGATACCGCTCTTTTTGAAACGGCAGTATTTTTTCTTCTTGATATCAACCGCAATCGGGGTTAAATATTTGATTTCGTTATTTGTTGCCATAATCTTTCCTCCTTATTCTGCTTTAGGTTCTTTTTTCAGGTTACGTCTCTTTTCACTGTATGCTACGGCATGTTTGTCCATGGCAACGGTCAGATATCTCAGGACTCTCTCGTCACGACGATACTGCAGTTCCAGTTCTTTTACCAAGCTACCTTCAGCTTTGAATTCGAAAAGGTGGTAAAATCCGGAGGATTTCTTCTGGATGGGATACTCGAATTTACGCAGTCCCCAGTCCTCTTCATGAACCATTTCTGCACCATTGCTGGTGAGAATGTTCTCAAATTTCTTTACCGTTTCCTTCATCTGATCATCAGATAAAACGGGCGTCATAATGAAAACGGTTTCGTACTGATTCAACATAATTTTTACTTTTTTTGGTTTATTAAAATGGTTAATTTTTGGGGCTGCAAAAATACAACTTTTTTTGATACAAACAACAGGGTGTTAATTTTTTTTCGGGGAGTCTCGGGCTGTGCCCTCAAGGGGAGTCTCACACTGCGTGTTCGAGGGGAGTGGACTTCGTCCAAAGGGGAGTCTCATGCTACGCACTCGAGGGGAGTTGTGCTTTGCACAAGGGGGAGTCTCACACTGCGTGTTCGATGGGAGTCTCGCTACGCTCGAGGGGAGTTTTTTTTGATTACAGGATTATAGGATTACAGGATGACGGATTAATTTCGTATTTTTGCACCATGAATTTCACACTGCACAACATTAGGAATTTATACCTCTCCTCCTTATATATATTATATGATAAAAGGGAGGCGGAGGCGATTGTGCGCTATTATTTTGAACTAAAATGGGAAATTCCGGCTCACGAATTTGCCATTCATCCTGACAAAAACTTCCAAAACGAAGAATGGCAGGAAATGCAAAACGACCTGCAACGACTGCAAAACGGCGAACCAGTACAGTATGTGGTCGGGAAGTCGGAGTTTTACGGACTGACGATGCGAGTGAACCCGTTAGTGCTGATACCGCGACCCGAAACAGAAGAGCTGGTAGAGCGACTGCTGAAACAATTGTCAGTCAATGCCACGAATTCCAACTGCAAAGACGCAATTGGACTCCACGCTACTCAACCCTGTCGTATCCTGGATTTCTGCACAGGCAGTGGTGCCATCGCCATCGCTTTGGCAAAACATTTGCCAGAAGCGGAAGTATGGGCCACCGACTATAGCCGCGAAATTCTCGAACTGGCCCAACATAATGCGGAAGACAATCATGTACAGGTGAATTTCATCCTACATGATTTGCTGAAAGAAGATGCAGCAAAACTTGGACAAGATTTCCAGGCCATCATCAGCAATCCCCCATATATTCCGCAATCACATAAAGCCCTGCTGCACAAGAATGTGACAGAACACGAGCCAGCAGAAGCCCTTTTCGTGCCAGATGACAAGCCCCTGCTTTTTTACGAGTGCATCGCTCTGTTAAGCAAAGAGTTACTTGCCGACAATGGCCTGCTGTTTTTGGAAACACACGAAGACTATCACGATGAATTGGAGTCTATGTTGCTTCAACTTCATTATCATCATATTGAAAAAATAAAAGACCTCAACGGGAAACCCCGTTTCATCACTTGCAAAAACTAATTATCTATGGGAGAAAACATGAATTTGGTAGAAGACCTTGCGCTGATTCTGATTTCAGCGGGTGTTATTACCATTATTTTTAAACTGCTCAAACAACCTCTGGTTTTAGGTTACATCGTGGCGGGTTTTATTGTGGGACCGCATTTCGGCTTGTTCCCCACCGTTTTCGATACGGCCAGCATTGAGGAATGGTCGGAAATCGGTATCATCTTCCTTATGTTCGCCTTGGGTTTGGAATTCAGCTTCAAGAAATTGCTAAAGATGGGCAGTACCGCCATTATTGCGGCAGCCATCGAAATCATCCTAATGATAGGCATTGGTGCCTTGTCGGGCTACCTAATGCACTGGAGCCTGATGGAATGCATCTTCCTCGGCGGTATGTTAGCCATGTCGTCCACCACCATCATTATCAAGGCTTTTGAAGATTTAAAGCTGAAAAAAGAGCCTTTTGCTGACCTTACCATGGTCATCCTGATTATCCAGGACATAGTCGCCATCGTGATGATGGTGTTACTGTCAACCGCCGCCGCCTCAAAGCAATTCCAAGGCCAAGAGATGTTAACTGTCATTGCCAAGCTGATGTTCTTCCTGATTTTGTGGTTTGTGGTGGGTATTGCTATCATCCCGACCTTCTTCCGGAAAGCCAAAAGATACATCAATGATGAAACCCTGCTCATTATTTCCATAGGACTATGTTTCGGCATGGTGGTATTCGCCAATTATGTAGGATTTTCTTCCGCTTTGGGTGCCTTCGTCATGGGCTCCATCATCTGCGAAACCGTTGAGGGAGAACATATTGAGAAGATCACCAAGGGCACCAAGGACCTTTTTGGCGCCATTTTCTTCGTATCGGTCGGTATGATGGTTGACCCCGATATATTGGTTAACTTCTGGAAACCCATTCTCTTCTTAACCATCATCACCTTAGTTGTCAAGGCCTTCATTTCCGCAGGCAGTGTACTGGTAGCTGGCGAATCGCTGAATGTATCGGTCAAAACCGGTTTCAGCTTGTCGCAGATTGGTGAGTTTGCCTTCATTATCGCCTCCTTGGGTGTCTCATTGGGGGTGTTAAGTAACTACATCTATCCTGTCATTGTGGCCGTTTCGGTCATCACTACCTTCACCACACCCTACTGCATCCGTTTGGCCGACCCGTTCACGCGATTTGTGGAGCGAAAACTACCGGCAAATGTCAAAAAGACCTTGGATGATTATAGTTTAGTAGGCAAAGGTCCCCGAAAACCTGGAGCTTGGGGCATTATTCTCAAAAAATCGCTGCTGCGAACCGCCATTTTCGGTATTCTCTGCTTCTCCATCACCTTTGTCGCCTTCCATTATTTCTATCCTTTTATGACTAACCTTTTGGAGAAATATATTCCCGTCAACTATATCAACATCATCAATGCATTCATTTTGCTGACTTTCATTTCTCCATTCCTATATGGCCTGATGAGCAACAAACACTCCACCCAGGCCCTTTACGCCCAATTATGGAGGGATGGACAATTGAACCGCATCGGGATTGTTGCCTGGACCATTTTCCGTATTATATTGGCTTGCTTCTTTGTGATGGTCATTCTTTCCAAATCATTCAGATTCACCAAGTTCGTGGTGTTCCTGCTGGCATTGGTTATTGTGATGTTCTTCTTATTCTCCCGCCGCACCCTGCATAGGTTTACGGCAATCGAAGACAATTTCATGGCTAACCTGAACGCCAAAGAGCAAGATTCAGAACAACAATAATTGCCAAACAAATGAACAAGAACATCTCCGCTATGGTTTTTGCCGCAGGTTTGGGCACCCGCCTATACCCGCTTACAGCAGACAAGCCGAAAGCTTTGGTGGAATACCAAGGCAAACCGTTGATAGAATATGTTTTACAAAAAATCATTGATGCGGGCATCCAGCACATTGTGGTTAATGTCCATCATTTTCCGGACCTGATTATCAACTACCTGAAAGAGCATCCACACAAGGCTGAAATTGAAATTTCTGACGAGAGGGATTACTTGCGCGACACCGGCGGAGGACTGAAATTCGCCGCTCCCCTGCTCGCCAACAGTGAACATATTCTGCTGCATAATGTGGACATCCTATCCGACCTTAATATAAAACAGCTTATTGATTATCATGTCCACCATGAAGCTTTGGCCACCTTAGCAGTGCGGCAGCGCGAGACCTCCCGCTATTTCCTATTTAACGGTGACATGAACCTCTGCGGTTGGCGGAATAACAAAACCGGCGAGGAAATCCGTTCCAAAGCGGCTGACACTTACGCACCATACGCCTTCAGCGGCATCCATATTGTGCGCCGCGAGCTCATCGACCTGATTCCTACCGCGGAAAAGCAGTCCATCACCCCGATATATGTTGACTTGGCGAAAAACCACCTGCTCAAAGGCTTCCTCCATAATGAAGGTCACTGGAAGGATATGGGGAAGATTGAGGACTTTAACAGTTAACAATTAACAATTAATAATTGATAATTGATGACTTGACGGTTCCTCTTTTAGGGCACCTTTTGGAGACTATGTCTCTTCTTCCTCCTCGCTCGGCATAACCAAAGTAAACTTTGTTTCTGTTCTCACTCCCTCATCAAATCTAATAGAAGGGGAATATTAACTACATCCAATAACTATTAACTGTTAATTATTAATTGTTAACTCCCCTCGAATGCGTAGCATGAGACTCCCCTTGAGCGCAGCGAAACTCCCCTCGAGCACGCAGAGCGAGACTCCCCTTTGAAATTTTTTTCACCCACCTGTTGCATCAAACAAAAATTTTTGTACTTTTGCCGGCGGAGAGATGGCAGAGTGGTCGATTGCGGCGGTCTTGAAAACCGTTGACCCTCACGGGTCCGGGGGTTCGAATCCCTCTCTCTCCGCAGCAAGACGCAAAACAATCAGAATCAGCAAGTTATATCAAGCTTCGCTGATTTTTTGTTTTAAAACTCTGCGACAATCACAAGCCATCAGCAGGTCACGACAAGTAAAATCATGTCGATTTTTGGCGGTCAAGTTTTGCAAAAAAAACTTCCAAAATTCCGAAATTTGTTATAATATCTTTATTGCTATGTGGGCACAGGCCTCGGCATCGGCGAGGGCGTGGTGGTGATGCTCCAAATCAAAACCACAGGCATGGGCTACCGTGTGCAACTGATGGTTGGGCAGATTTTGGCCGAAATGCCGGCGAGAGGCAATACAGGTGCAACGGAACTGATAATCAGGATAATCCATCTGATACAGTTGAAAGACAGACTTCAAACAACCTTCATCAAACATGCTGTTATGTGCCACCAAAGGCAGGCCTTCGATTTTGGGTGCGATTTTAGCCCACACCTCTGGAAAAATTGGGGCATTATCCGTATCCATCCGTGATAATCCGTGAACCCGCTGGCAAAACCATGCATAATAGTTGGGTTCGGGACGGATAAGGCTATAGAAGCTGTCGGCAATAGCTCCATTGCGGACAATCACTATACCCACGCTGCACACACTGCTGCGTTGCCCATTGGCGGTCTCAAAATCAATAGCGGCAAAATCGGTCATACTCTCTTTTTTCGAGCCTGCATTTCAGGCGGCAAAATTACAACTTTTTCCGTATCTTTGCCTTTTCAAAAACAGCTCTATGAATTGTAACGATTTCAATGCCGATATTATACCCGTAAACGAGGCTATCAGTCCCGACATCTTGCAGGAAATCAAAGAGATGGAGAAATGCGGGAAGTGCCTCCAATGTCTGTACAGCTACATCATGCTTGCCCCAGCCATGACCGACAAAGAGCTGATTGAACTGTTTGGTGCCGACATGCTGGAAATGGATGAGCTAAAAGGCGAACTGGATGAGTTAGCTGGTTTCAAACTTAACCCCTACCCCAACCGTTTGAGAATCGCCAGAGTCAACAAAAGCTTGCAGAAAATCAGCTTACAGCAGGAAAGAAGCGGAAAGGCCCTTGTCAAGCACTACATCAACGAGTGCATCAAGCAATATGAAGGGGATATGCTGGAAGAGTATTACAACATGGCACCGTAACAGGATACAGGTTACAGGGGACAGGTTACAGATAAAAAAAAGACGTGGGGTTGCCACGTCTTTTTTTTGGTTATTTATGGGGGAGATTAGAAAACTTTTTCGTTGTCAGCCATAAGTTTGTTCAACTTATTGTACTTGTTGATCACGATGATTTCCATCAGGACATACACGCACCATAACACGATAGCTGCAACAGCTACAGAGGTGTGGTTGAGCTTGTAGAATGCCGGACCATTACCGAAGAAAGTGGAAACAATGATCATACTCATCAGGCATACTGCCAAGAGGAACATACCCCACCAGAAGCCCAAAATGAAATCATTATCGCTTTTATTGTCAGCTGGCATAACATTCTTGTCCGTCAAAGCATATTCAGTTTCATCATACAATTCATTGAAGAAAGCGTAAGGTTTGATCAAATTGTAAATCGGAATAATCCAACCCCAGAATGCCCATGAAGGAGCCGTAGCTTTTTCCATCCAAGGACATACATTGCGCAGGTTCAAAGAGTTTTTGTAATTCCAGATAGCCCATATTAACACTTTCACCAAAAAGAGCAACAAAGTAATGAATAAGAAGACATTATAGGTACCTTCTGCGGCCTCCGTTTGTGCAACCATGTCATTATACTCAGCCTCAATCGGCTCAAAAGCGGCTCTTTCGTCAGCGATAGCCTGTTCAGTCTGGGCAAGAGCTTCCTTTTTCTCACCCAAGGTCTTCTTGGTTCTGTCGATATCTTCCTGCAAAGCTTTCACAGCCTTTTTATCTTTGGCAACAGCAGCTTGATGCTGAGTCAAAGTATCAAGTTTATAAGCATAGTAATCAACCTCGGCCTGATTGAGTTTTAACGGGTGCTCTACCGTGTGCAAATGTTCCTTGGCTTTTAAATAAGCGGGCTCGTTGCCTACTTTAACCACATTGACCTTGTCAAAATTCAATAAGAAAATGACAGAAAGAATGAAGAAAGCCAGAATAACCACATTTAAAATCTGAGCCAGTCGGCCTAAAAGAGTGTTGTTTGAAATCTTTTTCATGAGGATTTATTTTTATTTTCTTGATAATCAATTTTTTAAATTAAATCAATCTGATTTTGAATCGTATGCAAAAATAAAAAAAATTTCAATTCAAAATCAAACAATTTGACAATAACGAAAAAAAAACATAGCAATGTATTATATATATAAAATTTTGCTATTTTTGCAAACTTAAATAAATATATAAAATTGGGAGTGTTATGTTCACCGGAATCGTTGAAAAGACTGGAAAAATCGTTAAAATAGAGAAAGAGAATACCAATTATCATTTTACCATTGAGGTGGATTTTGCCGATGAATTGAAGATAGACCAGAGCATGGCGCACGACGGATGCTGCCTCACCATAGTCAAACTCGATCCGGAAAAGAAGCAATATGTGGTTACCGCCATGGACGAAACCATGCTGAAGACCAACCTGAAGACTTGGGAGGTAGGCTATGAAGTCAACCTGGAACGCAGCATGAAGATGGACGGCCGTTTCGACGGACACATTGTGCAGGGACACGTGGACCAGACCGCAGTATGCGAGAAGGTGGTGGATGACAACGGCAGCTGGCGCTATTATTTCTCATACGACAGCACGAAAAACAACTTCACCGTACCCAAAGGTTCCATCTCTGTTAATGGTGTCAGCCTTACCGTGGTGGATTCCGAGAAGGGCATGTTCTCCGTAGCGATCATCCCTTACACCCACAAAGTCACCAATTTCCATAACTTCAAGAAAGGAACGGTGGTGAACATTGAATTTGACGTTTTCGGAAAATACGTTCAAAAACTCCTTGAACAATATTTTGCTGACCAGAAAAGACAATAAAGAACTCGTTTGACTCGTTATATCTTTTCAACACTAACACCAGAAAGATTTGAAAACAAGAACAACCATATCCTACGCAGTGATAAGCATAGCAGTAATACTGCTGCTTTTATTCAGTTCGTGTTCCACCCGAAAAAACACGTTTCCGAACAGGGCGTACCATAACACCACCGCCCGGTTCAACGTGCTCTTTAACGGCAAAGAAGCCATGAAAGCGGGCGAGGCCGACCTGGAAACCAAGACCAAGGACAATTACACAACCTTGTTGCCCATATACAATTACCCTCCGCAGAATGAGTTAGGCTCTATCCTGCCTCACATGGACCGCGTGATTCAGAAATCGTCAAAATGTATCTACAAGCATTCCATGTTCATCCGCGGTAAGGAGTACGTGAAATACATTGACAATGCTTATTTCCTGATGGGCAAGGCCTATTTCCACAAACAAGATTACAACCAGGCACAAAGGACATTCAGCTATATCGAAAACACCTATAAGGTTTCTGACATCAAGGAAGAAGCCAAAATCATGAATGCCCGTACCGCCATACGGCAGAAATACTACTCGCGTGCTTTCGACCTCCTCAACGAAGTAGATCATGCTATCTACAAGAAAAAATCGAAGAAGCTGAAAATGCAGTACAACGCTGCTATGGCAGAATACCACCTGACGGCTCCTGAGGGGGAGATTGAAAGCGCTATCGACTTCATCAACGAAGCCATCAAGAACAAACCCAAGCGTCAATTCAAAACCCGTCTGTACTTCATCCGCGGCCAATTGTATGAGCTGTTGGGACATACAACCGACGCCCACAATAGTTTCATGACCGTCATCAAGCGCACTCCTCCTTACGAGATGGAGTTCAACGCCCACATGCACCTGGCTACCAACTACGACGGCAGCAAAGCGGCCAAGACAGCCATTCTGAAAGAGCTGAACAAAATGCTTGACGAGAAGAAGAACGAGGACTACAAAGACCAGATATACTATGCCATGTCGGAGATTTACCGCATCGACGGGGACACGGCAACTCAAAAAGACTATCTGGCACGTTCCGTTGCGGCCTATAGCAACAACGAATACCAACGCACCTTCTCCAGCCTTGCTTTGGCTGACATCTACTTTAACGAGGAAAAATACATGGAGGCGCAGAACTATTACGATACCGCCACCATGACCATGCCCAAGAATTATCCGGGCTACGACAATATTATCAAGAAGTCGAATGTGCTGCGTGAATTGACCGACAACCTGAAGATGATAGACTTGCAGGATAGCTTACAACGCATCGCCAAGATGAGCGAAGCCCAGCGTAACCAGTGGGTCCAGCGCATGATTGCTGCCTATACCGAAAAGGAACGCAAGGAAGCGGAAGAAGAAGCTGCCCGTATGCTCGCTTTGCAGGCAACTGCCGGTATGGCCAATGTCAATGTGAACAACAACCAAAGCGGTAAGTGGTATTTCTATAATACCGCCCTGATATCAGCCGGTCAGACCGAATTCTACAGAAGATGGGGTAACCGTAAGCTGGAAGACAACTGGCGTATCAGCAACAAGCAGCAGATTTCGTTCGAGGATATGGCCATCATGAACGACCCGAATGCCGCAAAAGACACTGTGGAATACGATGAGGACGGCAACCCGATACCAAAACGTGAAACCGACCCCAAAAAGCCGGCATTTTACACCCAAGACCTTCCTTTGACCAAGGAAGCTATGGACTCATCCAACGCCATGGTGGTGGAAGCTATGTACAACTGTGCCCTCATCTATATGGACCAGCTTAACGACGTGAAGAGAGCCAATGATATGCTGAAAAAACTGATTGCACGCTATCCCGACCATGAATTGGCCCTGTCGTCCATCTACCTGCTATATCTCAACTATAGCAAGAGCGGTGACAAACAACAGGCTGATTATTACAAGAATATTATCCTGACACAATATGCTGACACTGACTACGCCAAACTGATTACCGACCCAACTTATTATATCAGGATGGAAGAAAAGGCCAAAGACCATGAACGCAAATACGATATCGCTTACGACTACTATATCAACCGAAACTGGCCCAAGACCGTAGAGATTGCCAACAGTGTGTTGCCCACCTGTATCGATCAGAAATTGGCCTCCAAATTCGCTTACATTCGTGCCGTTGCCATCGGACAAATCATGGGTGAAGATTCCTTGAAGCGTGCGCTGACGGGTGTTATCATGAACTACCCGAATACAGAAGTAGAGAAATTAGCCCGAATCTACTTGTCCAATTTCGCTGAAGACGTGAATGTGGCCCTGGCACAAGCCGGTGACACCGTGGCACAGCAAGCTGTCATCAAACAGGAGCAAGCCAAACTATCTCCCTTCGTAGATAAACCCGAAGAAATCCATTATATGGTTATCATCTTGAACTCCAATGCAGTAGCCATGCAAACCGTGAAAGACGAGGTAGCTAATTTCAACCGAGAATTTTTCAGCTTGGAGCAATTCAACCTCAACAGTTTCTTCATCAACAAAACTGACCAGATGATTACCATCTCCAAGTTCAAAGACAAGGAAAAAGCCATGAACTATTACAACATCATGGTGAAAAACCCCATTTTCTCAAGCCGTTTGGCCTCAGGACATTACACCATCTACGCCATGTCATCGACCAATTATACTTCCTACTACAACATGAAAGACAAGAGAGACATGTATCCTGACTTTTTCAACGACAACTATCTCAAAGAAAAATAAAATCAAACAATTAATATTAACATAAATTATTTTCTCATGGCAAAGTTATACGAACAAGAAGAAAGCAATTCCAACGTTAACGTTATTTCTTCCGGCACAATGATTACCGGAGACGTTGTATGCTCAGGTGATTTAAGAATTGACGGCAATATCAAAGGTAACGTCAAATCAAGAGCCAAAGTCATCATTGGCCAAAGCGGTATTGTTGATGGTGACATCAACTGCAAATCTATTGAAGTGGAAGGCAATGTGAAAGCCAATGTTACAGTAACCGATTTGATGTCATTGAAATCGACAGCCAACTTGGTGGGCAACATCTGCGCTGGCAAATTAGCCATTGAACCTGGTGCCAATTTCGCTGGCAACTGCAAGATGCAAGGCATGAAGGCCGACGTGCATCCTGCTGCACCTGCCGCTAACGAAAACAAGCCTCAATAAGCTGCGAAGTGTCTTTTAGCACGAAGAAAAAAGCCAAATACGACCGGTCATTGAACAACTATGCCCGTTATTCCAGCATAGCCTTTGAAATGTTATTCATCATTGCCATCGGCGTATTTGGAGGAGTCAAACTGGATGAGCGACTGCAGACCATGCCTTTGTTTGCCATCATTTGCTCCCTGGCAGGCCTTGCCATTGCTTTTTACGTCGTGATAAAGGACATCCTTCATCAAAACAAATCTGACCATGGCGAAAAAGATACCGATTAGAAAATTTTCAGTCCGGCTGATTGTTTTCTCCGCCATCATGGCGGCCTTGTCGGTCATTATGCAACTTGCGCTGCCGCAATACAGCACACCGGCACTACCGTTCATTGTGCTGTTCTTCTTTGTTATCACCCTTTTCACCCTGTATATTGTTTTACGGGATGACAATGGCAAAAATGAAAGACGATTTGTGTCAAGCTACATGCTGTCGCGCATCCTCAAGTTCTTTTCCGTCATTTTATTCGTCACACTATACCTGCTGTTCTGCCCCGACGACGACCGCATTCGCTTTGTCGTGGCTTTCCTGATCATATACTTCCTATATTCCATTTTCGAAGTGGTCATTCTGAAAAAGGAAAACGAACATCAACATTCATCGGAAGAAAATAAAAAACAAGCATAAAGCATGAAATTATCCCAATTCAAATATCACCTTCCTCAGGAGCAGATCGCGCTGTTTCCCACTGAAGAGCGTGATGAAGCCCGTTTGATGGTGCTGCACCGCAAGACACAGACCATTGAACATAAAATTTTCAAAGACATTGTTGACTATTTTGACGAAGGCGACATCTTTGTCACCAACAATACCAAGGTATTTCCATCGCTGCTTTTCGGCGAGAAGGAAAAAACCGAAGCTAAAATCCGAGTATTCCTGCTTCGTGAGTTAGACGAGGAAAGTCGCTTGTGGGACGTGCTGGTGGACCCCGCCCGCAAAATCAGAATCGGCAACAAGCTATATTTCGGAGAAGATAAGAGTTTGGTGGCCGAAGTCATCGACAACACCACCTCGCGTGGACGAACCTTACGTTTCCTCTTCGATGACAATCACGACGCTTTCAAGAAAAAACTGAATGACTTAGGACTGACTCCACTTCCCGAAGACATCCAGCGTCTGCGCGAAATTGTCCCTGAAGATGAAGAGAACTACCAAACCATCTATGCCAAGGTGGAAGGTGCCGTTGCTGCCCCTGCCGCCGGTTTCCATTTCAGCAAATACCTGCTGAAACGCATGGAACTGAAAGGCATTGATTTCACCGAAATCACCCTCCATGCTGGCTTAGGCAATTTCCGCGAAATCGACGTGGAAGACCTCACCAAACACAAAACCGAATCCGAGTACATGATGATTCCCGAAGCCTCTGCCGAAGCTATCAACAATGCATGCGACAACGGTCATAAGGTGGCCGTCGTGGGAACCACTACCATGAAAGCTCTGGAATCCTCGGTTTATACCAACGGTCATGTCAAAGTTTCGGAAGGATGGACCAACAAGTTCATCTTCCCGCCATACACCTTCTCTATCGGCGACGCCCTGATTACCAATTTCCATCCTTCGGAAAGCCCTATGCTCATGATGGTGGCCGCTTACGGTGGCTATGAATTTATCATGGACGCATACAAAACCGCTGTAAAAGAGAAATATAGATTCCTTACCTACGGAGACGCAATGTTAATAATGGATTAATCAATTAGTTATGGCAGAATCATACAGCAAAGCCGGTGTCAACCTGGAAGCCGGTTACGAATCAGTAAGGCTGATTAAAAAACATATAGCCCGCACCGCCCGCCTGGGTATGATGGGCAATATCGGCAGCTTCGGCGGCATGTTCGACCTCTCGCTGCTTAACATGAAAGAACCCGTGCTGGTCAGCGGTACCGACGGCGTGGGCACCAAGCTGAAATTAGCTTTCATGATGGACAAACACGACACCATCGGTCAGGATGCCGTGGCCATGTGCGTGAACGACGTGCTGGCACAGGGCGCTGCCCCGCTCTTCTTCCTCGACTATATCGCTTTGGGCAAGAACGACCCCAAGAAAATCGAACAGATTGTGAAAGGCGTGGCTGACGGTTGCGTGCTGTCAGATTGTGCCCTCATCGGTGGCGAAACCGCTGAGATGCCCGACATGTACGACATCGACGAGTACGACATCGCCGGCTTTACCGTAGGTGCCGTGGAGAAAAGCAAACTCATCGACGGCTCCAAAGTAAATGTGGGCGACCTGCTGGTCGGCATCAGCTCCTCAGGCGTGCACTCCAACGGTTTCTCCTTGGTCAGAAAAATTATTTTCAAGGATAACAAATTAGACCTGAAACAGCATTATGACGAATTAGGCGGCACATTGGGCGACACCCTGCTCACACCCACCCGCATCTACGTAAAACCCGTGCTGGAACTGCTGAAAAATATTGATATCCACGCCATCTGTCACATTACTGGTGGTGGTTTTGATGAGAACATTCCACGTGTGCTACACGATGGTCAAGGTATCTACATCAAGGAAGGCAGCTGGACCATTCCGCCTATCTTCCCCTTCTTAGAAAAATACGGACAAGTTCCTCATCGTGAGATGTTTAACATCTTCAACATGGGTGTCGGCATGATTTTAGTGGTGGATCCCAAAGACGAACAGCAGACCTTATCGATGCTGAAAGAATTGGGCGAAAAAGCCTCTGTAATCGGCCGTGTGACCGACAAAGAAGGTGTTGAGATTGACCTATTGTAAAAATATTGGGATCAAATGAGACGTGGCACGCATCGTAGAGACAGGGCATGCCACGTCTCTACATTAATCCTTTTCGTAATCCGGGTGTCATAAATAATTATACGCTTTAATGATGAAAAACATAGCTGTTTTTGCCAGTGGCTTCGGTTCCAACTTCGAAGCTATTATAGAGGCTGCCAACAACGGCAAGCTACACGCTAATATTGCCCTGTTGGTGGTGGACAAGCCCGCCTGCTATGCGGTGGAACGCGCCCACAACCACAACATTCCCGTATTCGCATTCAATCCCAAGGACTACGACTCCAAGGAAGCTTACGAAAAAGAAATTGTGAAGCAGCTGCAAGCTTATCAGATTGACTTGATCGCATTAGCTGGCTACATGCGCTTGGTTGGTTCGGTATTACTGGATAATTATGCCCATCGCATCATCAATATACATCCGGCTTTGCTGCCCTCTTTTCCAGGTACACATTCTATCGAAAAAGCCTATAATCATGGCGTAAAAGTGTTCGGTATCACCATTCATTATGTAGATGCCGGCATGGATACCGGTCCCATTATCGACCAGGAATCCTTCAAGAAAAAAGAAGGCGAAAGTTTGGATGAAGTGGAGACACGCATTCACCAGTTGGAGCATCAGTTGTACCCCAAAGTATTAGAGGAGCTTATCAATCAATAATCCATGATGAACTATGAAAACAAAATGGTTGTTTCTGATTTTGATACTGTTCAGCTTGTCGTTAGGTCAGCTGATGGCACAGTCATCCAATAAAAAAGCGGAGGCCTTGTATCGCAAAGCACAAGATGCTCTCAAAGAGCGCCATTTCGACAAGGCACAGAACTTCTTGGACAAAGCACTCGAATTAGACCCTAACTTCGCGGATGCCTACCTCTTACAAGGCGATGTCTATAATTTCCAGTCCAACCCGGTGGGAGCTGTAGCCAACTACAACAAAGCTCTCAACCTCAATCCAAATCAGAAACCCATTTTATATTATATCACTGCTGAAGAGGAATTGAAATGCGGACTCTATCAGGATGCATACAACCATCTGCTTATTTTTCAAGAAAGAGAGAAAAACATGACTCCCGTACTGAAAGAGTTTGAAAAAGCCATGGAGACCGCTACCTTCGGTAAAGAAGCCATCAAGAATCCGATGCACTTCAATCCCATCAACATGGGACCCAATATCAACAGCGAGCATGACGAATATTTAGCTGCTCTTACCGCCGACGAGCAAGAAATTATCTTCACCGTGCGGCAGCCGCGCAACGAAAATACCATTTGCGTCTTCTGCCAGACGGAAGAAGACTTTTATGTGAGCAAGCAAGTCAACAACAGCTGGCAGCCCCGTGAGGCGATGGGTGCCCCTATCAAATCGGGCTATAACGAAGGTGCGCAGTGCATCTCGCCCGATGGCCGTTACCTGTTTTACACCCTCTGCAACACCGATTACGGCATGGGCAGCTGCGACCTGTACTGGGCCAAGCGCATCGGTGACCGCTGGTCCCGTCCCCGCAACTTCGGCGAGCCAGTAAACAGCAAGCACTGGGAAAGCCAACCCACTATCTCTCCCGATGGCAGAACCATTATCTTCGCCTCCAACCGTCCCGGCGGCTTTGGCGGTGTGGACCTCTGGAAAACCACCATGACGGAAGAGGGCGTTTTTTCCGTGCCTGAAAACCTCGGACCTGTCATCAACACCAAAGGCGACGACACTGCTCCCTTTATCCACAGCGACGGCAAAACACTGTATTTTTGCTCAGATGGACGACCGGGTATGGGTGGCAAGGACATCTACTACTCCACCCTGCTCAGCGATGGCAGCTGGAGTGCACCCATCAACATGGGTTATCCGCTGAACACACCTGCCGATGAAATCAACATTTCCATCAATGCAGCCGGCAACACCGGCTATATCGCCTCTGACAAGGAAGGCGGTTTCGGTGGCTTGGATTTGTATAGCTTTACTCTGGATGAGAAACTGCGTCCTACACCCGTTACCTACCTCAAAGGCCGTGTGATTGACGCCTTCACCAAACGCCCGGTAGAAGCCCAAATCGAGATGATAGACCTCAACCAGGACAAACTGCTGACTTCCACCACCTCTGACCCCGAAACGGGTGAGTTTTTGGCTTGTATCTTAACGGGTACCAATGTCCTGCTGAACGTATCCAACCCCTTGTATCCCTTCTATTCCGAGAACTTCCAGATTAACCAAGAAGCCTCTGAAATGGAGCCTTACATCAAGGACATTCCGCTTCACAAGGCAGGAGTTGGCAAGACTTATATCCTGAAAAATATCTTCTTTGAATTTGACAAAAGCGACTTGCAGCCCGCCTCTTACGTAGAGCTGAACCTCTTGGTGGATTACCTCAAGCAAAACCACGACATAGCCATCGAGATTGGCGGCCACACCGACGACCAAGGCAGCGACGACTACAATAACCGTTTATCGTTGGCCCGTGCCAAGGCAGTGTATGACTATCTGCTGTCGAAAGGCATTGAGGCCAGCCAGGTAAGTTACAAAGGTTATGGCAAGAGCCAGCCCATTGCCGACAACAGCACCGAGGAAGGCCGCGCCGCCAACCGCCGCACTGAGTTCAAGATTGTGGAGGTGGGGAGATAAACTTTGTAGCCTTATAGGAAAGACAATACTTTGATTAGTCTTCAAGGCTGTGCCTTGAAGATACTCGTAATTCCCCTTCTTTTAGAAGGGGTGGCCGAAGGCCGGGGTAGTGACGCATGTATCATGGCATAGCCATACATCTTTATTCATGCTCATAGTTATTGATGATAAATTGTTCCAATTCTTTCATTACACTATCCAAATTATTCATAACGTCATAGTCTGTCGTTCTGAAAATTTTCAAACCTAACGATTGCATATATATGTCTCTCTGCTTGTCATAGTCTAACCGTTCATTATGTGAACCTCCATCAATTTCCACTACCAGACTAATAGATCTTGCAAAGAAATCCGCAATATAATTTCCGATTATATATTGTCTATTGAAATCAATTCCATGAAATTTTTTCTTATGCACTTGTGTCCAGAAAACGACTTCTGAAATACATCCTTTATGTCGATTTCTACGTGCATATTCACATAAATATCTGTTTTGAGGAATATTTTTCACCTTAAATTCTTTGATTATATAGTTACCAATATTATACATTTTTTATTTTTTAAACAAATAATTAATGTAATTATTGTTTAATATTGATTTTTTTAGCCAAATCAGTTTTTTACGTCATTACCCCGCCCCTATACATCCGTATAGATAAGACTTGCTCTTGCTCAATAGGTATGCCTTACGGCATGAATATTTACGTCACTACCCCGCCCTTCGGGCACCCCTTCTAAAAGAAGGGGAATTTTTTCATTCCCGTAAAACCAGGTTTTTACGGGGAAAAAATACAACTATTTCTACAAAGAAACTTGTATCAATAAAACTATTATTAATTGCCATTCTGTACAATTATTCATAACCATAAAAACAAATTTTCTCAATTAAAGTCAAAAAGTATTTCAAATAAAAATATTTTTGTACTTTTGCCGTTGGTTTGAGCCATGCTCAAGCCAAAAACATATTGAATTAAACGAAGCGTTATGCTCGTCTTGCTAATGGAAACGTAGGAAATTTCCAATAATGTAACGCAAGAGAAGTGTAATGGTTCATGCGTATAGCGTGGACTGATTGCTACATCTGCGTTACAAGGTTTTCCTACGACCTCCATTAGAAGAAGTGGTGTATCAGTACCACGCTTCTTTTTATATTAATGCTCTTGGGGTGCTGGGGAGCAAGAAAACACTAAAACATGAAAAGATTTTTGATAGTTGCACTAATCCTGTTGTTGTCAGCAACATCTTTTTCACAAAACAATGTTACACAATTTCTTGGCATCCCTGTTGACGGAACAAAAACTGACATGATACAAAAATTGAAAGCAAAAGGGTATACCTATAATGCAACTCATGACGTGTTGGAAGGTGAATTTAATGGGCAAGATGTTTTTATAGCAATTGTTACAGAAAATAATAAAGTTTACCGTATTTGCGTAATTGACAAAAACGAGACAAGCGAATCCCAAATCAAAATCCGATTCAATAAATTGTGCAATCAATTCGAAAATAACAAGAAATATTTTTCTTTGGGAAAAGACCAAACAATTAGTGAATCTGAAGATATTTCATACGAAATGCTGGTACATAAAAAAGAATACCAAGCTGCATTTTATCAAGTTGGACCAGAGGGTGCTTCTTCATATTACAATAAATCGTTGGAGGAGATTGAGCAAATTTCCAAGAAAGTGGTATGGTTCACTATCACAGAACACTATGGAAAATATTCTATTACTATGTATTACGACAATTACAATAATCGATCAAATGGTGAAGATTTGTAAACACTGATTTTTCGTTGTCCATATACCACCACGGCTACCCCATAATTTTTTTGCATCGGCTGAAAGGTCTCATTTCCGCGGTGTGACAGCTCGGTGCTTCGGTGCATATTCATAACGCAACTCTGCAAACTTGATATCCCTGCCGAAGTCGTATTAAAGATTTTATGAATTTGCGCTGACAAATGTATAAGCAGAAACAAACATTCTAAACTGCACTTTACGTTGGGCAAGTTCTCCTCATCACCTTCCGACAAAAACAATCTCTGACAAACAGAGGTCTTTGTATTTGAAGCCGGGGGAGATTGCCGTAATAACAATGCGGATTTCTGAATAATATAGCTCAGAATAATAGTTGTCTCTCCCCATTATTCCATCCGACAATTTAAGCATCATAGCACTATCGAAAAGTGACTGCCAATCAAAACCGGCAGGATCACGGCCCGCATATTTATTAGGCCTCGGCAATAAGTTCTTGTTCCTTGCATCGAACAACTCTTTTCCAAACAGCATTTTTTCACTGCTATTAGTGGTTTCTCTGATACCTTCATTATTCGTAGAAGTAGTTACATATAAACATTGGCCTGTGATGAGCAAACTGTCAATACGGGCATAATCCCGATAATCCTCGTCACTTCTGGTATAACCATTCAGCAATAACATTCCCTCCAAAACTATGGGCTGATGAAAGCGGATGGTGATATAAATAGAGTCGTTTTTATCAGGCAAAAGCATGGCCGCCGTTGCGGGATCGGCATCACTAAGATTTGAGACAGGATACCCCTCGTTGACACCACTTACCTCAATACTATATTCCGAAGGAGAAATGCGATGGGTAAGTATCTTGTCAAGAGGCTGATGGATCAACTCATCATTTTTGTAATAAAAAGACAAGTTAAAAGGAACCGCTTTCGACAAAGCAAAATGATTGCCCTCATAACGCCAATATTGACCATCCTGCTTCATCAGCAGTCCATTGATATTCCTTTCTGCGGATACAAGTAATTCATCATTGGAGATCTCAATTTCACTTGTGTCAAGTACTATTGAAAAATGATTAGCATAACCATCGCCCCATAAAGCCGCCGGAGTAAAATCATATTGAAAATCCAAGGTTCCCCAATAAGGCTCAATCAGATTGTTCATCACGCCATTTACATCTCCCACTCGCGTACATTCCACTGAATATCGTACCTCAAGAGTCACAAAACCCTGAGCCGGAATAGCCAAATAAGTATAAAACCAACGGCGCGAGATTTCATGGGTATCGGAAGACTTTGGAACAATAACGGTATCTTGCGAACACTGCCATGCAAGCTGCCGGTCTCCCAACATAAAGCTAACATTGCGGATATAGCTATCGCGCCAACCCACCTCCTGCCTAGCCTCACTATAATCATTCAAATAATCCCATCGGGCAGAACCGCTGCCAAAATAGTCGATGGGAAAACCGTATGGAAGATTATCAAAAGATCTGTCAGAATAGTTGTGCAACAAATAGCGCACCACCACTTCCATATACCTGTCATTCGGAGTAAAACTCACACATTCGTCCACCAACTGGATTTCCGGAACATGTACCGAAACAGGTTGCGGTGAAAGGGTTATTGCGGAATATTTCCGTATCGGTCCTCCATTTGCCCATGCGACAATAACTGACCCCAACAGGAGGCAACAAGCTAAAAAATGAAGCAAAAAGGGCCGTTTTTTCATACTTCTATTTTTCGAAAACCTTCAGAATCTTCATTTTAAGGGCTTCCGCTTTGCCACTATAGGGATGGTCACGGAGGGGAAGGTTGAAGCGGGTACTACCCTTGAGAACTGTCTGCGGATGGGTGAACTCGCGGAAGCCCCACTCTCCATGATAGGCTCCCATACCGGAATGGCCCGTGCCGTTAAAAGGCACCCCCTTCACCATCATGTGGATACACACTTCGTTGATACAGCCTCCACCATATTGCTGCGTCCGCATGGTGCGCTTGGCCCACTTCATATCTTTGGTAAAAAGATACATCGCCAAGGGATGCTCACGGTCGGCAATGGTCTCCATCAGGACATCCACCTCCGCATCATTGAATGGAACAATGGGGAGCAAAGGACAGAAGAGCTCGTGCTGAACGATGTGCTCATTGATGTCCACGGGATAAATCATAGTGGGTGCATAGCGCTGCGTATCACGGTTGCCTACCCCGCCAAACACAATGCGATCGCGGTATTCATCAGCCAGCTTGGCACACTTGTCGTAGGCCGTCACCGTGATAAGTTTGGGATATTCAGGGTTACTTACAGGCTCCTCGCCAATGAGCGAAATAAAGGCTTGTTTCAATTCCTCCAAAAACGTCTCCGCAACCTCTTTGGCCACCGCAATCTGATTGATGTTGATGCATATCTGACCCGCATTAAGCAATTTGAAGAAGGCTATTTTATGAGCTGCGTCTTTCAAGTCGGCATCTTTGCGCACCACACACCAGTTGCCCGTCTCGCCACCCAACTCCAAAGCGACAGGGGTCAGGTTTTTGGCGGCCTCGGCCAACACATGTTTACCAACTGCAGGCGATCCCGTGTAGAAAATCTTGTCAAAGCGCTGAGCTAGGCACATATCCGCCACATCATGGCCTCCGTCAATCACTGTGACATATTCGGGCGGAAACACCTCCGCGAAGAAACGTTTCAGCACCTCGGTGCAGGCAGCTGACTTTGAACTGGCCTTGATGACTGCCGTATTGCCCCCGCACATGGCCGCCGCCACCACACCAACAGTAAGCAGAAACGGAAAATTGAAGGGACTAATGACTAACGAAACACCGTAAGGCATCTTATAGACTTTGGTGAACAGGCTCGGAAAGCACATCAATCCACTAAAATGACACTCGGGGCGTGCCCAGCGGCGCAGACCATGTATCATCTCATTGATTTCCACAATAATGGGACCCACATCGCAGAGATATGCCTCCACTTTACTACGACCAAGGTCCTTGGCCAAGGCTTCTTCAAACTCTGTCTCATGGGCAATGACAGCCTCTTTCAATTTCTTAAGCTGTTGGATTCTCCACTTTATGGGAAGGGTGACACCGGTGCGGAAGTATTTCCGCTGTGCCGCCACGATATTGCTGATTTCTTGTTCTGAATATGCCATATATATTTTTTATGCGGGGATTGCGGTTCTACCGCAAATTGTTATCTAATCACTAATTACTAATTCCTATTCACTGTCACCTGTAACCTGAACCCTGCAACCTGTCATCTCTTCCAGCACCTTTCGGATATCCTCATTGCTGAAAGTCATGGGGGAAGAATAGTTGATGGAGTCGGCAGCGATGAGATGTGTCAGTTCCTCATAATCCTCAACTTTTACAGGAGATTCCAGCTTATCTAAGCCACAAGTGGTAATCAGGTCAGCGATAGCTTTCAGGAACAACTCTGCCGCTTCTTGAGAATCGGTTTTCTCCGTAGCCAATCCACAATAACGCGCCATCATTGCATATTTTCTTTGGCAAGCCTTCATTTGGTAACGTAACACAGGCAACATCATTAGCGTAATCGCTTGTCCATGAGGAATATGATATTTAGCTCCAATGCTGTGGGCGAACGCATGCACATAGCCAGCCAACTGCTTGTTGATGGCATTACCCCCATACATAGCTGCTCGACACATGGCCAATCGCGACTCAATATTCTCCGGTTCCCGCATCACCACGGGAAGATGTTGCAAAATCAGCCGCACACCCTCTAAAGAATGGTAGGCATCTTCCACATCAACAAGCACGTCACCCACCGTTCCCTCCACCACGTGGCTGAGGGCATCCATACCGCAAGCGGCAGTTACCAATTGTGGGGCATGAATCGTGAGCTCACTATCGAGGATGACGTGAGAAATATCCAGACCGACAATCACGGTAGAACCTTTCGTGCCCCGTGCATTGGTCACGACCGCACCCACGGTCATCTCTGCACCGGTGCCTGCCGTAGAAGGCACGGTAATCATCGGCAGGGATTTCCCTGGCACCACCAAAAACTTGAGTAGCAGGGATTTTGTTCTTATATTGGGCATCTGTACGCCAGCGGCAATCATTTTGCAGGTATCAAGCACCGAGCCACCGCCCAAGGCAATCACGCACTCGGCATGAGAAGCCATAGCCGCCTCTCGTCCTGCATCTATCCAATCTATAGTTGGTTCGGAGTTGATGTCTGCGAACAAGGTGCAAGACACCCCAGCGGCATCAAGAGATTGCATAATTGCCTGGTCATAACCGAGTTTATAGAGAGTCTGATCGGTCACTAACAGCACCTGCTTATAACCGCACTGGCGGCAGATTTCGCCAATCTGTGCCCTCGACTGATGGCCTTCCACCACTTGTGGCTCAGGCATGGGCACATGGTGAATCACCTTGCCAGGCAGCCGATGTATAGTTTTTCTGAAACGATATGTGTCCATTGTTTTCGAATCGAATCATAATTATATCGCAAAGATACATAATATTTCTGATTGAGCAATGCTTTGTGGAATACATTTCTGGGCATACTTTTCTACTGCGACTCTATCCTATATATCTTCACCGTATCCTTGACATCTCTCTCTGGATAGAAAATTTCCACGGAATCCATAAGATTGATAGACTCCGATGCGAGCCAATAACTTCCATGGATATCAAATGACTCCGTGATGAATTGGATGCCGTTGGGCAAAACGAAATGTACACAATAGATTATGTTATCGCGGTCTAAGTAAGTGGATGTAAGCCGATACATCGGCTGTCCATCGAACTCCACAAGCGCCACTTCATCGAAATAAGAACCTGCACTCCCTGAAGTAAGAGTGTCGGAGCCATCCTCCAGATTAACAACAATCTGGTCTAGTTCGGTGCTTATGAAAGAAAATGGCAACGCTGCGGCTTTCAATATCTCATTGTTTTCTTCAACCGGCATCCCACACCATCTCCAAACAGGCACACTTTTCATCACTTTCATCGGTTTAAAATCCAAAGCCTTCCATAGATAGTCATCGAAATAGCCGTATTGTTTCGACTCCTTTGAGCAGGCGCAATGGTTTTTCACAGGAAGCGACGGATAGACCTCGTGATAAAGCTGGAGACGGGTTTCCAAGGTCATTCCTGCCAATGGGTCTTTGTCGCCCGTGAGCCGCATTCCCATCACCATGGCGGGATCATGCAACGGCGGTCGCCAGCCGTCAACAACGCAGATACGGGTATGGTAACGGAAATGCATTCCCAGAATACGCTCGGTCATCGGGTTCCTGGTGTCGTATTCCCCTTTTTGAACATTTTTGGCCGCAGAAGAGAATAGGATTGCCGACACTATAGCGAAAACCACGCATACGGCGATTCCCGCAAAATACCACGGCTTTGACTGCTTCCGAACAGGATGCTTCACATTCCGCCAGACCAGTAAGAAAATGAACAAAATGGATACGGGGAAAAATATGACCCACCCTTCGGAGAAAATCACCCAATAGAAGAACACCCCCGTGCTAATGCCGCAAAGAAAGGCATTGAGCCGCCAAAGAGGAGTCTGTTCCAACCACGTAAAAGTGACCATATTAATGAAACACACGATTTGCACCGCCATCGCCCACGGAACAAAGACGCAAAAGCCACCGTTGTAGGTGATGTTAAGCCAAATTGAGATGGCGATGAGAATGATGTTCAGGACAGGGATGATGTAATACCAATTCTTGTCACTATACTTTTGAAGGAACTGCCATAATTTTTTCATAAGAGGGAACTTGAACAACCATAACAATAACGATGAGATAAATGTTATTATTGTTGGTTTTCAAATATGGTGGTTAATAATCTTGGAAATTATCCTGATTATTTTTATCTGAAAATCACATCCTTCACCACCTCTACACCGAGGCGGTCGTTGAGGCTGCGGATGATTTCACTTTTGCGGGCTAACAGCTCAAATCTGAGGGCGGCGTTGGTGACCTTCACTTTCAGTACCCCGTTCTTGATGTCCTTGCATTGAGTACTCTGGGCAACTACAGGCTCCACCACCTCAGCCCACAGCGACAACACCCGCCGCTCATCGTAAAGCCGCTGTCTGCCCGACTTATCGATGAACTGCTGGAGGAGGTCTTTGAGGAGTTGCTCGTTGTTTTTCATATACAGTTTCTATTGATAGTGTCGCCTCTTCGAGGCTTGACGATGACAGAGATTGTTCACCCACCCCATACTGACGTATGGGGTTATTGAGATGTTGCCTCTTCGAGGCTGCTTATGGAATTATCTTTATACCATTGTGCTCTCTGTCATCAGTACATCACCGCCACATATCCCATTATCAAGAAAAATACTATGAAAAAGATGGTCAAGAACAGCACCAATGACAATACAAAAGCCACACTGGTTTTCAAAATGGTACGCACCCATGAGTATCCCGACAATTGTTTGAGCGGAATAAGCACGAGCAATATGCTTAATAAAGCCAGTGTTGTCAAACAGAAAAAGCCCAATATAATGCAATAAATACTGCACATGTTGTTGGCATATACCAGCGAAACAAAAAATTCGGAATAACGAAGGTCTGGAATGTTCGGACAATGTCGAAAAAACAGATAAAGGACGCCTGAAAAGAGCATCAATACGAGCAAAGAAAAAATGCTGGGAAAACGCACTGAAAAACGAACTAAATAAACAAGTAAGTCCGTATAAATATCTTTCACCCTATCTTTTTGCTCAACACTGAAGGGAGAATTTTCCGTTTTATCCGTTTCCAATGAAGTATGATCAATTATGGTTTCATCCTTATCTGGCTTATATTTCAAAGACCGCTCAACAGATTCCATACTCTCGTCCTCCGCATAGGTCTCCATTTTTATATTGAAGCCATGCATCACAAGAATGGAAAACACCGCCAACACAAAAAACATCTTAAAAGGAGGGAAATAGGCTGTCTGCATGCCCTTGAGATAGTCGCGAATCATGTAACCGGGACGCAAGATAAGGTCGCGAATAGTGCGGAACATGCCACGGTTGCCCAATCCCCACACATCCAAGAAACCCAAAGTGGCAGTTTTAAAAGAATATCTTCCTATACGCCACGATTGTCCACAACGGGGACAATAATTGCCTTGAAAACTTGTGTGGCAACATTCACACTCGTGCGACTCATCCGACAACGGAGCCAGTTGAGAAGGCTGTTCCCTCCATGCCTTGAAACGCTGCCAACGCTCTTTTATGTTAAATTTGAATTTCATAATCCATTTTTTCCACTCAACATATATCCATCTTTTCACATTAGCTACCTGAAAATCACATCCTTCACTACCTCCACACCGAGGTGCTTGTTGAGTTGTTCGATAATTTCGCTTTTGCTGGCCAACAGCTCGAAACGCAAAGCGGCGTTGGTTACCTTCACCGTCAACACCCCGTTCTTGATGTCCTTGCACTGGGTACTCTGGGCTATCACAGGCTCCACTACCTCAGCCCACAACGACAATACCCTACGCTCGTCGTATAGCCGCTGCCTGCCCGACTTGTCGATAAACTGCTGGAGGAGGTCTTTGAGGAGTTGCTCGTTGTTTTTCATATACAGTTTCTATTGATAGTGTCGCCTCTTCGAGGCTTGACGATGACAGAGATTGTTCACCCACCCCATACTGACGTATGGGG
>JAEETJ010000067.1 GCA_016290295.1 Bacteroidales bacterium
TTGTGGAACACAAACAGACATTGTTCCCTCTACATAAGTTTTGCAACCATCATTATCCGATTCTGGCGGTAAAAGTAATTCATCCGCTTCTATACGGCATGTATATGATTTACCGCTTGTAGCCCCCCACATATCTATATTCTAACCCATTATTGGTAGATTTCAGCATTTCGCATATATTTTTCATCACAAGATCGGGCTTTTCATACAACTCTCTCTTCATTATTGTTTTAAGTGCGGCATCATTCGCTTGTAGTATGTCAATTTTGATGATTGATTCATCACAGGTATAAACGTAAATGCAATAACCATTCTCCAAAAAAATGTCCGTCAAAGTTATTCCTTCTTCAATCTTCACGGGCAAATTAAGCTTGGTATTGGCAATCATCGATTGCAGAAAAACATTCAAATCCTTGTCGGGATTTCCCATGATATTTTTCAAATCTTCGGCCACGAAATGCATGGAGTACTTTTCCCCCTTTTTGTTCTTTAAAACTATAGTCAAATCAGCCTGTGCATCCAGTAACGACTCAATAAATGTTTGAATCGTCGAATTTGTATTATTGGATAACATGATGAGGAAATTATTGTGAAATGCCTCATCGTTGGCTCGAATCGCATCAAAATTGTAATAACTTCCATATATTACATAAGTCATTGTAACATTGTCTTTGGAATATGTGATACTTTCCATCGACATTTCTTTACTAAATTGATACGGACACATGGAGTTCATGTATTTCACAATATCTTTCAACTTGTCATCACCGTTCCATGAACACAAGACGACAAGCAAGAGCAATGCAAACAATGAGTGTATATATTTTTTCATACGGTACAAGAGATAGCTTCTTATGAATACAGTAATAGACATATCACACCGACGATGAGGCCCACAAGCATGTTGAGGGCTTTCATCAGGAGGAAATTCTTGCGGGATTGGGCCAGCAAGGGCAAAGCACCGTGGCCGTCCTGGACAATGGAGCTGACCAACAATATACTGAAGGGGATGGTGCCATTCATGAACATCACCACAAAAATCAAGTGCGGTCCCGATTCAGGAATAAAGCCGATGAGCACCGCCAAGAGCATCAGTCCCCACAAAGCCCAATGGCTCTGCCCTATCAGACTGTCCACATCCACAAAGAGATACAGTATTTTCAAGCAAAGCAGCACACCGAATGTCCACAAGAACACCGACAGGAAATGGTGTTTGATGACATGCTCCCATAGGTGAGACTGCAGGAAGTGCTCCGATGACAATGCCACCACCACCAAGGTGATACAGGCAAGCACCAGGAAGAAAATGTTCTCCCATGCATCCGGATCGTTATGGTGGCCATGATGATGTTCGCCATGGGCTTCTTCATGATGCCCGTGATGTACATGGGAATCTCCAAGATGTTCAGAATACTCAGATTCAGCAAGTGCGGAAGCATGGGCTTCACAACAGTCTCCTGCATGGTGATGTTCCTGACACTCAAGATCATGTGTATGTTCAACGCCAGCGGTATGAGGTTCCATTCCAGGCAAGCCCCCGTGCTGATGCGCCAACGAGCCAGTTAAAATAGCCACAATATAGAGTATCAGTCCGAAAACGAGCAATGCCCGTGGGAAAGACATACTTTTCAGATTCTTGAAGGAAAGATTCGCCTTAGCATGTTCATGTCCGTGCTCACCCTCGTGTTCCTCATGCACCTCAAAGCTATGCGACTCCAGCACAAACTTTCTTTTCCTGAAAACCAGCTGAGTCAAGCAGCCAGCGACAAGGGCGATTCCCAACAATGCCGCGGAAAGTATCAGGGTCCACTTGGGACTGTAGGCCATCAACACAAAGGCCTCATCACCAAAAGTGGCAATCATTCCTGCCACTAAAGCACCGAAACACAGCAAGTTATGTGTAAACAGCGACACAATGGCGAAACCTCCAATACAACCCGGTATCAAACCCAGCAAAATCGCCATAACAATCTGCATAAAAGGACGATGCTGCAGTTTGGCCATCCACTTGCCCGCAGAACCGACGTTGATGAATTCTATCAGCAACATCATAATCATCACCAGACAAGTCAGGGTAAGCGAACTTTTCAGAACCTCAAAAAAAAGTTCCAAATATTTCATAATCAATTATTTATTTTATCTTTTCACATATACTGATTCAAAACGTGTACGGCCCATCAAAGAGCGTCCCAACGTTACTTCGTCAGCATATTCCAATTCCTCCCCGATACCCACACCTCGGGCAATCGTGGTAATTTCCGAAACTTTATCTTTTATATTCTTGTAAATGAAAAAGTTAGTCGTATCTCCTTCCACGGTAGCGGGTAATGCCAACACCACTTCCCTCACTCCGCCCTGCTCTATGCGGTCGAACAGTTCCTGCAGTCGCAGTTGGTTGATGCCAATGCCATCCATAGGCGAAATCACCCCTCCCAACACATGATACACACCCGCATATTGATTAGTGTTCTCAATGGCAATCACATCGCGGATATCCTGCACCACACATATCGTGGCATGATCACGTTTGGGGTTCTCGCAGATATCGCATATCTCCTTATCCGACAGGTTAAAACAATTCTTGCAGTAGCACAAATGCTCTTTCAGATTGTCGATAGCGGATGTCAGCGCACTCACCTCCATCTTGTCCGCCTTAACCAGATGCAAAGTCAGACGCAAAGCTGTACGCTTGCCTATGCCCGGCAGCTTGGCAATCTCATTCACCGCATTTTCAAGATGTTTGGAGAAGAATTCTAACATTTTCTATTTCAACAAATTATTAATGTACTGAATAGCTAAAATATTACGAGGGGAGACAATGTCAATCCAACCACTTTCGATGGGATAAATGTGCCCCTCTTTTACCGCACGCAAAGAGGTATAGGGTTTGGTTTTGCGATATACATCCAAGTCCTCCTTACGAATCAGAATAATGTCGGGGTCGGCCTCAAACAGGAACTCACGGCTGATGCTCCAGGAGGTTAAATCCTTACCGATATTCTCCCCACCAGCAGCGGTGATAATCTCATGAATATGAGAATTTTGCGGAGCCGTAAAATCACCTTGTTCTCCAAAGCCCACCACATAATACACCTTTTTCGGTGTGATAGATGTATCAATATGCTGTTTCACTGAATCAAGGCGAGCATGAATCTGGCCAATTTGTTCAGATGCCAAATTGTTCTTATCCAATAATTTACCAACAACTGCTAAAGCATCACATAAACCTTCCAATTTACTCTCTTCCCGAATCACTACTACCTTCAATCCCGCACGTTCCATTTTCTCCATATCCTGTTTGGTGACGATAGAGCCTATGAGCACCACGTCCGGGTTGAGTGCCATCAAAGATTCCACATTAATATTTTGCATTCCCCCTACTCTGTTCATGGTATCCGTTGCTTCAGGATAATGGCAGAAATCGGAGATGCCCACCAGTTTATCGCCCTCGTCCAGCATAAACACCATTTCGGTAATGGCTGGTGACAAGGAAATGATACGTGCCGGCACGGAATCCAGTTGCACACGATTTCCGTAGCAATCGGTATAGTCAAAAAAAGAAGCCTTTACACCCTGCCGAGAAGAGGGTGAAAGGCATGAAATTGTCAGAACTGCCAATAAAAAGAACAGCAGTCTAACGAAAGAATATTTTTTCACTGTTTATTTCAATAATTGTTGGTTATATCTTCTCAAAGTATCGAGAACATTCACTTTCACATGGATATAATCGCATACGCCAGCGGCATTCAGGGCTTCGATGGCCTCGGTCGGGTTACCGGCAATCAGCACAGGAGTCTGCGGCAGCTTGTTCTTGAGTTGAGCAGCGATTTCCACGCCCAAAGTGGCATATTCTTCATCAGAACTACAGATGACCACCAGGTCGGCTTTCTGTTCTTCAGCGGCCTTCACGCCATCTTCAACAGTCTTGTAGCCAGCGGTTTCAGCAATCTCGTAGCCAGCACAGCCGAAGAAATTGGTGATAAAGCCAGCACGTGCCTGACGCATAGCCAGGTTACCCACTTTCAGCAAGAACACTTTCGGACGATGATGGTCTTTAGCATAACGCTCGGTCTCCAGACGCAGTTCTTCAAAGGCCGTAGCTCCACGGTATGTACGCAAGCCTATGCTGTCGTCATTCTGCAGACGCTCAATCTTATCGAGCATTTTCTCATTGACATTCGGATACTGGTTGGTGCCCAAGAAAACGAGTCTGCGGGTAGCGATGTTCATATCACGCTTCTGGCAGCTAGCCTCAATCTCGCGTTTGACTTCACCAGTACCAATCAACTGGATCATGCCACCTTCAGCTTCCACATGCTGGAAGAGTTTCCAAGCGTTCTCAGCGATGCCATCAGTCAGATTTTCAATATAATAGGAACCAGCAGCAGGATCAACCACCTTGTTGAAGTATGACTCTTCTTTCAGAATCACCTGCACATTACGGCTGATACGGCGTGAAAAGTCATCGTCTTCCTTGTAAGCCACATCGAAAGGCTGCAACGAAATGGCATCGGCACCACCCAAAGCGGCAGCCATACCTTCGGTAGTATTACGCAGCATATTGACATAGGGGTCATACAGCGTCTTGTTCCAAGTGGAACCTACCGTGTTGATTTGCAGTTTATAACCACAATCGCAAGTCGGCTGGTACTGTTCCACCATGGTAGCCCACAACAGACGGGCAGCACGCAATTTGGCGATTTCGAAGAAATAGTTGGAGCCCACCGACAAGGTCAGTTGGATTTTCTTGCAGGCTTTGCCCACTGGAATGCCATGTTCTGTAGCATAAGCGATGTATTCATTAGCGATACCCAAGGAGTATGCCAGTTCCTGCACAATGGTAGAACCCGCATTGTGAATAGCTATACCATTGACATTCACCAGTTTGAAGTTCTTCATGTCTGCTGCTAACTCATGCAGTTTCAGCAATTCAGCCATATCAGCTTCCTGGGAACGATAGAATTTGGTACGTCTCAGGTAATAAGTGATAGGATCAAAATTGATACTACCTGCCACAGCTTCTTTATCTATCTTATTATCGTTCAGATAATTGACAAATAAAGTCATAAAATCCACATAGTTCTGGGCATGATCGAACTGCAAACCCGTCTTGGTGCAATCAATACCTTTCAGCAAAGCGGCCAAATCGTTGGCATCCTTTACATTTTTAACATTGAAAGCGATGGTATTGGCACCACGTTTGAGGGCGTCGAGGGCAATAGTGTTGGCTTTGGCCACATCACTCTCGTTCACCTCTTGAACGATTTGCCAATTATTGTTATCTTTTTTTGTTCCACGAGTATAGGGGAATTGGGCTGGCATAGTGTCCAAATAGTCCAAATTGGCCAGATCTTCGGCACGGTAATAAGGACGTACATTGAAGCCCTCATCGGTCTTCCAAATCAGTTTCTTTTGGTAGTCAGCACCTTTTAAGTCTTTGATAATCACCTCTTCCCACTGTTCCGTGGTGATAGGTGGAAATTCATTGAATAATTTTTCTCCGCTCATTATTAATGATAATTAAAATTAATTTGCAAAGCTACAGATTTTTTTTGAATAATGTTTGATTTTTCCAGAATTTTATCAATGATAAATGGTCAATAAAAACTAATCTAATTTCAGCACGGCAAGGAAGGCGGATTGGGGCACCTGAACGTTGCCGATCTGGCGCATACGCTTCTTACCCTGCTTCTGCTTCTCCAACAGTTTACGCTTACGGGTGATATCACCACCATAACACTTGGCGGTCACATCCTTACGCACTGCCTTCACCGTTTCACGGGCAATAATTTTGGTACCGATAGCAGCCTGAATGGCAATGTCGAACTGCTGCCGCGGAATCAATTCCTTCAGCTTCTCGCAGATACGACGACCAAAAGCGTAGGCATTGTCGGCATGAATCAACGATGACAAAGCATCCACAGAGTCGCCATTAAGGAGAATGTCCAATTTCACCAGCTGAGCCGGCTTGTAATCCGAGATATGATAGTCGAAAGAAGCATAACCCTTGGAAATACTCTTCAGCTTGTCATAAAAATCGAAGATAATCTCACCCAAAGGCAGGTAAAATGACAATTCTATACGGTCGGTAGAGATATAAGTCTGATTAATCAAGGTACCACGCTTATCGAGGCAGAGCTTCATGACCGGACCGATAAACTCGGCTTTGGTAATGATTTGCGCCAGAATATAAGGTTCCTCCACATGGTCGATGGCATTGGGGGCAGGCATTCCCGATGGGTTATGCACCTCCAACACCTCACGCTTGGTGGTAAACACCTTATACGACACGTTAGGCACTGTAGCAATCACATCCATATCGAACTCTCTGTCAAGGCGTTCCTGCACAATTTCCATGTGCAGCAAGCCCAAGAAACCGCAGCGGAAGCCAAAGCCCAAAGCAGCAGAAGATTCAGGCACAAAGGTCAATGAGGCATCGTTCAGCTGCAATTTTTCCAATGATGAACGCAGTTCCTCGTAATCATCAGCATTAGTAGGATAAATACCGGCAAAGAGCATCGGTTTCACTTCCTGGAAACCCGCCACCGCCTCTGTACAAGGCCTTGCCACATGCGTGATAGTGTCACCCACCCTCACCTCTTTCGAGGTTTTGATACCTGAAATGATGTATCCCACATCACCTGCCGACAATTCCGCTTTCGGTTCCTGTTCGAGTCGGAGCACCCCAATTTCATCGGCATAATACTCTTTCCCAGTGGCCATGAACTTCACAAAATCATTGGTTTTGATGGTACCGTTCTTGATTCTGAAATAAGCGATAATTCCTCTGTATGAGTTAAATACGGAGTCGAAGATCAAAGCCTGCAGGGGTGCGTTAGGATCACCTTTCGGAGCCGGCACCTTTTCGATAATGGCAGCCAGAATTTCCTCTACACCTGCACCCGTTTTGCCACTGGCCTCAATAATATCGGAAGCATCACAGCCAATCAAATCCACAATCTGGTCTTTCACTTCGTCGGGCATGGCAGCGGGCATATCCATCTTGTTCAGCACAGGAATAATCTCCAGATCGTTATCTATGGCCAAATACAGATTTGAAATCGTCTGGGCCTGAACGCCTTGTGTTGCGTCTATCAGTAACAAAGCGCCTTCGCAAGCGGCGATGGAACGGGAAACTTCGTAGGAAAAGTCCACATGCCCCGGAGTGTCAATCAGGTTGAGGACATAATCCTCTCCTTTATATTTGTAGTTCATCTGGATAGCATGGCTCTTGATGGTGATGCCACGTTCACGCTCCAAATCCATATCATCCAGCACCTGATCCTGGAAATCTCTGTCATTCACGGTACCAGTAAACTGCAACAAACGATCAGCTAAAGTACTCTTACCGTGGTCAATATGAGCAATAATGCAAAAATTTCTAATATTCTTCATCATGTTGCAAAAATACGAAAAAAAGCCCCAGTTTTTTACACAGACGGATAAAAAATTTGTCGTTCTCGCCGACGGGCATGTTGTAGAAGCTCGACCTTGCGAGGTCAAGCAGTATGCATTGCTGCTGGACGCTCAAATCAGGGTCGCTCGGTTCAGCCACTTGATGACAGCTTGATGACTTCATTGTCTGTCCACCTCCAAATCACCACCCTGAAACCCACCTCCTGATGGTACTCGGGGGATTTTAGGCTCTTCTCCTTACACAGGTTCACAATATCCCCAATATTTACTTGCATTCCTAATTCAAAGCCAGAATTTCCTTTTCGGACAAACCAGAAATATCAGAGATCATATAAAGCGGAATGCCTTTTTTCGGCATTTCAACAGCCATTGCACGCTTTTAGTATTTGCCTCACCTTCAGCGAAGCCGTCTTCCATGGCAGCGACACAGGCATCCTGCACGTCCGCATATTCCATGATGCTTTTCTTGTATTCTTTCATCTCTGTTTCATTTAAGTTCGACATTCTGCATTGATCTATAAACTCTCGGAAAAATCCAGTCTCATTTTTGATATTGATATTCCCCAATATTGGGACTGGGTGATTTTGGGCGGTATGTGAGGAGTGGTTTCATGGGGCAAAGATAGTGAAATTATACTTCTTTCGAGTCCATGTCTTCAGAAAAATTTGCTTGCCGTTCCGTTGTTTTATTTTCCTTTTCTTGACGTTCCAATTCCATCCGATTTCGTTCCTTGTCTGACAATTCCGCAAGAGATAACAAACAAATAATAATTGCGGCTATTGATGACATAGTGATTATGTAATACATTTCTTCAAAAAAATGTTCCCATGCTGTTAATGAGAGAATTACAAAACAACATGTAGAACATATAAAGCTTCTTAACAATGATTTCTGTATTGTTTTTTTATTAATAATCATACCAGAGTTTTTTCACTTCCTTACCGAATAGAGTGCCTGATTGTAATCCGAAATCAAAATAAAAATGATTTGTGGTTAGGTCGGGCGGTAAATTCCACGATAGTATTTCTGTCACAGAACCAATTACAAAACCACCTATTGTTTGTACATAAGGAATCCCCATCACATAATATGCGAACTGGATATTGGTAAGGAATACCTCATCAGTGGTTGCTGTAATATATATTCCATATCCTTTGGTTAATGCAAGTTTGCCCCCATGCTTGGCTAGCCGAAATACTTGTCTGGCACCCTGAGCTGTCATGCTTGCCAGTTCTGGTATCGAGACTACTGCATCAGCCACAATGGGCTCTA
>JAEETJ010000002.1 GCA_016290295.1 Bacteroidales bacterium
TCTGGTTAATGACATCCTGTGCTTTGAGTTTCTTTACTTCATCATTAGTTACCAGATATTTGCGCATGTTGTCCTTGCCGTAAGAAGCATAACTCAGCATTCTTTGGAAGATGGTGTTTTGGCGTGATTTGCTGTCCTCGCGTGATTTTAACACATTTGCAATGGAATTTTGTACGGATTCTTCAGAAATCTTGGGGTGATTCAGGATGTCTTCCACAATGGCGATAGCTTTCTCCATGTTCTCACTCAAACCGGAGATGTTCACACGGGCGTATTTGTCGCCGAAACTGATGCTATAATCGCAGGCAAGGTCATACATTTCGCGGTTGATTTGGCTGAGGGTTCTGTTCTCGCTTTCCAACTGGTCGAGGAACTGGTTGGTGATGCCGGCTTTTTTGTCATACAAGGAACCGTAGTTGTAGCGGTAGTACAGCTGGAAGCGGCCGTTTTCTGTATTCTGAACATAAAGAATCTCGTTGCCGTTGGCTTTGCCTTTCTTCATGTCTTTGTTGAAATCGACGAAGACGGGCTCGATAGGTTTGACATTGATTTTCTTGATGTCTTTCATGAATTGGCTTTCCACATCGCGGTTGATGACCACTGGGGTGATTTCGGGTTTCTCTACTTTTTGCACGTCGCGTTGCTCGCCCTGACGTTTGTAAACCACTACATAATTGTTGTTTTTGAATGTACGGCGTGCGAAGTCAATCACGTCTTCCTTGGTTACTTGGCTCATGTTGTCGGTCTCGTTCAACACATCCTGCCAGCTCATGTGGGCGAGGTAGGCTATTGCCATCGCCATGGCGCGATTGTTATTGTTCTCTACTTGGGTCATTTGGCTGAGTTTGCGGTTGTTGATGGCGGCGGTCAAAAGGTCTTCATCCCAGTTGCCTGATTTCAAAATGTCAATTTGTTGCAGCAAGAGGTCTTTCAGTTGTTCCAGGGTCTGTCCTTTTTTTGGTCTGCCAGCAAGGCGGAAATAAGCGTAATCGTTCAAGTCGCTTACACCAGAGGAGGCATATTGGGCCAGCTGCTTCTGATTGATGTTCTCATCCATGATACCGCAAGAACCATTCATCAACACGGCGTCGGCCATTTCAGCCAATAACACATCGCGTGAGCCGGTACCGGCGTCGATACGGAAACCGATTTGCAGGTTCTCAGCTTCAAGTCCATAAACATCCACTACCTTAACTTCACGGATGGGATTTTCTTTTACGTAGGTGAAGTCGGGGATAAAGCGCGGTTGGAGTTTGCCAAAATATTTGTCAATCAGTTTGATAGCCTGTTCTGGGTCGAAGTCGCCAGCCATGGCGATGCAGTAGTTGTTAGGTACATAGTAGGTTTTGTAGTGTTTGTTGATGTTGGTCAGTGAGGGGTTTTTCAGGTGTTCGACAGTGCCTATTGTTGTCTGTGTACCGTAGGGATGATGCGGGAAAAGTGCCTCGTTCATTTTCTCGTAGGCGGTACGGCTATCGTTGGCCATGTTCATGTTTTTCTCTTCATAAACGGTCTCCAACTCAGTGTGGAACAAGCGGAATACGGCGTTTGAGAAGCGGTCGCTCTCAATCATGAGCCAACGTTCCAATTCGTTGCTGGGTATGTTCTCCTGATATACGGTCATGTCGTTGGAGGTGAATGCGTTGGTTCCCTGTGAACCGATAACGTTCATCAGCTTGTCGTATTCGTTGGGGATGGCATACTTGGAAGCCTCGTAAGAAACGGAGTCAATCAAATGATAGATGGCTTTGCGTTTGGCAGGGTCGGTGGTGTGGTTATAAACTTCGTATAGTCTTTCGATTTCTTTCAACTGCACTTGCTCCTTGGCCCAGTCGAGGGTGCCGAATTTGCTGGTACCCTTGAACATCAGGTGTTCGAGGTAGTGTGATAGACCGGTGGATTCAGCGGGGTCGTTCTTGCTACCCACACGCACGGCAATGAGGGTCTGGATACGGGGTTCATCCTTGTTGACGGACATGAAGACCTGCAGACCGTTGTCCAAAGTGTAATGGATGACGTTCATCGGGTCGTTCTGGTAGGTTTCCTTTTTGTAATTTTGGGCATCCATGCTGAAAGCGAAAAGGCAGAAAACGGCAATCAGCAAGCCTGACATGAATCGTTGTTTCATACTATATAGGATTAAATTAATACTAATTTTCCAAGTGCAAAAATACAATTTTTTTCAATGTGACATTAAAAATACTTGTCTTCCTGCATGTCCGTAAATATGTAATATACATTGTTTGAATTTCTTTCCGAAATCCACCATGTCAATGGATAATTAGCAGTTGTTAGTTGTTGCACAAACGTCTGACCTCTTTTTCTGGCAATCCCGTTATTTTTACTATCTCCCCAAAGGTCAGTCCCATTGCAAGTAAATTCTTCACAGTATGTGTCAATGTCTTTAATCCCTCTTCTCGTCCCTTCTCCATCCCTTTCTCCATCCCTTTTTCCATACCTTTTTCCATACCTTCGGCGAATCCAATCCTGTGGTGATATTCCATCGCGTCTTTTACGTCCTCGTACTCCAATACGCTTTTCTCATACTCTTGTTTTTCCATGGCGTTCAGTTTTGATATTTTGCAGTTCTCGAACAGCTCACGGAAAATGGTCTCTTCCTTGGGAATGTCCCCCTCTTTCATTCTCCACATGTTCTTGATGACATAGCACCATTTCTGGCTTTCTTCCCTTAACTGCTCGAAACTTATTTCGGCTGCAAATTTAGTCAAATCTATCAAAAGAAATGACATTTTGTCGGAAAAAATTTTGTTTTCGTCATCTTTTAGCATGATATGCTGGATAAACTTGTCCGACCCTTTCAGCTCGGGAATCTCGAAATCCACCAGCACGATGGTAATGACCTTTGGAAAGCTGTACTTGCGGTCGCCGACTTCCAACGACTCGCTGATGTGCCGCGAGGAGTAGGCGATGACCCTGTCCTTGAAGAACTCCTGGCTTGCCTTCTGCATCTCCACGATGATGTGGTCGTTTATCGGGTTGGCGCAGAGCACGTCGAAGACCAACCGTTTGTTGGTGTCGCTTGTCCCGAGCTGCTCCGTGGGCAGATAGGTCAGGTCCTGCACGGGTCCGATATACGGTGGCAGGACAGCGTTGAGGAAGTGGATGAGATTGTTCTTGTAGGGTTCTGTGCCGAAGAACCGCTTGAAAGCGAAGTCGGTCATGAGGTTGATGTTCTGATTTTCTCTTTTCATAATTTTCATTTATTTAATTTGTTGAATTAAAATATAGGTATAAAATAATTTACAAATATATAAATAATAACTTTGATTTTGATTTTTTATTGTGGACAAGTTGAATGTTTGAATTTATTGTATTTTTGCACTTCCAAATTTGAAGGAATATGGCCAAGAAAAAAACTAAGAAATCTGCCGGATCTGGCGGTCCGTTGAAACGCTTACTCATAATGTTAGGCAAAGTGTTGTTGGCTTTACTGATTTTAAGTATCTTGTTGCCTATGGCCTATCGGTGGATTAATCCTCCAGTAACCCCATTGATGATTATTCGCAAGGTGAAAAATGATTTACCCATAGAAAAAGAATGGCGTGATATAGAGGAAATATCGCATTGTATGGCGGATTGTGCGGTGGCTTCTGAAGATAATAACTTTCTGTCTCACAATGGCTTTGATTGGGGCGCGGTACAGAAGGCTATCAATGAGAAAAAGCAGGGCAAGCGTGAACGCGGGGCCAGCACCATTTCGCAACAGACCGCCAAAAATGTGTTCCTTTGGGACGGCCATTCCTGGATACGGAAGGGTGGGGAAGTCTATTTTACTTTCCTGATAGAAACATTCTGGAGTAAGGAAAGAATCATGGAGGTGTATTTGAACGTGATAGAGATGGGACCTGGCATTTATGGCGCAGAGGCCGCAGCCCAACATTATTTTCATAAAAGTGCTGACAAACTGACTTTGCGTGAAGCCGCCCTTATTACTGCTTGTTACCCCGCGCCTTTGAAACGCAATCCGGCCAAACCTACAGGCTATCTGAATAAAAGGGCTGGGCAAATCAGTAGTCTCACTCGCAAAATCGGACGAATCAGGTATGATGAGGAATCCATTGCCAGGGCCAAGGAACGCTATGCCAAGCGCAAAACCGAATGGTATGAGATAGACTTATAAATTAGCAAATTGGTTAATTAGCAAATGTGCTAATTGTTATTTCATGTTGGTGACTTCGTGTTGATGAGTATGTATTCTGATAACTTTAATTTTGAAGTCTGAATTTTGAATTTCTTTAATTTGCTAATTAACGAATTAACTAATTTGTTAATGTTCAATGTTTTAATCTTCTAATAAAAAATTTGAAGTAGTTTGTTGAGTGTATCGAAAAAAGTTGTATTTTTGCACTCTCAAAAACGGCGGGGTAGCTCAGTTGGTTAGAGCGTCGGATTCATAACCCGGAGGTCTCGAGTTCAACTCTCGATCCCGCCACGTGAAAAGCCTTGCAATTGCAAGGCTTTTCTTATTTCCCAAACTTGAACTTCGTGTGGCTGTGGTAAACCTCTCCTGGATGCAGAAATGCATTGGATTCTGGCCAGTGCTGGTTGGGAGAATCGGGGAATTTCTGCGTTTCGATACAGATGGCGCTGCGTTGCTGGTAGCTTACACCTCCTTTGCCGACAACAGTGCCGTTGAGGAAGTTTCCGGTATAGACCTGCATGCCGGGCTCGGTGGTGTAAACTTCTAATATAATGCCTGTTACTGGACTCTCCAGTTGGGCACAGGGACGGGTGTCGTCGCCCTTCGTGTTCAGCACCCAATTGTGGTCGTAGCCGTGCCCGTAACGTAGCTGTTCGAAGTCTGCGTTGATGTCGCAACCAATATGCTTGGCATGCCTGAAATCCATAGGTGTACCGACTACTGATGCCAATTCACCTGTCGGAATAAGGGTCTCGTCAATAGGGGTATAGCGGTCGGCATCGATGGTTAGCAGGTGGTTGAGAATATCGGTAGAGGCATCTCCATTGAGGTTAAAGTAGCTATGGTTGGTCAGGTTAATGACGGTGTGTTCATCAGTAACCACCTCATATTCAATGTCCAGTGCATTGTCGTCAGTCAGCGTGTAGGTGATGCGGGCGCATACATTGCCCGGAAATCCGTTGTCGCCGTCCTCGCTGACCAGACTCAGTACCAAGCGGTTGTCGTTCACTTCCTCAACGGTAAACAGACGATACTGCCAACCATCAGGGCCACCATGGAGGCAGTGTAGACCGTCGTTTTGTGGTAGCTGGTATGTGCGACCACCAATAGTTATTTGTCCGTTACAGAGACGGTTGGCATAGCGGCCAATAATGGCTCCGAAGTCAGAGAGGTGATTCTCGGGCCGGTAATCCTCCAAGTTGTCAAAACCAAGAACTATATCTCGCAATTGTCCGTTCTTGTCAGGCACATACAGTGACACCACACGTCCACCGAAATTGGTGATTTCCGCACGCAGGCCGTGGGAGTTTGTCAGTGTATGGAGGGATATGTTATTATTCATATTTTCCCAAGATCTTTTTATACAGCGAACGCGATGAATCGCGTCCCTACATTTGGAGAAAAATTACTCCTTCTCCGACAGCTCCAGCCACCGCATGGACTTCTCATCCAGAGAGGTCTCGACTTCTTGGTAGCGACGGCTCCAGTCGGTGAGCTCCTGTGAACTGCCTGCACCGCTGTTCATCTTCTCAATGAGCTCGGCTTTCTCTTTCTCCAACTGTTCAATTTCCACCTCCAAAGTCTCGAATTCCTTGCGCTCCTTGAAAGTCATCTTGTTGGGATTGCTGGCGCGAGCGGGCTTGCTTTTGCTTTCTTCCGTTACAGCGGGCGCATTAATCTTGGCGATGCGTTTCTGCAGTCTCAGTTCTTTATCACGCTCCAAGCGGTATTCGGTGTAGTTGCCATAATAATCCTTGATCTTGCCGTGGCCTTCAAATACAAAAATGTGATCCACCAGCTTGTTCATAAACCAGCGGTCGTGCGAAACCATCAGGATGCAGCCGGTGTAGTTCTCCAAAAAGTCCTCCAACAAGTTCAGCGTGTCGATGTCGAAGTCGTTGGTGGGCTCGTCCAAAATAAGGAAGTTGGGGTTCTTCAACAGGGTGATGAGCAGGTGCAGTTTGCGTTTTTCGCCGCCGCTAAGGTCTTCATAATAAGTGTATTGCTGCTCATACTTAAAGCCGAAGTGATTCAGGAACTGTGAGGCTCCCATGTAGTTGCCGTTGTCCATGCGGATGACCTCCGCCTGCTCTTTCACTAAGTCGATGATGCGTTTGTTGCCGGAGTAGGGGAGACCGTCCTGCGAGAAATAACCGAACTGGATGGTCAAGCCCGGGGTGATTTTGCCTCCGTCGGCTTGCAACTCGCCCATAATCAATTTCAGGAAGGTACTTTTGCCGGTGCCGTTGGGGCCGACAATACCGCATTTTTCTCCTTTCTTGAAGATATAGGAGAAGTCATCCAGTAAAACATTGTCTGGATAAGCGAAGTCCAAATTGTTGATTTCCAATATTTTGTTGCCCAATCGTTCGGTGCGGACCTTGAAACCTTCCTGCTTTTGCTCAGGGGCTTTGCTCACTTCTTTTTTGAGTTCCTCGAAGGCGTTGATTCGGGCCCTGGCCTTGGTGGTACGGGCTTGTGGAGAGGTGTGTACCCATTCCAGTTCCTTGCGGAAAAGTTGTCGCAATTTCTCGTTTTCCGCAGCGGCATTGGCCAAGCGTTCGGCCTTTTTCTCCACAAAATAATCGTACTTGCCTCGGTAATGATACAACTGCCCGTGATCCAACTCGATGATGTCATTGCACACTTGGTCGAGGAAATATCGGTCGTGGGTCACCATCAGCAGGGTGACATTGGCGGACTTGAGATAGTTCTCCAACCATTCAATCATTTCCACATCCAAGTGGTTGGTGGGTTCGTCAAGGATCAGCAGGTCGGTGTCGGCAATCAGGGTTTTGGCTAAGGCTGCCTTCTTGCGTTGTCCTCCCGACAATTCGTTGATATTTTTGAAGATATCATGTATGCCGAAACGCGACAATATTTCTTTGGCTTTGGCCTCGAAGTCCCAGGCATGCAGGCGGTCCATTTCCATGATGGCCTTTTGCAAGCGCTGTTGCACTTCAACATTTTCGTGCTCTGTCTCTGCCAGCACCATACAGGCCTCGTATTCTTTAATGGCTTGAATGGTAGGTGTTTGCGCATCAAAAATGGCATCCAAAACCGAAAAATTGTCGGCAAAGCGGTCCATCTGGGGCAGATAGGACACGGTAATATCATTCCTGATGACCACTTGGCCATTGTCGGGTACATCATAGCCCGCAATGATGTTCAGCAAAGTGCTTTTGCCAGTGCCATTGCGGGCTATCAATGCCGTCTTCTGGCCTTTCTCAAGGCCAAAGGTAATCTCGGAGAATAACTCTTTCTCTCCGATGCTCTTCGACAGTTTCTCGACGGTCAAATAGTTCATCAGAAATGAAAATGAAATTTATAAAGAACTAATCCTGAATTATTTAACAGCGATAGTCTCGATTTCTACCAATGCGCCAAGGGGCAGGTCTTTCACAGCGAAAGCGGCTCTTGCCGGCGGATTCACGGTATAATATTTGGCATAAACCTCGTTCATGGGTTTGAAATAGGCGATGTCGCTCAACAAGCAAGTTGATTTGATAACATTGTCGAAAGTGTAACCTGCTTCTTTCAGGATGGCTTCGATGTTCTTCATCACTTGTTCGGTCTGAGCCTCAATGCCTTCGGGCATTTTTCCTGTGGCCGGATCAACGGGAATCTGACCGGAAATGAATAACATTCCGTTAGCTTCGATAGCCTGGCTGTATGGACCCACAGCCTTGGGTGCGTTGTCAGTGTGGATTACTTTTTTCATTGTAGATTTTTTTTATTTGTTGAATTGTCTTGTTCGTTAAGTCGCTCGCCTCGCTCGCTCGAGGAGACACTCACTGCGTTCGTTCGGTAAGTCGCTCACTTTGTTCGTTCGGGGAGACGATGTGTCGTTTATCCGTTTATCCGTCTACCCGAGTGCACGTAGTGCACGTCTCCTCGTCTTCCCGTATTACCGTCTATCCGATGCTTCCCTCCAGGCTGATACTCAACAGTTTCTGAGCCTCTACAGCAAACTCCATGGGCAGCTTTTTGAGCACGTCTTTGGCATAACCGTTGATAATCAGGCTGATGGCACTTTCTTTGTCGATGCCTCGCTGCTGGCAATAAAACAGCTGGTCGTCGGAGATTTTGGAGGTGGTGGCCTCGTGTTCCATTACTGACGACTGGTTGTGGCATTCAATGTAGGGCCAGGTGTGTGCGCCGCATTGGTCGCCCATCAGCAGCGAGTCGCATTGCGAGAAGTTGCGGCTGTTTTCGGCCTTTTTGTTCACTTTAACAAGTCCGCGGTAGCTGTTCTGACTTTTGCCGGCGGAAATGCCCTTGGAGACGACCAGACTACGTGTGTTCTTGCCTATGTGTATCATCTTGGTGCCTGTGTCGGCCTGTTGGTAGTTGTTGGTGACGGCCACAGAGTAAAACTCGCCTACTGAGTTGTCACCGCGCAGCACACAGCCCGGATATTTCCAGGTGATGGCAGAGCCGGTTTCTACCTGTGTCCATGAAATCTTGGCATTTTCCTCGCACAAACCTCTCTTGGTCACCAAGTTATAGATACCTCCGTTGCCGTTTTTGTCGCCGGGGTACCAGTTCTGTACAGTAGAGTATTTAATCTCCGCATCTTTCAGGGCAATCAGTTCCACCACGGCGGCATGTAACTGGTTTTCGTCACGTTGTGGAGCAGTACAACCTTCCATGTAGCTCACGTAAGCGCCTTCATCAGCAATGAGCAGGGTGCGCTCAAACTGGCCGGTGTTGGCTGCGTTGATACGGAAATATGTGGAAAGCTCGATAGGGCAGCGCACGCCCTTGGGTATGTAGCAGAAAGAGCCTTCGCTGAAGACTGCTGAGTTGAGAGCGGCATAAAAATTGTCGGTGGCAGGCACCACAGAGCCCAAGTATTTCTTGACTAAATCGGGATATTTCTGGATGGCTTCACCGAAGGAACAGAACAGAATGCCTTCTTTTTCAAGTGTTTCCGAGAAAGTAGTCTTGACAGAAACCGAGTCGATAACAGCATCCACAGCCACACCCGACAGCTTCTTCTGCTCTTCCAAAGAAATGCCCAGTTTGTTGAAGGTCTTGACCAATTCAGGATCGACTTCATCCATGCTATTCAGCTCTTTTTTCTTTTTTGGAATAGCTAAATAAATGATATCCTGATAATTAGGTCTTTTGAAAGAAAGGTGTCCCCAATCGGGCTCCTTCAGGGTTTGCCAGTGGCGGAAGGCCTTGAGGCGGAACTCTAACAGCCAGTCGGGTTCGTTTTTTCTTTTGGAAATCATACGGACAATGTCTTCGTTCAGTCCTTTGGGAAATTCTTCCACATCGATATCGGAGACGAAGCCGTATTCGTATTCTTTGTTGGTGAGTTCTTCTATTTGTTTCTGGTTCTTAGCCATAGATGATTTAGTTTTGATTGAGAAAGCGTTCTGCTTCAACAGCTGCGATACAACCAGAGGCAGCGGCAGTAATGGCTTGACGGTAGTTGGGGTCTTGCACATCGCCGGCGGCAAAAACGCCGGGCACATTGGTGCGGCCACCTTTGTCGGTGATGATATAGCCTTGGGCATCCAGGTCGATTTGACCCTTGAACAGCTCGGTCACAGGGGTCACGCCGATGGCAACAAAGATGCCGTCCAAAGGCAGCACTCTTTCGCTTTTATCTTTGGTATCAGCGAGTTTAAGTCCAGAGACACTCTTGACGAAGCCTTTTTTCTCGCCTAATACCTCTACGGGAATGCTATTCCATTGAATATCAATATTTTCTTTCTTGAACACTTTGTCCTGCATGGCCTGTGAGGCACGGAAGGCGTCGCGGCGATGCACGAGATATACTTTTGCACAGAGGTTCGACAGGTACATGGCTTCTTCGAGGGCTGTATCACCGCCGCCAATGACAGCCACGGTGCGTCCTCTGAAGAAGTTGCCGTCGCAGGTGGCACAGGCCGACACGCCGAAGCCACGGTATTGCTCTTCGCTTTCCAAACCCAGCCAGCGGGCAGTAGCTCCAGTGGCAATGATGACGGTCTCGGCCATGATTTCATGCTCATCGTCCACTACACAGCGGAAAGGTCTCTTTGAAAAGTCAACGCTTGTGACCATACCTTGGCGGATGTCACTGCCGGCATTCAAACTCTGTTGGCGAATGTCGTCCATGATATTCGGACCAGACTGTCCCTTGGGATAGCCTGGAAAGTTTTCCACTTCGCTGGTGATGGTCAGCTGGCCGCCGGGTTGCATGCCTTCAATGATGACAGGCTTCAAACCCGCGCGGGAAGCATAAATGCCTGCGGTATAGCCGGCAGGACCAGAACCGATGATAAGACATTTGATGTTTTCCATCTTATTTCTTGTCAATGTTGATTAAATTGTATTTCTTGTTACCCATGCCTAATTTCTCAGCATATTCAATCTGATGTTTACCGCTGACAGAATTTACTTTCAGGAAAGCGTCATCGCTGTCGGTGGCTTTATCTACCAAGTCATGGGCAGCAGCTTCGATGGCTACGATGTCGGTAGAAGCCAAAATGCCGATATTGCCGCAGAAGGGTGCTTCGGGATGTCCGCCACAGTCGCAGGTGGGTGACAAGTTGATGACCACGTTGAAATAGATATTGTTGCGGTTCTGGGTAGCAGCTTTGGCATATTCTACCAAACCTTCCAAGAATCGCTCAGTTTGCAATGAGTCTGAGGCTGGCTGAATAGCGTCAAATGTACAGGTGGAGATACATTTGCCACAACCGATACATTTCTCACGGTCAATAACAGGTCCATTATCGGTAATGGTGATGGCATTCACAGGACAATCGTATGAACAGGCGGAACAACCCGTGCATTTGGAAGCCACAACTTCAGGAAAATCGCTGCTATGCATGATTCTTTTGCCTCTGGGAGTAGCCATGCCCATAGAGGCGTTTTTGATACAACCACCGAAACCGGAACGGCCATGACCTTTGAAGTGGGTGAAATAAATAATGGTTTCGTATTTGTCGATGTTCTTGCCAAGATAGGCAGTCTTGAACTGTTTGCCACCTTCAATAGGAACTTCCAGTTCGCCTTCGGAATCCAGAATGTCGATAGGAGCGAAGGTGAAACCGTGGTCATGGGCTAATTCAATATGAGTATCAGTTTCTGAACGGCGTCCTTTGTAGGCAACATTGGTTTCGATCAGTGTGGCGTCCAGTGCCTTGCATAAGGGTTCTACCATGGTGGCCGGCACAAAATAGGTGTTGCCGTCTTCACCGAAATGCACTTTGATACCCACATTACCTTTCACGTTTTCTTTCACATATTCAAAAAGTTGCATCACTCCTTCGGGAGAAATGTCTTCGGTGAAATATACATCGGAAGCGGGGACATTGCTTTCTTCTGTATTGTCATTGCTTTTGTTTTGGCAACTACTGAAGATAAAAGCTGTAACCATCAGTGCAAAGGATAAAATTTTTTTCATGTTAAAATGTTGGTTTATAAAAGGTTAATATTGATTGTTTTGCTTTTTTTCAAATTGCAAAGATACAAAAAATGTGCAAATTAGTAAATGTGCAAATGTGCTAATGGAATTAGTTAATTAGTTAATTAGTTAATTAGTTAATGTGCAAATTAGCAAATTGATATTGAGTAAGTGTTGATGACTTCGTGTTGATGAGCTTCGCTGTTGGTTATTTCATGTTAGTGACTTCGTGTTGGTGAGTATGTGTTCTGATTACTTGAATTTTGAATTCTAATCACTAACCCCTAATCACTGACCACTGACCACTGACCACTGACCCCTATTAATTATCAACTTTCTTGATTTTCTCCTCCGTGTTGATGCCTTTCTGCTGGGCAATTTTCCAGTTTTTGACAGCTTCCTCCTTGTGTCCTAACGCTATGTGGCAGTCGCCTAAAACATTATAAATATTAGCTAAGAGGTTGCTTTCGTAAGAATAAACAGCGGCTTGCTGTAACAGTTCTATCGCTTTGGTGTATTCTTTTTCTTCGTAATAGGCATGGGCAATATTGTATAGCATAGCTGCATTGGTAGGGAAGAGGTCCAACACTTCTTTCCCTTTGGCAATCATGCTTTTGTTGTCTTTTTGTTGTGACAGGCAGTAGAAATAATCCTCCCACAAGGCGTATGAGGAGTGGTCGATGGCAAGGGCTTGTTCGAAATAGCCACGGGCTTTGTCGTATTTCTTTTCAATCAGGCAAAGGCTGGCCATGGTTGCCCAACCTTCCACACGTTCGGGATGAGCCTGCGAGATACTCTGTGATAGCTGTATGGCTTGGCTAACACTCTCTTCAGTAGGATTTTTCGCGGCTTTGGTGAAGTATTTCTTCAGGAAAGGCATTTTGTTGTCGATAGGAATGTGTTGGTCGGCAAAGGATTTCAACAGTGCGTTGTAAGCGGCTTTTTCGTCCCCTTGTCCCATGTAATAGTCTGCCATTGCCATGTTGGCCATGGTATTGTTTGGGTCAATTTTTAGTGCATTCTGATAATAAACCAGGGCTTTGTCAGGCATGTTGTTCGACTGGTAAATGTTGCCAGCCAGCACATAATATTGCGGTTCGGAGGGAAACTCTTTGATGAGTTTGTCGTATTCGCCCACAGCATTCTTGACATCATTGAGATACAGCCAGATAGCAACTTTTGCACTGGTAATCTCCTCGTTGTAACCTTCCAAAACTTCGAGTTTGTTATAGACTTCAATCACCTTGGTGTATTCTTCCAGATTGATATAGTCTTCAGACAAGGTGAAAAGGTAATATTCGTTTTCGGGCTTGAGTTTGCATATTTCTTCCCATAATTTGGTGGAGTTTTTGTAATCCTCCATCAAATCATATACTTCTGCCAGCTCCACTTTATACCAGACATTGGTTTTGTCCAGTTTCAGTGCTTCTTTCAGGTAATATTCGGCGCCACTATAGTTCTTTCCTTCTTTGCGGATGCGGGCTAACATGTAATAGACGGCATCATTTTTCTCGTTTTTGGCTAGCACTTGACGGAAGGTGTTTTCAGCCGTTTCATAATTGCCGGCATAAAACTCGCGCAATGCATCGGCGAATAGGGCTGATTGCTTACGGGTCTCGTCAGAGATGGCCGTCGTTTTGCCTTTTTCTTTGCTTTTTTTCTGCTTTTTCTGTGCCGATACATTAGGCATTGCCATCAGCAGAGATAATATCAATAGTAATGGGAGGAATTTTTTAAACCACATTATTTTATTGAATTTTTTTGAATTTTGAATTTTGAATTCTGAATTTTGCAACCTATACGCCGTAACCCTATGCGGCGGCTGCGGTTCCACCGCAATCTGTCCTCTGTACGCTGTCCCCTATAACCTGTATCCTGTATCCCTATGTGGCGGCTGTGGTTCCACCACAATCTGTCCTTTATACGCTGTCCCCTATAACCTGTATCCTGTATCCCTATGTGGCGGCTGCGGTTCCACCGCAATCTGTCCTCTGTACGCTGTCCCCTATAACCTGTATCCTGTATCCCTATGCGGCGGCTGCAGTTCCACCGCAATCTGTCTCCTGGCTCCTGTTATTTCACTCCGCTACTGCCAAAACCTCCGGCACCGCGTTCGGTTTCGGATAAGGTCTCCACTTCTTCCCATTGTACGGTTTCGTGCTTGGCGATGACCATCTGGGCGATGCGTTCGCCGTGCTGTATTTCGAATGCATCGTTGGACAAATTGACAAGGATAACCTTGATTTCCCCACGGTAGTCGGCGTCAATGGTGCCCGGAGTATTCAAAACGGTGATGCCGTGTTTGGCGGCCAGACCGCTACGAGGTCTTACTTGGGCTTCATAACCGACGGGTAACTCAATGAACAGTCCTGTCGGAATCATGGCGCGTTCCATGGGCTTCAGTATAATGTGAGCCTCCAAATTGGCTCGCAGATCCATACCGGCACTCTGTGTAGTGGCGTATGCCGGTGTGGCGTTATTCGATTTGTTGACGATTTTGCAGATCATATTTTTTAATGTGCTAATTAGTTAATGTGCTAATGTGCTAATTAAATTAAGAACTAAGAATTAAGAGTTAAAATTGTTTAATTGTTTAATTGTTCTTAGTTCTTAGTTCTTAGTTCTTAATTCACTTCTGTCCCCTGTAACCTGTCTCCTGTCCCCTGATTTCTTCCCTTCATACAAATCAAACCTTAGCATTCTGCATTCCAGCGGGCCGTTATACAGGGTGAAGCGGCGGGAGGGACGCAGGCCGATGTTTTTGAGTGCCTCCATGTCCGAGCTGATGATAAAGGCTGTGCAACCGGCAAAATTCTGCTTCCAGGTATCGCCGATTTTCTTGTACAACTCTTTGATGTTCTCCACTTCCAGGCGCTCTCCGTAAGGAGGATTAATCATCACCACAGCGGGTTTCCGCTCGGGATGGGTATATGCCATGTCAGACTTTTCAAGGAAGATAAAATCCTGCAATTCAGCTTCTTCCACATTAGCTCTGGCCATGCCAAGGTATCTTCCGGAAATGTCGTAACCATAAAAGTTAATGTTGACATTATCTTTTATCTCTGCACTGTCGGTAATTTTGTTCCACAGCCGGCGGTCGAAGATCTTCCACTGATGAAAGCCCCAGTGATGTCTATAGTAGCCGGCAGGAATGTTCAGGGCCTGCATGGCGGCTTCTATCAGCAAGGTGCCGCCACCGCACATGTTGTCGATGAAATCGCATTCGCCATGCCAGCCGCTGAGCTTGATCATGGCCGCTGCCAGTACTTCGTTGATTTGTGCGGGATGTCCTGCGGCCTTGTAGCCACGCTTGTGCAGCGATTCGCCGGAACTGTCCAAATACAAAGTGCAGGTATTGCGAAAGATATGCAGATGGAACTGTACATCCGGTTCTTCTTTGTCAACGGAAGGACGCTCGTCATAGAGACTGCGGAAGCGGTCACAGATGGCATCTTTGGCCAATACTGATGGGAATAGGGGAGTCTTAAAGTCGCTTTCCGTTAGTGAGGCACTGACCGCCATAGTACCATCCTTGGACAGATATTTTTCTGCTGGAAATTTGTAGATGGCATCGTAAAACTGGTTGTTGTCACGGAAAGTGAAATTGTCCATTTCCCAGAGAATACGCAGGGCGGTGCGGCAAAAATAATTGGCTTTGTACAGCAGGGCTATGTCGCCTTCAAAGCTGACAGAACGGCTGTGCCGTTGGCAGTTGCGGGCGCCAAGCTCCTCTAATTCCTGCAACAATACCTCCTCCAAGCCTGCGAAGGTCTTGGCTATAAAATGTTCTTTATGTTGTTTTTCAATCATTTATTATTTTCAATAATGAAACTGCAAAGATACAAAATAATTGGCAAATTAGTAAATTAGTTAATGAGACAATTGTTTTCGTTAAGACGTTAAGACATGCACTGCGTGCATTCGGTTAGGCGTTATAGCAATTATCGTCTTAACGCCTCCACGCCTTAACGCCTTCACGTCTTCACGTCTCCACGAAAAAAAACGTATTTATTCCAGAAAAAATTGTAATTTTGCAAAAAATATTAAATCTGAAAATAGCGGTTAATACACGGTTGCTGCTGCCCGATAAACTGGAAGGCATAGGGTGGGTGATGTTTGAGACATTGCGCCGTATGGTATTGTCGCATCCTGAGGTTGAGTTTTATTTCTTTTTCGACAGAAAAGCGGATCCGAAATATATCTTTGCTCCCAATGTGAAGCCTGTTGTGTTGTTCCCGCAGGCACGGCATCCATTCCTTTACATCTGGTATTTTGAGCTTTCTGTGGCCCGTGCGCTGAAGCGGATAAAACCCGATTTGTTCTATTCCCCCGATGGCTATCTATGCTTGCATACTGATGTGCCTTCCGTGGCACATTTCCACGATTTGAGTTTCGAGCATTTTCCTCAGGATATGCCAGCCATTGATTTATGGCATTACAAGAAATATTTTCCGCTGTATGCCCGTAAGGCTCAGAAAATCATTACAGTATCGGAATTTTCCAAAAAAGATATTTGCGACTGCTACCATATCCATCCCGACAAGATTGATGTGGTGTATAACGGTGCCAATGAGATTTTTGTTCCGATTGAGGACTCCCAGAAAACAGAGGTGCGTCAGCGCTATGCACAAGGAAAACCGTATTTCATGTTCGTCGGCTCGCTGCATCCGCGCAAAAATCTGGCTCGACTGTTTCCAGCTTACGATTTGTTCCGCCAACGAAGCTCTGAGGATATCAAGTTGCTTATTGTCGGTGAAAAACGATGGTGGACTGGTGAAATCAAACAGGCATACGAGAGCATGACTTTCAAGGATGATGTGATTTTTCTGGGGCATTTGAATGCCGAGGAATTGCACAAATTGACTGCTGCCGCATATGCGTCTGTATATGTATCTTATTTTGAAGGCTTCGGCATACCTATTGTAGAGGCTTTCAGGTGTAAGGTGCCAGTTATTACTTCCAATGTTACTTCCATGCCCGAGGTGGCCGGTGATGCCGCTCTTTTGGTTGATCCCTTCGATGTGACTTCCATTGCCGATGCCATGGTCAAAATTCAAGATGAAAACCTCCGTCAGCAACTGATAAAAAATGCATGGATACGTAAGGAAAATTTCTCGTGGAACATGACCGCAAAACAGGTTTGGGAGTCTTTTTTGGGGATGTAAATTGCTTATAATCAGTATGTTGATTAAAATAGTGCATTTTTTTTCAAAAAAATGTAACTATGTTTAATTATTTTATTTATATTTGCAAGACATCAGTTTTTTTAATAATAAATTGATTGTCAGTTGATTACAGTGAATATAAATATAAATGTATTAAATTTAAAGTATAAAAGCCATGAAGAAAGGTAAAATTATGTTAGTCGAAGATAGCCAGAATCTTCGCTATGTTTTAAGAGATTACTTTGAGATGCTTGGTTATGAAGTGGCAGAGTACAGCGATGGTACTTCCGCTTGTAAAGCATTTAACAGAGGCCTGTTTGACATTTGTATTCTGGACATCCTCATGCCGGATAAAGATGGTTTCATTGTCCTGCAGGAAATCAGAAAACTGGATTCAGACATTCCGGTTATTTTCCTTACAGCCAAGACTGGCAAAGAAGATCGTATCAAAGGTTTCAAATTGGGTTGTGACGATTATTTGACCAAGCCTTTCAGTACTGAAGAATTGGCTCTTCGTATTGAAGCCATCTTGCGTCGTACCCGTCGTTTCAAAGACGAAGCTAATCCTTTGTATGAAGAGAAAATTTACAAGTTTGGTGATTTTGAATTCAACTACAGCGCTATGCAGTTGATTCATCCGAAGAAAACTCGTACGCTGACCCGCAAAGAGGCTGAATTGCTGAAGCTGTTGTGCGAGCATCAGAACAAGCTGCTGCCTCGTGAGGTGATTTTGAAAGAAGTATGGGGTGACGAGGATTACTCTGTAGGTCGTAGTATGGACGTGTTCTTGACGAAATTACGTTCATATATTAATATAGAGCCAGTTAAGAAAGAACATCTGAATCCTAATGGTGGCCGTCATGACAAATATCTGCCTGGTTTTGAACCTAAGGTGGAAATTTGCAATGTTCACGGTACCGGATTCATTTTGAAGGTAAGAGAGTAAGTTGAAAAGGTCCTTTCTGCTGACATTCTTCTGCGTACTGTTGCAATTTGTTTTTGCCCAGAAGATAACCCTTTCAGGAGTCATAACTGATGCGAACAGTGGTGAGCAGATGATGGGGGTGTATGTCGTTTTGACAGACACAAACTCAGCCCTTAACCCGCAAGGTTGTGTAAGCAACCGTGCGGGTTTTTATTCTGTCTCAGTTTACCCTGGTACCTATTTGTTGAAGGTCTCTTTTATGGGCTATAAGACTGTGGAACAGAAGCTTGAATTGAAACACAATACCAGTATGAACTTTGCCCTTGAGCCTGAAGCCATCATGACCGATGAAGTGGTGGTCACGGGACAAAGCGAAGATCATAATGTGACGAGCGTGGATGTCGGCAAGATGGATCTCAAGGTAGAAACCATCAAAAAAATGCCTGCTTTCCTGGGCGAGGCGGATGTGATTAAAACCGTGCAACTGATGCCAGGTTTCTCCTCCGGCAGCGAGGGTAATAGCGGCTTGTATGTGCGTGGTGGGGGCGCCGACCAGAATCTGGTGCTTCTCGATGAGGCAACCATCTATAATGCCAGCCATCTGTTTGGTTTCTTCTCGGTCTTTAACGCTGACGCGGTACGTAATGTGGAGGTCTATAAGTCAGGAATGCCGGCCTATTACGGGGGGCGCCTGTCTTCCATTATTGATGTAACACAGAAAGAGGGTAACCTTAAAAAATATGAGTTTGATGGTAGTGTGGGCTTGCTTTTCTCCAAATTCACACTGCAAGGTCCTATCAAAAAGGACAAGTGCTCGTTTATTCTTTCTGGTCGCCGTACGTATGTGGATTTGCTTATTCAGCCTTTCTTGTCAAAAAAACATCAGCTGAAAGGGGTGAAATTCTATTTTTATGACCTGAATGCGAAGTTCAACATTATCATCAATGACAAACATCGCCTGTATTTTGGTGCCTATTATGGTCGTGACCGCTATGGCTATAAATCGAAATCAGGGGCGACTCAAATCAATTTTATTTGGGCAAACGCCATGGCAAGCGCCCGCTGGAATTACATCATCTCGCCACGTCTATTCCTGAACACCAGCTTTACCTTCAGTCATTACGATTTTTCCACTACGATGGCGATGGATGTGTATCAGTTTAAATTGATGTCCACCGTAGAGGAATGCGCATTGAAAAGTGAGTTGACTTATCTTCCTAATCCAAAGCATAATATGCGTTTTGGCGTGCATTATATCTTCCATCTGATGCGTCCCAATGAGTACGATGTGAGAGCGGGGGAGCAAACCAACCTCTCGCTGCCTCAAAGTGCGCCTTATTACGCCCATGAATTAGGTATTTATGCTTCAGACGAATGGGATATTGCCAAGTGGCTGAAAGTGAATGTCGGTCTGCGGTATTCTCATTTTGAGCACATTGGTGCTTTCACAAGGTATATCGTGGATGAACGCGACATGATTGTGGATTCCGTGGTGTATAAGCCCGGAGAAATCATCAAGCAGTACAATAGGGTGGAACCTCGTTTGAATATGCGTTTCCAACTGGCGAAATATACCTCCATTAAGGCATCAGCCACATTGAATTATCAGTATTTGCACCAGATTCCCATGTCCACAATCTCATTGCCCGTAGATGTGTGGATGCCTTCCACCGAATTGCTGAAACCCCAGACCTGTGTGCAGGTTTCTTTGGGAGTTTATCAGAATTTCTACAAGAATATGTTCGAGGCCTATGTCGATGGCTATTATAAGAAAATGTATAATCTGGCGGAATACAAGGATGGTTTGTCTTTCAACTCGCTGATGATGAACCCCGACCAAATGTACACTTACGGCGATGGCTATTCCACTGGTGTGGAGTTCTTTTTCCGTAAAAGCAAAGGCCGTTTTACCGGTTTCATCGGTTATACCTTGTCCTATACCAAGCGTCGGTTCGCCGAGTTGAACGAGGGTGAGCCCTTCTATGCCAAATACGATCGCCGTCATGATGTGAGCATCAATTTGTCGTACGAGATTCTTCGCAACAAACTGACTGTCTCGGCAATATGGGTTTATGCTACCGGCAATGCCATGACCGTGCCCTTGGGATTCTATCTGTTCAACGGCAGTATGGTGCAGGAATACAGCAGACGCAATGAATACCGCATGGCTCCTTATCATCGTTTGGATATCTCATTGGATTGGCAGATTGCCAAACGGAAGCATTTTGAAACAAGTCTGAATTTTTCTATCTATAATCTTTATAATAGAAAAAATCCATTCTTTATTTTCTATGAGACAAATACGAATGTGGATGTGTCGCAAGGAACTTTTGAGGTGGATACCAAGGCCTATCAGATGAGTTTGGTGCCTATCATGCCGTCCATAACCTGGAATTTTAAAATCAAGTAGATGAGAAAGATACTTTGGATATTATCGGTTTATGCGTTGTTGCTCCTGAACTTCTCGGCTTGCCAGTCGGAAATCGAGGTCGATTTGCCTGATTATCAGTCCAAACTGGTGGTGGAAGGATATATCGAAAACGGGAAGCCAGCCATGGTGATGTTAAGCCGCAGTATTCCTTTCTTCCAGCATATCGACCTGAATTATGTGGTCAATAATGTCTTGGTGATGGATGCAGTGGTGACTCTTACCACTTCTGATGGCGAAAGTGAGCAATTGTCGTTTGTGCCGTCGAGCGAGTCTCCTTATATGTTTGCATACATGGGCAATATCAGGGGCAAGGAGAATACCAGCTACGACCTGAAAATAGAGTGGAAAGGGCAAACCTATACCTCTACGACGAGTATCTTGCATACCTTTGATTTAGATTCCATAGGTTTTGACCAGAGTATGGAATTGCTGAATGATACCATGAAAACCATACGGGCTTTGTTGACGGATGATCCTATGGAAGCAAATTATTACCAAATATATGTGAAGGTGCATGGTAAAAACTTGCACGACCGTTTGTGGGTTACTTCTTTGCCCGTGGCCTTTGATGACGCTACTTTCAGTGGTTTGCAATTTAATGTGGAAGTGATGCGGGCTAATCCGTCTTCTTTTTTGATGCCGGAAATGACGGATGAAGAAAAAGAAGAATACTTCCGTATGACTTATCGTCCAGGAGATACCGTATATGTAAAGTATGGTTTGATAGATTATGCCAGCTATCAGTTTTGGTGTACGGGAGGTAACAACGCTGCATTGGGACAGAATCCGTTCACCAATCCCACACCCACCTTTTCCAACATCAAAGGCGAAAACGTCACCGGTGTATGGTGTGGCTATGCCTGCAAAACCGAAACACTGATCTACGAGGAAGTTGAAAACTGACAGTTGATTTTGGATTACAGGATTACAGGATTGAAAGGTTAGATGGGTTAGAAAGGTTCGGTAGGTTAATATTGAACTCTGAAATCAATATTTATAATTGTTAATTGTTAATTGTTAATTGTTAATTCTAACTCCTGACCCCTAACCACTGACCCCTGTAACCTGATTAAAGTCTTCCCGTCAGCGCCAGCAGCTCATACTTTGCTTTGAGCAGCTGAATGGAGTGTACCTCTTGGTTGAGGAGTGATTGTGTCTCGTCGTTCTGCTGCTTGATGTAATCATAAGCTGTGATGGTGCCGTTCATCAGCTGGATGGAAAAGGCGTTGGTGATTTCCTTCTGCTTTTCGGTGATTTGCTTATCCAATTTCAGCATGTCTTCAATACGCTGAATCTCAAATCTTTTTTCTTGGATAGCGATATTGTTGCCCTTGGCGAAGTCATTTTCCTGACTGGCCAAAATGGCTCGCTGCAGATTCATGACATTAGCCACACCAGAGGTTTTGGCCCAGTCGATGATGGGGATGTTCAAACGTACACCGGCGGCATAATACCAGCGGTAATGAGGATTGAGAATGTCGAAATTATTATACGGGCGACCATATCCTCCTGTGGCGAAGATGGTTATTTTAGGAAGGCTGTTAGCCAAGTGCATCTTGCGTTGGAATTCCAATGTCTGCATGCCGTTGTCAAAAATCTTATATTCCAAGCGGTCTGAGGGCGAGTTGATATCAACGGAGGGAACATTAGGAACGGCAAATTCCGCTTGTGAAAGGTCTTGTCCGGTAAGAATCGACAAAGAGGAAATGAGGGATTCCTTTTTGGCTTGCAGTTCGCCTTTGTTCTGACCGACTTTCAAGATTTCTACCTCCAGTTGTGAGACTGCGCTTGCGGGGATGATGCCGTTGGCTTGAAGACTCTTCAGCTGGTTGAGTTGTTTCTGCAACAGATTTTCGGCATTGTCAAGAATGTTCAGGTGCTTGTCTAAAATCAGCAGATTCAGATAGATAGTGATAATCTGCTCCTTCATTTCATTGATGGATATTTCCACCTTGTAGATTTCAGCCTGGTTGGCCAATTTCTCGTATCTTCTGCCATAATACAGCTTGCCGCCTTCGAAAAGTACTTGTTCGAAGTCCAGTCCGATATAAGCTTGGAAGCGTCCGAAGGTGTCAACTCCTTTCACGTATGGGTAGATTTGGGGCACATCGGAATGGAAGGCCGCTTCTCCATTGATTTCCAATTTGGGATAAATGTGCGATGCGGCGTTGGCCAATTTTACCTTGAGCAGTTTGTCATTCAGCTCTTTTTGAACATTGGCGGAGGATTGTGCGACGGCCCATTGCTGGCATTCCTCAATGGTGACCACCTTTTGGGCATATCCTACACAAATCCATGAAATCAGAATAAATACAAATAGTATATTTTTTTTCATAAATACCTATGGTTCATTATTTTGGTTTCTGCTTTGTTTTTTCTACCTTTTAAAAATGCAAAATTAATAAAAATTTGTATTGCTACAACGTTTATAGCCAGAATAGTTTTTTTTCTTTACAAGAACATGCGGTATCGCTATTTTCTGAAATAGTCTCCACAAAAAAATGCATGGTTGGATTGGGGTTCGGGAAATTTTTGTACATTTGCAACATCAATTAATACGAAAGAAAAAAATGAAAAAACTGATCATATTTATCGCTGCTTTTCTGATGACTGTCGGATTAAGTTCTTGTAAGAAAGAAAAATGCCAGTATTACAATGATATCATGACCTATTACGAACAGTCGGAGGAAGCATGGCAACTCCGTTATGAGCAGGGAAGTATTGATACGGCTCAGTTGAACAGTCAGCTGTACAAGATAAATATGGAGCGAGCCAACCTGCAGAAGCAGTATAAGGATTGCGTTAAAAATTAGCACAAAAAAAACGCCAAAAGGCGTTTTTTTTATTGTGGTCCCACTCGGGCTCGAACCAAGGACCCGCTGATTATGAGTTACTAATGTGCCGTTTTTAATGTTTTGAAATTCTATTTATAGAATTTTCCGCACGTCAAAAAGCACGATATCCGTCGTGTCTGTTTTTGTGTTATCTTTGCAGTCCATTTTTTACAACGATAATTTATTCCGCATTTATTACACCGGAATAACCGCATAAAACAAACGCAAACGGCATGGCAAAGATACAAAAAATTTCGGAACGTGTGTATTGTGGCGTATATTTTGCGCTGATACTTGACACAAGGCACCCGTCAAAGGACGGCAGATACCCTGTGTCTGTCCGGATAACACACGACTACAGGCAGACTTATATTGTTGTTGGACTGAAGATGACGGAGGCGGAATATGACAGGGTGGCTAAATCAGGCAAAGGTGATCCGTTCAGGCAGAAGAGGGAATGCGAGGCCGTGTTCGACAACGTGTATGCCCAGGCGAGGCGTATGATTGACAGTGGGGATTTCTGCTTCAAGGCGTTGAGGAACAAGGTCACAGGGAAGACTGGAGACACACTCGGTAGCGTGTTTGACCAGAAGATAATGTCTGCCAATAAAGATGGCAAGTTCAACACAGCACGTTTGTATGAGACGGTAAAGCGTAAACTTGTTGATTATTTCGGGGATGTGAAGCTTACGGACGTTGGTGTTCAGCTGGCGAGTGAATTCAAGAGGAGGATGGAGGCCGACGGCATCTCAAGGACAACGCAGGGAATCTATCTAAGGCATCTGCGTTCCGTCTGCAACATGGCAATCGGAGACGAGCGAATATCGGAGTCCCAGTATCCGTTCAGACGGTCAGCGAGCGACACGAGGAGGATGAGGATGGTGAACGGTGCTGCGAGGACAGACTGGTATCTGCCCGTCGAGGATATGAGGAAAATTTATGGGTATGAGTGTGCTGATGACGAGCTGGTGTATGTGTCGCTGTTCCTGTTCAGCTACCTTGCTAATGGCATTAACCTTGCTGACATGGCGATACTGAGGTACGATGACGGTTATTTCAACAGCGGGCGCAGGATGCTGACATTCGTAAGGCGGAAGACTGTTGACACAGGAAACGGTACACCGATACGCATACCTGTCACTGGCTATTTGAGAAACATCATGGACCGGATAGCTGCTGAGGAGTTGAGGGATGGCCTTGTGTTTCCTTTCTTGCTTCATGGCACCAAAGGCAGGCAGGCGACTAATGCTGTTGGTTCCTATGCCAAGGGAGTGTCACGTGTGATGTCGTCTGTGTGTGGTAAACTCGGCATTAGTGGTAATGTGAGCATGACTTGGGCAAGGCACTCGTTCAAGACAAACCTGATACGTCAGAGAGTGCCGGACCACTATTGCGAGCAGGCTATGGGGCATGCAGAGCGTTCTGTCGGTGCATACTACGTTGCTCCGTTCACTCTGGAAGATATGATGACCTACAACAATATGCTGCTGTAAAGCAGTTTGGTCTTTTTTTTGATTTCAAATTCCGAGATACGAAGGTTTACAAATAAAAAAACGCATAGCTTTTTGGCTTGCGTTTTTTTTTATTAATATAAATCGTTGATTTATCTGATGTTGTCGCTGTCGTTGTAGAATATTACGGCGGAGCCTATCCGCATGCAGTGCTTGTAAGTCTCGTCAAGAATCCTGTAGGTCTCTTCCGAGTGCCATTTCTCGTAGTCGTTAAATAGGTATCCACTTGGGATATTGAAGAAGTTGGCTATTTGATATATGGTTTTGGCGGTGGGTGTTGTGTTTCCATCGAGGATGTACTTCATGGCCGATGGAGTGAGGCCTGTGAGTTCGTAAAACCGTTTCTTGTTGTTGATTTTGTTGTATAGCCGCCTCAGTTTCAGCAGGTTTATCACGTCGGAGGAGTATTCCCCGTTCTCGGTTTTTATTTCCTTGGTTTTCGCTTTTGTGAGCTTCATTGGCTTATTTGCGTTGTCAGAATCCATAATACTATATTTAATTTTTGTTGGTTACTTAAAGTTGATTGTGTGTTATATTTTGGTTTGATTAAGGCTATAGCTGTGTGATTTTGTCAATGAGTTTCGCAATCTGTTCGGATTGTTGCCTGTTTGTCTCGGATAGTGTCTTGTTTGTCTCGGATAGCATGGCGATAGTGTCCAGAAGCTTCTGCAGATCGGTGTTGTCGTTCTTGGTCGCGCCGTTGCCTATTATGTCACCGCCAGCCTGGTTGTGGTGCATGTCTCCTGACTGCTCTGAAATGAGCATTGGTGGTATGCCATTTTTCAGAAATTCGTCTGATATTTCCGGAAATATCTTTCTTATTTTTCTCGACATATTGTCGGTTATTTTTTTTGCCTGTCCTTTTTTAATATCGCTGATGGCATTTGTATTTACTCCTATTTTTTTGACAAATTGTGTTGCATTAAGTCCTGTATAATATAAAATTTCATCAATTATTTGGCTTGGGCTTAATCTTTTTTGATTTTTATCTTTTTGATTTTCAATCATATACAAATAATTTTCTTTTTTTTCTTTTTTTTCTTGTTTTGTAATCTTTTTTTTCTTATTTTTGTAATCGAAAAACAAACCAATAAACAATTGCAAATATAACAAAAGAAACAACACGAAACGTCAAAACAACCAAAAAAAAGAAGACTATGGAAAGCAAGAAAAATAACAGAATCAGGGTCACCGCCATGACATGGAATGAGTTGAAACTGAATAGCCCAATGTGGTACGAGGCCGCCACAATGTTCAACAAGTGGCTGAGACGTCATGGGGTTAATATTGACGATTTCTCACGGAAATTCAACGGACAGCCTTACATGAAAGGCTATGACATGATGATGAGACGCACTGGAGGTGTGTTCAGCTGCAGGGAATGGTACAATATGATTGTCGCATAAGAATATATATAACCATTAAATACAGAAACAATGGAAACTTTGACAAGAAAAGAATTCAACGAGCTGAAAGACAGCGTGCTTGATGCCGCTTACGGCTACGACGCCACAACGGATGCTGTTATGGAGTTCGTGACAGTAACGGGAAAGACAGTCTTCGTAACCGCTACGGTCAGAATGAGGAAGGTGGTTGAGTACACCGAGACCTACATGGGTATTGAATATTATGACGGAGGATATGACCTTGAGGGAATCCGTATCTGTGACGTTGAGGTGTTCGACAAAGACGGAGTAGAATCATACAGGCTGACGGTGGCGGAAATCCTTGAGATGGAGAACCACGTAAAAAGAATGTTGTAAAAAAAAAACAATTATCAACCAATAAAACATAAAGCTATGGTAACAGTAAACATGAATCTTGAATGGCATCCCGTCAGTGAAAAACCCGAATCAGGAAAAGCAATTATGGTAATCGTTCAGTCCTCCAAGGACTATTTTTGGTACGCAACGACATCGTGGACTGGTCCCGATTACGGAGGAGCTCCAATTACCGCATGGGCGTACATACCAAACGCTGGAAAGTTGATGGCTGACATCAATACAGCGTGCGATAATAAGCACTTCAACAGCGATTTCGTACATTTCCTGCATGACAACGCATTAAATGGAATATAGTTATCTGGACTGCCTGTTGCGTAAATCCTCCTGCAAATTAATCAAAATGTTATTCATGAATTTTTGGGGGCAGGAGGTGGCAAAACTGTTATGCTTCAGTAAAAAGCAGCGTTCTTTACTATACAGTCAAAGGAATCTTGACAAGCCACCTGTCGCAGGTGGCAAAACGGAAGAGATAGCGTTCTAATGGGATAGAAACGGTGAACGTATAACATCACATGTGTAAAATACGGAGCATCGGGCATTAGAGGGTTCGAGTCCCTCCTCTTCCGCTGCAGTTAACAACATTACAAACAAAAACAAAAGCTATGACAACAGTTTATTATCCAAGAATCCAGAGCATCAACTTCTACGACGTGAACGGCACTGTGTGTGGAGGTATGACAGGAAGCGTTGCGAAACGCAAGTTCAGTAACATGGTGAAGAACGGCACAATTCCGAGAATCAGTCTTCGTGGTAAAGTCAAGGTGCAGTTGTAAAACGTAAAAAAAAAAGTTATGGAAACAGCAATTCAGACAAAGGAACAGCAGGAAGGACTCAAGACTGGCGTATTCCAGACATTGAGTTCCATCAACTGCAACGATTTCACGGAAAAAAAAGAAAAGTTGACTTACCTGAGCTGGGCATCGGCATGGGAGATTGTTAGCAAACTTTACGCCGACATCAGATACGAAGTGACACATTGGGATGGCAAGCCGTTTCTGTATGACGAGACGCTCGGCTACATGGTCGAGACAAGTATCTCTATTGAGGGCGAGACAAAGATGATGTGGCTCCCGGTGATGGACAACAGCAACCGTGCACAGAAGTCACACGATTATGAGGTGGAAGTGAAGTATGGCGAAAAGGTTGTTACAAAGAAAGTTAAGGCCGCTACGATGTTTGACATCAACACGGCCATCATGCGTTGTCTTACAAAAAACCTGGCTATGTTCGGTCTTGGCTTATACATCTACCGTGGCGAGGACCTGCCCCAGTCGGAAATAGACGAGAATACGAGCATGCTCAACGATGCAATCTCAAAAGTTGGCGAGTGCAAGGATATGGAGGAGTTGAAGTCGGTGTATATGAGTTATCCGAAACTTGCTGACGACAGACGGTTTAGGGCAGCAATCAACGCAAAGGCAAAGGATTTTGAGTAAACAACAGGTAAAAAAAATCGACAATGGAGATAGTTGCAAACGGACGTATAAACAGCGAGGGACGGTTGGTAATCTCACCCGATGAGAGGGCTGAGTTCCTCGCTGAAATCTCCAGAAAGCGTAACAAGGGCTGCAGGGTTAAGGTAGTGGTTGACGGGAAGAAGAGGAGTCTTGAGCAGAACGGATACTACTATGGAGTGGTGGTCGGAATCCTGAAAAACTGCATACAGGACGAGTGGGGTGAGAGGATGACGAAGGAGGACGTTCACGAGATACTGAAAACACAGTGCAACTGGCAGGAGCATTTCTCAAAGCATACTGGCGAGAGCATCAAGGTGGCGCAATCCACAGCTACACTCACAACGGTTGAGTTTGAGGAATATCTGGAAAGGTGCAGGAGGTTCGCCCTGGAGTTCTTCGGTGTTACTATCCCACTACCCAACGAGCAGATTGAAATTGAGTTATAACACATAAAAATGGAAAACAAATCATTATGGTAAACAACATGGAATTTGAATTGAAGAAGTCAGGTGTGATACTTGACGATGAGCACAGGTATTGGCTCGGAGAGAAGGAACTTTCAGGCATAACGGGAATCATCAAACGACTGGTGTTCGGTGATCCGTACGCCAATGTGCCTAAAAGGGTGCTGGCTGTGAGAGCCGATTTTGGTAAAGTCTTCCACGAGGAGATGGAGCTGTACATCAATACTGGTATAGAGGGACACAGTGACGTGTTCGGTGTATTCAAGGAATATTACTCGGACATAGAGTTTGTGAAGTCGGAGTACATTGTTACCGACGGTGAGCGGTACGCGTCGCCAATAGACGCAATCGACAAAGACGAGGTAATATGGGACTTCAAGACATCGACAAAGAAAGACATTCCGTACTGGGAATGGCAGATGGGTGTGTATTGTCACCTCTATAATATGCTGAACGGAAGGAGACCGAAAGGCAGCAAAGTTTTGTGGATAAACAAGAATCTTGAGCATCAGGTTGTGGAAATCAATCCTGTCAGCGAGGTTAGGGTCAAGGCTCTGCTGGAGGCTGCCGCATTGGGTATGCAATTCGTTGACCCGCAGCCTGCTGCAATGGCGTTAGTGAATGATGGAACGGGAAACGCAAATATCGGCATTCTGAGTGATGAGAGGCTTCAGACAATCTACGACATCGAGAAAATGATTATCAGGCTTGACAACGAAAAAAAAGAGGCTGAACAGCGGAAACAGGAGCTTTGTGCTGGGCTTGTAGGAATTTTCAAGGATAAAGGTGTCAAGAGCCTCAATACCGACAAGCTGGTGATAACGTACAAGGAAGGATATAAGAGAAAGTCTTTCGACAGCAAGACATTTGCATCCGAGCACCCAGAGATGTACATACAGTATCAGAAGGAATCGAGCGTAAAGGAATCAATAACAATCAAAATAAAATAAACCATTAAAAAAAGAGAAATGAACAAGGTGATTTTAATCGGAAGAGCCGGCAAGGATGCTGAGCTGGCGGATGTGAACGGAAAGAAAAAGGCCTCATTCACTGTGGCCACGTCAGAGTACTGGAAAAAGGACGGTGAGCGTAAGGAGCTGACCACATGGCACAATGTCGAGTGCTGGGGTCCGCTTGCGATTATTTGCGGACAGTATGTCAAGAAAGGAACGACCGTCAGTGTCGAGGGTAAAATAAGGAACGAGCAATGGGAGAAGGACGGTGTTGTAAACAGGAGGACATACATCCTTGCGGAGAACGTTGACCTGCTCTCAAGCTCAAGGAAAGGCGAAAGTGCTGGCGAGAAGGATGGTGATGATGCCATGACAAAAAGCACAACCGTTGTGCCGCAGGAGCAGGAAGACAATGACGATCTGCCGTTCTAAACGTCATAAACAATAGTGAGATGAGATACAAGTATGGAAAATACAATATTGTTGAGGTGGAGACGGATGAGTCCGTGTGTGACGGTTGCTGTTTCGAGAGAAGCGTTTTCGGCAGGGATTGCGGCAATGTGTCGAGGCCTGAGTGCCACCACCTCGGACGCAAGGACGGTATGAGCGTGATATTCTCGCTTGCTGGCAGGGAACCGGTGAAAAGAAGTAAAAACAAAAAAAACAGTAAAGATGACAACATTAAGGACTGATTACAAGAAAAGGAAGATTGAGCGTGAGGACGCTGTTTACGCCTACTTCCAAAAACTGTCGGCCAATGAGGCGAGCGACAGGGTGGCGATAATTGAGAACGTGATGAAAAAGTTCGGCATCTACTCACGCAGCACAGTGTACGCCATCGTGCACAGGGTAGAGAAACGCATGAAGCAGGAAGCCGGGAAATAACGGACGGAGGTGTTTATGCCAAAGGAGAGTTTTATAATATACTCATCATTCTACAAACCGATTTCCATTTTGTCGGACAAACAGCTGGGTAGGCTGTTCCGCGCGATATTCCAGTACAACCTCGGCGAGGCTGTCGATGTGGATGACGATATCAGGATGGCGTTTGAGTTCTTCAAGAACCAGTTCATAATTGACGAGCGCAAATACCAGTCTAAAATCGAAAGAGACATCGAGAACGGGCGTAGGGGTGGTAATCCGAATTTCAAGAAAGGTACACCGAACCCGTACTATTGTAAAGGCAAAAAGGGAAAAGGAAGTGGGGATGGTGACATAACCCAAGATAACCCACCCTTATCCGATATAACCCAAGATAACCCACCCTTATCCGATATAACCCAAGATAACCTTATAAATGATAATGATAATGATAATGATAATGATAATGAAAATGCTACTGATAATGTCAATGATAATGTAAATGAAAATGCTGATAAGAAAGAAAAAAACAATGCAAAAAAGAAAGATTTCGACTTCCGTAAGGCTATGCTTGACACATTGTGTCTTGTTCCACAGCATCTTGACGACTGGATGCTTGTTCGCAAGCGAAAAGGCGGCGTGAACTCCGAGACGGCTTTTCATGGCATTGTACGAAAAATCAGGGCTGCGGCAAAACACGGGCTGGAGGACGACGAGTGTGTGAGGATTGCGGCAGAGAGGGGATGGATAGGCTTTGACATAACATGGCTGAAGCAGGATGAGATAGACTCCATCATAGCCGACAGGGAGGACGTTTACATGAAAAACATTTGACTATGCGGAACCTGACGCATGAAACAGCATGCGTACACATAATTACCCACCTATAGTGAAAAACATGCACACAGGTTGTAAAAAGGCTCAAAAAAGTATGAAAAAATGAATGATGAAACTGTAAGGAGATGGTACGCCATATTTAAGGGCGGTAATGAGCTTGTGGAGGTCAGGGCCATAAAGGGCAGGAATATCTACAGCGGTTACTTCACCGATGTTGACACCATGATTAGTGAGATTGTCAAGTATGACAAGGTCTGCAACATGTATTTTACTGTCAACAGGATAAAAAAGGCATGCTATTCCAGGGAACAGAGGGATAGGATGCTGGCATCATCTGTTACGACGAGTGACAATGACATAGAGAGGAGGATATGGTGTCTTATCGATGTGGACGTGAGGAAACCTGCCGACACTAACTCAACGGATGCGGAAAAGGCGGAGTCGCTGAAAGTGACGAGACGTGTGTACACGTATCTCCGTGACGAGGGCTTCGAGGATCCTGTCGTTTGCGACAGTGCCAATGGTTACCATCTGATGTACCGTATGGACGAGGCCAACAGCGATGATGTAAAAGCTGTCATGAGCTCTTTTCTGCAGGTGCTTGACATGTACTTCTCCAATGAAGTTGTGGAGATTGATAAGGCGACTTTCAATGCTGCGAGGGTGTGCAAGCTGTATGGAACGTCAAGCAGGAAGGGCATGAGCACAGAAGACAGGCCTCAGCGGGAGAGCAATATACTCAATGTCCCGGATGAGATAAAGGCGACACCTCTCGCATTCTTCAGGAAAGTGGCGGACGCGTTGCCGAGGCACGATGCGTCGGACTATCGCAGCACGGGAAGTTTCAGCATTGACGACTTTATATCGAAGCACGGGATAAGGGTGAGCGGAGAGACGTTTTCCGGAGGTGTCAGAAGAATACGTCTGGAGGAGTGCCCTTTTGACAGCAACCACAAGTCTCCCGACAGCGCTTTGTTCGTGATGCCGAATGGTGCTGTTGGTTTCAAGTGTTTCCACAACTCGTGTTCCCAGTACACGTTCAAGGATTTCAGGATGAAATACGAGCCTGACGCATACAGCCGGAAGGACCTGTACGAGCATCACAGGAAAATGGACTTCTACACACCTGCGGAGAGAAAGAGGGAGGTGCAGCAGGAAACGAAGGAGAAGGGCAGGAAGCTGTTGAGGATGTCTGACATTGAGGATATAGACTACTCGAAAATAGAGTCGATCCCGACAGGTGTCAAGGAGATAGACGAGCGTTTAAGGGGATTGCTCCTCGGAGAGGTGACAATCGTGAGCGGAATCAACGGTAGCGGCAAGTCAACATGGCTGAATATGCTTGCTTTGAACGCTGTGCAGGCGGAGAGGAAAACGGTGATATGGAGTGGAGAGCTACCTGCGAACAGGCTGAAAAGCTGGATATTCCAGGCGGCTGCGGGAAAGGGTTATCTTGATTACCGGAACGGTGTATACTCGGCAGGCAAGCGGTACATAGGGAAGATAGAGCAGTGGCTTGACCCGAGGCTGTTCATTTACAACAACGACTACGGCAACGATTACGAGCAGATAATATCAGACATCCGCACATTCAACGAGAAGGGTGACATCAGGCTGTTCATACTTGACAACATGATGGCGATGGACTTGTCTGCCCTGAGCGGTGACAAGTACGAGCAGCAGAAAGCGTTCATACTTGGTGTCAAGGCTTTGGCCAAGGAGACCAATTCACATGTTGTGATAGTCGCTCACCCGAGGAAGGAAACAACCCTGTTGAGAAAGGAGGGTGTGTGCGGTACGTCTGACCTGACAAATGCTGTTGACAACGTCCTTCTGATACACAGGGTGAACACGGATTTCATACGAAAGGCGGAGGAGTTTTGGAAACATGACAAGGTGGCCGTGTTGTCTGAATTTGATAATGTGATTGAAGTGGCCAAGAACAGGGATTTCGGGCATGAGTTCGTAACGGGCATGTACTTCGAGGCTGACAGCCGCAGGTTCATTAACGACAGGGCGGAGGTTATCAGGTACAGGTGGAATGACACGGAGCAGGTTACGATGGGTTTTGACGTGGACGGTCATCCCGACAACAGAATAGAGCCAAACAGGAATTTCGACACATACGGAGACCCTGACAAGTTCGGGCTTCCTTACTAAAAAGAAAATGATATGGGGGATGTATTGAGGACAGCGTATTACCACTGGATGGATTTTTACACCAAGGTGTGGCATTCGATGAGGTGCGAGGTGTTGGAGGAAGGAGCGAAGACCGCCGTGATAAGGTTGCTGGAATGCTCAAGGGGAGGTGCCCTTCCCGGAACCGAGTTGAGGGTAAGGGTGAAGTCGATAACACCACCGCCAGCATCCGACGACAGTACATGCAAATGGAAGAGACACTGTTATTTTGATTAATCAGAAAAATTGAAGATATGGAACTTAACGAGGACATTTTAAGGGAATTGGGAGCCAACGGAGAGGTGAAGTTTGAGGTTACGCTTAAGCTGGTACGCACAGTGCCGCAGGAAAGCAGGCCGGCGAGACCGTATGACACGCATGGAAGGCTTGACGGGCTGAGGTCAATGGCCAAGCATATCGGTGTCGGCACATCCACGGTTGTGAAGATGATAGACAGTGGCAAGTTGCACGTGTACAACATAGGCAGGAAGCTGTATGCCTACGAGGACGAGATTATGGAGTGCGTGTCAAAGATAGACAACAGGGTGTATGCGAGAAGGTTCATGGCGAGTAACTCATGACGGCAGTGCAACATCGTCGTGTCCGGTCACATTTGCGGTAAAAACTCCCGTTTTTTTTATGCAAAAAAAGTGATGAAAGGCGTGTTGTATTGTAATCTATTGAAAATCAAAGTGAAAAAAAATGCGTTTATTTTTGATTTTGTGTTATTTATAATAGTAATTTTACTATCTTTGTAATGCTTTTGAAACGAACGATACAGTAATGAAAGTTGTCAAGACAAGCCGTATATTGAGGATGTTGATGGAGGACGGGTGGTATCTGGTCGCTCAGAAGGGGAGCCACAGGCAGTTTCTTCACCCTGTCAAGAAAGGCAAGGTAACCGTGAACGGAAAGCCGAGTGATGACACATGGGGCGATGAGTTGAAGAGCATAGAGCGTCAGTCCGGCCTGGTGTTCTGACATGTAAAAGAAAACGAATATGGAAGAGGTTGTTATTTCTACATCAAGGACAGAAAGGGGCTTCAGCGCAAGCTGCGAGCTGATACCCGGTTGGGTCGTCTCCTATACCGGAAACTTCACTGGTTTCGTGGACTATGTTAAGGAGAGTGTGGATTTCTATCTTGAGTGCGCAAGGAGGGACGGTGACGAGTATCCGTCTGTGTTTGACAGAGACTACAGACTGTCGTTCAAGATGAACATACAGAGCCTGCTGTACTGTTATGACAAGATATTGACACGTGCGGCACTCTCACGCCTTACAGGTATAAACGAGAGGCAGCTTGGCCATTATATATGCGGAAGGAGCAAACCACGTGCCGCACAAAGCGGTAAAATCGTGAGCGCGTTGCACTCCCTTGGGCAGGAACTGCAATCCGTGTGCGTGTAGTTTTCCGGATCTTTTTCTTAAATTTTTTTTGACACAACTTGACTGCGGGTGAAAACCCGTTTTTTTGTTTTTTTATCTTGAAAAAAATAGTTGCGAAATGAATTATTTTTAAATATTAATTGTATATACTTGTAATTCAATATTATGTTTTTATACAAAAAATTCAGAATATTGAATTTTGTATTGTTTTTTTTTGTATTTTTGTATTGGTAAAATGTAACCTGATATGTGCGATTGCGATATGGACGAGTCGGAAATTCTTGAGGACAGGTACATGCTCACGGATGAGGATATTGTGGAACTATGAAAAAAAATGTAAAGATATGGAGAATGAGAAAAAACTGATGGAGGTGCTTGGCTCGATTGTGGATGAGTTGTCGGCAGTGCGCCGTATTTGCGCTGATGTGGAGAGGCGCATGTCCATCGCTGACACCAAGTACCATGACGGTATGGGAATAGAAACGCTTGGTCTGTCGCAACGTGCTGTCAATGCCCTTGCGCATGAGGGCATATCCACACTGGGACAGTTGAAGAATGTTGACATGATGTCGTTGCGTGGCTCGAGGGGTATCGGGAACAAGACTTATGCCGAGATAGCGGACTGCAAGTACAACATGTTGAAATAGTGCTGTGTTTATGAAGGAAGTGATACCGACATTCGAGCAGAAATACCAAATGTTCGTGCAGATGGAACGTGAGGCGGGAGCTGATGACTTCACGATGCAGTTGGTAGCCGACTGGCGTGAGCTGCATGGCAGGCACCCGTTTTTTCCTATAGCGAGGCCGGTTGATGTGCTGAACCTGATAATGAGGCGTGAGCATGCCGAACGCATATTGAGCGGTGAAAAGAGGATAGAATGGAGGAACTACAGCATGTCGTACTACAGCAGGCTGATTGATGACAAGACAGCTGAATATCTTTCCGCGCACAGGGATGACGGGCTTCTTATGGAACTATGCCCGACGGCAATAAGACCCGTCAGCTCCATACATTTCCACAACTACAACAACTCGTGGACAATGGATTGCGAGGTGCTGGAGAACAACGTGCTCACGATAGACAAGACTGGTATTGGTATAATGCACGATGTTTACGGGAACCATGATTGCGATGAGGAGTATGAGGAATTGAGCAGGATGGGTTGCAAGCACTATCCAACGTACTTTTTCTTTGTGCTGGGGAATGTGACAGGAAGGAAAAACATATAAAACACTGCGTATGCAGCAGTATTAATATATGATTATTGACGCTTAAAAACAATGAGTTATGCCGGACGGATCAAGAATAGCATCTGGAAACTACGCTGAGCGCGGAGGTGGTATGAATGCCACTTACGCCACACGCCAGAGTTACGAGAGGGCCCGCTTCAGTGCGCAAGGCAATGCGGCCCAGAGACAGAACAGGGTATGGGGGTTCCGTAACAACCTGAGTTAGAAAGGACACTGAAGGACACTGTGTCGCCATTTTATAGTGGAGGCACAGTGTTATGTCGAAAGGAGAGTTGTTGTATGCTGGAACGTGCAATACAGGTCATAGAGGAGGTGAGAAAGCACACGGACAGTGTAATCCTGTTCCACTCGCTTGCCGGAAAGGACAGCATAACATTGCTTGACATGCTGTATCCGAGATTCGACAGGGTAGCGTGCGTGTTCCAGTATATGGTGAAGGGTTTGGAGAGCGAGCTTGTATATGCTGACTACGCAAAGAGGAAGTATCCTGGAATAGAGTTGTACCAGGTGCCGCATTACGCCTTGTACACATACATAAGGACAGGGTGTTTCGGTGTCGCAAGGAATCCGGACCAGAGGAAGTATGAGTTGAGTGACATCAACAACAAGCTAAAGGAGCATTTGGGGATAGGATGGTCATGTTTCGGATTCAAGCAGTCCGACAGTTTCAACAGGAGGCTGACGTTGAGGAGTTACAAGGACGGGATGGAGGCCATCTGTTGGCGGACGAGGAATTTCTATCCGCTTTCGACGTACGGTAACAGAGCCGTACTCTCGTATATAAGGGAACACAGGTTAAAGGAGCCGATGTCATACAAGAGCGAGCAGAGCAGTGGTTGTGCTGTTGACGACTATGATTACCTGCGATGGTTGAGGGACAACCATTATGGCGATTACAAGAGGGTAAACGAGGAAATGCCGAAAACGAAATTCATAATAAGGCTATATGAGAATAACGACCAGCGAGAAAACGGAGATTGGGAGGAGTGAGATAAGGCTGAACCCATACAATCCGAAGACGCACAGCGAAGAGGCTGTGAAGCTTCAGGCAAAGAATATACGCAAGAACGGTTTTCTTGGCGGGATAGTATGGAACAGGAGGACTGGAAACATCCTTGACGGACACAGAAGGGTACTCGCGCTTGACTATATAAACAAGTATGACGGGACGCCAAAGACGGATTACAGGCTGATGGTTGAGGTTGTTGACTTTGACGAGAAAACGGAACTGGAGCAGATGACGTATATGGCGGCTGGCGGAACAAAAGCCGACTACACGAAGATAGTGGCGTATATTGACAGGATAGGAGATGACTGGCTCACGGAAGACGATAAACGTTATATAGACGAGTTGAGGGAATCAACGGAAAATGCGGACATGACAGACCTCACCTCACTGTTCATAAGCAACAGGGACAATGGTAGGAAAGGAAGAATGACACGGGAAGAGAAGAAGAAACTTCAGAAGGACAGGATGGATAAGGGTGACGACATGATGAGGAGCCTGAGAAGGCATGTGCTGATAGAGATGAGGGATGACCGGGAACTGGAGACGTTCTGTGAAGTGATAGGTGTTAGGGTGGAGTACGACTTGATTATAAAAGCGGAGGATATACTTAAACTTATTGAATAAAAACACACGATATGGCAAGGAAAAGCAAGGAACAGCATGAAAAGGATATTGTCACGACAATAAAGCAACACATTGACATACTGTTTGTTTATGACATTTTTGAATATTATATGGATATGAGCAGGCAGTATTTCTATGAGATAGGACTTGACAAATCCGACACTATTAGGGAAGCAATTAATGCCAACAGGGCAAAGGCGAAGAGGCACATGAGGTCGAAATGGATTAAGAGCGACAACCCCACATTGCAGATAACAGCATACAGGCTCATGGCTGACGAAGACGAGACTAAGAGGCTCAACCAGCGTTTCGTTGACATGACGGTAAACGGAAAGATGGGCGTGGTCAGCGAGGAAAGCTACAACAAGCTCATCGAGACACTTGAGAACGACAACAAAAGACACTAATGGCCATGGGGAAATTGAGAGACTTCAAATCGCAGGACTTCTCGAAAAGGGAGTATATAGACGAAAAACTGCTACTGTACAACGAGGGACAGATTGAGGGAGTTCCGGCAAACCCGAGATTAATCAGGGACTCAAGATATGAGGCCTTGAAGAAAAGCATTACTGACGACCCGGAATATATGACCTATCGAGAGTTGATAGTCATGCCTTTCGGTGACAAGTATGTGACATTGGCTGGAAACCAGAGGTTGAGATGTTGCAGGGAACTCGGTTATAAGGAGATACCGTGCAAGGTGTTGCCGGATGATACCCCCCCCCTGAAACAGAGGGCATACGCCACGAAAGACAACATATCGTTCGGTCAGGACGACTATGGTAAACTTCTCGCATGGGACAGGGAGGAACTGGTTGAATGGGGAAAGGAACTTAAGGACAGTGACTTGGGGAAGATGGATGCTGACGAGTATGAAGAAATGTTCAACGGCATCAAGGATGACGACGCCATATATCCGGTTATACCAAAGCTGGATGACAACAAGGAACTGATTATAATAGTCAGTGACAGCGATGTGAATGCCAACCATGTCAGGGAACTGTTGGGCATGAACAAGATGAAGTCTTACAAAAGCGACAGGGTGGAGAAATCCAATGTCATCAGTATAAGTGATTTTTTGAAAAGGTGGAATGATAGAAATAGTAATACCAAGCCATAACAGGGCTGACAGAGTGAAGACACTCAAGCTTGTGCCGTCCGCAAAGTTATGTGTCGCGGAGAGCGAGTATGCGGAGTACAGAAAGTACAACCCGAAAGCCGAGATAGTCACACATCCGGACAGCGTTGTCGGACTGATACCCAAGAGGAACTGGATGGTCAGGAACTTCGGCGAACTGTTCATGCTTGATGACGACCTTACGGAGTTCAAGAAAAATTTTGTCGGGAAAAAGGAACCTTGCGTAATAAAGGACCATGTGAAGATTTTGGAGGCGATAAACGGTCTGCATGAAATGGCGAAGGCAATAGGAGTGCATTTGTTTGGGTTCGGAAACAAAATTACGCCTGTGCAGTACAACGAGTTCAAGCCTTTCAGTCTAAGAAGCTGTGTAACAGGAAGGAGTTACGGGGTGATCGGAAACGTGAACACAAAGTGGGACGAGAGCTTCACGTTGAAAGAGGATTTCCTCATATCATGCACGGTTATGTACAGCGAGGGCATGATTCTGACGGATGACAGATACACTTTCATACAGGCGGACACGATGAAGAATCCAGGCGGTTTGTCGGAATTCAGGAACACGTTGTCTGAACGGGAAAACTGCATAAGGCTAAGGCAGTTTTTTGGGGAGTGTGTTAGGCTGAAACGTTCCGGCTTCAACGGACAGAAAAGAACCAAAAAGCTTAATAGCTTCAATATCTCGGTGTCTTTTAAGTGAAAAAATTGCGGTAAAAGGAAGTATGGTCAGAAGCCATTATTTGACCTCAAGTGTAAAAGTTTGAAAATCAAGAATAAAAAAAACATATAAAATACTGATTAGCAGTTGTTTGTATTGATAAATTCCTTATATTTGAGGAAAAAACAAAAGCTATGGAACTTAAAACATTGAATGGTTATGATTTCTATGAATGTGCGTCCGCTGTACAGAAGGCAATAAGAAGGGCGGATGCACGAGTGGCTGGTTTTTTCGCTTTGGAGTTGTGGCACAGCGGATACAGGGATTATGTGTGGAAAAGGCTGTTGACAATCTCTGCGGAGGACTGTTGGGGGTTGATAACACGTGAGGTGCTGGCATTAAAAGAGTCGCATGACTTCATCAATAAGAACGCAAAGCAGCCGAAGGGAAGGATATTTGTCTCAAAGGCAGTGCTTTTGCTGTGTGACGTCAAGAAGTGTAGGGACGCGGACCATTTGCAGAATTTTGTGTATGACAGGAAAGATGTTGACATTGAGATGTGGTTGGAGGATGTGAGGAGAGAGCCGATACCAGTGCCGGTGTACACGTTTGACTGCCATACTATTAGAGGAAAGAAGATGGGAAAGACAAAAAGTGATTTTTTCAGGGAGGAGTATGAGGCGTTGAAGCCGAGACAGCTTGGGTTGTTTGACGATATGGTTTGATTATGAGAATTGCGGTAACAGGTGCTTACGGTTTTATAGGAAAGGCATTGTGCTCAAAGCTCAATAGTCTTGGGATCTCTTATGTCGGAATAGACAGGAAGAACTATCAGGAGGTCGGGACATTCGCAAATGCTGGCGGTCGTTTTGACGCAATTGTGCATCTTGCCGCACAGACAAGTGTCTGGAACAGGGACTTCAACAAGCTTATAGAGGACAATATCAAATGTTTTGTTGACATAGTTCAACTCAGCAATAGAATAGGATGTGGGCTGGTGTACGCGTCAAGTTCGTGTGCAGAGAACATCACGAGCATGTATGGAATGACAAAGCGTTTTGACGAGATGTTCGCTTCTGTTTATGCCGGCAATGCGGTTGGTGTGAGATTCCACAATGTGTACGGACGTAACCCGAGAGAGGGGACGCTGTTGGCTGAGGCTATCAGGTGCAGCAGGTCGGCGGAAGTGCTTAGACTGTACAACAACGGTAAGAACCAAAGGCATTTCACGTACATTGATGATATTGTGAATGGTATAGTGAAGTGTGTGTTGGAACCGGATAACTATAATGGTATTGTGAGTATATGCAATCCGAAAAAAAACACAATACTGGAATTTGCCAAAGAGGTGTCGTTCAGGATACCCCTTGATTATGAACCCGTGGAGGAAGTGAGAAGATACGACAAAGAAGACCAGATTGTCGTTGGCGATATAATGGAGCTTGATTATACGCCAATAGAGGAGGGCCTTAGACTGTCGTTGAGATAGGACGTTATCGGGATGTTGAGCATTGACGAGATACATCATAGGACACTTGAAAGGTGGGGAGGTGATATATTGGGGTTCACAACCGCTTTTTTCCGTCATGTTAACGGTGTCCCATACGAACTCAACGAGCATGTGTACCCTATAGCTGACAAATTGAACAGGATTCTCACCTGCGATCCGTCACAGCCAAGGAACATAATCATCAACATGCCGCCAAGAAGCGGAAAGACAGAACTTTGCATACTTTATTTCGTAGCTCTCGGATTCGCTGTCAATCCATCCTCCGTCTTCATGCACCTTTCGAGCAGTGACAATCTCGTCAACAGGAACGTGGCTGGTATCAGGGATATCATGCTGTCGGCACCGTATAGGATGCTGTTCCCGATGACGCAAGTCACCAATAATGCGGCAGGCAGCATACAGACAAGTTCCGGTGGAGAGATGTATGTAGCCCCGTTCCTTGGACAGATTACGGGTTTCGGTTGTGGCGTGTACGGTTCAAACAAGTTCAGCGGTGCGATGCTTGTTGACGACCCGGTGAAAACTCAGGACGCTTTGAGTGAGACAATAAGGGAAAGGATTAACTTCACATGGTCAAACACCATCATAAGCCGTAAGAACTCGGAGGACACGCCCGTTATCATCATAGCGCAAAGAACGCATGAGAACGACCTTTGCGGTTATCTGATGAAGAATGAGGGTGTAGTGTCAGAGGGCGGCAAGTGGGATTTGCTGGAATTGCCGGCAATCATAGACGATGGACAGGAAACCGAGAGAAGTTATTGGCCGTCGAGGGTGTCACTTGCTGAGTTGAAAAGCCAGAGGGAACTTAACGGATGGGTTTTTGAGACACAGCAGATGCAGAATCCCAAACCGATAGAGGGCCTGCTGTTTAACAAGTCAAAGACAAAATGGTATGACACATTGCCGGAAGACCCGGATTTCGTGTTCATGCAGGTTGACCCGGCGGACGAGGGGGACAACAAGACTTGTTCAAACGTTTATATGGTGAAAGGAGAGCATGTGTATGTCGCGGATGTGAAATACACGTCAATGGGTTCGGATTACACGGTTCCGATGATTGTTGGGCAGATGAGGGATTGGAAAGTGTCGTATGCTGTTGTTGAGAGCAATTCGGCATGGTCCATGTACAGGAAGGAAATCAAGCGGCAGGCGTCGGAGATGGGGCTTCCAACCGTGATACAGTCTGTTACGCAAAAAAGCAACAAAGAACTTCGTATCTTCAACGAGGCTCCAAGTGTTGAGAAATATTTCATATACATGCGGGAGGATAAGCAGGATGCGGACTACAAACGGTTTATGAAGGACAGATTCTCGTATCTTAAGCTCATCAAGAACCAGAAGGATGACGGTGTGGACACTGATGCCGCTGCCAGTGAATACCTTAAGAAGAACGGACTTATAAGTGTATTGTAGTCAAATCAGACGTGAAAACTTCCATAAAAATGGTTGAAAAAATTAATTATATTGAAGATTTTAATGTAATTCATTTATTTTCAATATAATAAAATTTACATTATTTTCTATTTTATGTATTTTATATTGTTTTTTTTCATATCTTTGTGTTGAAACAAATGGAAAAAAACAAAGTTATGGAAAATTACCAAAGCATCTTTAACAGGGATTTTTACCCAACACCTGTTAATGTCATCGAGCAGATGTGTGCATCTGTCGATATTAAGGGTAAAATAATATTGGAGCCTTCTTTCGGTTCGGAGAACATTGTGAACTGGCTTGTGGAGCATGGTGCAAAGCAAGTGCTCGGTTGCGAGATTAACGACAGGTTGAGAGCGGCTGCCAAGAATTGTACGGTGATAGGAAGTGACTTCCTGCAGCTGACATCGGACAAGGTGTCGCACATTGACATGATTATCATGAATCCGCCTTTCTCAAGATGTGAGCAGCATATCATGCACGCATGGGAGATTGCCCCTCCCGGATGCGAGATTGTCTCGCTGTGCAACTACAACATGATAGGCAGGACCTATGGCGCATCGAGGTCTGTGAACAGCCTTATTGACCTGTACGGATTCTCGGACAACCTTGGTGACGTGTTCGGTCAGGCGGAGAGGAAAACCGACTGTATGATAGGCTTGATATATCTCTGCAAGAACGGGGAGAACGGTGAGGAGTTCGCCAAGTACTTCACGGACGAGGAGGACGATGAGGAAATCGGAGAGGGAATAATCAGGTACAGTGAGGTAAGAGAGGCTGTTCAGAGGTATGTTCAGGCCGTCAGCATGTTTGACAGAGTTATGGAGGTGAACAAGTCGATTAACGATGTAACTGCTGCCTTTGACTTCAGCAAGATAAGGTTCGGGGCTTATGTGAGTGACCATAACAACTGCACAACAATCACAAAGGACGTTTTCAGAAAGGAGCTGCAGAAGCATGCGTGGAGATGGGTGTTTGACAAGTTCAACATGGAAAGATTCCTGACACGTGGCGTGATGAACGACCTTAACCGTGTGATTGAACTGCAAAGTAATATCCCGTTCACAATGAGGAATATCTATAGGATGATTGAGATGGTGGTTGGCACGCAGGCAGACAGAATGAACAGGGTGATATGTGACACGTTTGACATGATATGCAAATACAGCAGGGATAACACGACGTATTATGGTGAGACGTGGAAGACAAATCCCGCTCACATGGTAAACAGGAAATTCATAGTCCCTTATGCCTGCGAGATAGGATGGAGTGGTCAGGTGAGTGTGAAATGGGAATTCTGCAGTGAGATGACGGACATAGTAAAGGCACTTTGTCATGTCACAGGTACTAAATATGAATGGACCGAGGTTGACGAGCAGGGCAACAAGCACCAGCGGAGACTCCGTGACCTTTACGAATTTTCAAGGGATATGCGGCTGGAATTCGGTCAATGGTACTCGTTTGCTTTTTTTGAGATCAAGTGCTTCAAGAAAGGAACTATGCACATCCAGTTCCAGAGCGAGGAGGTATGGTATAAGTTCAACCAGATTGTGGCAAAGTCAAGGGGATGGCAACTTCCGGTCAATGTGAAAGTGAAAAACAGCAAAAAATAAAAAGATATGGAAGGAATTGACAGATTCAAGGGAACTATCAAGGCTTATCTTGACAAAATGGCAGATGGTGATGAAGTGTTCGCCCAAAAGCTGAGGAAAATCAACATTGACCTGCTGGTAGCCTATATCGCATCATGCGTGAGAGAACTGAAGAGAACGGCATTCACCGATGATGAGATATATCAAATAGCAGTGCATTATGTTGACGAGGAGGGCAACGTCAAAGTTGATTTCAATGCTGTGAAAGAATTATCGTGTGTAGTCAGTCCCGGCGAGCTCACGGAGGAAGACAGAGAGAGAGCAAAACGGCAGGCGATAGAGGAACTCAAACGTGAGGAAATGGATAGGTTGAAACGTAAATCTTCCAATGTGAGTAAGGATAAGAAGATAGTTGACAATATGCAACAACTTGAACTTTTCTGATTATGAAAGCGAGAACAAGGAAAGAGAAGGAAGTTGAGAGACTGTCAAAGAGACTGTGGCCGGTAACCGGAAGTAAAAAGGAATATGCCTTGGGGTTGATACCCAAAGAGGCATGGTGGAGAGGACGCGATTTCGGGTGTTTCTGTACATGTTGCGGACATGAATGGGAAATGGACAGTGCCCCATCTGAAACGGCGGTGTGTCCCGCATGTGGTGCGGAATTGAAAGCGGTTAGAACGAGAAAGGAAAATGGTAAGTTCTACATGTTCATGGCAGTTATTTCAGTATGTGGGAAGTATCAGGTTATAAGGTTTGTTGAGGCAAGGAGGATTATACATGGCAAACGTGTGTTCTCCGAAGCGGAAGAGGTAGTGAGGCTATGGATAGACGTTAATGGAAATCATCTGACACAGACTATCAAGTACGGTGTGATGCACTATAACGTATACTGGAAGTATGGAACATGCATGGAATTGCGTAATCCTTGCTTTTCCGTGAACTTTTACGTGGACGGTATATGTGGAAAGCAGTCTGTGTTGTCGGAATTGCGTCGTAACGGATACAAAGGCAGATTAAACGGGTTCACTCCTTTGGATGTGTTCAAAGGACTGCTTCAGAATAGCATGTTCGAGACATTGTGGAAAGCTAACCGTTTTGATATTCTGAAATCATGCACGGACTTAAACAGATTGAGGCTTGAATGGCCATCGGTGAGGATTGTCCTCAGAAACAATTACAGGACTGACGACTGGCAGATATGGTTCGACACAATGTCAATGATGCGAAGGTGCGGTATGGATGTCACAAACAGCGTATATGTGTGTCCGGATGACATAAGGAGAGTACATGACGAGGTACAGAAACGTTTGGAACGTATGGAGAGACGAAAGAAACAGGTTGAGCTGGAGGAGAAAATGAAGTGTGTTGATAAGGTCCTTGAAAGACTCTCGAAGTATGGGGAAATAAGATTCTGTGACGGGAAGTGGAATGTCCTTACGCTTCATACCGCAAAAGAGTACTTCGATGAGGGAAATCACATGCACCATTGCGTATGGTCCAATGAATATTGGAAAAAGAAGGATTGCCTTATTTTGAGTGTAAGGAGAAATGATGACAATGCCAGAGTAGCAACTGTAGAGCTGTCGTTAAGCAGCTACACAATACAGCAGTGCCGTGGAGTGTCCAACAAGGTTCCTGAGCAGGTGGATGATATAGAGCGTCTGATAAAGGATAACATGTACAGGTACAAAAGAGTTGCAAACAACAATTAGTTAATAACATATTAAAACAAGGAGAAATGAAAAAGGCTTACAAAGGATTCAACAAAGACATGACTTGTAGAGATTTCAAGTATGAGGAAGGCAAGTCGTATGAGAATGACAAAGCAGAATTGTGTAAAAGCGGATTCCATGCTTGCGAGAACCCGATAGACTGCTTTGGACATTACAGTCCGGGTTCAAGTGTATATCATGAGGTTGATTTGGATGATGTGTCAGAAGAGAGAGAACCTGATGATACCAAGGTTGTCGCAAAGAAAATAAAGGTTGGAGCGAGATTGGGAATACCGCAAATCTGCCAGCTGACTTTTGAATACGTGAAGGCGCATTGCACTAATGAAAACAATGCGGTGGCTGGTCAACCAGCCACCGCAGGCTATCGTGGAGCAGCCACCGCAGGCGATCGTGGAGCAGCCACCGCAGGCTATAGTGGAGCAGCCACCGCAGGCGATCGTGGAGCAGCCACCGCAGGCGATAGTGGAGCAGCCACATCCAGAGGCTCCTCGGCAAGCGGCGAAAACGGATTATCCGTTGCAAGAGGAAATGGAGTAAAAGTTAAAGGTGGACTTGGCGCAATACTTGTCATTGCCGAAGAGAATGATAACAATTATAGTATCAAAGACTGGAAAGCGGTTGTGGTTGATGGTGTTACCATAAAGGCAGACACGTGGTATAAACTTGAAGACGGAGAATTGAAGGAGGTTGAGTAATGAAAGAATTACTATGTATAGATTTGTTTTGCGGTGCGGGTGGAACATCAACTGGTGTTGAGAGTGCTAAGGTGAACGGTAAGAAGTGTGCCCGTGTAATAGCCTGTGTAAATCACGACAGGAATGCGATAGCGAGTCATGCATCCAACCATCCGAATGCTGTGCATTACACGGAGGATATACGTACACTTGACCTTACGGGACTTGTAAGGATAAAGAATATGGAATTGGAGAAATCCAAAGACGCATTGTTGGTGCTGTGGGCTTCTTTGGAATGCACCAATTTTTCCAAAGCAAAAGGAGGACAGCCGCGTGACGCTGACAGCAGGACACTTGCTGAACATCTATATAGATACATAGAAGTAATCAATCCGGATTATATATACATTGAGAACGTGGAGGAATTCATGTGCTGGGGGGAGCTTGACGATAACGGTAAGCCGATAAGCAAGTATGAAGGAAGACTGTATATAGAATGGGTTAATAAGGTGTGTTCATACGGGTACGTTTTCAGACACAGGCTTCTCAATTCAGCTAATTATGGTGCGAGAACTTCACGGACGCGTTTTTTCGGAATTTTCGCAAGATACGGATTGCCTATTGTGTTCCCGGAACCGACTCATTGTAAGGGAGGTATGCGGGCCGACATGTTCCATCGTGCCCTTAAGCCGTGGAACCCGGTACGTGACTGTCTTGAGCTTGACGATGAGGGATTATCAATATTCAATCGTAATAAACCACTCGCAGAGCGTACTTTGGAGAGAATATATGCCGGATTGATAAAGTTTGTTGCAGGAGGGAAAGATTCTTTTATATCAAGATACAACAGCGTGAAACCGGAATGCACGGCAATGTCTGTGGATGCCCCTTGTGGTGTGGTCACAACCGGGAACAGATTCGCGAAAGTCAAGGTGCAATTCCTGTCAAAGCAATTCAGTGGGGACGATTACAGCAAGAATGTCAGTATTAACAGTCCATGTGGAACTGTGACTTGCAAAGACCATCACGCAATCGCAACAGTGAAGTTTATTGATAACTACAAAGGAATCTCACGCTCTTTAGATTCACCGTCACCTACCATTATGACACACGATAAGTTGGCTGTTATAACAAGTCATTTTCTTGACATGCAGTATGGTAATGGAACTCCTGTTGACATCGCAGATCCATCGCCAACTGTAACAGTTGTCCCGAAGATGAAACTTGTTTCCGTTGAGTGCGGTCATTTCCTGATGAATCCGCAGTACACCTCGAAAGGTGGCAGCATAGATTGTCCGTGCTTCACTCTTATCGCACGTATGGACAAGACTCCGCCATATCTCGTTACAACAGAGAAAGGCGAAACGGCTGTGGTTATATATGACCATGACACTCGGACGATGCGCAAAATAAAGGAATTTATGGCTATATACGGTATCGTGGATATTAAGATGAGAATGTTGAATATACTTGAGTTGAAGCGTATAATGGGTTTTGGGGACGACTATAAACTTGTCGGTACCTTGACAGAACAGAAGAAATATATTGGTAATGCTGTGGAGGTTAATATGGCGAGGGCTCTTTTTGAGGCCCTTGCGGAAAGATTGGAGGAGGCCGTATGAGAACATTGTTTTTGCCACTCAAAGCCAAATGGTACAACATGATTGAGAGTGGGTTTAAGAAAGAAGAGTACAGGGACTACAAACCGTTTTGGATAAAACGGCTTATGGGTTTCATGGAGTATTGTGGTGTGAAAGAATATTATTTTAAGGATTACACTCATGTGTGTTTCTCGTACGGATATACAAAACGAACTATGACATTTGAGATAGAGTCCAAAAGTATAGGATTTGGGAAACAGGAATGGGGTGCGCCTTCGGATAAGGAGGTGTTCATCATAAAGTTAGGAATACGTGTAAAATGAACAAAGAAAATGATTTCTGCCAATTAAAAAGGTTCAATGAAGGTGACAAGGTAAAGATTGTAATTGTTAAAGAGAAATAAATTATGATGGAGTATATTGAATTCTTTTTCTGTGATTTCTGGCATTGGTTAGGTTTGGAAATCATTCTGGCCACAGTTTTCTTAACACCGTTTGTTTTGATAGTCAAGGACAAAAAGGACAACAAGTGATTTTTAATAATAGAAGAAATGAATATTGACCTGGTAGGGCTTATGGAAAGCTCTCATTTCAAAAGTGAAAGAAGAATGAACGGACTTATTGAGTTGAATGGAAGAATGCTGAAAGCAAATGAAGTTCGGGAAGTTGTCAGAGCATCTGTACGTGCTGGATATAAGACGCTTTATGAGGTTCCTGATGAGTTTGCGGAACGGGTTCTGAATGAGAAAATGAACGCATGTGAATGATGGATTGGATAAAAGTATCAGATAGAACGCCTGATGTGGGTGCGGATGGGTGTAGCGAGTTTGTACTTGCCTATGAAGGACATCGTTTTTTGCCTCACGTTGTACAGTATTCAAACGGGGAATACTGTAAAAAGGGATGGTACACACGAAGGATGGGTGAGTATATTCCGTTTTATAAAGGTAAAGGAGAAAAAAAACGCTTAACATTTACACATTGGGCAAAAATAGAATACCCGGACGAAAGTTACGAATATTGAAAAATATAATGGTCTGAGACCGATTGAGTTAAAACTAATAAACAAACTGTTAAGGAGGACCGAATATGACTATTACTATCACAAAGAAAGAGTATGATGCAATAGTTCAGATTTTAGATCAAGTTTGCACAGACTACGAAGCCGCAACCGATGAAGAATATCTTGAGTCGATGAATAAAACAATAGCCCTTGTAAACAATGTGATTCGGAAATACAAATCTGCACGGAAGAAAGCGGTTGATTTTCAGCAAGTAAGAGCTTACGTTGCAGAACGCTACCGAAACAGAGGGTTGCGTCCGAGAGATATTGACAAACTGACAAGGCAAGTATTGAAAAAGATAAAAAAAGACTGATTATGGAAAAATTACGAAAGTTCAGAATTGTGGCAGATAGCTGTCCGCTGAAGAAGAGGGATTGTAATAAATGTAAGTATTGTAATGGCTATGACACCAAGGTTTATTGCCATTATGGAGATAAAGACTGGATAACCAAGTAAATTAACAATAACACAAAATTAATTATGAGTAAAAGCAAAATTAATTGGACGGAGCGCACGTGGAACCCTGTCACTGGCTGTACAAAATATTCGGCAGGGTGCCAACACTGCTATGCTGAGACTATGGCTAAACGTCTGCGTGGTATGGGGCAGGAAAAGTACAGAAATGGCTTCAAGCTAACCCTTCATCCGGAGGTTCTTGATGAGCCGATTAAGGTGAAAGAGCCAAGCATGTTCTTTGTGTGCTCGATGGCGGATTTGTTCCATAATAATGTACCGTTTGAGTTCGTTGACAAAGTAATGACCACTATTGAGTCCACACCGCAGCATATATACCAGGTGTTGACAAAAAGGGCAAATCTGATGCACCAGTATTTCACACTGAAAGGGTATGTTCCTGAAAATGTTTGGATAGGGACAACTGTCGAGGATGCCGCATACAAAGAAAGAATATGGTATCTGAGCGATTTGAAAAGCACTTGTAATGCAGGTGTAACCTTTTTGTCGTGTGAGCCTCTTTTGGGTGATTTGGGGAAACTCGACCTATATGGTATTGATTGGGTTATCGTCGGCGGTGAAAGCGGTCAGCAGGCGAGGGTAATGAGTAAGGATTGGGTGTTGAACATCAAAAGACAGTGTGAGCAACAAAATGCCGCATTCTTTTTCAAGCAATGGGGAACATACGGTGAGGATGGTGTCAAACGCAACAAAAATGCCAACGGGAACGAAATAAACGGAATGGTTTATCAGGCATACCCAAATATGTAAGGAGGTTTGATATGAGAGAAATAAAGTACAGGGGGAAAAGTGTCAATGACGGAAGGTGGGTGTATGGATACTATGTAAAGTCCGACACCCCTATCGAGTCATGGATTTTGACCTATGTCCGCCATAAAAGAGGGTGTGTTACAGCCCGGGGCGGCTGGGAGGTCCAATATGACAGCGTTGGCCAGTTCACCGGATTATATGATGTTAACGGGAATGAAATATACGAGGGTGACATCGTAGAGTGCGTGTCGTGGAACGAGTATTTCTCGGATGTCTCCACAGGAAAGGTGATGGAGCCGTTCAGAAGGACTATGGTTGTTGAATACAGGAACGGTGCATTCAAAATGATAGAGAAACGACCGCAGCCGCTCGAGGATGCCGTTTGGGATATTGTTTTCGACGGTGATCTGGAGGTTGTCGGAAACATTCACGACCAAAAAGCGCATACATAGCAATGAAAGACACATTGACATTGGTAATGGTTTCGGACGGGATTTACAAGGAGTCTGACAAAGGAGTTGCATATACTCGGGTTGACACAAGCCAGAAAACATACAGTGCTTTGATTTGTGAAATCAACAAGCTGCGTGAGAGGCTGGCCAGGAAAGATGAGAAAATTAAGTTGATGAAACAGGAAATCAACGGTTTTAAATAAACTAATATGATATTGATATGGCTACATTGATATTTACTAATGGTGAAAAAAAGCGTGTAGTGCCAGAAAACGGCAAGACATTCCAGCTACAGGAACTGAGGAGACTGGTGGAATGCGACTGGATAGAGGTTATAAACATGAAGGATGGCCGGTTGCTTGTGGTTGACGAGGAGGGTAAACTACGGAAAAAAAGGTGCAACACGGCAGCCTCAATAATATACAACCATCCGTATGATGTGATAGTTGGCAATGCCCTGCTGTGTGATGCGGAAGAGATAGAATGACGCCCGTTCCCATGACTTTCGGGCGTTTTGTTTCCCTTGTTTCGAGAAAGCTCCATCAGTGGGGCTTTCTTTTTTTTTAGAAAAAAAACTTCAAAAAATAACGTATAAAATTAAGTTTATAGATTTATTATTTTATAATATACTATAAATCAAGAAAATAAAAATATAAAAATATTCATTATTTTGATTTTTGTATTTTTATTATTACTATCTTTACAGTAGAAACAAACGGAAACATTAACAAAAAAAACAAAAAGTTATGAAGACAACAAATCAGGACAGAAGAAGAGTAATGAAAAGCGCTTGGGCTCTTTTCAACAAAGGTGCATTTACATTTGCCGATGCGATGCGTATGGCATGGAAATCGGTAAAGCTTAGAATCAGAATGAAAAGCGGTGTGGTGAGATTTACATTCAGGAAAGTTGACGGCTCGGTCAGGGAAGCCCTTGGGACGCTGATGAGCGACTTCATGCCAGAGACGAGCGGAACGGGCAGAAGGGACAACTACACACTGCAAACCTACTTTGACGTTGAGAAAGGTCAATACAGGTGCTATTCGATAGTGAACTTAATCAAATAACCATCAAAAGACGAAAAGCCATGTTAAAACAGGAATTTGAAGACAGGACAAAGATAAAGGTGAGTGACGAGGAGTATGAGAGCATCAACGAGGTGTACAACAACTCGGATGCTGACAAGGATGAGTTTTGCGCTGCTTGGGTGAGAATCAACAGAAAAAGGGTCAACGCCTATATACTGGCTGAACGTGAACGGGAGAACAGGATGAAGTTCATGGACAGGCTGAGAGATATGCTGTTTGCATACAGATACAGACACAGCTTCATTACACCAGCCGTTGAGGTGATGAGCAAGAAGGATGTCAAGTTCTGCACGGATAACGGTATGAGCATCTTCTACGACAACAGGCATAGGGAAATCTCAACGACAATAAGCGATGTTACGGGCTGGATTGAGAGCAAGCTGGAAAGCATGAGACAATAGTATTAACCATAAAAGACAAACGAGCTATGAAACGACAGAAGTTTATGACAAAGGAGACGGAGAAATGGATGAAGAAGTATCCGTTGTACTCCCAAGACGGCAAGGCCGAGAATGCCGTGATTACGGCAAAGTATTTCTTCCACAACTTCACATGGTATGTGATGGAGTGGGACAGTGACGACACGTTCTTCGGAATAGTGTTGAACGGAGGAGAGTGCAAGTACGGGTATTTCTCCGCTAAGGAGCTGCAGCAGGTTAGGGATAAGTGTGGGCTGTATGTGGAGAGGGATATATATTTCAGGCCACAAACGGTTGAGGAGGCTTCAAAAAGCGGTGAGTGCTATCTCAAGGACTTCGTTGAGAATTTGAAGCGACTGAGAGAGATGTATGGCGAAAACGTAAATTAATCAGAATAACAAAAATCAAATCAAAGTAATCAAACCAACAAAAAGCAAAGTTATGGAAACATTGAATTTCAAAGAAGAAAAAGTGCAGGTCTTGACGTTTGACCAATTGAAAAGAACCCACAAGGAAAACGACATAATGGGAAAGCCTTTGAAAGGCATCTACCATTATGAGCTGATTGAGAATATCAGCGAAATCCTTTTGAGCCACAATCTGAAGATGCAAATAGACGAAATATTTGCGGCCCAGAACAAAGACCGTAACCAGCCTGGTGTTGTGGTGCTTCCGCAGGTTGAGCAGCAGTACGGACAGAATGCCGTGGAGGCTCATGTGTTGAGAAGGGTGTTTGCGAATATCAGCATCCACAATCTTGACACTGACGAGTTCACGTCAAATCTCGTGGCCACATTTCATCAGAACGGAATACAGGTTGGCTTCGGAAACATGGTCAAGGTATGCCACAATCAGTGCATACTTGGAGCCGACAGGGTAATCTCTAACTACGGAAAGAATGGTATGACAATAGAGGGCATGTTCAACACGATAAAGGATTGGGCTCAGAGATACGACGACATCATAATGCCAGAACGTGAGACGCTGGAGAGAATGAAAAATCAAGTAGTGGAGCCGCAGATGCTTCTTGCCATGATTGGTGAGTTGACAGCAATAAGGGTGGCGCACGACACAACGAACCAGAGCATCAAGAGAAGCGGTACATATCCAATGAATCAAGCACAGATTAGTATGTTCACAGAGGATTTACTGGTGACGCAGGCTGAGAAACAGCAAATTACCGTGTGGGATGTGTATAACGCGGCCACCGAGCTGTACAAGGCAGACAGGATGGAAATCCCCAATGTTCTTCCACAGCATGTGGCCATGACGGAGTTTCTTTACAAGTACATGGGATAAATTTCGTGTTTCGTACATTGTGAACGACAGTCTTATGGCTGTCGTTTTTTTTATGTTTATCGTTCAATACAAAAGTATTACTTGATATAGACCAATTAATATTTACATGTGGTTCCTAAGTCCACTCTAAAGCTTGAAAATGCAACAATAATGAATGAATTTTGCATGGTACTGAAACATGAAAAAATTTTTTGAAAAAATTCTATAAATAGAATCGTCAATTCAAAAAAAAGAATTATTTTTGCAACAAGTTTTGATTATGAGAATATTAGGATTTGAAATCAGCAGGGTAAAGAAGAGTGTTGACATGGTGAGTGTGGAAAGCATCGTGGACAACGCCGGTGTAACATACTCCGTAAGCGACGATATCGCCAACAATGATTTTGTGCAGGCCTTCAAGTCGTTGCCGGAAGTTGCGTTCCCGGTAATGTATATCATTACAAGGATGCGTAATGCAGAGATTGTGTTATGCAGGTATGCGGATGACAGCGAGATGTGGAGTAGCGACAAACGCCTGTATGGGGAGGAAAGGCTTCTTGCCAAGCGTGTTAAGGCGATACTTGAAAGGCCAAATTTCTACCAGAACTTCAACGAGTTCATGGAACAGTATTTTCTTCAGAAGTATCTTACGGGAAATGCTTTTGTTTATGCCACGGGTGTCGTCAATTCGGATAGCATGTGGCGGTATGTGGATTCATTGAGGGTGTTGCCTACGAGGAACGTGACCATAGACGCCAACATCAAAAGTGCATACATCACAAGTGACGGATATGGAGACATGATAAGAGGGTACAGGCTTTTTGACGGTGGCGTAACAAAGACCATACCGCAGGAGTTTGTGATGTTCACACGAGACATGCAGCCGTTGGAGAACGAAGTGAGGATGAAGGGATTGTCAAGACTTGTCACACAGTCCAAGTGCATCAAGAATCTTTATGAGGTTTATGATGCGAGGTTTAACATATATAACAAACGTGGGGCATTGGGAGCGATAGTTAACGGAAAGCATGATGCTGACGGTACATCGGCAATGACCGAGAAGGAAAAAGACAATATCAGGGGTGAATTCAAACGTACGTATGGTATAACAGGAAAGAGAGACCCTTACGCATTGATTGATGTTCCCGTCAATTTTGTTAAATTTGGCGCAAGTATAGAGGAGTTGCAGCCTTTTAAGGAGACCCTGTTGGACGCTACGCAGATAGCCGCATTGTTCCAGGTGAAGAAGGAACTGATACCGAGGGATGGCAATTCCACGTATTCAAATCAGGAGCAGGCGGAAATTTCCGCATACAATGACATGGTGATACCCGAAGTGGGGTCTTTCCTTGACTCGTTGAGCTCGTTCATCGGATTGAAGAATGTTGGTGGTGGTTATTATCTGAAAGCCAAGTGGGACAGTGTGGAGGTTCTGAAAAAGAATGTCGAGCAGAAGGCAAACAGTGACAAGAAAGTAGTAGAGAAGGAGTTGCTGAAGTTTAATAACGGGCTATGCACACTTAACGATGTGCTTGTAGCAATAGGTAAGGAAAAGAAACCTGACAGCATATACAACAAGACAAAGCTCGAAATGAGCGAAGAGGAATTGAGTGTATTATCAAAATTAAACATCAATGGAAAAGATTGAACAATTGAACATCAAGACAAAGTCAATGGAAATTGGCGGCAATGAGGGAGAGGTAACCATAGCTGTCAATGGCATAGGCGTTCTTGACTATCAGAATGACATCTCCATGAGCGGAAGCTTCGATAAGACGCTCAAGGAGAATTTCAAGAACATCAGACACTATCTGAACCATAACACAGAACAGTTGATCGGCTGTCCTATAGAGGGGAAGGAGGAGAACGGAAGCCTCGTGTTCAAAAGTGCGTTGTGCCTTGATACAGAGATTGGCCGTGACACATACGCCCTGTACAAGTTGTATCACAAGCATGGAAACACATTGCAGCACTCAATAGGTTGCACACCTGTCAAGAGAGATGTGAATGACAAGCGTAAGGTGTTGGAATGGAAGTTGTTCGAGTTCAGTACACTTACAAAGATAGGTGCGTGTCCGGGCACACATCTTATTGACATCAAGTCTGCAGACTTCATGAAAGACCCTAAACAGGCTCTTGAGATGTTGAAAGACGCCAGACATTTCAGGTTGTCAGACAAACTGGCAAAGGAATATGACCTTACAGCTGAAATGCTGGAGAAGGCATTGGCCGGAAAACTGAGAATGGTGCAGTGTGATTGTGGCATGTCATTTGATTATGACACATTGCATGAATACAGCCTTGAGGAAGATGTGAAGGATGAATACAGGGATTGGTTGAGATGGATGGCTGGTGACATTGTGAGGGATGAGCTCAACAATAGGAAAGACGAGTTGAGGGAAGAAGTACTGGGCCTTATTCAGACGAAAAAATCGCTATTGGATGTGGAGAAGTATGTGCGCTGTCCAAGATGCGGAAGAAGAATATATAGCAGTGACATTATGGTATTCAATGTTAGCAGTGTTGAGCCGAAGCCGCAGACTGGCACTTCGGAAAATGGAGCCGCAAAAAGCACTTCATTGTTCAGTGTGGCTGACATTCTGGTACAATAGTTATAATAAAAATCGAAAAAAGAAAGAAAAGAAATGGAAAAATTGGAAGTTATTTTGAAAAGCGCTATCCCGTTTGACGAGATGAGCGACGAGCAGAAGAAACAGTTCGCCACTTTGGAGAAGCAGTTTCAGGACAACGTGAAGAAGTTCGGAGACGAAGTGACAAAGAGCTTCAAACAGGAAATCGAGAGCCTGAAATCTGAGATGGACAACGACGAGAAAATCGCCGAGTTGAAGAAGTCCCTTGACTCCATCGTGAAAAACATCGAGAAGAACAAAAAAGATAACGCTGACATCGCAAAAACCGTTGAAGATGTTAACACACTGAAAGAGAACCTTTCAAACGTGCAGAAGTCTTTGGATGTTGTGATGGAAGAGAACAAGAAGCTTGTCAATGAGTTGGCAAAGGCTAAGGATGCTGGTTTGACTGGCGAGGAACGCAAAAAGACCTACACAGACCTTATCCGTGCAGCTATTGTGAAGTCCGCAGACAGAATCAAACAGCTGAACGCTTCCCAAGAAATGCTGAACCTTACCTCCGTGGTGGCTAAATCAGCCGAGGAGGATTTAACCTCTCACATCACCGGAAGTGCAAGTGGTTTGGCCGCATTGGCTGGTGTTGAGCCAGGTGTTACCAGAGTGCAGAGACGTACACCGTACCTGCGTCAGATTGTTGATGTTACCCCAATCACCGAAGGTGTCGCCAAGTGGATTGAGCAGGAAGCCGGTGAGGGTGATGCAGGAACAACCGCAGAGGGCGCGACCAAGAATCAGGTTGACCAGGATTGGGTGACAAAGGTTGCCAAAGTAGAGAAAATCACAGCCTATACCAAGGCAAGTGAGGAACTCATGGAGGATATTGAGTTTGCCGCTTCCGAAATCGCAGCCGACTTGGCGGAAAGACTGCTTTTGGCTGAGGATGCCCAGATTTACGGCGGTAACGGAACCAGTCCGAACCTGAAAGGTCTGACCGCATACGCTCCGGCATTCACCGTGACTGATTCAACCAACAACAGTTTCTACCACAAGATTCCGTATGCTTCGCATATTGACGTGTTGAGAGTTGCAGTGGCATTGATCGCTGGTCAGAACTTTGTGCCTACACACGTTCTGCTGAACCCAATCGACGCTGCCCTTATCGATTTGACCAAGGCTTCAGACGGCGCATACGTCAACAAGACTGTCAATGACATGTTGAAGAACCTTGTTGTCATTGAGAACACTGGTGTTACAGCAGGCACGTTCCTCATTGGAGACATGAACAAGTCGAAGTACCGTGTCCGCAAAGACCTCAGTCTGATTGTTGCGAGAGGCGGTGACGACCTTATCAAGAACCTGTTCACATTCGTTGGTGAAATCCGTGGTGCACACTACGTTAAGAGCAACCATGTGAACGCATTCCTGAAAGGAACGTTCTCAAGCTGTATCACTGCAATCACCGCAGGCTCAACCACACAGAAGGTGGAAATCGCTGGTCCTCTCAATGAAAGCAAAGACGCTCTTTTGATGGAATCAAAGGTTTCTTAATTGTGATTAAGCACTGATGTGTTGTTAACAATAGTCGTAATTTTTAAAAAAATTAATATTATGAAAAAAATTGTAATGTTTCTTTGTTTGTTGGCATTCACCATTGTTATGGCGAATGCCTCTGAAACACAAAACAACCGTTTTTGTGTCTCGGACAATGTTGAATACGTAGTGGCATCGGACGTTAACGAGTGTCCTGCATTCCAAATCGGAAATGCTGACGTATTCATGTGTACGGAATACCATTTATGCTACTTTAACAGTGTTTTTGCGACAGAAGAAGTTGCTTACTTGGCAAATGAAAGTGTGTGCATGGTGAATCACGGCTCGATTAACAGAGCGTGTATTATGTGTGCAGACGGAGAGAAGCCATTGGTATTTAGACACAAGGATTTGTTTTGTCGTTCAAACCATAGTAAATACAGAGACAAGTCAAAATGCATATATAGAGAAGGTTTTGTAATCAAAAGACCAATATTTGTTAATGTCGTTGCTTACTCTTAAAAATATCGAATTATGGCAGCGGCAAAGAAAGTTAAGAAAGTTAAGAAAGTCAAAGTAATGGCACTTCGTAACTTCTTGTACAACAAGAAGCAGTACAGATGGCTTGCATGGTACGATGTGAGTGAGAATGTTGCCACGAAATTGCTTGAAGACGGACTTGTGAAAATGCAAAAAAATAAATAGTGTAAGATATGTTGTTGACCATCAGTGATTTCAAAGACGAGGCAAGAATACCTATGCTGATGCCCGAAAATGAGACTACAGACCCGTCTTATGTTGTGGTCAAGGAAGAGGTTGAATCCTACATCCGAAAGTATGAGCCGGTGTTCATGGATATGTTCTTGGCTGAAAAGTCCTTGTACACAACTCTGCAGGAATACGACTCGCATCACGAGGAGAGTTCCGATATGTACGATTCTCTTATTGAGGCTTTGCGTATGTCACTGAGCCACTATGTCTCTTTCTACTACCATCGGAGCCGAATTGTCACTCCGATTGGAGGAGTGGAACTTCAGTCGGAGCACGGGAAACGCACAAGCCTTATAGACATTCAGGTTTTGTTATGGAATCAGATGGTTGACAACAATCTTTACATATACAGGCATATTTTGGAGTCCGTGCATCCGCACACAGAGATATTCACGAAGATAAACAGTTTCAATCTATGAACGTAAGGGATGTGGTAGAAGAGGCCGTAAACCGGACCGATTTACGATTGCGGGGCTTTTTCAAAAAGGAAGCGCACTTCATCCATTTCGAGAGTGGAAGGTCGCAGACTATAGAGAATGCGGTCACAATACAGTCGAAAAGCACGGTGTCCTCTCCGTTTCCATTGGTGGCAATGTTCACCGAAGGGTTGGTGTACAAGCATGATGAGTGTTTCAACTATTACAGCATACCAAAGATTGCCATTGCTGTCAGGACTTTGAGAAATGCTACGGAGAATGTGAAAGTCAAAGAGGTTTTCGGAAAGATATTGTATCCTATAAGGGATGAGCTGGTGAGACAGCTGGAAAGGTTGAATTTTGGCTACAGCATGGAATACGAGTGCTATGATTTCTCAGGATATACTGAAAAATCAGGTGCGGTGTCGTTGAACCAGGTGTGCGATGCGGTCATATTGAAGAACGTAAAACTGAAAGTAAAAATCAAATGCCATGAGTAAAAATGTAAAAGTGAGATACACGTCAAAAGCGATTTGTGCTGTGGCTGGAACCGTAGAGGAGGTTGACTCCGAAAGGGCGGCAAGGTATGTTGCAGAGGGGGTCGCGGAGATGGTCACGGTAGAATCAAAACAACAAAAGAAAGAAAGGACAGAAAATGAAAAAATGCAGCAATAATTTTCAGAATACTGCGGGAAGTAATTGCAGACAGTATTTTGACATCGTGGAGAAAATACTGTTTTTCCCAAACAAGAACATCTACCTGCAAGGTAATGATGAGGACGATATTGTGGAGGACATTGAGGCTAAGATTCAGGCGGCAACGAAATACAACCGCTGCTTCGTGTTCCCACTCATCAAAGGTCTTGAGGACAATAGCGAAGACTTGAAAACAGCCCAGACAGGATATGGTGATACCGTTATCCTTGCTGACGGTAAGCAAAATTACACGTTCCAGTACCTTCAGGACGTAGAGTTGACCAAACGTCTCCGCTCGTTCAACAATCAGGAAGGCCGTGTCATCCTGGTTTGTTCAGATGGTTCCATCATCTGTGAGAAGAAGGACAACAAGATTTACGGTTTCCTCGCAACCCCGTATTTCAGACAAGGAAGACTCCCCAACGGTAATGACTTGGTTGTGTCAACTATCAATCTGTCATTCTCCGATGCCACAGCAATGGAAGACAGGGTGACAATTCTTGACCTTGGCCTTATTCCGAGTGAGATAGACGGTCTGAAAGATATCACCATCCAGATGGTGGGTTCCGACAAAAAGAATTTCAAGCTCATTGACACATTGACAGGTGAAGACGTGACAAGTGCATACGGAACGTTGCTTGCTGTTGTTGGAGGTTGGCTGGTTGACGGGGCAAACCCTGGAACAGCACCAACCTATGACTCGGTCAACAAGAAGTTCACATTCACAACGGCTGCAACCACAAGTGTTTCGCTTGCAGACCCTGCGGCTTTGGCTGCGTTGTCAACTCCTGTATTGGGTATTGAAAGTGACGTGCTGGCCATAACGGCATAGTCTTTTGTATATTTTGTTTGGTTGATGGGAGGTGGCGGCATAGGTCGTCACCTCTTTTTTTTGAGTATGGATATAGAATTATCTATAGAAGCATTGAAAAGTGTCCTTGATAACTGGGACGATGTCGTTTACGGCATCTTGGACAGTCTTATGGAGGAGTTTGTTGGGATGGAGAAGGAAAGGCTTTTTGAGGGAGCGGATGCCAACGGTGGGATGATAGAGCCAGACTACACTCCGTTTACGCGGAGGATTAAGATAAGCAAGGGGCAACCGGCTGACAGGGTAACGCTGTTCGACACAGGGAGGTTCCACGAGTCGCTGTTTGCTGAGCGTAGTGGAGGAGAGGTCCTTTTTGACGCTACGGACAGCAAAAGGGATAAACTTGTGGAGAAATACGGTAAGGATATTTTCGGTCTGACGGACAGACAGGTTGACAAAGCAAGGACTATGGTTAACGACAGAATGTCAGAGTATATATTAAGCAAAATGGGATAACAGAAAAAAATGGCTTGTATTGAAGAAGAGAAAAAACGAACAATCGGAGAAAAAGAGCGTGTCGCAAGAGCGACGGCACAAATCCTTGGCAAACGGCAGATTGTTTTCCGCAATAAGTTCGGTATTTACGATTTTTGCTCGGAAGAGGACTTCACGAAGAAAAAAGGCGTGCCTATCAGAGTTGTGGACGTTCCAGACGATGCCGTTTAGTGCTTTCGTAAGATGTGTTGACGGTGGCGATCTGTCGGCTATGTATATTAGTGGACATGGCGAGGTAAACGAAACAGTTTCGGAGGCGTTTGATGCTGTGTATTATGAGTATTACTCGCAGGTTGGTGGGTCTGAAGAGTATATCGTAATGTACAGGAATTATGGTCATAAGATGCTGAAAGGGCTTCTTCTTACATGTGCATACACTTTGCTCGCAACCGGCCAATACACAGGAAGTGAGACGGACAGGATGTTAAGAAGGTACAGAATAAGGATTGTGGGAAGTGTTGATGAGATGAGAACACAACTTGACTCCCATTTTGCAAAGAACACTTTGGAACTGTCTCACAGTAAGAAGAGAATTGACGACTATCTGAAAGCCAATGCGTCACATAGAAAAGTTGGGCTTCTTGAGACACTGGCGAGAATCTCAGATTATCTTGGGTACAACATCGGGGCAGGCAGTATCACCCTTGCCGAGTTCTGCGAGTACCACAGGCTTGTTAACGAAAAAGAGAAATCAAGGGTGAGAAACGAAAAACCAATGAGAAATGGCAAACGTAAGCATTAGCGAGCTAATAAGGGACATACAGGGCTTGAAAGCCCCTATAGCTGAATCAATAACCGAGTTTGAAAAGCTGCAATCCATGATGACGGCAAACAGCAGGGATGTTGACCTGTTGTCAAAGAAGATTGTCGAGTTGCAGAACGGGCTCGGCAACATGAGTGCGAAGGATGTTGAAAGAGTTAACAGAGAGATTGTTGACTTGCAAAAGCAGGTGGGAGACAAGGCCAAGGAAACTTCCGAAATTGTCGTAAAGTCAATAGACGCATTGCCGGCATATATCAAGGAGTGTGTGAAACTGATTGAGAGCGAGAGCGGAAAAGGAGCCGAGGCGATGCAGAAGGCCTTTGAAACAGCGAGTAAGAACATAAACGAGTCGTTCAAGAAGTTGAATATTCCAAAGGATAGGGTTGATGATATATATGGTGCCGCTGGAGTCGGTGGCAATGTTACGGCCACGCTTGGAGCGTCAACAATCCAAATGTTAAACGGAAAGGATGTTGATGTGATGGCCACGTATGGCAAGTTGCAGGAAATAGAGGAGAGAAGGATTGAGAACCAGAGGAGGTTAAATGAGCTGCAGAGTCAGTCGTTTGAACTGACAAAGGAGGAACTTGCCATGAATGAGCATCTTGACAGACTCGGCAATGCACTGAACCAAGTCTTTAATACGAGCGGAGACAACAAGAAAAATGAGCTTGAGGAGCAGAAGAAGATATTGACGGAGTTTGAGGACGAGTTGAAGAGGGCGACAGCGGAATGGAACGCATTCCAAAGCCAGTCGTTCCAGCGTCAGGTTGACCCGTCAATTATGCAGCAGCGTCAGGAGGAGCTGGAAAGATATAAGAAAGCTATTGAAGACCAAAAGGAGGCCGTAAGGAGCCTGCAAGAGGAATACAATAAGCAGCAGACGGTAAGCGGAATCATGGATAAAATTTCTATCGGGGACCTCAAGGCAAAGACCGAAGGGCTGAAAGAGCTGAAAAGGATATACATGTCGCTGAGTGACGATATGAGGAAAAGTGACGAGGTTGGCGGTGCAATTCTCAGGAATATTCAGATACTCAACGGAGAGACAAGAAGCATGAATGCTGAGCTTGGAAAGAGTGTTACGGTAACTGGAGAAATGAATACAAGCGGCATGAGAATCAGGACTATGTTGATGAATCTCAAGCAGGAAATCATGCAGAACACGCAGACGCTGAACGGCTATGACGCTGAGATTGCCTCGCTGACGGAGAAAATGAAGCAGATGGAGGGTGACGGCAAAATCAATACGGAGGAATACACGAACGCAGCCAAGAGTGTTGATGAGCTGAAAAGGAAGAGAAGCGAGCTGTCCGACACTACGGCAGACCTTATATTGAAGACCGCTGACTACCAGAGGTTGATGAGCGGCACGAACGCCATGATAAAGAACCTGTCAGACCCGAACTTGGCCATGAATGCCATGGTCGGTACGCTGAATCAGGTTGTTCAAGTAGGCACTGCGGCACGTAGTGTGATGACATTGTTCGGAATCAAGAATGAGGAGGTAGCGAAGGGTATTATGAAGATACAGGCATTGCAAAGCATAGCCAACACGACACAGAGGCTGAGCAATGACCTGTTGTCGAAAAACGGATCCCTGCACAAGGTTCATTATTTGGCTTTGAAGATGAGGATGCTGTATAAGAAACAGCTTAATATAGAGGAGAAAAAGGGTGTTGTAGCAACAACAGCGGACACGGCTGCAACAGCGACAAACACGGTTGCCACGAACACGGCATCAGCGGCAAATGTCGGACTTGCTGGAACGATACGTGCTGTAGGTGCCGCAATGAAAGCTGTACCTGTGATTGGATGGATATTGGCTGCTGTGGCGGCTGTAGGAACTCTCGCTGGGTTGATTGTCAGTCTCAACAGCGAGGAAAGGAAAATGACCGTTGCCGAGAAGGACAGAATCAAAATCAGGGAGAAGGAGAGGGAGACGAACATAGCCGTGCAGAAGGAGATGGAAAATGAGAGCACAAGGCTTTCGTACAACATCTTGCGTATGAGGGAGACGAAGGAAGGAACTGAGGAATGGCGGGTTGTCGTGTCAGAGGTGGCGAAACAACTCGGAGTGTCAGAGGAGTATATCATAAAGAACAAAGAAAAGGTTGAGGAGCTTGCGGCTGCATGGAACTCTATGAAGGAACAGCAGATGTTGGCTGACAAATATGTAGAGGCTGCCGCAGAGGCGAGAATACAGGCCGAGGACGAAATCATGAAGATGAATTCTACGGTAAGAAAGGAACGCAAGGAAGGGTCAAAGGAAATAGAAGGACTGACAAATAGCGAACAGAGACAGTATAAGAGACTGGCGAACGCAAGGGAAGAGCAGGAGAAGAGAATAGCACATCTGAAAGAACAGCTGATACATGTTGAACAGGCCGCAACTAAAGCGGCAAGCGAGAACGAGAGTAAGATGCATCAGCGCAATGCCAACAACATCAAACAAACGCTTTTGATGGTTGAGAACAACATGAGCAGGACTCAATCACAGATTGACGTTCTAAACGGAAAGGTAAGGAACAATGCACAGAAGATGTCCGATGAGTACATCAAGCAGGCTCAGGAAGCGGAAGAGGCGGCAAAACAGGCAAAGGAGAGGGTTGATGCGGAAGCGTATGCCGCAAAAGAGATGCAAAGACAGAACCTCGCATACGAGACAAGGGCGAATGCCGAGGTGGAGGTTGTGAAGTCTCTCACTCTCGGAAATATGCAGATGGATGCCAATGTTGAGAAACTTGGCAGACTGAACAAAGGCTCTGGAGAGTATAACAAGACCATAAAGACGATTGCAAGCGACTTGGGTGTGAATGACGAGTGGCTGAAATCCAACATAGACAAGGTCGGTGACTTGGCGGAGGCCTGGAAAAAGGTAAAAATGGCAGAGGCGATGAGCGGAAAGTATCTCGAAAGCGCAGCCGAAGAATCCGTAAAGATGGAAAGCCTGAGGATCATGGCAATATCGAACATAAGCGGCGAGGCTCTTAACGAATTGATGAACGACAACGCTTTTCTTACGGCAAAAGCACGTGAGGACATCAAGGCAATCAATGCCGAGTATGTCAAAGCGTCAAGCGAAAGGAAACTGACCGATGCGGAAAGGGAATTATACATGAAACGTATGGACAATATACTGGCGGAGTCAAAGAAAAGACAGGATGATTATACGTCTTCAATGAAGAATCTTGCAAATGAGGAGATGGAAAAGGTATCTGAGGAGTCAAAGGCTCTGGCAGAAGCCCAGAAGCACAACAAGCAGACAATGACATCGGCTATCAACGCAAGGAAAGAGATTGAGAATATACAGGTTGAGCTGGAGAGACTGAGGACAGAAGGACAGCCTGACAACTATTTGAAGAAGAGTGCGGCACTTGACAAGTGGTATAATGAACAGCAGGTGAAGTTCAGGAAACACAACGATGTGCTGGTTGAGCTTGAGAAGCTGTACAATGCGAAGAAGGCGAAGATTGACGAGGATGAGAAGAAGCGGTATGAGAAGGTGCTGAACGATAACTACAAGCTCATCAGACGCATGAAGCTTGAATCCGAGAAGGAGACAATCAAGCTCAATTTTGAGATTGACTCAGACGGAATAAACAGGGACTTGACGCTGACTGAAAAGGAGAAGACCGATAAGCTGGTTGCATTGAGACAGCAGTATGTTGAAAAAATGAAGCGTATCGAAGAGGAGAGGGGAGCGATTGAGATTGAGGCTTTGAAGAAGGAGTTTGAGGAGAAGACAAATTATCTCAACCTTACGAGCGATGAGGAGAAAAACAGCAATACGGAATACCTGAGCTGGAAGGAGCTGTATGATGAGAAAATCAAAAAGCAGGAGCAGGATACACAGAATGCCCTTCTGAAAATAGAGACTGACGGCACGAACGCTATCAACGACATGAAGGCGAAGTCGCTGACGGAAGGGTTTGAGAAGAAGCAGGAGGATGAGCATGTTCAGAGAACCATAGAACGAGGTGGAAGACAGTTGGAGTCCGTTGAGCAACAGTATGAGGACATGAGGGCTGTGCAAGAGCAGATAATGTTCTATCAGCAGCATACCTATGAGGAACTTGGCATGACAGCTGAGGAGTATTACATGAAACTTGATACACTGGAGGCTGAGAGACTGACAAAGGCAAGGGCTGTGGCGGAAGAGGAACGCAAGATAAGGATGGACAACATCAGAAGCGTGACAGACAGCATGGCCACTCTCGGAAATGCCATGGCTGGATTTGTTGAGGACGAGGTGGCGAGAGTGAAGGTTGAACAGATGATTGCCTTGGCACAGGTAGCCATCAATCAGGGATTGGCAATATCTGAGGCTATCAGGGCGATTATGGAAGCCAAAGATATGGGCAACTCTACTGCTGTAATTGCGCAGAAGGCAATAGCAATCGGAGCTGCTGTGGCTACAATTACGGCCCAGATGATTTCAACGATACAGACCATCAACCAAGCTACTGCGAACGTGAGCGCATACGCAGAGGGTACTGAACATCACAAGGGCGGTGACGCTATTGTTGGTGAAGGAGGGAAACCAGAACTTGTGATTGCGAGAAACAGGAAGTTTTTGATTGAGAAGCCTACGCTGATTAAGGATTTGCCAGTAGGGTCACAGGTAATCCCGCTTGACGGCAGAGATGGTGGTGTTGACCTGTCGAACATCGAAAGGGGACTGGACATGCTGAACGGAAGAAGCATGGTGAGGATAGATGTTGGAAGAAATGTTTATTCCTATATCGTTGGTGGCGCTTCAAAAGCAAGGGTGTTGAACAAACAATTTATACATTAAAATTATGGAGAAATACAGATTCACATTTATTGACATTGACAGCAACACGTCCTATTCACTTAAATACGGATGCAAAGGATGGGCTGAGTACGGGGTGCGATATGGAAGGGAGACCAGAATAAGCAATGTGGTGAAGTCCTATACCGACGATTGGGGATTTGTCAAGGAGGATGCGGAGTGGTTGGTTAACAGGCTGTTCAGTCACGGTCCTAACCGCAGGATAAAGCTGGTTGTGGAGCAGTGTGTTGATTATCTTGCAGGGACATACAGAAAGGAGTATGTCGGATATGTTGACTTGACACAGATGGAGATAGGAATGGACGAGGTAACGGTTCCAGTGTGCAGCGGTGGATTCTTCAAGGCGTTGGAAAACAAATGGGGTGAGGTTTTTGATATAAATGCGGAAAATTTATGCACAATAAATGGATGTGTAATAACTGAAACCGCAAAATTCCAGAGTTCAGATGGTGAAAGCGGTTCTTATCCTACAATATTCAGTAATTTTTACTTCATACTTGGAAGCAAGATTACAAATACGGATGAAATATCTGACAATTTTTTTATCGATACAGATTTGACGCAGGTTCTACCGGGGAAAGCGAATGCTGATAATAACAACTTAATGGTGTACAAGGCGACGCCGTTGCACGAAGGCGTATGTTTCTTTAAGCCAAGATGCAGAGAGGTCAGGAAAATGAACTTGAAAGGTGAGGTTTTTGTTAATGTGTCAATGCCAAAAGGACTTTCTGTAGCCGGTTCTTCCGCAAGAAAGAACCATAACCATGGTGAGTTATACCTTGTTTACAATGTCAATCCAACATATAGTGGAGACTTGTTCCTGTTTGAGAGCAACCCTAATTTGAGATGGATAAAAATTGCGGAAACAGAATATATGACTAATATAAGTGCAACTTATTCTGATGCTTCAACAACGTTCTATCTGCCTTTCGCTTTTGATAAGGAATTGCATGACATAGACACTATGCAGGATAATGGTGCGGGTTTTATGCTTGTTCTGAAGTTCTGGGGTGATTCGTATAAAGCCAACGGCACCTATCTTGGTGATGTGAAAAGCAGTTCTTCTGCGACATACGAAATCAGTTTTGCCAGGTTTGATTTGGAAGTTAGCTTCGAGGCACAGGTCAACACAGATAAGAAAGTGAGTGTCGTTACGGCTGAGAACGTGTTCAAGCGTCTTGTGTCGAGCATTAACGCAGGAAGATACAATGTTGATGTTGACACGTCAGCGTTTCTGTCAGTGGCCGAGAATGACCTCTTGTCAAGTGGTAACATGTTGAAGAAAGCGGAATATCATACGAGAGGATGGTTTGAGAATGAGTTTGAAGGGGATTTCTTGATAGGAAGCCAATTCATACAGATGAGATGGGGTGATACGTGGGTTATAGTTAACAATCCGTCAAATAATGGAGGTTATCGGTTTAATAGATTTGTGTGGTATATGAACGGTCAATGGATAAATCCGAGTGTGACCATGGCTGGTGTAGGTATGCAATATGCTCCAGCAGGGTATTCTAATGGCAATTACTATCCAGCCGGGCAATATATTCAATTTGATTCATTTTTTTATGGCGATTATCTGTTCACATGTGAAGTGTGGGGTATAGACTCGGATGGCAATGACGTGCATTTTATGATTTCACCGAGTGAAGTGCCGGCTGACATGGTTTTCGGGCAATTGCATACGGTTGATGGCTATTTGGCAAAAGGTGTGTTAAGCACGAGTCTTGAAAAGTTCCTTGAATACTGTTACTCCATATACAATTACAGGCTTGGTGTTGATTACGATATGGAAAATGACAGATATAAGGTATATCTTGCGCATCATGACAATATGTTTTCTACTAACGCCATTGAGAATCTCGGTGACAAAATCAATGACTTTTCTATGAGGCTATGGAGGGAGAAGTTATACACTCGTATCAAAATCGGACATGAGATTGACGAGGACACTGTGAATAAGGAAAGGGAGTTTAACTGCATGTTTGAATTTGGTACCCCAAACACTGAAATAGAGGAAAATACACTTGAAATCATCTGTCCATATATTGCATATTCACGAGGTGTTGAAGAGTATCTAATTGAGCATTATTTGAGCGATAAGGATGGGGATTCTGGAAAAGTATTTCTGATACATGGTAAAGGTAACGGTTTGGACGAGTTTAATAACTCTGAAAAATACATCCTTAACAGGAATGTTATTGTCATTGGCGGATCATTGTTTCCGTCCTATGAGTGGAATGTGAGGTATTCTCCCAAAAGAATGCTGATGGCACACAAGAAGGAACTGAACGGGTATTTCGCTTTTGAATCAGGAAAGGTTATCGCGTTCAAGAGTGCTGATTATAACGGTGACTTGAGAAGCAGTCCGCCGATATCAATTCTCGTTCCAGTTGGTAATACCTCTCTAATTGGATATGGAATATCAAATCAACTCAATCAAGGCGTTATTATAGAGAAAGAAGACATGACAATCACGGAAGAAAGAAATTTCCTTCCGTTGATAGTGACCGTATCAGGTATGGGAAAGGAAGGGCTTATACGAAAGATTGAGAACAACAGGCTTGGTTTTTTAGTGTTTGAGTATGGGGACAGGACATACAAAGGTTATCTCGCATACGACACGGATGCTGTGAGTATCAATCCTATGAACGAGCAGCAGTGTGAGTTTAAGATACTGCTTTCGGAATATTAGAATTTTAATGTAAGTCCGTCGTTTGTGACAGTAAGTATAAGTGCGTCTCTGCCTTTTCGCATATTTAAACCTCCTATGAGGTTAAATGCAAATCCTAAAGCCGCTCCTGCAATAATAAAACTGGAACCTACTACTGTCATATATCGGTTTCCCTGTTTCATGTCCGCAAGAATTAACGCTGTGCCAATCCCGACACCGCCAATGGCAAGTGAAATACCTACGATTTGGTCTGTCTGGCCCCTGTGCATCAAATCCGCGGCTTCTTTGATATATTCCATTTTCGCATTGTATCGGGCTTCATCGTGTTTATCCATTGTGGTGTCCGGTTCACTGATGCCATTTGCGAACGAGCATGCGGTGAAACATATTGCAGCCATCAAAACAACTATTTTTCTCATACCTTTTTTCTTGCAAAGATAGTTTGAAAAATTATTGAAAAAAATATCCAACGATGTGTTGAAATTCTAAAAAAAGAAGTATCTTTGCAGAAAATTTAACTTTTTACATATTACAGATTGTGAGCCAGGTTAATACACATAGGATTGATGGTGGAAGTGAGAGAAGTAGCATGTTCAAGAAAATATTGAACAATGTGATTAGACTGCCGTACAGCAATCCAATGTGTTTCAAGAGTTCCGGACAGCGCAGGGTTTGGGAGGACTCTGAAGAGAAGGAGTTTTCAGCCTGCTACACGCAGAGATGGGCGGAGAGCGACATCCTTTCGTTCCAGTTTTCTTGGGAAAATTACCACAGACTAAGTTTGACTACAGATTTCACCGTGAAATTCGTAGTGAATGGTGTTGTCGCCAAGCAAGCGACATTCTCCGCCACACAGAACCAGACCTACAGCGGACATCTGTATGATGAGTTTGTGGTAAGGAAGAGTACTGGTGACTATGTGAGCGGAATGTATGCTTTCTCGAACAGAATCAGTGAGATTAAGGTGTCCGGTAACAGGATAATCAATATAGGTGATGAGTTCGTTGTCGTGATTACGGACATGAGGGGTACAGTATGGACAAGCAATACGATGCTGTGTACAGACAATCTCGAGGGAACAAAGCTGTTCCATTATAAAACGGATTGCGGTTACAGGCAGTCAAAATTCGACACGTTCTGGGGGTATATGGTAAACGGCTATGATTTGCGGCTGGAGGCAGGATACACGGATTTATCAAGCGTTAGCGACATGACGCTGTTTGATACGTACACGGGTGGAAAAGAAATGATAAGGAGCATGCCGAAAGAGTGTGTCACATTGAATATCGGTGATAATGCCACACGCATACCAAGGGATTTTTTCAGGGTGCTGAACGTTTTTCTGTGCTGTGATGAAAAAACAATTGATGGAGTGGATGTAGAGGTGTCTGAGGGCACATTTGACATATCCAGAGAGGCGGGTGTCTTCAACGACAAATATGCTGTGCCGCTGGTGCTGAGATGGAACAGGCACTCGTACTCGTCAGAGGTTGAGAATGAGATTCTTGAGTTTTTCGTAATAGACGAAAACGACAATAGCGCAACTGTTTATGTGGAGTCTTCTGTTGGATGGTACCTCGATATTAACGATGTGATGAATGATGTGGTATTCAACAGGATATCAGGAAACGATGGCTCTTATAAGATTGAGGTAAGATTTGAGCCTAACACAAGCGGAAGCGACATGACTTATGACATACCGTTGAAAAGAATGGATGGAAGCGTCAAAGGGACAATACAGATTGTCAGCAAGAGTGTCGTGAACGGTGGATTGGGATATATGAAAATCGGTGACACGTTTAAAGTGAAATGAAAACATGAAAAAAAACAAAGACACACAAAGAGGGTATTTCTACGAGGGTGCATATCCGACAGCGGATCAGATGCGTGATGTGGTTGACGGAAGCCTTGGAGTGCTTGAGTCCGTCAGCGATTTGCCATTGGCGAGTGCGGATAACCTCAATGACGAGTATAAAATTGGCAACACATACTATAAGTGTGTGCTCAATAAAGGCGGGTACAGTTGGCAACCATCAGGAAATGCCGTTCGCTCAAATGATTATTCGGATTTGGAGAACAAGCCGAAAGTCGGAGGTGTTACGCTGACACCATACGATGAAAACCATCCACAGAGAATAAAGGATTTTGGCGGACTCGATTCAAATGATGCGCTTTATTCGCTGGCTGAAGAACTCGATAATAACGACATTTTGTATGTCAAGACATCTGGAGGGTGGAAGAAGACACTTGTCTCGACTATACTTGACGCGTTTGTCTCAAAGACACCGTTGGGTGGATTCGCAACAAAAGTGGAACTGGCAGCCGCAAGAACTGAAATCGTTAACCTTGCGTCTGCCGCTGTGCAGTCGTTGCTGTCTTCAAAAATGGATGTCTCAGCAGACGATGTGAGTGAATCATCAATGCTCGATGAAGATGCGTATGTGTATGTGATTGCAGAAGAAGGGTTGCGTAAGGTTAAAGTAAAGACCTTGGAAAATTACTTTATACTGAAGACTGCATCCACTTCGTCCGTAAAGGAAGCTGTAAGGCAGATGTATTCAAAAATTGAATATGTCGTGGAGGATGAGTACACTATCTCATTAAAAGAACTGCCTTATGAAGAAACCATTTGTGTTTTCCTGAACGGACAGCTACTTACAATTGGAAAAGATTACCAATACAATCAACCTTATGTGCAATTCCAATCTGAGTTATCAGATAAAGACACGTTGGTTGTTATGGGTATTTTAATGTAACATAAATCTATAATTTTAAATTTTTCTATCATGACAAAGACATTAATACGCAAAAATCAGATACGAATAGATGAGTTCATAAAAACCATTGCCGAACTTGCGGCCAATAGCGGGGCATTGTGGAGCAGCGATACACTGGCGCCATCCGCAGCCGCTGTCTTGGCGAAGATTAGAAGTGAGATAGCGGGTGTCGCAGGAGCAATGCAATTCCGTGGGGCATGGAGCACACAACCCGCTGCTGATGTCCTGTTGGACGGTGGCATTAAAAAAGGTTATGTGTATGTATATGACAGCGGTACGTCACCAACAGGGGTTACGCTGGAGGCGGGTGACACTCTTATAGCCAAGGCGGACTTGACAAGCTCTACCTATCTCACCGCAAGCAACTGGGTGATTGTGAATGTTAATATTGTTGGCGCAATCACTGAGGCTAATCTGGTGACACAACTGTTGTCGCATATTGTGTCTGGCAATACCAATTTGCTGTCTATAGCTGCAGGTACGGGTGCCAATGCCGGAAAATTGGTGATAACCGTCAACTTTCCCACCATATCTCAAGGTGCTGCCGAGAGTGGCAAGTACGTCAGTGGCATCTCCATCAATGCCACAACTGGTGTTATCACAGTGACCAAAGCTAATCTTCCGAATTATCACAAGCGTGTTGTGCTTGGCGAGGCAATGGAACTTGTTGACGATAGTGATTATACCACATGGCGGACCACTCACAAACTGGAAAGCTTGACAAGATTCTCTGTGTATGTGAACGGAGTGAAACAATCCATTGGCAATAATGGAGATGGTGTGGCAACATTTGACGACAATAGTAGCAAAGGGCTTTTCAAATTTAACGATGGCTCCTATATTCCGCAAGAGGGTGATACTGTTCTCTGCGATTATGTTTCTGTTGATGAAATCAGTTAACAATGATCGACCTTGGACAGATACGGAATTCCAACACGCTTGCGCCGAAAAACAGCCCGGCATTCACAGGCTCGCCAACTGCACCAACGCCTGCGCAAAATGAGAGTGAGACAAGCCGCGTTGCTACGGTTGGGTTTGTTAGGGCAGCAGTAGCTGCAGGAGGCGGTGGAGGCGGTGGTGCGGCATCACTTGCAGCGACCGACATCGGAGGCGGCTATGTGGAACTCGTGGCCGTCAACACAATATCAACACTTACCGCAACTGATAACGGTAATGGAAGTGTAACTTTATCATTGACATAGTACCATGGCAAACATAAACACAGACCATCTTATCGTAGGCGATGACACCCTAATACTGCAGGATGCGGATTTGCGCAGCAAGAAGGTGAACTCGTTCCAGACGACCCCAGACAACAACCATTACCCTTCGGAGAAATTGGTGAAGGACTCACTGGACGCAAAGTTAAACAGTTCGCAGAAGGGTGCCAACAACGGTGTGGCCGAACTTGGTTCGGATGGGAAGGTGCCATCTTCACAACTGCCTACAATCCCGGATGTAAGCACAAAATATGATACAGGAGATACGACAGAAACGACTCTCGCCACAGGAGATTATATACCATTCTATGATGTGTCTGCGAGTGCGAGGAGAAAAACAACATGGAGCAATATCAAAGCCAAGTTAAAGTCTTATTTTGATGGAATATACCTGACAAGCCATCAGAATATATCAGGTAAGGCCGATAAAGTACATGAAGCAACCAGTGGCAATTTTGCCTCCTTAGACAGTAATGGAAACCTTGCCGACAGTGGACACAAGCACAGTGACTACCTTACGTCGCATCAGGATATTAGCGGTAAAGCTGATAAGGTAAGTGGAGCAACTAATGGAGACCTTGCGAAACTCGATTCCAACGGGAATGTGGCTGACAGCGGTGTGGCCACATCAGATGTTAGTGATGCTGTTACAAAAAAACATTCGCACAGTAACAAAACGCTATTGGATAAATTACCATCCGCATTAGGTTCGGCAGGACAAGTCATGGGTGTCGCGTCCAATGGTACAAGTATAGAATGGAAAACGATTGTTGACACGATTGTTTTTTGTAAATTCAATATGTCAAATAATACCATTGTTTGTGATTGTAGTATAAGTGCAATAATTACAGCTTGCAATAGTGGTTATACTGTTGTTGGTTTATTGGAGGATAATCTAAAATATACTACTTTTCTTTTACGATGTGTGGATTCGTCAAACGGTATGGTTTTTTTTGATACACTTCAATTATCAGGTGGTAGTCTTTTTTATTATTCTCTTGTTGGAGTTACTGGTAACGTGGACGGTTGGGATTTGTCTTTTTTTGCTGAGGAAGGCGCTCAAAGAAACGTTCAATCCGATTGGAATCAGTCAGATAACACAAAAGATGACTATATCAAAAACAAGCCTACCATTCCAGCCGCTGTAAGTGGTGTGAATGATGGAACAAACTGGACTTCAATAACAATTGGTAATGTTACAAAGTCTATTCCATCAGGAGGTGGCGGCGGACTCTCCAATTATGACTTGTCTTTTTCTACTCTTTCAAACAACACAACCAGCATTACATTTGAGGCCAATCAGCAATGCTATAAAAGAATGACAATGACAGCTGGCGCTACGCTAAACCTTGCTGTGCTTAACAAAGGCTGTAATTATCTGCGCATATACAATTCCTCCGCTTCTGATATTACAATTGCTATTGGCACAGTCACTTATAATGGTACGGCAGTAACTACCAAATGGGGACCGGATGACGCAATAACAGTCAAGGCGGGAAAAGGTGTCGAAATAGGTGTGGCGGCAGATGCGACTGAAGCGGATATAACCGTAAGTGGAACATTGAAAACATTATAACCATGACTTACTATTACTATTTTGTAAAAGGAATCAGGACAAGGATAGAGAGATTCATCACGCCGATGCGCGGCAGTCTGTTTGTGGAACTGACACCCGAACAGCGTGAGTTTTACATTGCCAATCCGTCAGCGACAGCGCAGGAAGTTGAAAACTGCCAACTCACACCACCATATACACCACCTGAAGAGGATGTGCAAGAGCATATTGAACATAAAGTAAAGGATTTGAGAGCGGCTTGCTTGGCAACAATAGCAGTTGGTATTCCTGAGTACGCAATGGCAAATGCGGTGCTCGCAGGATCATCGGTATTATATAGTGGTGATAAGTTTTACACTACTCTTGAGGCAAAGGCCGTAATGAAACAATTTATGGATGAGTCAGCGCACGCTATGAATATTTTTAAGGCATACAAAGCGAAAATGGAAATGGCTGTGACTAATGCTGCTGTTGATGAATTATACGATGAGGCAATTGGAAAGTTATGAGAAAGGAACATAATATAATATTCGCTGAACCAACACTTCTACTTGATATGCCATTGGCTCAAGGAGATTTGACAGACCACATAAGCGGTGGAAGTGTTGCTAATAACGGCAAGTGTGCCTGGAACACAAGTGTAGGAGCGTACCAGTTCACACAATCAGGTTATGGACTTAGTAATGTCCCTTATGTTACGGGCTTGAGTCTTCCTTTTAATGCGCAATATGTAGCCAAGTTTGGTAGGAGTTTTGACATATACCCTATAAGTTCTGGTGATGGTACTATTATTATTTTAGGGCATAACGCGGCTCATCAGAACGGCAAATTTTATTCTTTTTCCGTTTCTTTCAACGTAAACACATCAAGTAATCCTATGTTTTTATCCAAAAACACATGGCATAATATTTCAATGTATAGGGATGATGTTAATTCGGAGGTTATAGTAAGTGTGGATGGAGTAGAAAAAAGCGGTAGTGGTAATTTTAACCCTATGAATCCATCTTCTGCTGTAGGTGCGGTGTCTCCATCAACCATGCTAATATCTTGTGGTATGTATAGTCAGAATTCAAGGGCTTCATTTTGTCTTAAAAATCTAAAATATTGGAGTTTATAGCTATGATAAGAGAGCATAATTTAATAGAAGCAGAAGTTGAGCCTACATTGTGGTGCAAGTTTGACGGAAATCTTAATGATGACTCTCCAAATCATTACACTCCTTTTTTGCTCAACAATAGTCAGCTGTCTTATTATAACAATCAAGCAATAATTGGTGCTGCAAACAAATGTGTTGGATACACTATGGATAAGTTCTCAAGTGGAGACTTTTCTTATTGGTCAAGAATATACAGGACAAGCAATGTGGCAACTGCATTTTTGTTTACATCGGAAGGATATATGGTTAACGGTGATTATCCTACTGTTAATTGTATGTTTGACAATAATGGAAGTTTATCATTAATGACAAGACTTGAATCAAGAGGGGCAAACTATTTTGTATGGAATATGTTAACTGTTCCTCTGAACGAATGGCATGATGTACTTCTTGTTAGAAAGAACGGGATTGTAAATGCCTACCTTGACGGTGTTTTGCAGATATCTCAAGAGTTTTCTTATGGCATATTCACTGAAAATCAAATGTGGCTAAATATAGGTAATTCACGTTCATATCAATATGGAAACAGATATTTTAGAGGTTACATTGAAGAAGTGAAATATTGGCACAATACAGCAATATTATAAAAATCAGTTAGTTATGAAGCGTGAACATACAATACAAATTGATAGATTGACTAAGTTTCTACAGCAACACAACTGCATATTCTACTCTCCATTGTCACAAGATGATACTACTGATTGGATTAGTGGAAATGCGATGGTAAAACGCTTGAATGATTCTGCTGTTTGGGATAGTACCAATAATATGTGGAAGTTCCAATATGTAAGCGGACAGTCTTATAATGCCAATGAATATTACGTCAAATGGGATTTGAATAATACTATTGTCCAATCGCAAATGAATCTTACAGCTATTGCACAAACTTATAGTGATACAACAACTGACTGCTTTTATGATTTTTTACCAACCCGTATTGGTCTCTCACTGGCTACATATTCAACGACAACAGGTAATGAATCAGAATCAGTGCAAGTTTTTGCCACTGTAAACAATATAAGCAGGCAAAAGGTTTATGTTGATGGTGTTATGACATTGGATTACAATTACAACATGCCATACAATTTCTTCAATGGGGAGACAGGTTTTAGAATCGGTTGTCCTATAAACAGTAGCAGGGCAACAACTTTCTGTATGAGAAATTTTGCGTTGTTTGCAGACGCTCTTTCTTTGGATGAAATAAGCGAATACTTTAATATTGTAAAGGCATGAAACGGGTGCATAACACAACTGAATCATATATAGATTATTTAAAGTCCTTAGGTTGTGTCTTCTATGTGCCTCTGACACAAGACAATAATGACATCATAAAGGATATACAGCCATCACAATCAATTGGAGACGTTTCGATTCATAGCGACAGTGGCCTTTATTTGAATGGTAACTCGTCATTGATGTATGATGCAAGTGCTTTTTCTTGGATGGGGTACAGCCAATCTTTTACAGTGCTGTGTGATTTCAATATAACAGCATTGCCATCGGATTATTACAAGTTCTTTATTTGGGGTATAGGCACATCACCTGTTGAAAAGAGCTTGTCTTATGCAAGAAGCGGTAATACTTTGTACTGTTCAATTTGCGACGGAAGATGGAACAATGTTTTGGGATCAGCATGCACATTGAATACACAATACAATAAAATGGGTCTGGTTTATGATTCAACAAACCATAGGTTTTCAATAATCCAGAATGGTGTCATTTCGGGTTCTCAGGGGGTCAATAACAATTTACAAAACAATCAGTCATTGTACATTGGCTCGAATTATCTACGTGCCTCGTTTGTTAGAGGTAATATAAGAAATTTTATGGTTTTCGACAGAGCGTTGACACAAGAACTAATCAATGGATTATGAAAAGACAATGTGAATTGCTGAAACATGACGATTGGAAACTGGTAATTGATATGCCACTGGATAACAGTATTGTCAATCAGACTGGATTTTATGTGCAAAGTGGAAATCCTTCTTCATGGGTTGATGACCCTTCTGATAGCTCAAGAAAAGTGGCATGTTTTAATACAAAAGGGCCTGTCGTTTATCCTGATGCAAATTATGAGTTGAAGCAAAGTGTTTATGCTAATAAATTCAGGATGAGCATTGATTTTTGGAAGATTAATTACACGTCTGGAAATCACCCTAATTTAATTGACAGTTGCTATGGCGGTGGTTGGCAGACAACTGGAGGATTGGGTATTCAAAGTCAATGCACCTCTCGCTCAATATGGCATTTTGGTATAAGTGACCGCTTTACGGATACAAAGCTTGAAGTGTCCAAGACTTTAATTCCGATTCAAAAATGGTTCAGGTATTTTTTGCAATACTATAATGATTTTATGGATATTGTTTTAACCGACCTACAAACTGGTAATATCGTTGCTGAAAAACATACTGCCATAACAACGGTTACGACTCTTGATTCATCAGACAAATGTAAATTGCGTCTTGGTGCTAACAATCAGTGGAGTGATGACAGAACAAGTTACGCATATTTGAGGAATTTCAAGCTTTGGCTGCACTAATATTAATTGAATATGGATAATAAAATTCATGCAAAATTGAAAAGAGAAGAGAATATAAACAAGAAGGAAACTAAGGTTTGTTATTTCTATGCGCCATTGACGAAGGATTTGACGCCAGAAAAAGCACATGATTCGGACTTTACTGTATATAAGTCAACTATCGGTTCGGTTTCATCTGACGGGGTGTATTTGTCTGCTGCGGCACATGGCGTCATGTGGAATTGTAGTGTGCCCGTGAATACAAGCCTCACATTTGGCTGTTGGGTAAAAAGGACAGGTGGTAGCGGCATTAATTACAGTTTTGGAGCAGGAACAAAAAACAATGCCCGATATTATGGTGCACAATTATCACAATATTCAAATACATGGTTGATTACAGAGTATCTTTATTTATGCACTGTCAACGGTAATTACATGCCAGTTACAAATACCTGGACATACATTAATTGGACAATCGTTTACAACGGTAACAATAACTATACCTTCAAGTTCTATAAGAACGGTGTATTAGTTGAAACAAGAAATGTCACTAACGCTCAATGGTTAGGAATGGCCAACTGTTATTTTGCCATCTCTCATTTCACAAACTCAATGTTTGGTTACTATAAACATTTCTCATGTTACGAGGAATTGACCGATGCTGAAGTTGCACAATTATATCAGAATGGAGGAGTGGCAGTATGAAACGTGAACACAAAGATGTAGTCGTTGTACCTCAAATACAGTATCTTCTTAAAATAGAAGATTCTTTGGTTGATAAGTCTGATTCGCATAGAGTCATAACCAACCATTCTGCTGTTGCTACAGATGGTTATATTGAGGTGACAACTGCAAAAACGTTTGATGTCCCTTATTCCATCGATATTTGCAAGTGGAATCAAGATGGCTACACATTGGAGATGGATTGCTTTCAGATTAATAGTATGACTGGTAATGCCAATGGCGGAGGTCATGGTACATTTGTGTGCCAAGGAAACAATCCTGGTGGCATTGACTATTGGTCATTTGGATTGAGAGCACAAAAGCTTACATTTTATTACTATAGTGGTGCACAAAGAGGTACGACTGGCTCTACAACTGTACCGTTAAATGAATGGCACCATATAAAATTCAGATACTATCAAGGAGTTGTTCAGACCTTTTTGGACGGAAATTTGGAAAGTACCATTAATGTTCAAGGAACACCGCAATTTTCCAGCAGTTATAGATTGGTGTTTATGGGGTATAGTGCGAGTAATCCGGGTGCAAGGATTAAGAATATACGAATATACATGTCATGAAAAAGCAACATCATAAGAAAGAAGAGAGTGTTGTTATAACACCAGTATTTTGGTCGCCACTCACAAGTGATTTAAAAGATCGTATCAACAATCTTTCACCAAATGTGACTGGCTCGATGGGTACATTCGATGCCGACAAAGGATTGTACTTCAACGGCTCAAGTGGATTGGTGTTTCCGAATTTTTCATTTCCTGGAAGTTCTGCACAATCTCTGGTTCTTCTTTTGGATTACATGAGAACATCATCTTCGGGTCATGATACCATGGTTGACATCAGGCCCTCAAACAATGCATACAACTTGGGTTGGTTATACAATGGAAATAACAGAAAAATATGTGCTATGTGGCCAACATCGAACAGTCTTTTTTCAGGTGATGGTTCTGGTATGTCTCTTAATGTCCAATATAAGAATAGTGGAATTTATTATAATGCGTCTAACAGAACATTAAGCAAAATAATAATCGGCCAAATCGTACTTACTCAATCCGTCAGCACATATCCGGTTGTTTCAGGATTGAATTTTAGGATAGGAATGACTCATTACGGAGGTGATAAATTCTATGGCTGGCTTAGAAATGTCAGGTTGTATATTGGAGAATTCAATCAAAACATGTTGTTATGAAACGAGAACAAGATAATATTAGCGAAAATGTTATGCCAGACCTATGGCTGCCGCTGTTGTCTGATACCAAGGATATGATAACTGGTAATTCAGCAATATTGTCAGGTGCCATATCTTTTGGTGACAAAGGTGCTTATTTCAGTAACAGTGCGTATCTCAAATTTAATTCCGGAACGCACAATGTATTGCCACCATCTCTCAGTCAATCGATGACTTTCCTGTGCGATTTTTACAATACATCGTCGTCGGGTCATAATGCGATATTGGTATTCCAAAAAAGCACCTCGGCAAGATTTGTATCGCTGGTATATAATAATCGTCGTTTTGCCGCTGAGAAGATTGGAAGTGGTAACGTTGTGGCCCAATGGACAACAAGTATTAGCCTTAACACTCAATATAACAATTGCGGGTTTTCTTGGGATGCGGATGAACGCAAATTGTCAGTAATAGTTAATGGGGAAATCAAGTCATCTGCCAATGTCTCGTCACTGCCAGATTACAGCAATCCTCAGATATTGATAGGATGGGCTGACGCATCAGCTAACTATTTCAAAGGATGGTTAAGGAATGTGAGAATATACAATCGGAAATTCAATATTAATATGTTAATGTAGGATATGAAGAGACAACAAGAAAAAAAAATACAAACAGGTACAGATAGTCATACATTACTGCTTTTGACTGGAGATGATTTTGTTGACCATTCCATATACAGCCATACAGTCACCAATAGTGGTGTCACTTTGAGTGGAGAAGTAAGCAGGTTTGGTTCATCTTATCGTTTTGGAGGGTCGGCAAAAATAAATGTTGACATCGGAGATAAAAGAATAACAAACGGTGTGTTTACACTCGAAATGTGGATTAAATTGAATGATGTTGTAAAGAGTTATAAATGCGTTGCGGATTTCTGTAACCACTCAACAATGTATTTTGATGCGTCTGATAATCGAGATGGGACGCTTGTTTTAATGAATGGTGCCGCATCATGGCAAGCATACGGATCTGCGATGTATAACGGTTCAGTAGTGCTTAGTACTGATTGGAATCATGTCGCAATAGTAGGTAATGACAGTGGACACAACTGGTTGTATCTGAATGGAACGAAACTCACAAGTGGAAATTACTCGTCGAGCACCAATGTCATGAGCATGGCAAACGGGAAAATCCAGTTCGGCAATATAGCACTGAATATGTCAAGATATTTCAAAGGTTATATGGAAGAAATACGCCTGTCAAACATTGTACGATATACTGATAATTTTATACCACAAAGTTTAAGATAATATGGAAACGATAAATATTCTAACAGATAAATGTAAAATCATTGTATTTCTGTCGGCAATGCTGTTGAACGCATTAGTATTCTCATACTCTTATTTTGTAACGCATAAAAGTGAGTGTGAAACTAAAACAATGCAGTATGAGTTTGCAATTAAAACAATACCTGCCGTTGAAGTTCTACAGTGGTCTTCGGATACAAGCTGGGTAAGTAATTGGTAACTTAAAAAATCAAGAATCATGAACAGAATCAAATTGTTTTTCAAAGCTTGGCTCACCAGAGAAAATATGGTGAAATCTTTAGTTTATTATGCTATCACGCTGACATTTGGTCTTTATGTGCACTCGTTAATCGCTATGCTTGTTGCTTTTTTACTATCCGTTGGTATTGAGGCTGTGCGTGGAATGAAATCTGTTGAGTGCAAGTTTAGCTGGGTAAATGTGGTGCTCGCTTTAGTCGGCATAGTGTTAGCAATGGTGATGATGTTTTTAAAATTTTAACAACAATGGCAGATGTGAGGAAGCTTGCGCCGATAATACTTAAATGGGAGGCTGGCGCTCTCCCATATAATACCGTCAAAATAGATGGTGTAACCGTACAAAAGCAAATATCACTTGAGGAACAATGGTGTAAGGCTGTGAAGAAAGGTTTTAGTGACCACCCTAATGACACTGGTGGTGCTACTATGTGTGGTATCACTATTAAGACATACCAGTCCTATTGCAATAAGAAGGGAAAGCGGACACCTACAGTTGAAGACCTGAAAGGCATAACGCTATGCGAGTGGATGGACATTTTGAAGATGCTGTACTGGGACAGAATGAAGGCTGACAATATCATTAATCAGTCTATCGCTAACCTTTGTGTTGACAACGTTTGGGGCAGTGGTGCGGGATACATCAAGAATATCCAGAGGGTGTTGGGAGTTACTGCGGATGGTATTGTTGGTAACCAGACACTTTCCGCTATAAATGGTCATCCCGATAAGCGTGACTTGTTTGGAAGACTGTGGGAGAAGCGCAGGTTATACTACCTCAATCTTACGGTTTCGAGGCCCGCCAACAATGTCTTTCTTAAAGGGTGGATGAACAGGTTGTATGACTATAAGTATTCAGAATAGGAGGTGGTTATGGAAGACTGGAAGTTGAAATTATTAGAAATTGTGTTAAGCGCGACAGTCATTGGTTTTATCTTCAAGGCTATAGACCTTATCAGATACAAGAAACAGGATAAAAAGCTTAAAAAAGATGAAGTTGACAAGGCGGAAGTGGAAACAGACAGAAAGCAAATAGACCTTGGCGATTTGTTCCTTGAGAAATCTCAAAAATGGAGCGAAATCATAGAGTCTAACTCAATGAAGATGATGAAGATTATGGAGAAGATGGATCAGGATAAGGTGGAAAGGGATAAGGATTGGACAGAGCTAAAGAAAGACATGGAATATGTCAAAACTGAAATCGGGAATTTGGTTGAATACAATAATGGTGGTTATCAGGATTTTTTAAAGAATAAATATGGGCGTAAAAAAACGACACCAATGCCGAAGCGCAGAGGTTATGAGAGAAAAGACGTGCGAGACGTGCAGACACTCGGCACCAATAACTGACAGATGGATAGGGTATGACGGGAAGCCTACCATGTGCAAATGCGACTTCTCGAAATTCTCAATGCTGTATTTCAAACCGTGTGAGAACGGAGGTTGGGAGGCGAGATGATGGAAAAAAAGAGAATATTCATTGCAGGTGCTTTTAATGTGTCTGATTATGATGATACGTGTAGGCGATTCAATGATATTGATGAGATGATAATGATGCGTGGCGACGTTCCTGTCAATCCTGTGTGGTTCTGCGATCCTTCGGGTAGTTTTGAGGGGAACATGAGAATTTGTCTAAAGCATTTGGTTGATTGCGATGGGATATACATGCTTAAGGGATGGGAAAAATGCAGAATGGCAAAGATGGCGCACTTTGTCGCATTGAAACTTAAATTAAAAATAGAACTTGAGAAATGAAAGGGATGTTAATTAAACTGCTGCTGCTCGTTGTGATGGTGGCAGCTATCGTGGCGCTTATTTTGGTAACGGTATGGCAGTCAAAGGAGATTGCGAGGCTTCGAGAAAATTTCATAACAGAAGTTAATGGTGAGCGTGATGTCCAGCAGACAATAACAAAAGACGAACTTAAAAAATTGTTCTCGGAGGAAGTTGAGAAGTTGAAAGAATACGGAATAAAACCGAGACAGGTAGAGAATGTGATAAATGTTGAATATCATTACATAGACACTTTGCGTTATCGTGACACACTTGTATGGGTTTATGACACTTCAAAAAAAAGCATTTGCACACCGTTCTCGGTCAGTGCTGAGTGCTACACAATTGACGGTGAGATAGTCGGAGACACACTTGAAATCACACGTCACACGTCAAATGACGAGATACTGGTGTCGCTTTACAAGGAGAAAAGAAAGTGCATATTCTCAAAGCGAAGGGTCAAAGCTATTGCGATAAGTGCATGCAAGGGTGACACACTGTCTGTAATCAGGAATTTGAAGATAGGAAGATGAGACATATAGAAGAGAATATACAGATGGCTTGCGTAAAGTGGTTTGAATACCAATACCCGCAGTACTCAAGGTTGTTGCACCATTCTCCAAATGGAGGGTTCCGTAACAGCAGGGAAGCCGGTCGGTTCAAGGCGATGGGTACAAGGGCCGGGTTCGCCGACCTCGTCCTGCTGCTTCCTCGCCATGGCTTCCATGCGCTGTTCATTGAGATGAAAACAGCGAAAGGAACGCAGTCGGAATCGCAAAAAACATTCCAGAAATCTGTGACGGAAGCAGGGTATGATTACAGGATTTGTCGTGGGTTTGAGGAATTCACTGCAATAATTGCCGAGTATCTGTTGTGATTTGTTATCAAAAGTTTTGTATATTTGCACGAAATTTGACTCAAGGCTCTCGGCGAACCGTACTATGTTGTTTTGTGAATGCGCTTTGTGTGTTCACAAAGTAAAGGAGAGGACAAAACCTCTCCTTTTTCATTGTGGAAACCCGCTATGAGAAACAAATGGCGGTAAACAACACAGTTATGGAAACAGCATGTAATACCAAGTGCGGATTTTCATGTGGCAAATGTAGTGAAAAATGCCAATATTTCAAGTTTAAATTTGATTTTATATAACTATATTTATATAAAACACATTATATAAATACATTACATTTTTGATAAAATTCTAAATAATGTATTTTATATTGATTTTTTCGTTATATTTGTAGTGAAAAATCAACAATATAAATATATGTATAAGAGTGAGTTTTACAGGCAGGCAGAAAAAGCCAGGAAACAAGCCAGGAATATTGTGCTGATGTCATTGGCACTGATATTGTTTTTTACTGTTGTCGTTTTAATTGTAAGTTGATATGAAAAGTGTGGATTACAGACGTTTGGTTATTGAGATATTCGTGTTCTCTCAGATAACACGTGATTTGATGGTTGAGTTCGGTAACCTTCCTGTTGTAAAGGAGCGTTTCAGATATGAGACAAGCAATGTAAACGAAAGGCTTGAGCGTATGCGAAAGCGTTTGCGCAGGGTTCTCCCACGTGAGACATTCGATGAGTTTGAGGGTATGATATGCGATATTGTTGACTCGTGCGAAAAAAACGTTAGGAAGGTACGTCTTGACTTACGCACGGAAATGGTCAACAAGGTACGCTGGAACCAAGTGGAGGCAGCCATACTCATAGGAATGATTGGAGGTTTTATTGACGTTGTAAACCAAATAAGCAAATGTCTTTCTGGTAAGGAGGACTCGGATTGTGTTGAGACTCTTCGTTATTTGAGGTACATAGATACCCACATCGGTTTTGAGGCTATGAATGCGGGTGTGGAGCCGGATTACGAGAAATGCAAGGACTCAATGATAAAGATGTATGACAGTATAGGAGCCGAGGTGTCCGCATGGCTGGCCGCTTGATAATCCAAAAATTTCGTCATTGAAGTTTCTACACAGCGTGTTTGTCTTTCAGAACTGTAAAAATCATATTTATTCCCTGTTTATTCCCTCTATAAAAAGAAAAAGGCTGCAATTTGTTTGCAACCTTTTGTGTTTCAGGGTGGTCCCACTCGGGCTCGAACCAAGGACCCGCTGATTATGAGTCAGCTGCTCTAACCAACTGAGCTATGGGACCTGCTTTTGAAAAGCGGATGCAAAAATACAAAAATTTTCAATACCTCCAACATCCTTGTCGGGAAATGTTTTTTTCTTGTTTCATGGCTTTTTTTTGTTGAATATCTGCAAAAAAATCTTATTTTTGCATCACCGTACAGGAGTGTTTTGTGTGGACGGATATGGCTATTTGCATGATAATTATGCACATTCAATATAAGTCAATATGACCTTATTCACTTTCTTGAAACTTTTAGGCTGCCTGGCTCTGCTGATGTTTGGTATGAAGATGATGAGCGAGGCACTGCAAAAGCTGACTGGTGGCGGCTTGCGTAAGGTGCTCGGCACCATGACCACCAATCGTGTAACAGGTATTTTTACGGGAGCCCTCGTAACCACTGCTGTGCAGTCATCCACTGCCACCACTGTGATGACGGTAAGCTTTGTCAATGCGGGACTGCTAACCTTAAGCCAGGCCATTTCGGTCATCATGGGTGCTAATATCGGTACTACTGTGACCGCATGGATTATTGCCCTATTTGGCTTCAGTATTCCCATGTCCGCTTTGGTTTTTCCTTTGTTTGCTCTGGGTTTGGCCATGTCGTATATGAAAAGCACTGGTGCCAAATCGTTCGGTGAGTTCATCTTCGGCTTTTCCTTCCTGTTCTTGGGTATCGCCACCTTACGAGAGAATGCCATTGCCATGGACTTGCCGCATAATGAGTTTGTGATGAGCTTCTTTACTTCAACGGCAAAATTAGGTTTTCTTTCCTACCTTATTTTCATGTTGATTGGTGGTGTACTGACAGTTTGTGTGCAGTCGTCCGTGGCTATCATGGCTATTACCATGATCCTCTGCTCTACGGGTGTGGCCGATATTTATCAGGGCATAGCTTTGGTGCTTGGCGAAAATATAGGTACGACTGTTACCTCCAACATTGTGGCGTTGAAAGCCAGTCCGTCTGCCCGTCGTGCTGCCCTCTCGCACCTGACTTTCAACATGTTTGGTGTATGCTGGGTGCTGCTGGTCTTCCGTCCGTTCATCTCTTTGGTCTGTTCCATAGTGGGCTATGATACCAAAGCGGATGTGTCGCAAGATCCGAATGCCGCAGAGCGTATCAATTATGCCTTGTGTGCTTTCCATACCGCTTTCAATGTGTGTAATGTGCTGATATTGGTGTGGTTTATTCCTCTTCTTGAGAAATTTGTCTGTAAGGTTATCAAAGGCGGTGAAGAAGACGAGGATATGCGCCTGCGCTTCATCTCGGGTGGTCTGCTTTCCACCGCCGAGCTGTCATTGCTCGAAGCCCGTAAGGAAATCAACCATTTTGCCATGCGTGCCCACCGTATGTTTGGCTTCGTGCCCGAATTGCTGAAACTGGAAAATGGCGACGAGTTCTCCAAATTGTTTGCCCGTATAGAGAAATATGAAGGTATTAGCGACAATATGGAGGTGGAAATCGCCAATTACCTGAACCGTGTGGCGGAAGGGAAGTTGAGTGGTGAAAGTAAGATGCAGATTCGCTGTATGTTGCGTGAGATCTCTGAAATAGAAAGTATTTGTGATAGCTGCTACAATATGAGCCGTGTCATCAATAGGAAGTTCAAAGCTAAAGAGCGTTTCACCGAAGATCAGTTAGGTCATATCCGCCATATGTGGGGACTTTGTGATCAGGCTTTGACCCAAATGGAGAAGATTTTAGCCGATTCAGATAATCTGGTGGATCCACACGAGTCCTTGAATATTGAGAATGAAATTAATATTTATCGTACCCAGCTGAAAGAGAATAATGTGGTGGATATCAACGAAAAGAAATACGATTATCAGACGGGTGTGAACTACATGGACATTATCGGCGATAGCGAGAAATTAGGCGACTATGCCATCAATGTGGTTGAAGCACATACGCAAGTGAAACTCACCACTTAACAGTTGATAATTTATAATTGATAATTGACAATTGACAATTATTCAAATTTACGCTATTCATTGTTCACTATTCATTATTAATTATTAATTGTAAATTGTAAATTGTAAACTGTCATGTCGCAGCATAAATCAGACTATATTGAGGTAATCCGTGCTACGGAGAACAATCTGAAAGAGGTATCCCTTAGGATTCCCAAGGGGGTGATTACTGTTTTTACGGGTGTGTCTGGTTCTGGCAAATCCTCGTTGTGCCTCGATACCATTGCTGCCGAAAGTCGCCGTGAGCTGAATGAGACCTTCCCGTCATTTGTGCAGCAATACCTGCCGAAATATGGTCGCCCGAAGGTTGAGCGTATCAACAATATGCCGGTGACTATTGTCATTGACCAGAAAAAGCCGGCACCGAATAGCCGTTCCACTGTGGGCACTTATACCGATATCCAACCCTTGCTGCGATTGCTTTTTTCGCGTGTGGGTAAGCCTTTTGTGGGCTATTCCGATACATTCTCTTTCAACCATCCCGCTGGCAGTTGTCCTCGTTGTGCAGGACTGGGAGAAATCCGCGAGCTGGACATCCACAAGTTAGTGGATTTTGACAAATCGCTGAATGACGAGGATACCATTCATTATATTGCCTTCGGCAAAGGTGGTTGGCGCTGGATTCGCTACGCCCATAGCGGTTTGTTTGACCTGGACAAGAAAATCAAAGATTATTCGCCGGAAGAATTGGACTTGTTCTTGAATTCACCGCAGATTAAACTGAAGAATCCGCCTTCCAACTGGCCTAAAACTGCCAAATATGAAGGCTTGATACCTCGCATGTATCGCAGCATTATCAATTCGGAAGAAGGTTTGTTGCACGCTGCCGTGTTGAATCCAATGCTGACGATGGGCACTTGTCCGGACTGCAAGGGTACACGTCTGAATGAGAAAATACGCTCCTGCCGCATCAATGGCAAGAATATTGCCGAAGTGGGGGATATGCCCATCTCGGAATTGTCGAATTTTATTAATGCCATTGACGATCCCTTGGCGGTGGACATTAAGCGTGAATTGTTGAGACGTGTGCAGGCACTCAATGACATCGGCTTGGGCTATATCTCTTTGAGTCGTGGCACGGGCACTTTGTCGGGAGGCGAAGCCCAGCGCATCAAGATTGCCAAATACATTAACTCGGCACTGACCGACATGGTCTATGTGCTGGATGAACCCAGTGTGGGTCTGCATCCGCAGGATATTACCCGTTTGAAGAATTCTTTGCGTCATTTGCGTGATCATGGTAATACGGTGCTTATAGTGGAGCATCACCGTGAGATTATCGCTATGGCTGACCATGTGGTGGATATGGGACCGATGGCAGGCAGTCATGGTGGGGAAATTATGTTCGAGGGCTCGTATGATGCTTTGATTCAGTCTGATACCATTACGGGTAGAATGTTGCGCTATAAATCGGCTATGAAAACCAATCCCCGACAGCCGAATGGGTGGTTTCCGGTGCGTCATGCCGATTTGCACAACCTGAAAGACTTGTCGGTGGATATTCCGCAAGGCGTTATGACCGTTGTCGCGGGTGTCGCGGGTTCAGGCAAAAGCTCACTGATGGAATTCTTCCAAAACCATTGTGACCGTGAGACTATTTTTATTGGTCAGAAAAATATTGGTATCAACCTGCGTTCTACGCCTGCTACCTATTTGGATATATCAGATCCGATTCGTAAGCTTTTTGCACAGGCCAACAAGGTGAATATGCAGCTGTTTTCGTTCAATTCCAAAGGTGCTTGTCCCGCTTGTGGTGGCAAGGGCGTGATTGTGTCCGATATGGCCTTTATGGAATCCATTGAGACAGTTTGTGAGCTGTGCAATGGCAGCCGCTATGCCGAGGAAGTGCTTCAGTATAAGTACAAAGGAAAGAATATTGCCGAGGTGATGGATTTTTCGGTGGAAGAGGCGGTGGAGTTCTTCGAGGGACAGCCCTTCCATCCTCAGCTGAAGGCCTTGCAGAAGGTGGGCTTGGGATATTTGCATCTTAACCAGACGATGACCACGTTGAGTGGGGGAGAGCTGCAACGTATTAAGCTGGCCGACCAGTTGCATCGCAAAGGTGAGGTGTTCATTATCGACGAGCCGACCGATGGCTTGCACTTGGATGATGTGCACCGTTTGCTGAAGCTTTTCCACGAGATGACTGATGCTGGTAATACTTTAATATTGATTGAGCACAGTCTCGATGTGATGAAAGAGGCTGATTATATCATTGAGCTGGGTCCAGGTGGTGGCGATAAAGGCGGTGAGTTGCTTTTTGCTGGTTTTCCTGCCGACATCCTCTCCGCACCCCATTCTGTCACTGCCCCATATTTACGGGAAAGCCTTCCGGAGTAATCAGGTTACAGGTAGCAGTTTGCGGTGGAACCGCAACCGCCGCATAGGATAGCAGGGTAGTAGGTAGCAGGTAGCAGGTAGTAGGTAGTAGTATGCGGTGGAACCACAGTCGCCGCATAGGATAACAGGGTAGCAGGTAGTAGGTAGTAGGTAGTAGGTAGTAGGTAGCAGGTAGCAGTTTGCGGTGGAACCGCAACCGCCGCATAGGATAGCAGGGCACAGGTAGTAGGTAGCAAGTAGCAGTTTGCGGTGGAACCGCAGTCGCCGCATAGGATAGCAGGTGTCAGTTATTTTTGTATTTTTGCAAAAAATATACCGCCATGAATACCAAAGATACCATTTGTTCCATTTCCACGCCCCAGGGCATTGGCGCTATCGCCATCGTGAGAATGTCCGGTTCCCAATCGTATGCCATTGCACAACAATTGTTTAAATTCGATTTCACTAGTTTGCATCCGTATGAAGCAAAGTATGCGGAATTATTGGATGGTAATCAACTTGTGGACCAGGTAATGGTGCTAAAATATGCAGCTCCGCATTCCTATACGGGTGAGGATATGGTGGAAATATCTTGTCATGGCTCCACCTATATCCAGCAAAAAATTCTGGAATTGTTGCTGGAGCATGGCTGCCGTATGGCCAATCCTGGCGAATATACCATGCGGGCATTTATGAATGGCAAGATGGATTTGCCTCAGGCGGAGGCTGTCGGCGATCTGATTGAGTCTCAATCCGAAGCCTCTCATCATCTGGCAGTGAACCAGTTGAAAGGCTTGTTCTCGGCTAAAATCAAGGAGTTGCGCACGCAGTTTGTGGAATTCGCTTCTCTGTTGGAACTGGAATTGGATTTCAGCGAGGAAAATGTGGAGTTTGCCAATCGTGAACGTCTTTCGGCCTTATTGTCAGCTTTGAAAAATGAGGTTAATAGTTTGATTGACAGTTTCAAAGCAGGTAATGCTATCAAGAGCGGTATTCCGGTGGTGATTATCGGTAAACCCAATGTAGGCAAGTCAACCTTGCTGAATACGCTCTTGCAGGATGAACGTGCGATAGTTTCCCACATTCCTGGCACCACTCGCGATACTATTGAAGATGTGCTGAATATCGGTGGGGTTACTTTCCGTTTTATTGATACAGCAGGCATTAGAAATTCTGATGATGAGATTGAAAATTATGGCATTGAAAGAACCTATCAGGCTGTGGCCAAGGCAGATGTGATACTCTATATGGTGGATGCCGCTAACACTTCAGTGGATGAAATTCAGGAGGAAATCAATTTCCTGAAAGAAGAGGTGGATATGTCGGATAAGAAGATGATTATAATAGCGAATAAAATTGATAGCCTGACCGAAATGCCGCGTCAAATCAGAAAACTAAAGGATTATGACCATGTCTATATCTCCGCAAAAAGAAAGGTGAATATCGAGGCAGTGACGGACTTGCTGCTGGCATGGGCATCGCAGCACAAAAAAACGGATTATGCCATGTTGACCAATGTGCGCCATTATGATATTTTCTTGAAAATCAGAACTTCCATAGAAAATATTGAAAAAGGCTTGGCGGATGCTGTGCCCACGGACTTGGTGGCTATTGATGTGCGTGAAGCTCTGCATTATTTGGGTATGGTGACGGGCGAAATCGCTACCGACGACATCCTCAACACCATCTTCGGCCATTTTTGTATCGGAAAATAGACGAAACCAATTAATAGTTAACAATTAATAATTAATAGTTAATACTCGATATCTATTATTGTCACATAAACTTTAACTGTCAACTATCAATTGTCAACTGTCAACTATCAACTTAATTCCCTGTTCTAATGAAAATCTCTTTATTTGATGACATGTCCCTGTGTACAGAAGCAGAGGTGCAGCGCTTGCTTCCTTTGGTGAGTGAGCAGCGGCGTGAGCAGGCTCTGCGTTTCAGGCATTTGTTTGGACAGTTCGCCTGTTTGAAATCCTACGAGATGCTCAAACAATGTGTTGAGGAAGTCATTTCAGATGTTTCAGAAGAACTGGAATATAGACAACGCTTGCAACAATGGAATGGCTCGTTTGTGTATAATGAGCATGGAAAACCGATGTTGCAGGATGCGAAGTCTGGTGAAGCTATAGCAGGTGTTGACTTCAGTATTAGTCATTGCAAAGAGGGAATTGTCGTTGTTTTGGCGTCCCAGCCTGTCGGGGTGGATATTGAGTCCTATCGCCATGCGGAGGATTCTTTGCTAAAGAAAACCATGAGTGATAAGGAAATCATGATGATAAAAGCCTCTTATAATCCGGCACGGGAATTTACTTGTTTCTGGACCGCAAAAGAGGCCTTATTGAAATTGAAGGGTACGGGGATTGTTGATGAGCTACCTCAAGTTTTGTCAGGTTTACACCAAGCACCATACACCATCAAAGTGCATGATGGTGTCGATAAAGGCTATGTCTATACGGTAATTTCCCAGCAATTGTAAATTTCCTTCAGAGCCCTTTGTGATTTATTGTTAATAATATTTGCTTTATTATTCAAAATATTAATAATCAATTAAATTAAAAATTGATTATTATGTTATTTGCATTTCTGTTCGCCGTACTTTTGTGGAAACAAATAAAAACAAATAGTTATGAAAAGTGATTTTGAATTAGAGAGTGCAATGTTCACGTTAAAAGCGCAAAGGGTGTTGTCTGTAGAAGAAGCTGCCAAGGTGTTTGAGGTTGAACCCGAAGAAATTACCAGTCTTGTAGAGCAGTACAAAGACAGGTTTCCACAGGGATATGCTTATAAGGTAAAGAGGGAAGAAAAGGAGGACATGGTCTTTACCGAAAAAGGAATGTATATGCTTTCTGCTTTGGTAAAATCGCCTAAGGCAAAGGAGAAATGCATAGACATGGTGGAGTCGTATAAGGTGCTGATGGATTTTGCGGATGAGATGTTCAACGCTTTGGAGCATGCAAGGAATGGTGAGTTCAAGGAAGAAGAGTTAAAATGAAAACGGGAACCCCGTAGAGTTCCCGTTTTTCTTAATCAGATATGAATCTGAAAATTAGTAGGCAATGCCTTGAGCGATCATAGCGTCAGCAACCTTGATGAAACCGGCGATGTTGGCACCCTTAACATAGTTGATGTAACCATTCTTTTCAGTACCATATTTCACGCAGTTAGCATGGATGCTGTTCATGATGCCATGCAGTTTTTCGTCAACTTCTTCGCGAGTCCATGACAGGTGCATTGCGTTCTGGCTCATTTCAAGACCTGAAGTAGCAACACCACCAGCGTTAGCAGCCTTACCAGGAGCGAAAGAAACTTTCTTCTTCTGCAGAGCTACAACAGCGTCAGCGGTGCAACCCATGTTAGAAACTTCAACAACGTATTTAACCTTGTTGGCGATCAGTTTCTTAGCATCTTCACCGTTCAGCTCGTTCTGGATAGCGCAAGTCATAGCGATTTCGCAGGGAACTTCCCATACTTTTTTGCCTTTGAAGAATTTAGCTGATTTGAATTTCTTAGCGAAGGGTTCAACAACGTTGTTACGTGTTGCGTTCAGTTCGTCCATGTAAGCGATCTTTTCGGGAGTGGTGATACCTTCCTCGTCGAGGATGTAACCATCAGGACCTGAAATAGCAACCAATTTAGCACCGAGTTCAGCCAATTTCAGAGCTGTACCCCAAGCTACGTTACCGAAACCAGAGATGATGCAGCGTTTGCCTTTCAGTTTGTCTTTCTTAGCGGCCAACATGCCTTCCAAGAAATAAACAGCACCAAAACCGGTAGCTTCAGGACGGATCAATGAGCCACCCCATTCCAAACCTTTACCAGTGAGAACGCCAACGTGTTCGCCACGGAGTCTCTTGTACTGACCGTACATGAAACCGATTTCGCGGCCACCAACGCCGATATCACCAGCGGGAACGTCAGTGTCAGCACCGATGTATTTCTGCAGTTCAGTCATGAAAGCCTGGCAGAAACGCATAACTTCACCTTCTGATTTGCCTTTGGGATCGAAATCAGAACCACCTTTACCACCGCCCATAGGCAGAGTAGTCAGTGAGTTTTTGAAAGTCTGCTCGAAAGCCAAGAATTTCATGGTGTCTTCAGTTACAGTCGGATGGAAACGGATACCACCTTTGTAGGGTCCGATAGCCATGTTGTGCTGTACACGGTAACCGCGGTTCACTTGGATTTGGCCTTTATCGTCAACCCAGGTAACTTTGAATTTCACAATTCTTTCAGGTTCCAGAATTCTTTCAACGATCTTGTACTGATCGTATTTAGGATGTTCATTCACGAAATCGCAAATGGTTTCCAAAACTTCGGTTGCAGCCTGAATGTACAGAGGTTGTCCCGGATTTTTTGCCGTTACGTCGGCTACTAATTTTTTAAGATCCATAATATAATTTTTTAATGGTTTGTGTTTGAATTTTTGCGTTGCAAAGGTAGCAATATTTTGTGAAATTTCCTACCTTTTTGGAAAATTATTTTTACGACTTAAAAATGAAATACACAGCTAAAATCAGACAGATAAAACCAATGAGATGGTTGTATGTAAATTGCTGATTCTTAAATAGTAAGATTGAAAAAATGGAGAAGACGGTCAGGGTGATGACTTCCTGGATGACCTTCAGCTGCCAGATGGTAAATGGTCCTCCGTTTTCCACAAAGCCGATTTTATTGGCAGGAACTTGAAAACAATATTCAAATAGTGCGATTCCCCAGCTGATGAGGATGATAAGTGGCAAGCCCAAGTTGCTGAACCAGCTGAAGTCTTTGAGCTTGAGATGCCCGTACCAGGCGAAAGTCATGAAAATGTTGGAAATAATCAGCAGAACAATAGTATAAACAGCTTTCATACTTTTGAAGACTTTTTACTTAATGCGAATCAGTTGTTGTTAGTGGTGGAGTGGGGGCATGAAAGTGTTTTTTATACCTCGCTTGCTCGAATATCCTTAATGTTCAACTGGATGGTTGTTTTGTTATTCCAGGTGTTCTCTTCAACGTGATAAACAATGTCGAATTTCTTATTATTGGTTATCAGGTCGAACTTCTCATACAGATTGTATCCGATTCCATCGAAGGGCGGGGTGGCTCTGTCGGGATAAAGCACACGCATTTTGATATGTTTGCCCTTGTTGCCGACCACCTTGCCGCTGCCATCCTCTACCACGCCATTGGTTTGGAACACAGGAGCCATATTGCCAGGTCCAAAAGGAGCAAAACGGTTCAGGTTGGCAACAAAGCTTGGGGTTATATCTGACAAGTCAAGAGGTAAATCGACATTGATTTCAGGGATGTAAGCATCCTCTTCCAGATTCTCGGCCACGTATTGCTCAAAACGTTCCATGAATTCTTCCAGATTCTCTTCTTTCATGGAGAGGCCAGCGGCGAATTTGTGACCGCCAAAGTCTTCCAGCAAATCGGAGCAACTGTCAATACCGTCGTAAATGTTGAATTCCTTGACGGAACGTGCGGAGCCTGTAATCAAACCGTTGGAGGAACGGGTGAGCACGATGGTAGGTTTGTAGAACTCTTCCACCAGACGAGAGGCCACAATCCCGATAATACCTTTGAACCAGTTGGGGTTGTAAATGACGATACTTTTGCGTTTCTCGTATTCGTGGCTGGTCTTGATGGTCTGGATAGCTTCTTCCGTGGCGTTGCGGTCTTTCTCTTTACGAGCCTCGTTTTGTGTGTTGATGGTGTTTCCGATGTCAGCGGACTTGTCCTCGTCTTCAACGATAAAAAGACGGACGGATTCTTTGCCGCTTTTCATTCTACCAGCCGCATTGATACGCGGTCCCACGTAAAATACCAAGTCAGAGATGGAAATGACACGGCTGAAGATGGTTTCTTCTTTCAGTGGGAAATGGATTTTAATACCCGCTTGTTCCAGGATGGATTTGATACCCATGCGCGGGAACTTGTTGATCATTTCGAGGCCGAAATGGGCTAATATTCTGTTTTCGCCAGTGATGGCCACAATGTCGGATGCGATGCTGATAGCCACCAGGTCCATACGGGAAAGCCACAACTCATCGGGCAGGTCGAAGCGTTTGCAATAGCCTTGGATCAGCTTAAAGCCGACACCACAGCCTGACAATTCCTTATAGGGATAGGGACAGTCTTTCCGTTTGGGGTCGAGCACGGCTACTGCATTGGGAAGTGCGTCACCTTCAAGGTGGTGGTCGCAGACAATCACGTCAATGCCATACTTGTTGGCGATATCCACCTTGTCGTTGGCCTTGATGCCGCAGTCCAAAGAGATGAGCAGGTTAACCCCTCTTTCATAGCAGTATTCCACGCCCTCTTCGGAAATGCCATAGCCTTCCAGATAGCGGTCGGGGATATAGAAATCTACGAATTTGGAAGCATCCGCACCGATGATTTCGCACAAAAAGGAATAAAGCAGCGCAACGGCGGAGGTCCCGTCCACGTCATAGTCGCCATAGACCATGATTTTCTCGTTGTTGATAATGGCTTGTGAAAGCCTCTCCACAGCCTTGTCCATGTCCTTCATGAGGAAGGGATCATGCAACTTGGAAATGTCAGGGTTAAAAAAATCGTTTGCCAGTTCGACACTGGTGATGCCGCGCGCAATCAGCAGCTTTGCCAAGGGTTTCTCAATAGATAGACTATGGCTTAGCTCATCCGCAAGCTTATCATCAGGGGGAGTAGCAGCTATCCATCTCTTATTCATTGTTTGTATATTTATTTTAAGATTGCAAATATACAAAAATTTTTGAATAAGAATAACTGAATTACAATTTTTTTTTAATTTTAAAAAATGAAAAGAGAATTATAATTTCATCTTCTTTTCAATCTCGTCAATGGCGAGTTTGATTTTCTTGTCAGTATCGTACAAATTGTTGATAGTTCGGCAGGCGTGCAACACCGTGGCATGGTCTTTGTTTCCGCAGTAAGCACCTATGGTTGAGAGCGGTAGCTTAGTGTATTTCTTGGCGAAATACATGCTCAGCTGGCGGGCTTGCACAATTTCACGCTTACGTGTTTTGGCATTGATCATGTCGATGGAGATGTGGAAATGGTCGCAAATCACCTTCTGGATGTACTCGATGGAGATTTCCTTGGCGGTGCTTTTGACGTATTTGTCAATCATTTCCTTGGCCAAATCTACAGTGATAGCCTTGCGGTTGAGGGAAGCTTGTGCCAGAATAGCTATCATGGCGCCTTCCAGCTCTCTGGTGTTTGAGGTGATGCGTAAGGCAAGATAGTCGATAACTTCTTCGGGAAATTCTATGCCGTTGTTCTCCAGTTTCTTGCGAAGAATGGCGATACGGGTTTCCAAATCCGGTACCTGCAGGTCGGCAGTCAAGCCCCATTTGAATCGGGACAGCAGTCTCGGTTCGAAACCGGCAATCTCGACGGGTGATTTATCGGCGGTGATAACGATTTGTTTGCCTTTCTGGTGCAGGTGGTTGAAGATATGGAAGAACGCCTCCTGGGTTTTGCCTTTTCCACCGGCGATGAACTGGATATCATCAATAATCAGTACATCCACAGACTGATAGAAGAAGATGAAGTCTTGGATGTTGCCGTTTTTCACGGATTCGATATACTGTTGGAAAAACAGGTCGGAGTTAACATACAACACGGTCTTGTCCGGGTGGTTGACCTTGGTTTGCAGACCAATGGCATGAGCCAGGTGGGTTTTTCCAAGTCCCACATCGGAATAGATGAACAAGGGGTTGAAGGCGGTGCCTCCAGGATTTTTTGCAATAGCCCAGCCGGCGGAGCGTGCCAGACGGTTGCAATCGCCCTCGATGTAGTTGTCGAAATTCAGCGACTCTATCAGGTTGGAGTTGATTTTCTGCTTTTTCAGTCCCGGTGCCACAAAGGGATTCGGGATGGTCTTGTTGGGGGTGTTATATACGTCGATGGGTGGTTTGACGGCGGGGTTGTTGACAGCAGGACGATAGCTTGAGGGTAGAGTGATGGTTTTGGACTGCTCTGCGGCAGCTTGTTTCTCCATCAGTACCTTATATTGAAGTTTGCCTGTAACACCAAGCTCTCTTTTGATAACTTTCTTTAATAAATTGACATAATGCTCCTCTAACCATTCGTAGAACAGGTGGCTGGGAAGTTGGATGACAAGTGTCGAGTTCTCAAGAGCTACAGGCACGATAGGAACAAACCACGTCTTAAAAGCGGTCTCATCAACATTGTCTTTGATGATTGCCAAACAATTTTCCCAAACCGCTTTAAAATCCTTCGTTACAGTGTTCATCGATTCTGTGTGTTTTATAAAAGTTCTACTTTATTGTGTTTGAAGATATTAACACGAATAACATCTTCGATTTTTGATGTTACAAAAATCAACAAAAAAAAGTTAGAAAAAATAAATATCCACTCTTGATTTTTAAAAAACTTTGTATATAGAGAATTGCCGTTTTTCGAGGATTTGATTTGCAATTTGTTTTGATTCAGAAGGATAGCTTATTAACAGTGTTGAATAACTATTTATTATATTGATTATCAGATAGTTGAAATATATTTTATTAACAATTGGCGTATGAATGTGAAATTTCTGTATTTTTGCATTTGAAATGCAAATATAAGATTTTAAACTATATTATTAACACTAAAATTTATCACTATGAAAAAAAGTTTATTTATTATCGCAGCGATTGCATTGGTGTTCTCTTTCACCTCTTGCAACAAGACCTCCAGCTATGGTGGAAAGTACACAGGTACTTACACTTTCTTTAAACAGAATGGTTCTATTTCCACTCCAGACTCTGTGAAGAAGGGCAAAACTGTCCCTGTAACTCAATTGACAGATGCAAATGTCCAATTGTATTATATTTTGTCATTGACCAAAGTGGCAGATGGTCGTTATGAAAGTTCTGAAACACAGTCTGAACTTATTAAGCAGTTGATGCAAGTGGTTGGTATTGGTGAGAATGCAGCTGAAGCAATCACCAATGTGAAAGTTAAAGCAGACTTTACACAGAAAGATCACTTGACCTATGTGATGACGTATGATGTGCAGCTACTAGGGGTGGCGACGGTTGAAGTGCGAATCTTGCAATTCGACGGAGATAAACAAAGTAATTAAGTTTCCTTTCGTATAAATAATTAATGTTATATATTTTATTGGTATGAAAAAATTCAGTTTACTTATGTTCTGTTTTTTGTTCGTAACCTTTAGTTTCGGACAGGAAATCGTGACTGCATGGACTTTTGATGGACTTACTGGCACCAACAGTGGGGCATCTGGTACGGAAAAGGTTATCCCAGCCAATAGTGAATGGGGTGCAGGTACTTTCTATGCTGATGGTACCAACGGTTCTGACAATTTGAGCAATGAAGCTAGTCCTGAAATTAATGCTTTCAACGGTACTACGATGAATGATCCTCGTACAACTACGGATGCTTCTAAGGCTATCGCCATTGCAAACAGTTCAGCAAATGGAAAATCAGTTGTCTTCAAATTCTCTATGACTGGTTTCCAAAACCTGGAACTCTCATACGCACAGCGTGGTACTGCTTCCGGCTTTTCAACAGAGACTTGGTCGTATAGTACTAATGGTACTGACTTTACTGTTGTGGAAACTATTTCAGGCACAAATCAAACCAACTCTGAATTTGTCATGAGAAATGTGTATTTCACTGCTGCCGCATTGAATGAAGCCTCTGAGGTCTATATTAAGCTCACCGTTGATGGTGCCACCAACGCATCGGGTAACAACCGTATCGACAATGTGGTGTTCCGTGCTAATTTGGCAGGTCCGGATGTGTATGCTCCCCATGTCACAAATGTTGCTGTTACAAGTGCCAATACAGTGGCGGTGTCTTTTAACGAGGATCTTGACAATACTACAGCTGTGGCTTTGGCTAACTATAGCTTTGACAACGGTTGCACCACTTCCAATGCATCAGTTAACGGTAATGTGGTGAATGTTACAGTTACTCCCGATTTCGCCAACGGCGTCGCTTTCAACATGTTTATTCAGAATGTGGCCGATGTGGCAGGCAATGTAATGACTCCTGACACTTTTGCTTTAATGTATGGTATTCCCACTGAGTTTATGTGCGCTGACATTGCTACGCTGAGAAGCAAATTGGACTTTACCAGTTATAGCGTCAATGTGCAAGACACCGTGGAATATAAACTAACAGGCAGCGTGATTGTGACTGCTACTGCTGTATACAATAATCAGAAAGTTCTGCAAGACGAGACCGGCGCTATTTTGGTATATGACCAGAGTAATGTGTTGGGAAGCCTTGAGGTTGGTGATGAAATTAGCGGTATTTATTGCAAGTTGACCAACTATTTCGGATTCTTGGAACTGGTTCCCACTCGTCCCTACGAGCAATTTGTGGATTATTACCAAGATGTTACTCCGATGGTCATCACCTTGTCACAACTGAATGACAATTCCTATATGATTGAGCATCAGGCTGAACTGATTGAGTTGGACAATGTAACAATTACTTCAACTGGTAATTTTGCTAAGTTGAACCGCTACGATTTATCACAGAATGGTGTAACTGCTCCAGCTTTATATCCTTATTTCCAGGATGTTGATTACTTGACACTTCCGATTCCTACAGGTGTTGAACAGAATATTACGGGTGTCAACTTTGCCACTACCAAGATTGGCAGCAGTAACTTCGATTTCAGATACTACATTGTTCCTCGTTCCATCACTGATATGACTGGTATGACTGGTGTTCAGGATTATGGCAAAATGAGCATTTCTGTTTATCCGAACCCGACAACCGCTTTTGTCACCGTAAATGACGTCGAGGCTACAGATGTGGAAATCTATGATATCAATGGCAAGAAGGTCGCTTCTCAGAGCATGCAGAACACCAATATGGTTTCTCTGCAAAGCATGAGCGCTGGCAGCTACTTCTTCCGTCTGCTGAAAGATGGTGAACTGGTTGGCACTGCCAAGGTTATCAAGAGATAATTTCCATATTTTTACAATAAAAAAACGGGGTGGCTTTGCAACCCCGTTTTTTTTTGTACCTTTGCCAAAATTTTCAGGACTATGAATAGATTAAAATCATTACCGTTTTTATTGTGCTGTATCGCCGTTATAATGCTGGTTTCCTGCCGTCCTGCGGTAAAGAATCCTCATTCGGTGACCATGGGTGATGTGACCATTCAGAACGGAGACCTGCTGTTTGTGGGCTTGCCCTTGGATTATCATATAGTGGATACTGCCAGTATGGATGAGGCCATTACTGCGGCAACAGGACAGGAAAATGCTGTGAATTACATTCATGTGGCTATTTTGGAGGTGGATGAAAACGATAGCCTGTGGATTATTGACGCTACTATCAAACATGGTGTTGACCGTTATCCTTTCAGCGTTTTTGTCAGTGACTTTACTTTGAATGATGGAAGTAGTCCAGAAATGGTGGTGATGCGCCTGCAGGATAATGCAAATGTGAAAAAGTATGTGGAAAATGCCAAAACATACTGTGGACGGGAATATGATATGCACTTCCTGCCTGATAACGAGGCCCAATATTGCAGTGAGTTGGTGCGTAATAGCTATACTACCAGCACCGGTGAGTACATCTTCAGCGAGTCACCGATGAATTTCAAGTCTGCCGATGGCACCTTCCCTCCGTATTGGGTAGAGTTGTTTGATTTGCTGGGAGAACCTATCCCACAAGGAGTTATGGGAACTAACCCGAATGATATGTCACAGGAACAGTGCCTGAAACGGGTGGGAGAGATGAGAGTTGATAATTGACAGTTGACAATTAACAATTAACAATGAATAATGAATTGTGAGTGATTAGCGGAAAACAACTATTAACTATTAATTATTAACTATTAATTATAAGGGTATGGATTTTGGTAAAATATTGAAATATAGTGTTTTGGTTCTTCTTTTCATGGCAGTGGTGCCGTTGAAAGCTCAGGTCAACAAAGGAGATCGTTTGGTGGGTACTTATCGTGTGGTGGAGCCGGAAACCAAAGAGGATTCCAAAGTGAAGATTTTCAAGACTGCCGATGGCAAGTACAAGGGACAAGTGATCTGGTTGGCGGTGCCTACCATGAAGGATGGCACTCCCAAACGTGATATCTTGAATCCTGACCCCAAAAAACGCAACACCCCTGGTGACCAAATCGTGTTGCTCTGGGGCTTTACCTACGATGCCGACAAGGATATGTGGGTGAATGGGGAAATCTATGATCCCTGCCACGGCAAAACCTATAAATGCAGGCTTAATTTCGAGAGCGACACGAAGCTGAAGGTACGGGGTTACATCGGTGCTCCCGCCTTCGGAAAGAGCATGTACTGGTACAAAATTGATTGATTAACTAAGAACTAAAAATTAAGAACTAAGAATTATATTTCATTCTTAGTTCTTAACTCTTAATTCTTAATTTAATTAGCACATTTGCTAATTAACTAATTTGCTCATTATTTTAAGATCTTCATGAATTCCACGGTAAGATCCCAGCACATCTTCACAGTCTTGATTTCCAGCTTTTCATCTGGAGAGTGAACACCGCGAAGGGTGGGGCCGTAGGACACCATGTCCAAACCGGGATATTTCTCGGAGAAGAGTCCGCATTCCAATCCAGCATGAATGGCCAATACCTGTGGCTCTTTCTTGAACAGGTTTTTGTAAGCCTGTACCAGTACTTCAAGCACTTTGGAGTCCGGGTTGGGAGTCCAGCCGGGATAGCCGTCGCTGCTGGTTACATCGTTGGCACCGGTGCCGCAGAAAGTGGCAGTCACCATATCTACCGCATCCTGCTTCTTGGATTCCACAGAGCTGCGCTGGCTGGTGGTGACAATGATTTTCTCGCCTTCAATCTTCACAGAGGCTAAGTTGGTGGAGGTCTCTACGAAGTCTTTAATATTCTGTGACATGGCTAGAACTCCGTGAGGACAAGCATAGAGGCAGTTCATCAAATCCACCTGCAAGAGTTCATCCAATACTTTCTTGGGCATTTTGGCGCTTTCAAAGCAAACTTCCACATCAGGGTCTGTAACGAGATATTCATTCTTGTATGCCTCGTTCATGGTCTTGAGGTATTGCTCGAAATCCTTGGCGTAGGTTTTGGGAATTACCACGAGGGCATAGCCTTCACGGGCGATAGCGTTGCGCAAGTTGCCAGCCTTGATGTCGGCAATGCGAAGGCCGTATTCCTGATAGCCATTCCAGAGGAGGCGGTTGAGCAATTTTACAGCATTACCACGGCCTTTGTTGATGTCATCACCAGAGTGACCGCCCTGCAAACCTTTGACAGTCACAGTGTATGCTACGCTGTTGTTTTCGATTTCGCTGTCCCACTCGCAGTCGAAAGTGGCCACGGTGTCTTTGCCGCCGGCACAGCCAATAAAGAACTGGCCTTCATCCTCGGAGTCGAGATTGAGCAGCATTTTGCCTTTCATGAAACCAGGTTCAAGTGCGAAAGCACCAGTCAAACCAGTTTCCTCATCTACAGTGAAGAGGCATTCAACGGGACCATGTTCCAGGTCTTTGGAGGCTAAAATAGCTAAGGCCATAGCCATACCAATACCGTCGTCTGCACCAAGAGTGGTACCTTTGGCCTTCATCCATTCGCCATCCACATACGATTGAATAGCGTCTTTCTCGAAGTCAAATTTGGTGTCATTATTCTTTTCACACACCATGTCCATGTGAGCCTGGAAAATGATGGGCGTAACATTTTCTTTGCCGGGAGTGGCGGGCTTGCTGATTAATACATTGCCGATTTTGTCACGTTTGGTCTCCAAACCTAATTTCTTGCCGGTTTCAACCAACCATGCTGATATTTTCTCCTCTTTTTTGGAGGGACGGGGAACTTTGCATATTTCGTCAAAGAAGTCAAAAACGATTTTCGGTTCTAAGTTTGCCATATTTTTGTTTTAAGTAATTATTTGATATTGAGTTAATTGAATGTTTTATTTGAAAGTCAAATTATTTCACATAATAAGTCAGTCGCATATTGATGCTGGCTCTTTTTTGTTTAGAGCTGGTATTGAAGGTGCCACCCCAAGAATAATCTTCGTTAGAGGAGTTGGGAGCGGTAATCTGGAACACACCCATATTGGCGGTTTTGAGGCCACCGAGGCTTGCACCAGCATTTTTGGCAATGGTTTCGGCACGGTTGCGTGCGTCTTTGGTGGCGTTGGCTAACATCTCAATCTTCAGATCAGCCAGTTTTGTATAGTAATAAGAAACATCATTGGTGCCGATTTGAATGCCCTGATCCAACAAATCGCTTGCCTCACGTGAGATTTTCTCAATTTTCTCAACGTCGGTGGATTCAACACGGATGCTCTGGGTCAAAACATAACCTTTGAACACTTCAAAGCTACGGCGTGCCGTCTCATTCCATTCCCAATCATTGTCAGCATAATGGGTTACAGCATTGAAAATCATTTCTTTTTCATCAATACCTTTGCTTTTCAGGTATTCTTTCACCACATTATTTTGGTCTTTGATAACGCTATAAGCGTCTTTCATGTTCATATTGCGGACAGAGTAGCTTAAATCCCAGACAATCAAGTCGGATTCGAAGTCTTGTTCTGCTAAACCAATGACTGACATGGTTTTGGCAGGACCTTTGGTTTTGTAGAAATAATGACCAGCCAACCATACGGCTGCAACGGTTGCAATACATGCAATGATTCCGATGATAATTCCTGTTTTTTTCATAGCTTTTTTATTTTAAGTTTTTGATTGATATTGTTTTACCGTTTGAAAGTATAAGCTTATTTTGACACACAAGTACCTGTTGGGTCTCTTCTGGTAGGTCTATCAAAGTATTAGCTTCTAAATTCAAGTGATTGTAACTATTTAACTGATTGTTTTTTACATAGAAAATCATATCCTTGAGGATTTGCACGGGATGCTCGGACAGTATTGCGATATTTTTGTCGTAAGTACCGAAACTGTCAAAAAAATAAATGCCGTTTTGATTATCCTGCATATAGATCTTCTTCTCATTTACATCTTTCAGTATAACGGGGTAGAACTCATTAAAATTGTAATGGATGCGTTCTTTTTCGTTAAAATAAAAATCCAGGATAATTAGATCAGTATTGGCTTCGTCGTACAGGATGATATTGTTCTTGGTGGAATAGGTGGCTAAACTAATGGTAGTCAGTCCTTTGGAAAACAAGTCGATGGGATTGCCGATAGGGGATAGTTTGTCATCCAGAAAAACAATGCTGCCTGCATCGCGGTAGAAAAGCATGATTTTCAGCGGATTATCCACATCAATGGAAGCGATATGGCCATCCATGGAATTATTAGAGGTGTAGAGCAGTGTTCCGTCGGGAGCGTATTTATACAGGGTGACATCATTAACAGCATAGATATAGCCCTGCGGGTCAACAGCGATGATTTGGGCAGGCTGCTCAATGACCATCGCATCACTGGTTTGTGCGAACATATTGCAAGTGTATGCAAACAGCAGTGTTACGATGATGACCAAGTGTTTCATATCTGTTTATATTGTCCGATGTCATTAAACATCTTGCAAAGGTACATATTTTTCCTATATAACGCACAGATATGTGTGAAATTATTTCTTTCTATAATTTCTGCAAAATCTGACTGCCGGTACCAATGCGGTAACCTTCGCTCTTGAACAAAATTGTACCGTTTTTGTCGGCAAAAATCACCAAGGGGAAATTGTCGCTAAATGTTGATTTGGTGTGCGTTAGCACATTGTTCAGCCATCGGTTTCCTTCGTCCTCTACCAAGATGCTTTGGGCGGGTAATTTCCACTTGCTAAAATTGAAATCAGGAACATTTTTATTGTCAGGCAGGGCAAAAATGATACTGTAACCCCTTTGCTCAAACTCTTTGGCGTGACTGGCAATGTCTTTCAACAAGTGTTTGCTGGGCTCACGGCTCGGATCAATGAAGCAGAGTAGGAGAGGATGACCCTGGGTCAGTGTCTTGACGGTTTTGTTGTCTTGTGATGGCAATTTGAACTGGAGGTCAAGCTGACCGTAGTTGTCGGTGCTTTCCTCTAAATCTCTAATGATTAGTTGTTTACTGGTGGTTTGTCCGGGCATGATGCCGAAAAATTCAATGCGGGAGAGGGCGGTGCCATCGGTGTATCGGTTGCCTGTGGACAGCATGTAATAGCCTTGCTCAAGTTCCAAAGTGATGGGGAAAGTGCTTACACGCGGGTCATTTTCATAGTCGAAGGTGACAAAATCCCCATTTTCGTATTTGGCAATGGTGAAATTAGTCCAATAAACAGGCTTTAGGTTTTGTTTTGAATCATAATTAATTACCAATGTGCCAGTTGGAAGTTCTTTCTTACCCTCATTGAAACTGATGGAATTCCATCGGCTGTTATTGTAAACGAATATTTGTCCTGTAGCATTATCCATATAGGCGGGAATGTCCATGGCGCGGCAGGCTGCCACGAAAAAGATGTCGCGGGAGTGGGAATCTGCCCAGCGTAATTCGTAAACACCGCGTGGAGAGATGGGACAGTTGAAGTAGTTGGCCTCGTCATCAATCTGGATGTGTTTTTCAATCCAATTCTTGATATTGTTTGGCGTGACACTGGCACCCAAGGTGGCGGTGAGTGATTCTTTCAGGAAGTGACGCCATGGTCTGAGGCCCTCGTTGGCAATTCGTGGAGAGACAATACCTTGCTTGTAAATATACAAAGAATAAGGTGATGTTTTGTCTCTATAGACAGTAATATGGTCTTCAAGTGTCTCTTTAACAAAATCTCTTAAATCTTTTTCTGATAATGAATTAAGAAAATCATAAAGATAAAGATACCGGTCTTCTTTCTGATGCATGTTCAGGAAATCGATGAGCTCGGCATAGTTTCCTTCGCTCTTTTTCAGAAAGATTCCTATTTGTTCTTCAGTCAGGTTTTCATTGATGATGCCGGCCGCATCAGCTTCGGTTTTGAAAGTGGCCATATAGGCGTTGCGCAGCGAATCCTCATATTGCAGGCGTCGGGTATTTTTGTCCGCTTTCTTTTGGTCGGCCGTGGTGATGTCGCTGTTGCCAATGGGGGGAACGATGGTGTATTGTTCCGTGTAGCTTTCGCCGGGCAGACGCTCCATGACAACGACAATAGAGTCTTGTTGGCGTACATCAATTTTGCTGTAATTGTAATGATAACCATCTGTGGCCCAGATGAGTAAGTCGCCCAGACCAGTGGTTAAGTGTGCAATGCCCTGAGCATCGGTGGTTTGAGTGGCAATGGGATAGTATTCGGAGTAGTTATAGAGTTTGAACTTGACGGTAGCCCCTTCCACTGCCTTTTGGTCATGATCCACGACTTTAACTGTAATTTGTTTAGTATCAGCATAATTCGATAGCATGTTAATGCGTGAGAAGAGGTCGGTATTAAGCGTGGTTTCCTCCTCGCCTTTATACTTTCCGAAGGCGTTGGAATGAACCATCATGGTGCGTGTGGAGGGGATGGCAAACCAGCCCATGTTCAGTTCGGGGTCGGGTTCGCAGGCACCGAGAAAGTACCATTTGCCTTCTATCCATACTTCCACCCAAGCGTGGTTGTCATCAGTGTGTGCCCAGCGAGGAGTGTAGCACTGGCGGGCTGGGATACCGACAGCACGAAGGGCGGTGACGGTAAAGGTTGATTCCTCACCACAACGGCCCAAGGCGGTGCGGACAGTGGCGAGTGGGGCAGAGGTGCGGCTGTCGGAGGGACGGTAGGCCACTTTCTCGTGGCACCAGTGGTTCACCTCCAAAGCGGCATCGTACATCGTCATATTTTCGATTCGTGGCTTCAGCTCATTGAAAAACACCTGGCGAGCACTGTCCAGATTCTCGTTGTTCACACGGTACACCAGCACAAAATGGCGGAAGATATCTTCAGGAATGGTGCTTCCCCAGCTGAAAGTTTCACGGGCTTTCAGCGCACCCCGCACCTGTTGCAGGAAAAAGTCCCCGTCGTAGTCCGCCAGGTCGCTTAGCGGCATGTAGGCGTATAGGAATTGGAGGGCTTCCTTCTCCTCGCGTGTCAGCGATTGTTTGAAAACTCCGAATAAGGCGTCATTGCGTCCTTGTGCCAGCTCTTTCCTTTGCTTAAAATCTTTTTGCACCTGTTGACGGTAGTCTCTGTCGCTGATGAAATGCTTTCCGCAAGAAGCTAATAATAAAACTGTTACAATTCCGAATAATAGTTTCTTTATCATAGTGTTTAAATTCAAAATTCAAGATTCAATACTAACCCCTAATCCCTAATTATCACATTAACTAATTTGCTAATTTGCTAATTATCAATTTGATTTCTTCTGTCTGGCTTGTGTCGCCGTTGAGTTTGCAGCTGGCGTGAACCTCGTTTACATGGCTGCGGCTGATGAGTTCTGTCACATTCTCACTGCCGACTCCGCCGCCGGCGAGAATGGTGATGCGTTGGCGGGCTTGTTTGACGATTTCTGCCAGTGTGTCAGCTCCTTGCGGGGCACTGGGTTGCTGGCCGGAGGTAAGAATACGATGGAAGCCACAGTCAATGATCTGTTCCAGCGCTACTTGCCAGTCCTTGCAGCGGTCGAAGGCACGGTGAAAGGTCACCTGCATGGAGCCGACATGTTGCATGGCAGTGCGGCATTTTTCCACATCTATACTCAAATCGGACTTGAGAAAGCCAATTACCACACCGGGAATGCCATGTTCGCGGCAAAATGTGATGTCCGACAGTATCGTGTTGAACTCTTCCTCCGTATAGCAAAAATCGCCGCCACGGGGACGAATCAACACAAAGGTTTGCAGAGGCAGATGCTCCTGACAGTACAAAATATCATCGTATGAGGGAGTTAAGCCGCCTAAATGCAGGTCACGGCATAACTCAATGCGTTTAGCTCCGGCCTCCGCCGCATTGATGGCGGATTGTCGGTTTCCGCAACAAACTTCCAATAGCATAAATGTCCTTATTAAAATTGCAAATTTACGATAAAAAATTGAATTGTCGTAATTCAAAATTCAAAGATCAAAATTCAAAATTCAAGAAGTCCATTTACTAATTTGCTAATTAACGAATTTGCTAATTGAATTTTTTGTATCTTTGCGGCAACAAAATAACAACCTAAAAACCAATTTGCTATGATTAGTAAAAAAATGCAAGAGGCTATCAATGCCCAAATCAATGCCGAAATGTGGTCGGCTTACCTGTATTTAGCTATGTCTATGGATGCCAACGACAAAGGTCTCAAGGGTGTGGCCCATTGGTATCGCAAACAATATGAAGAAGAAATGGAACATGCCTTCCGTTTCGTACATTATTTGGAAGAACAACTGGCACGCGTGGAACTGAAACCTATTGCCAAGTTCAAAACCAGCTGGAAAAATATGGCCGAAATGTTCAATGAGACATTGGAACACGAAAAAGTGGTGACTGGTTTGATTCATAAACTCTGCGATTTGGCTGCTAAAGAAAAAGACTATGCTACTGCAAACATGTTACAATGGTTTGTGAATGAGCAGGTTGAAGAAGAAGCCAATGCTACTGAATTGATCGAAACCGCCAAATGCATCGGTAACGATAAAGCCGCTTTCTATATGTTTGACAAAGAACTGGCTGCCAGATAGTTGGCCATTTCCAAGCGGTTCAATACAAAATTTAAGAAATCCTGCTGAAAATCAGTGGGATTTTTTTTATTTTTGCAGCACAAAACGTTACAATATGGATCCGCTTTTGCTTATTTCGATACTTCCGGTCATCATCTTGTTGGGATATATATACCTCAAAGATAAAAACGAAAGGGAGCCTATAGGTTTGCTCTTAAAAGCTTTTTTCTCCGGCACTTTGGTGGCCGTGCTGATACTGTTGTGGAGCTTTGTGGAAGGTATTATAGGCATTCATCTTACCGCTTTCGCTGAGAATTCGGCGATACTGAAAAGTTTCTTCCAGGCAGCTATACCAGAGGAAGGATTGAAGTTGCTGTTTTTGTACTGGCTGATATGGAAAAACAAAGAATTCAACGAGCATTTCGATGGCATTGTCTATGCGGTGTTTGTCTCTATGGGCTTTGCCTGCATCGAAAATATCTTGTATGTCTATGGTGGCGGTTTCGAAACGGGTGTAGTGAGAGCTTTGTTGGCGGTGCCGGGACATTTCCTTTTTGCGGTCATCATGGGCTATTTCTTCTCCAGAGCACGTTTCACTCCGTTGAATCGTGGTCGCCTGCTATTGATGGCGTTTGTCTGCCCGGTTTTGGCACACGGCTTGTACGACACGCTGTGCTTTGCCATGGACATGTATGGCGAAGCTACGGGCTTATCGTCAGTGCTGAATGTCTTGTTTATAGCCTTCGATATCAAATTGTGGCAAATTGGCTTAAAAGCTATCCGTACTCACTGCCATGTATGCGGTGCGAAGATCCCCAAAGGTGAAATCAATTGCCCCTGCTGCAAACAGTTGGCAGAGAATTTGGAATAAGCCTTTGTAGAGGGTGTATAAAAATCAATCTGTCTGTATTTTATTGGGGAAATTTATGTAAATTTGCACCTTATTATTATATTGACTGATTTTCGATTTAAATAATTGAAAATCAATATTTTTGAATGTTTAAAATTTAAAACTTAAGAATAAAACTATGGAGATTGCTACCAAGTACGACCCGAAAAGCATTGAAGACAAATGGTACCAGTTTTGGAATGACCATCATCTCTTTGCCTCAAAACCCGACAGTAGAAAACCTTTCACCATTGTGATTCCGCCGCCCAATGTGACGGGTGTGCTGCACATGGGACACATGCTGAACAACACCATCCAGGATGTGCTGGTGCGCCGTGCCCGTATGCGCGGTTTCAATGCTGTGTGGGTGCCGGGAACTGACCATGCTTCTATAGCTACCGAGGCCAAGGTGGTGAAGAGTCTTGCTGATCAGGGCATCAAGAAGCGCGACTTGACTCGCGAGCAGTTCTTGGAGCATGCCTGGGCATGGACTCACAAACATGGCGGCATCATCTTGCAGCAGCTCCGCAAGCTCGGTGCCTCCTGTGATTGGGACCGCACGGCGTTCACCATGGACGAGATGCGCAGTGAGAGTGTCACCAAGGTATTTGTCGATCTCTACAACAAGGGACTCATCTATCGCGGCCTCCGCATGATTAACTGGGATCCCAAGGCTCTTACCGCCCTCTCAACCGAGGAGGTGGAATACAAGGAGGAAAGTTCGAAACTGTACTACCTTAAATACTATGTGGTTGGGTTAGAGAATTTGGAGAATCAGGAAGCATTGGAAGCTGACGGCAATATCATCCACCGCGACGAAAAGGGTTACTATGCTGTGGTCGCCACCACGCGTCCCGAAACCATCATGGGCGACACTGCCATGTGCATCAACCCCAAAGACCCCAAGAACCAGTGGCTCCGCGGACGTCATGTCATTGTGCCTCTCGTGGGTCGCGAGGTGAAGGTTATCGAGGACCGCTATGTCGATATTGAGTTTGGTACAGGCTGTCTGAAGGTGACCCCTGCCCACGATGTCAATGACTACAATCTTGGCAAGACTCACAACCTGGAGATCATCGACATCTTCAACAACGATGGCACCATTTCTGAGCAGTCGCCTCTCTATGTTGGCATGGACCGCTTTGCCTGCCGCAAGCAGATAGCTAAAGACTTGGAGGCTGCCGGCCTTATGGAAAAGGTGGAGGACTACACCAACAAGGTGGGGTATTCGCAGCGTAATCCTGACACAGCTATTGAGCCGCGCCTCTCGCTGCAGTGGTTCCTCAAGATGAAGCATTTTGCTGACATTGCATTGCCGCCTGTCATGAACGATGAAATCAAGTTCTATCCCGATAAATACAAGAACACCTATCGCCAGTGGCTGGAGAATATTCAGGATTGGTGTATCTCACGCCAGCTTTGGTGGGGTCACCGTATTCCGGCCTGGTACATTGAGGTGGACGGTAAGGAGGAAATCGTGGTGGCTGTCACCGAGGAGGATGCCCGGAAAATTGCCAAGGAAAAATACAACTACACTGGTGCGATGCGTCAGGACGAGGATGCTCTCGACACTTGGTTCAGCTCATGGTTGTGGCCCATCAGCCTTTTCGATGGTATCAACAACCCCGACAACGAGGATATCAATTACTACTATCCCACGTCCGACCTTATCACAGCTCCCGATATTATCTTCTTCTGGGTGGCTCGTATGATCATGGCCGGTATGGAATATCGTCACGCAGTGCCTTTCCGCCACGTCTATTTCACCGGTGTGGTTCGTGACAAGCTGGGTCGCAAGATGTCCAAGCAGTTGGGCAACTCTCCCGATCCCATCATGCTGATGGAGCAATTCGGCGCTGACGGTGTGCGTATGGGCATGTTGTTGAGCTCACCCGCAGGTAATGACTTGCTGTTTGATGAGTCTTTGTGCGAGCAGGGAAGAAATTTCAACAACAAGATTTGGAATGCCTTCCGTCTGATCAAAGGCTGGCAGGTGGATGAGAATTTAGCTCAGCCACAGGCCTGCGCTACGGCGGTTAAGTGGTTCAATATGCGCCTGAATGAGGTGTTGGTCGAAATGAATGACCATTTTGTCAAGTACCGTCTGTCGGATGCGTTGATGGCTGTCTATAAATTAGTTTGGGACGACTTCTGCTCCTGCTTCCTCGAAGTGGTGAAACCTCCTTACCAGCAGCCTGTTGATGGCAAGACCTACAACGAAATCATTGACATTTTTGATAAACTCTTGCGTCTTTTGCATCCCTTCATGCCATTCATTACCGAAGAATTGTGGCATGGTTTGCAAGAACGCAATGAAAATGAGTCCATTATGGTGGCAGTTATGCCTGAGCCTGAAATCGGTGCCGATGATCAGGCCTTCCTGCAGCGTTTCGCTAACACCCGTAAGGTGATTGAGCAGGTTCGCCGTGTTCGTGCGGAAAAGAACATCGCTCCCAAGAATCCTGTGAACTTGTTTGTGCAGCGTGCCAAGAAAGATGATGATTTTGAGATGGACTGTGTGATTGAAAAGCTGTGCAACATTCCGCAGGTGGAATATGTGAGCGAGAAGGTGCCCGGTTCAGTATTGTTCATCGAGCAGAATGTGGAATATTTTGTGCCCTTCGCTGACAATATCGACAAAGATGCCGAATTGAAGAAGCTGAATGATGAGTTAGCTTACGCAGAGAAATTCCTGCAGTCAGTATTGAAGAAGTTGGCTAATGAGCGCTTTGTGCAGAACGCCCCCGAGCAGGTGGTCGCCATCGAACGCAAGAAGCAAGCCGACGCCGAAGCCAAGATCAAGCTGTTGAAAGAGCAGATTGCTGGTTTGGCATAGTTTAGTGATTAGGAAATAGTGATTTTTCATATGCGTGGACTGCGGCTCCACCGCAAACGGAAACCTGTATTCCATAACCTATGCGGCGGTTGCGGTTCCACTGCAAACGGAAACCTGTATTCCATAACCTATGCGGCGGTTGCGGTTCCACTGCAAACGGAAACCTGTATTCCATAACCTATGCGGCGGTTGCGGTTCCACCGCAAAATATAAAACATAACCTCATAACCCCTAACCCCTAATCCCTAACCCCTAACATCTATCATGGAACATATCTTTCGTTTAGTCCTCCTGTACACCGTCTATATCGTGCCAACCTATTTCATGGAGATTGATGACAAGTTCATCATCCAAATCGGTGGCATTCTGGGCATTACCGTGGCCTATATCATCGCTATACTGATTCTTAAGAAAAGGAAGAAACAGAATTAGTTAATTAGCAAATTAGTTAATTAGTTAATTAGTTAATGTGATAATTAGGGGTTAGTGGTTAGGGGATAGGGGATAGTGTTGAATTTTGAATTCTAACCCCTATCTCCTAACCCCTAATCACTATAACTTGTAATTAACATTCTGCCGTGCAGAAATTCTTGTGGCGGCCCTTGAAAGAGTGGGCTTAATATTGTATATTTGCCAACGTATAAATATATAATAGATGGCTGAAGATAAAGATTTTATTGACACTCAGGAAACAGAACAAACTGCCGAAGAAATCCAAAATGTTGAGGAAAATAAAGAGGTGGATGTCAACATGAAAAACGTAGTTCATGTGGGCTCTATCTTCGAGAATTATTTCTTGGATTATGCCTCGTATGTAAACTTGAACCGTGCTATCCCGGAAGTTATAGATGGTTTGAAACCCGTGCAACGCCGTATCCTGCATTCCATGGATGAACTGGAGGATGGACGCTACAACAAGGTGGCAAATATCATTGGTAACACCATGAAATATCATCCGCATGGTGATGCTTCCATTGGTGACGCCTTGGTGCAACTGGGACAGAAAGGATTGCTGATTGATACTCAGGGTAACTGGGGTAATATTCTTACGGGAGATGAGGCTGCTGCTCCGCGTTATATAGAGGCAAGACTCTCGAAATTTGCTATAGATGTGGTTTTCAATCATAAAACCACCGAATGGCAGCTCTCATACGATGGCCGTAACAAGGAACCTATTACTCTGCCCGTCAAGTTCCCCTTGCTGTTAGCCCAGGGCACAGAGGGTATCGGCGTAAGTATCGCTACCAAGATACTGCCGCACAATTTCAATGAGCTCTTGGATGCTTCCGTGGCTATACTGGAAGGTAAGGATTTTGAGATTTATCCCGACTTTCCGACAGGTGGTTATATCGATGTGAACAAGTACAACGAAGGGGTGAATGGCAAGATTCTGAATCGTGCCAAAATATCTATTCTGGATAAGAAAACATTGGTAATCACTGAGATACCATACGGCACCAACACTTCCGACTTGATTCAGTCTATCACTCCTCAAATCGAAAAAGGAAAGCTGAAAATCAAGAAGATTGATGATAATACCGCCAGTCAGGCCGAAATTCTGCTGCATTTGTATCCGGGTGTTTCTCCCGACCAGACGATTGACGCTTTGTATGCTTTCACAGATTGCAGCATGTCGTATTCGCCCAATGCCTGCGTGATTTTCAACGGTAAGCCCTGCCTGATGTCTGTGAAGGAAATCCTGCGTATCAACACCAACAATACCGTTAATCTGCTTCGCCGTGAGCTGGAAATTGCTTTGGAAGAATTGGGCGACCAGTGGCATAAGATTTCGTTGGAGAAGATTTTCTTCGAGAAGGGTCTGTATAAACAATTGGAAAAAGATGCTCCCAGCTGGGATGACCAGATAAGTGCTATCGAGAAGGCTTTCAATCCGTATCGTAAGCTCTTTGTCAAAGAAATCACCCGTGAGGATGTGCTGCATCTCTGCGAGAAACCTGTAAGGAAAATCTCCAAGTTTGACATTAAGGAAGCTACCGATAAAATTGCTGATATTGAAGCGAATATAGACGAAGTGAAGAATCATCTGGATCATTTGATTGACTACGCTATCAATTATTTCAAGCAGTTGAAGAAAAAATATGGCAAGGGCCGTGAGCGTAAGACCGAAATCAGGAGTTTCGACAATATCGTTGCCGCTACAGTGGCCGTGGCCAACCAGAAATTGTATGTGGACCGTGTGGAAGGTTTTGTGGGCACCGGCCTCAAACAGCGTGACGAAAATGTGGAATATGTGTGCGATTGCTCCGATATCGACGAAGTCATTGTCTTCAAGGAGAATGGTACTTTCACCGTCAGCAAGGTCAGCGACAAGCAGTTCTTTGGCAAGGATATCATTCTGGTAGAGGTGTTTAAGCGCAATGATGATCGAACTATCTACAACATGATTTATTCTGACGGCTTGTTCGGTACAGCCATGGTGAAGCGTTTTGCCATCGGTGGTGTAACGCGTGACAAGGAATATGTGCTTACCAAGGGAAAACAGGGCAGCAAGGTGCTGTACCTGACATCAAATCCCAATGGTGAGGCGGAAAAAGTGCGTGTGTTCCTGAAACAGAAGGCAAAACTGAAAAAGATACAGTTTGATTTCGACTTCTCCACCTTGGCCATCAAGGGACGTGCTTCAATGGGTAACATCCTGTCACGCAATCCTGTACGTAAGGTTGAACTGTGCCAGAAGGGTGTTTCCACTTTGTCGGCCATCAACATCTATTTCGATGATATTGTAACTCGTCTGAATACTGAAGAACGCGGTGTGCATTTGGGCTCATTCAAAGAGGATGACAAGATTATCACAGTCTATGGAGAAGGCTATTATAAGATAGTTGGGTTTGATTTATCCACGCATTTCGAGGATAATTTGCAGATTATCAAGAAACTGAAGAAAACTCAGGTGTTGACAGTGGTTTATTGCAATACCAAGGAAGGAAAATACATGATTAAACGTTTTAATCCTGAGAACACGCCGAAGAGAATTGATTTCATCCCGCAGGAGAAGAATGTGAAATTGGTGTGTGTCAGCATCGATTATCTGCCTCAGATTGAGATCACTTACTATACAAAGAATCCGAAGGAGTTGGAGCGTGAGATTGTTAACTGTGCCGAGTTTGTGGAGGTGATGGGGGTGAAAGCCAAAGGTAAGCGCCTGAATTTCGGTACCATTAAAAATGTGAAGTTCATTGATCCGCTGCCTTACGATGAACCGGAAGAAGTTGAAGAAGAACCTGAGGTTGAAAACGTTGAGTCAGAAGAGGTTGCTGAAGATATTGACATGCAGGTGGCGAAGGAAATTTATGACAATGCAGATGATACGCAATCTTCCGACAAGGACGACCATCCCAAAGGAGATGACAAAGGGGAGCAGTTGAGCCTGTTCTGATCAGTTGACAATTAACAATTAACAATTAACAATTAACCTTCCTAACCATTTGAATTTTGAATTTTGAACTTTGAATTCTGAATTAATGCCATGCCTAAACGAATATGCTATTTACTAAGTATCATTTTTCTGTTGGCATCCTGCAAGAAGCCTGAATTCAAAGCCACACCCTACGAAATCCAGATACCGCTGCATTTCCCCACAATTCTGAATATCCCTGCAGATAATCCCATGACTGTGGAAGGTGTCGATTTGGGCAAGAAACTATTCTATGATGGGCATTTGTGCGGTTATATGGGCAGTGATGAAGCCCAACAGATGAGTTGTGCCACCTGCCATGATTCGCAGCATAGTTTTGACATAGGCACCGACAATCCGCGCTTTCCGGGTGGACAGCCTGTCGGTCTGTCGGGACAAGCCACACACCATGTGCCGTTGCCCTTGATAAACCTCGTGTTCAACAGCAAAGGCTATTTGTGGAATGGGGCGATTACGAGCATAGAAGATATTGTGCTGGCGACTTTTACTGACCCGACAGAGATGAATAGCAGCCATGCAAGTGTGGTGGCGGCCATCCAGTCGAATAGCGCTTATCCGCCAATGTTCGAGAAGGCTTTTGGCACACCCGAGGTTACCATTGACCGCATTGCCAAGGCCATAGCGCAGTATGTCCGCACGTTGATATCCGCCAACTCCAAGTTTGACAAATATATGCGGGGACAGGCGCAACTGACACCGCAGGAGTTGAATGGTTATGTGCTATTCACTACCGAAGAAGGAGGCGATTGCTTCCATTGCCATGGCGGTGGCGGTACGCCGTTGTTTACCACAAACCTGTGCTATAATAATGGCTTGGACAATGTTTTCAATGACCCGCATGACCGTTTTTCCGTGACTGGCGATCCAATGGACCACGGAGCCTATAAAGCACCGACACTGCGTAATATTGCTTTGACAGCACCCTATATGCATGACGGGCGTTTCAAAACCTTGGATGAAGTGCTGGAGTTTTACAATACTGGTTTGCAGAATTCGCCGTATGTGAATCCGCTGATGCACCATGTGAACGATGGGGGAGTGCTGCTCACCCCCAACCAAATAGCGGACCTGAAGGCCTTTCTGGAGACTTTGACGGATGAGGAGTTGACAGTTGACAATTGACAGTTGACAATTAAGAATTAAGAATTAAGAATTAAGAACTTTACTACTAATCACTAAACATTAAGAGTTTGAATTTTGAATTTTGATCTTTGAATTTTGAACTTAATCCTGCGGAGGAGCCGCAACCGCCGCATAAAACATAATACAATGAAAATCTACACCAAAACCGGAGACAAAGGAGAAACCTCATTAGTAGGAGGTAAAAGAGTAAAAAAATATGATACCCTGCTGGAATCATACGGCACTATCGATGAGCTGAATGCCCATATTGGCTTGGTCATTGCTGATGAACCGGAACCGTTTTTGACGGATATCCAGCGGATGCTTTTTGTGGTGGGTGGCATGTTGGCCACGGAGACTCAAAATTGGAGCAAATACTGGCCTGATACAGACTTGGATGCATTATTGCATGGTATAGAGGCTGAAATCGACCGCATGAGCGCTGAGTTGGAGCCTTTCAAAGGCTTTATTTTGCCCCAAGGTTCCATGCTGATTGCCCACATCCACGTGTGCCGTACGGTATGCCGAAGAGCTGAGCGTTTGGTGGTGAAAATCGCAGAAGAAAACGAAACTTATTTGCCCCTTTTGAAGTTGGTAAATCGACTCTCCGATTATTTCTTTATTTTGGCACAATATTGTCACAAAAAGAACAACATTTCTGTAACCTACTGGAAATAAAGGAGAAAAAATCTTTAAAAAATGTCCCCTTTTTTATAAAAAAAGAGTACCTTTGCCGCCACAAAAAAAGGAGGACAAATATATGTATTGGACACTTGAATTAGCCACAAAATTAGAGGACGCTCCGTGGCCGGCAACCAAGAAGGAATTGATAGATTTTGCCCTTCGTTCCGGAGCTCCAATGGAAGTAATTGAGAACTTGAATGAGATTGAGGATGAGGGTGAGGTTTATGACAATATTGAAGACCTCTGGCCCGATTATCCTACGAAAGATGACTTTTTCTTCCACGAAGACGAATATTAATGGTGTCAGTTGTACGAAGTCACTGATACAACATTGATAATCAACAAAAAAAAACGCACCTGAACAGGTGCGTTTTTTTTATGCGATATTTTAATGGTTCTAATTCAATACCCAGTAGTTCAAGCCTGTGCTGCGTCCGTAGCTGTCAGCGGCGGCTTCGGTGTCAAAAACGCCAATGCAGATACGCATGTGTTTTGAGTTCGGCTGTAATACCACCTTGGGATTGTACTGCTCCAGTTTGCGCTGCTTAATGTGCTGGCGGACTTCATTCTCGTTTCGGAAACTGCCCACAATGACATAGTGCTTGCCTTGCTCGAAATTGATGAAGAACTTCTCACCATCAGGCAGCTGACCTGCATTGGGAGTCTGTTTTTGCTGTATGCTCGGAGTCGTTTCCGTTGTGATATCTTCTTCAGTATTTTCAACCATGCTAAGGGAATCCTGGTTGAGTGCCAAACTGTCCACCATAAGAGTGTCTGGTGCAACCACTTCCGATTCCGTCACAATAGGAGTCTCTTCCACCACGGCCTCGGTGGTTTGACCGAAATACTTGTCATACAGTTCTTTCAACTGATCCTTGAAATAGTAGGCGGCAGCGGCTAAAAGTGCAAGCAACAGCAGGATAAGCAACCAAATCCAGCCTCTATGCTTTTTGGGAGTATCCTCAACATTTTCTTCTGCATCATCCTTATCTGTAGGCTCATTTACTTCATTCTCTGCATGATCTTCATCTTTTTCAGCCTTATCCTCATCTTGTTTAGTGTCAGCCTCCTCTTCAGTCTTAACCTCATTGTCATCCTCAATCGTTGGTTCGTTTTCAGTCTTATTATTGGTCTCTGTCATCAAACCATCCTGCTGCTCATATTTCTCCTCTGTTTTTTCTTCTTCCGGATTTGTTTCGATCTCATGATCAACCTTGTCCTCAAGCTCGGTTACAACAGCGGCTTTGCCTTTTTGTATGCTGAACGACACGGGTTCCATACCTTCGTACTCCATGTTCAACTCGGCGATGCGGTCGCAAATGTAGGTGACAACTCCCTTGTCATTTAAGGCGAAGGTGCCGAAATTCTCGAAACTGACACTTTTGTTATTGCTCAATGCGGTTTTGAGTTGGCTTACCCACTGGTCAATCTGCTTTGTGGCATCCGTAATCAACATACCTCCCTTTTGCGAGACAAACATGGTGAAAGCGAAGCCGTTTCCGTCAAAATCGGGGTCGAAAACAACCTTGTAACCCGGTGGCGTGATCATTCCATCCCGGATTTGTGCTGGCTCATACTCCTTGCGGAACAAACCCAGATTGTTGACATACACGCTTTCCTTCTCGCAAAGTGACTTGACTAAAAAGTTGATGATCATTTATCAATTATAAATTGTTAATTGTTAACTGTTAATTGCTTTCAGGTCTTCCGGCGTATCCACCCCAATGCCTTCGTACTCGCATTCCGACACATAGATAGAGTACCCGTTTTCTATCCAGCGGAGTTGCTCCAGCTTCTCGCTTTTCTCCAACGTAGATTCCGGTAGTTGGATGAGTTCTTGCAGGATTTTATGAGTGTAGCCGTAAATGCCGATGTGTTTGTAGTAGTTGGGAGTAAATTGTTCGGGATTACGCAGGTAAGGTATAGTATGGCGGCTGAAATAAATGGCTTTATGGTTCTTGTCGAAAACCACTTTCACCTTGTTAGGGTCGTTGATTTCTTCGGTTTTAGTGATTTTTGAGCATAAAGTAGCTATTTTCGTGTTGGGATTATCAAACTGATGAATGAGCAGGTTGATGATGTCGCCGGTAATGAAGGGCTCATCGCCTTGCACATTGATGATAATGTCGTCATCGGGTAATCCTAACTCTTTGGCGGCGGCTCCACAACGGTCTGTGCCTGAAGGCAGGGTAGGTGAGGTCATCACTGCCTGTCCGCCAAAACCATGAACGCAGTTGGCGATACGTTCATCGTCGGTGGCTACCAAAACCCTATGGGCCTGTGAGCGTAAAGCGGCTTCACAGACATGCTGTATCATGGGTTTCCCCTGAATCAAAGCTAAAGGTTTGCCAGGAAAGCGTGTCGATGCGTATCGTGCTGGGATAATGATATTTACAGCCATCGTTTATTTGAACAAGCCGAACAATTCAGCATTGATTTTTTCAATAACGATACCGAAATCTTCTGCACGTTCGGCGAATTTGATGGTGTTGACATCAATCACCAACAATTTGCCGGGGTAGTTGCTGATCCACTTCTCGTATTTCTCGTTCAGATGTTGCAGATAGTCGATGCGGATAGTGTTCTCATACTCGCGTCCACGTTTGTTGATTTGTGCCACCAATGTGGGAATATCGGCCTTCAGGTAAATCAGCAGGTCTGGATATTCCAGAAATTGTGCCATCAGCTCGAACAGAGAAGTGTAGTTCTCGAAATCACGGGTGGGCATCAGCTGCATATCATGCAGGTTGGGGGCGAAAATGTAGGCATCCTCATATATGGTGCGGTCCTGGATCACGTCTTTTTTCTTCTTGCGCAATTCAATGACCTGTCTGAAGCGGCTGTTCAAAAAATAAACCTGAATGTTGAAAGACCAGCGTTGCATGTCTTCATAAAAACTGGCCAGATAGGGGTTATGTTCAACACTTTCGTACATGGGCTCCCATCCGAAATGCTTGGCCAACATGCCAGTAAGGGTGGTTTTGCCCGATCCAATGTTTCCTGCTACGGCTATATGCATGGTGATATGTATTTGTATTTTTTAGCTTGCAAAGATAATAAAAATATTCAATGCAACATCAATGAAAAATAATTTCCATGCGGATTTAACAGGTAGCGTTGGTGCGGGCTTGGCTTGTCTTTTTGCTGATTCTGTAACCGATGAACAAGATGATGAAAATGAATAATAACAAGACAAGTTCGAAGACAAGGAATCCTATTAGATCTGGGGTTGGATAGGTCGATATTCTTTCAAACAGGATGGCCATGGAAATGAGGATAAGAATCGCGAGGAACCATATATTCACTATAAGCAGGAGACGCCATGTGGTGCCCCAGAAACGGTAGCCGAACAATTGACGGTAGGCAATATAATAGTATATTGGGATTAGCCATTTCAAATAGTTGGAGATGATCTCCGAAAAGAAAATGCACATCAGCAATAGGGTGCCCATGAATAGCTGGATAAAAGCCCCCTGGGGCAAGGTGTGGTGATTGTTGCGCGGAGAAAAACGGAACAGTGCCCAGGTGGGAATAATAAAAAACATGGTGATGGTCATGATACCCCAGCCTGGATTGTTGATCAGCCAGTTGATGGCATTCAGAAGTATGATGAGATCGTCTTCATCCTCAGCGACTATGTCGATTGGAGCAGGGTTTATCCATTTTGTAACTATCGCATAGAAAAGGGCGACAATGAAGAGCATGTTGGTGGGCGGATAGCTTTGCTGGCGGTGTCCGTTAATGTAGTCGCTGATAAGATAGCCTGGACGCCATAGTAGCTGCCACAAACTGTAAATCAATGATTTTGAGTCCATCCCCCATACGTTCAGGATGTTTTCCCATACCGAGCGCCAGGTGATGCGGCCTACACCAGCAGCCTGTCCACATATGGGGCAGTAGTTGCCCGTGTACGTATGGTCGCAGTTGACGCAATGATGTTCCTCAAGCCCCTCGTCTGAATAGTGGAAGGGATTTTTCTGCCATGCACGGAATCGGGCGAACAGTTCTTTCACTTTCATGTGGTAATGCGGTTTGTGTCTTGTTGCAGCTTGAAGTTTGACGGCAGGTGGTGTTCAGGAAGAAAAATTTATTTTGATTTTCTCTTCTTGACAGCCTTTACCTCTTTCTTTTCCTTCTTGATTTGCTTGTCGTAGTTGGCTACGTCACCAACGGCTAAGGAAGTGGCTCTCAGCAGCGGTTCAGTGGAAAGTTTCTGACCTACGGCACGCTGTAACCAAAGGTCGGGAGTAAGGTGTCCCATGGCAAAGATGCGTTCCACTTCTGGACCAACTTTCTTTCCCTTCAGGTATTGCTCCAATTGGAAATCAACGAGGTGGCCAATGGGATATGCTGACACATAAAGCGGATCAACAATAATGTGGGAATAACATGCCAAAATAACCTGGTTGTTTTCTTTGAAAATAGGTGCATAATATTGATTCCAAACCTCTTTGGCAATGCTCAGAACGGCACTTCTCAACTGTTCGGCATTGGCTTTGGGATGAGCGTACATCCATTGCCAAGTCTTGATGTCAACCAATGAAACCCCCATGATTTCATAGCAGTTCCAGAAGATATCCAGTGTATTCAGGTCCTCGTTGATGGTGTCATTGTCGGCTAAACCCAACAGTTCCAGGTCACGGTTCTGGAAAGTGAATGCAAGCGCTTCGGTAAAGCCTGTGTTAGGCACACCACGCATGAAGTAGTTGTCCACCTCGTACAGCGAAATGGTTTGTTCTACATTATGACCAAATTCATGAATACCAATGTTATAGCCTTTATAATCCATGCCGTTCTCGCCAATGCGAGTTCTTAACATGGAGTTGTCTCCTTTCATCATGGATTCCCAGGCATGACCGGCACCGACAGAGGGGTCAACAGATACATGGTTGCAGATAAATTCGGCTCTTGGTCTGGTGAAGCCCAGTTTTACCAGTACATTGGGCAGGTCTTTGGCAAATGCCTCGGCATCAGGGTATCTGCTCATGGTGATGCTGTCCAATTTACGCTGGTCCATGCTGCTGCGGGCTTTGAAGCCATCATACCAGATGTCAAAAGGTTGCAGTTTGCGGCCTAAACGTTTGGAAATCAGTTCGGCAACTTCTTTTACCTGAGGTGAGGACAGCACTTCACGGAATAACTTTTCAGCTTGCTCAACGGAAATTTCGTATTCATCCTCGAATTTACGGGTGATAAAGTTGTCGGTCTCATAGTATTCATCCGATGCCTTGATGGCTTTGAAGTTGCGCAGCAAGCATTCATAACGTTTGTTGTTCTCTGATTTTCCTTTGATTTCAACACGTTGCACGTAGGTTTGGTTGGTGGATGGATACCAGATATAATCGGATTTGTCAATGACATCCTCGGCAATACTTTGGTCGGTGATACGGGTAAGGATATTGTAGATGATGCTTTGTTTGTCGGTGCCGCTAACGGGGTCGCTATAAGCAGCTTTCAGCTCGTCGCGCAGTCCCCAGTGGGTGATGAGTTTCACATCCTGTGACCAGTATCTGATGTTTCTGTCGCTCCATACCATACCCATGTGAATGTTGTAGTTGGCGATGTAATTTTCGGCGGCAGCGGTGGCAGCATTGATGTTCTGTTCGGCAGATGCGGGGGCTCTGCTGGTGAACAGGTCGCCCAAACGCACATAACCCCACTGGCGAATGGTCCAGGAGTCACCGTTGTTTATTTTCTCTCGCAGCGTGAAGTGCGGGAAATTCATGATGACGATGAAGGCTAACTTGTTGTTGAACATGTCCTCATTGAAATGTGCCAGTCCGTTGTAGGCTCCGAAAATGTCATCTATGGGCAGGTTCTCCACGCCTTTTACATGTGAGGGGCGGAGCAATTCGATGGTGACACGGTTGTTATGACCTAATATGGTTTCGAAGTTTGTGCACAGTCTTTCAAAAAGATGATCCTTTTCTTCCAAATTCTTGCAGAAGTTCTTCGTGCAAAAATCGATAAATTCATCCTGGGAACCGTCAGCGGAGGTCCAGAAATTAGCCGCTTGACTCAAGCCTCTGTCGATAAGCTTCTCGGAGATGTTACAGCCCTTTCTCAAGATGGCTGATTTGGCTTTTGAACAGGTGTGTTCGGTGATGTATCTATTTGATGGACCAGCATTTAACATAATAGATGATACTAATAATACAGTTAAAATTAAGTAGAATTTTTTCATGAAAGACAGGGCTTTTTAAGTGGTATTTTTTATGTTATAAGTGAATAAATATTTATGTTTAAAATGAAGTTGCAAAAGTAGCAAAAAAAATCTTTGAAAAAGAGTACAACGTAAGAAAAAAAGTTGTATTTTTGCAACCTCATTTCAAACGAGGTGAGCATCGGGGTGTGGCGCAGTTGGCTAGCGCACTTGCATGGGGTGCAAGGGGTCGAAAGTTCGAGTCTTTTCACCCCGACGAAAAAACAAAAAGGGAATGACAAAGTCATTCCCTTTTTTGTTAGTGGTTAGTGGCCAGGGGTCAGGTTACAGGTGTCAGGGATCAGAATTGACAATTGATAATTGACAGTTAATAGTTGTAGCTATTGAAATTCAGAATTCAATACTAACCTTTTTAACCTTCCTAACCTTCCTAACCCATCTAACCCTTCCATCCTGTAATCCTGTAATCCAAAATCAATTGTCAACTATCAGTTTTCAGTTTTCAGTTCTCAGTTTTCAACTTCTCACAGTCCTCTCGTTCCTCTCGGAGCCGTGGAGATTACCGCGCTACGGGGACGGATGTTGCCGCCACCGCTGGTGCTGCGACTGCTTGCCGTACTGGTAGCGGTGCTGCTATGGCTGGTTGATGAACTGCTGGTGGTGCTGGGACGGGTACCTGAACTCGTGGAGGGCTTAGCCCCACTGCTGGGCGTTGCGGAACCTGTAGGCCTGCTATTGCTACTGGGAGCAGTGCTGCTTGAGGGTCTGCTGCCACTTGGTGCCGCACTACCACTCGGTTTGCTGCTGGGAGCTGTACCACCACTCGGCTTGCTTGCCGTGGGAGTGCTTGCGGAGGGTTCTGAGGTGACAGGCTTGTTTTCCGCCAGCACAGGCTCAGTATTGGCAGGCCTGTCATAGTCCTTCGGCACATAATTGCCCTTACTCTGCTTGTAATGTGTCATGGAGTTCACACGGCTGATGCGTGATGATAGATTGTGTCCGCCAGTAGTCAGCAGGTCGTTAAAGGTGATGATGAGCGAGGAGGTCTTCATGTAGCGTCCGCTGTTGCCAGCCAAATTGCCCGCAAAATAGTTCTTGACATTGTTCAGGTCCATGCCTAAAAGGTCCAGATTGTTCTTGCCGATTTCCCGCATCAGCTGGTTGACCTTACGGGCTCGAAGCATGGTGTTATAACTCTCCCGGTCTCTGACGGCGACACCACGAGGGTAGGAGAGGAACTTCGCCAGTTTGTTGAACTGCTCTTCCGACAGACTGTTAAGCAGGTTCTTCACCTCGTTGATATTTCCGCTGATACCCGCTTTGGTGTTCTGATGTACATTCTGATAAATGAAATCAATATGCTCATTTGTATAAGTCATGTTGTAGTTCTGCTCATTCTCGCGTAATTGTTTGTCAACATGTTCTTTCTGATACCTGTCGAAAGTGCGGTGCGACAAGCTGTCGGCGAAAGCGGCAATCGCCTCGCTACTCATGTTTTTAATGGTGTTGAGCAGATTAAGCGTTGGCTTATACAGCAAAAACGGTTTGTTCTTCGGGAAAGAAGGGTAGGTGTTGCCGGAATAGCTGATGTTATTGTCAATAAATAACTGATACAAAGCGGTATATTGCACCACACGTGCCAAATCGGTATTGCAAAGGGTGGCGAAATAGTGGTAGGCCTGGCTTTCATAGCGGTAGCCGATGGATTCGCTGCGTTCCTGCGAGTTGAAATAACTGACAGGCAGTGAGCCGGTGCGGTTCAGTGTGTAAATGGTATATCCTTCACAGTCAATGGCATACATGGCACCAGCGGTGTTCCAGTTATAAACCAGTTCCGACAAACCCAATTTTCTGAACAGCGGTTTATCGAAAGGATAGTAGCCGGGGTCAGGATAGCGGTAATAGCCTTCCTGGATGGTGCCACGCTCCGACCAGTCCTTCAGCAGCACGTCGGTGATGGTCATCAGGTCGCCAAATTCGGTGTTTTCCAGCTCTTTGCTCAGGTAGGTGGGACACCAGTCGCGGCCATTGTTCATCTTGCCGGCCATCAGGTCGTTGATGTCGAGGCTCTGCGACAATTCTTTTTCGGTAGTGGAGGCCAACAGCAAAATGCTCTCGATTTGCAGGGGTGGCAGCTCATTCAGCGGAGACTGGCGTTCGCGGCCAATGATGACCAAGGTGCTGCTGTCGGCCAAAGCTCCCAAAATCAGGTCTGCATCCAGGGTGAATTGGCGGATATCGCCCACTTGTCCGGCAATATCTTCATTCTTAGCAATTGCCCAGGCCACAAAACCTGGCAGCTGGCTGAAGAATACCCCTCGCGATTGTTCGGCAAACATGTCGGATATGGTCATCACATGATTGGTGTCATCCAAGGTCATAAAGCCTTCGCCATCTTCCATGAACCAGATGTTGAATTCATTCAAAGTAATCTGATAATCAATATTTTCCTTGGCGAAATACTGCCTTTTCTGCTCCACAGGCAACTCGGTTACGATAGGCTTGTATTCGCTGAAAAACAGCTCTTTGTTCAGCTTGCGAATCAGATTGTCGCAGTTCTCCTGGGTGGCGTTGCCCAAGTATATCAGCATGTCGGTCACATAGCCGTCATAACCTATGGAATGCTTGCGTAATTCCACTTTGTGGGTGAATTTTTTGAAAATGGAGGCCACAGAGTCGGTCTCAAAGTGGGGTGGCAGTTCGCTGACCATGATCATACGACTGCTGTCGGCAAAGGAAGCCATGCCAATGGTCTGATAATGAAAACGATATTTCTTCCGGAAGTCTTTGTAAATGGAATCGGACGACTGGCTAACCATACAGCTGTCAATTTGTATATTCTGATTGGGAATATACTCATACACAAATAGTTTGGCGGTTCCTCGTTTGACCTCCTCCACAATGGAAGGGCGGGTGGTGACCAGGAGAACGCCTGCGGCAAACAAGGCTATGATAATCAGCCATATAATAGTTTTTCCAGCAGTTTTTTTCATCTTTTTTAATTTCCTGAGAAATGAGTTGGCAAAGGTAGCAAATTAATTCGTATTTTTGCCAAAATTTAAAGGATGTTTCGATCTATCCAGTCAAAATTATTTTTTCAAGTTGTGTGTGTGTTGGCATTGCTGGTGTGGGCGGTGCTGCAATTCATAAGTTCAACGCACTTTCTGCAACCGCCTTCCTCTACCACCTTCTGGCAGATGTTGGCCCCATTGCAGGGTCATTATGGCGGCATGATAACCATCATCAGTTTTGGCCTGCTCTTGCAAATTCTGCTTACGGATGTCTATTATTTCCGTGGCGGTTTCGGTGACAACCACCACCTGATGGTGTGCATTTGGTTCCTCCTGATTCTGTGTTGCGGAGGCTTTGTTTCGGAATTATCTCCCGTTTGGTTCTCCAACCTTATTTTGGCTATCATTATCAGTTTGAATTTCGATTACGACAATGGCAATCTGAAAAGCAAGGACCTTCTGTCGGGCATCCTCACGGGCGTGGCGTCCCTGTTTTATCCTCCCATGCTTTTTGTGGCGTTTTTTGTAATCAGTTCATTGATAATCAACAGATTCAGCAAGTATAAAGATATCATTGTTTATATATTAGGCATCCTGCTGGTATATCTCTATATCTTTTGTTTTTATTTCTTCTGCGATAGATTGCCGGAGTTGTACCAGTTTGTGTCGGAGATACGTTTCTACAATACCTTTGTGATGACAGAAATGTACTCATGGAAGGTTATGGTGCTGATAGCCACAACGGTGGTGTCTTTGCTTTATGCTACCGTGGTGCTGAAAATACAATATGACAGTAAGACGGTGCTTCTTCGTAAAAGATTGATAACCATACATTTGATTACCATGTCATGTCTGCTGCTGATGGTATTCTCTCCTTTTGACTTTCATCAGGCTGTAGGTTTTCTGTTGATACCTATGACCTTGTATTACAGCATGTTGTCGCAGATGAAAGAACATCCGTTCATTAATGACCTTATGATGTTGATTTTTGTAGTTGCCTTATGCCTTTAAAGAGTCATTATTCTGATACTGAAATACTTGAATGCGGATGCGATGAAGTAGGGCGGGGCTGTATTGCCGGACCGGTTTTCGCGGCTGCGGTGATTTTGCCTTACAATTATCAGAATGAGGAAATCAATGATTCCAAGCAGCTTTCAGCCGCCAAGAGAAACCAAATGCGAATGATTATTGAGCGCGATGCCTTGGCTTGGGCGGTAGGGCAGGTGTCTGAGAAGGAAATCGACAAGATTAACATTTTGCAGGCCTCTTTTTTGGCGATGACACGTGCCGTAGAGCAGCTGACTCTCAAACCGCAGCTGTTGCTGATTGACGGCAATCGCTTTGTCAACCGCACGGACATTCCCTATAAGACTGTGGTCAAGGGAGATGCTACTTATCTGTCCATTGCCGCCGCCTCGATTTTGGCCAAATGTTACCGCGACGAGCTGATGGAGCGTTTGCACGAGGAATATCCCATGTATGGCTGGAAGGACAACAAAGGCTACCCCACGCCTTACCATCAGGAAGCGGTGCTGAAATACGGCAACAGTCCCTACCACCGCCGCAGCTTCCAGCTGAAGCGACAATTGCGGCTGGAGTTCTAATAGTATCTCCACCGCGGTGCAGAACATACTTGCACCTAAGCACTGCACCTGTTCACCGCGGAAGGGTATCAATTCAGCCGTGGCTGAAAATACTCCAAAATTTTCCAAAATTCTTCCTTCCTTTTTTGCAGCCCAAAGCAAATCTAAAAACACGCATTCCGCCATTTCCGCATCTTTTTGCATAATTTCGTTCACTTTTTGAATCGAAAGTGTGTTTTATTAAACTATTGATTTTAAGTAAATTAAGCATTCTTTTGCTATTGATTTTAAGAATTGGGTGTTGTAACTTTGCCAACAGTAAAAACTTAACTTAAGATACTATGACAGAACTTTTACCTCTCGAAATGGCAAGCAATAAGTATAAGGACGATTTTGAAACAGTGTATGGCATCATTTCTGCCCATCGCAACCATGTCATACAGCAGGTCAACGGTGAAGCGGTGTTGATGGCATGGGAAGTGGGAGGGTTTGTTTTCAGCAAGTTGAAGACATCGGCATGGGGTAGTGGTGTTGTCCGTCAGTTGGCTGAATACATCCATACACAGAACCCATCTGTGAGGGGTTGGAGCTACCGCTCCATATACAAGATGGTTCAGTTTTATGAAACCTATTCATTTCCGACATTTACCGAACTGATTGGCAAGGTCAAATCTCAAATTGTGCCAGTCGAAATGGCACAAATCCCCAATCAACAAATAATGCCGATTCAATCGGCACAAATATTTTCTCAGACAATTGTGCCAATCCGATTGGCACAAATTCCCGACGTGCTGCTCTCTACAGGTTGGAGCAACCATCAGCTCATCTTGAACTACTGCAAGACGGATGAGCAACGACTGTTCTATATGCTGTATGCAGGTCGCGAACGATTGGAGTATAAAGAACTTGACCGTGCCATCAAGACCGATGCGATGTCGGCCATCCTAGGTGGCCACGATGTACAATCGCAAGCGATGCAAACTCTGTATCCGCAGGCACCGCTACTATTCAAAGATCGTGTCAGTTTGGATATGCTTGGATTACCTCTTGATTACAAAGAAGCGAGGCTTCGCAAATCTATTATTGTGCACATGAAGGATTTTATATTGGAGATGGGCAAAGACTTCCTCTTCATTGACGAAGAGCATCGGCTTGTGGTAGGTGGTAAAACTTTTAAGGTTGATTTGTTGTTCTACCACAGGTTGTTGCAATGCATGGTTGCTATTGAGCTTAAAACATCAGAGTTCCAGCCCAGAGATCTCGGACAGTTGGAATTCTATCTTGAGGCTTTGGATCAGGAGGAACGTCGTTCCTGCGAGAATCCTAGCATTGGCATCCTGTTGTGTAAGGAAGCCAACATGGAGGTAGTGCGTTTCGCATTGAACCGAAGCATGTCGCCCACCATGGTGGCACAGTATAAAGAGCAGCTGCAGGTGGGAGGGGTAATACAGCGTAGTTTGGTCGAGTTTTGTAGATTTTTGGATAATGGTGGAAAGGTCGTGAAATAGAACAGCAGAAAGAATTCTACCGCTTGCAACACAAAGGAGCAGGACAGGTATAGAGAAAGACAGAGAGGTGGTCACTTCCCTCACATCTTCCAGCATCTCTTTAATTGCTCCAACTTGCAACGATAAGCCGATGTCTTGGCCAGGCGGATGATATTGGTTTTGTAATCGGGTGGGAGATACTTATCCATTTCAGTGACAATTCCGTCTGGCATGCCATAAAACGCTTCCGCAATGCCGCCTGCGATACAGGCTTGGGTGTCGCTGTCACCGCCAAGCGATACTGCCAGTCTGACGCTTGACTCATAGTCTGTGCTGTCTATGAATGCGATGATGGCTTCTGGCACCGACTTTTGGCAAGACACAAAGAAACCATATTGGGGACGGATTTGGTCGCAAGTACGGTTAAGGTCGTATTCGTATTTCTTTGAAATATAATTCTTTATCTCTTCCTTGCTTTTCCCGTTGCGAGCCATAAAGATGGCTGCCGCCGTGGCTTGTGCCCCTTTGATGCCTTCGGGATGATTGTGCGTGATGCTGGCAGAGATTTCCGCCACCCGTTCCGTTTCCTCCAAGCTGTCGAAGAACCAGCCTACAGCGCTCACACGCATAGCGGAGCCATTGCCGTAGCTGTTATAAGGTCTTCGCACGCCATCTTTCCAGATATTTTCAGGGTAAAACAGCCATTGCAAAAACCTGCCACCATAGCCCGCACCGGAATCATAGTTCCCAAACTTTACCATTTTCTGTTCTAATACCTCATGAGATAGAGTAGGGTCGTCCATCAGCCATTCCGCCACCGCCATAGTCATCACCGAATCATCAGTATAGCGGCTTCTGCGACCAAATAATTCAAAATCAGTATCTTTAATACTATTAAATTCAAATGGAGAACCAATGATATCTCCTGCAATCGCGCCTAACATAAGTCTAAAGAAATTAATGCGTTATTTGATCTAAAGCTTTCTTCAATCGAGGACAATCTTCTATTTGTTCCCCAAAACTTGCTCCTGGGCCACCTCTCATAGAATACCATCCTTCTGTTGTTTTGTATGAAACATCCACGAACAAGGACTGCGACAACATCTGCATCAGATATTTGTAGGGCATGAGCAAAGTCTTAATGCCTCTTGCGGCATTTGTAGAATCGACATATACTTCATTTTCATATACAACATCCAGTACAGTATAAACACTATCATAAAAAGTGATTTGAATACTGTCCATCTGAAAATCTTCGTAGTTGGTGATGACAAAACTAGAAAGAGGTTCTTCGTCATCTTTCCCGATAGTCAGAATTATATTGGCAAAGTGCCAAGGAGCTTCCCAGGATCTGGGTATAACAGTGAAGCACATGAGTTCCACATCTGTAAAGGATACTGTTTGCCATTCCACAAAGCGTGAGATTGACTCACCGGAACAATCGCATTGATAAACCCGGTCATCCTTCGATGCTAGCCTCCAGAAATTGGATGCTGTAGCCCGCATCATCAGGGTGAATTCAAATACAGAATCATAGGCTATAACATTAGCCATTTGATCCAACATTCTGCATACCTGATTTGAATGGGCTTCAACAGATTGTGTGCTATCCTCCAAGAAATAATACACGGAATCTATCAAATTGATAAGTGAGAGCCTTTGGCTGTCATTGATTTCATAATCTGCTGCCCAATTCCGCAGGAAATTTGGCCAACGAACTTCCCCGGTTTCTTCATCAGTCTTTTGGGGTGTGGCGCAAGCAGATAGTGCGATAGCGCAAAGGATGAAAATTGCTATTTGTTTGTACTTTAACTGTTTCATTTTTGTTTTCGGTTTGAATTTTTTGCAAAAGTAGTTATTTTATTCGAGAATCACTTTGAAAGAGAAGCTTCTAAATCCCTCTTCTCTGAAGTTCACGGATTCTTTCTTGGATTTCTTCTAACAGGTCTTGATTACTCTTAGTATCCGAAATGTTTTTGTCAATGTCACATGACCTCCCATCTACCAGGGAATATAGAAACTGTTTAATCTGATTGAAAATGTTCATAAACTTGTATTTTTAAGGTTGAAAATTTTGTGTATTTTATGCAATGAATCTACAGATCACTCCTATTCTGTCGTGTTAATTCTTCGAACCCTTCGGCTAAATATCTGGAACTCTGTACTGTTTTTGTCTGCCTCATTAAGTATCTTTTCAAAGTCGCTGTCAGATACAGTTTTATTATTGAAAGCTACAACAATGGCATTTTTCTCTTCTTCCTCGTCCATCTCAACATGCAAATTGCTGGCAAGTGCTTCCTTCCGAATCATCATGTATGCGGGCAAGTACTCTGAACAGAGTTTTACCAAATGACGGCATGTTTCAATATTTGAATATCCAAGTTTCTGATTGAGTTGCGCTTCAAACAGGTATTGTTTTTTATCGATAGCAATCTTCTCATCTGAATTGTTCGAAATTTCACGAATAAATTTGACCACACTGTCAGCTTCTTCGTATCGTTCCAAACGATACAGCGCTTTTGCCTTGACAAACAGGGCTTCGAGACAGGGACTTTTTTTCTGTGCTGTCTTTTTGTCAAATACCATGTCCGAATATCCTATAGCTTCCTCATACCGGCCTTTGTAGAGGCATAGCACCGCATTCAAAAAGTCACAAGTCATGCTGCAATCCTTTAGCAACGGGACATTCTTTGTAGCATCATGCAGACATTCATCGTCAAGCATCACATCGAACATCCGTTTAGCTACGAGAGCTGCATTTCTATAGTCACCGCTCTTGATTTTGGCAACGACTTGTTTCATGCACACCTGAACAGCACCATCATAGTCATGCTTATAAAAATATGTGGAGAAATCCTTACCAAACTTGTACTCCTCATCTATCATGGGCACATCGTTAAACGAGTTGGCAAAAGCCCTGATCTCGGCATTCTGTTTGATATGATATGAGCGCAACTTGTTGCTCAATGTAAGTCCATCTAATGAACGCATACGGCTGATGGCTACATACGCCTGTCCAGGAGCAAATGTTCCTCGAGTCAAATCGAAATGCATACGGTCAAAAGTCATTCCCTGCGACTTATGTATCGTGATAGCCCAAGCCAGTTTCAAAGGATATTGTGTAAAACTTCCCACAACCTTCGATTCAACCTTTCGGGTATCCTCATTATATACACTTTCCTTGCTCTCCCACACCATCTTTTCCACTTTGAGTGTTTTGCCATTTTCCAGGACCACAACAATTTTGTCATCGGTCAATTTAGTCACAATGGCAATGGTTCCATTCACCACACCTCTTGGATAATCGTTGCGGCAGAAGATTACCTGTGCACCAACTTTCAGCTGCAGTTTAACCGGCACTGGCGCATCTTGCATCTTGAATTTTCCATCTAACTCCCCCTCATAACAGAATTCCTCCGCTTCTATCTCGTCTAACTTCATCTCATTAATGCTTTCAGCAATTCTATTATAAGCCGTCAGGGTAACCGAATAATCGCCAACTTTGTCATCAGAACTCACATGTTCATTAATGATTTCAAAATCCTCTTGAATATTTTCTCCTACACGCATACGGTCTAAAACATCCAAAAAAGGCTGATCTTTCTGACGATAAACCTTCTGAAACTCTATCTTGGGCAGATTCATTCGTTTCAATGCGTACGCTTTGTAGAAATAAGGAGTTCCATTTCCATAAAAGTCTCGGAGCATATCTTCATCTGCCGTACCCTGCTTATATACGGGTGGCAATTGAAATAAGTCGCCTACAAAAACAACCTGCTTGCCCCCGAAAGGTAAATGCGAATAAGTCAAAGTCCTGAGAAATCTATCCATACCGTCCACCATATCGGCTCTTACCATCGAAGCCTCATCAATGATAATGGTATCTGTTTTCTCCAGCACGCGTCTTTTCTCTAACGACACTTCCATGTGGGTTGTAGGACCAATTATCTCCAATGGAAAGCCAAAGAAGGAATGCATAGTTTGACCTCCAACATTGAGTGCTGCTATGCCTGTGGGAGCAAGAACCAAAAAGTTCTTGTTGATTTCCTTTTGGATTCTCTTCACAAAAGTGGTTTTACCCGTACCAGCCTTCCCTGTGATGAAAAGACTGATGTTGGTATATGCCACAAGATCGTATGCTTTCTGCTGCTCGAAGTTGGTTTTGTCGAATGCTATTTCTTTGTTTTCCATATTGGCGTGTTGTATTTTGTTTTCGGGTGCAAAAGTACAACCGCCTCGCGCAACCAATTTGCGCAAAAATAAAAAGCACGGAATAACTTTTGGTGAAATTTGTATTATCTTTGCAAAAACCATAAAACCCAACAAATATGGAACCTTTCATGATATATTCCGGAAAACATGTATTTCACTTTACAAAATTCGAATCTGCGTTGAGAATCATTGCAACCCAATCCTTAAAGTTTGGCCGTTTTGAGAATATGAATGATATTGCAGAAGTGAAAAGAGAAGTTTATGGTATTATTTCTGCCGATATTATAGATAGTGAATTGTCAAAATATCAATCCATAAGTCTTACATTAGACAAGCCCTCGCACCGTGGCTTCAAAATTGACCCTCTATGGGGTCACTATGCACAAGGAGGTAATGGTGCATGTTTGGTTTTTGATAAAGACAAGTTATCACAAAGGGTTGTTGAACAATTTGGTGAAAAAGCAAAAATTGCTCCAATCAATTACTTGCCTAATTTTTCAAATGCAATATTCACGGAGGGAGATTCTCAAGAAGCAGTAGAAAAATATATAGAAGATAATCTAGAGGACATTTTCTTCACCAAATCTCTTGACTGGGAATATGAACAAGAACTGAGGATCTTAATCAAAGAGGACAGGGAAAATGAGAAATACCTTTGTTGGGATGATGCATTAATTGCCGTTATACTTTGCCTGCCAAAAGTCATCAACTACAAAGAGTCGCCTGAATTCAGAATTATGAAATCCATGTTGCCGGCCATCCCTATTCTTAATTATACGACATCTTTGGGGAACAAAGAATTACTCGATGAGAACGGGGGAAAAGTGTGTGACATTATTGGTGAGGATTTACAAATACTCTTTGAATGAGATATGTACTAAAAAAACTATTTAATCTGCCAAATTAAACAATCGGTTAATGCGGTTTTCTTTAGTTCCAAATCTTCTATGTTGGTATCTTCCCTCTTTTTGAGATTCTATTGACGTCTTTTTTATCCAATTGTAATAATCATCCGTATCACCATTTTTATCCAATGTTGGTTGACAAATATGAAAATTACAATCTTTTTGAGCCTTTATTTCTCTTTCAACAGGGCCGAAAACACTAAAACCACCAGATGCCTCTATCATCAAATTGTTTGTCAAAACAAATCTGTCATGCCAACCTTCTCCTTGTGCTGGAATTTGATATAATGTAAAAGAAAAATCCAAATTAGGTCTGATATCTTTAAGCATTTCAAGTATTTCTTTGTAAAAGGAGAGCCCCAATTCTTCATTATCAAAATTGTTACCTCCAACTCCACTAAAAATAGAAATATCAAAAGGGATACTTAATGATTGAGGTAATATGTTTTTAAAAAGATGCTTTAAATGATATTGGATATACTTTCTATCATTCAAGATATGAGGATCTATAAGGATAAGAGAATTACAGGGGATAGAAAAATACTCTTTTAATCCATAATAATCCCCTTTCTGATGAAATTTAAAATGTATTTTTTTCCCTGAAACGAGATGTTTATTTCTCGATAGCATTTCCGCATTCAAGCTTAGTACACCTTTTTGTTGAGCAAACGTTTCACAATAACTCTGGTCTTTATCAAGCAAAAAGACTGAGCATAATTTCTCAATGGAAAGACTATCGTCTTCAATTATTGCATCAATCTGCCCTTTTTCGGCAAAGCAACTTCCTCCGGTTTTATGCCATAAAATACTCAAAAAATCATCTTGGCCAAAATCCTCAATCGGTATTTCTGCTTGAACATTATTTGCTTGCAAGACACAGAATAAGTCCCATGCATTAGGACCAAAAATATCCATGTCAAGTTTCTTTACAGCTTTCCAGAAACCGTATTGAAGAAAGATTTTTCCCCTTTTCATTTTGCCTCCATCTTCATTTTTAACAAACGCATAGACAAATCTGTCGCCTCATCAAAAAAACCTGGGCCAAATGGCTCATTCAACCGTCCGTCTTCAAGAACCTTTATCTGACGATTATGGGAAATACCTTCTTCATCTTTTTCCACATAATTGAGTGAAATGTCATTTGGCATAAGTACATTTTCTTTATCTGCAACCATCACCTGAAGTTTACGAATCAAATATTCGCTATGGGTTTCAATGATGAAGTGGATATTGTATTTTTGAAATGCTTCCACAAACATATCGGCAAGAAGCGACTGATATTTTGGGTGGAGATGAATTTCGGGCTCTTCTACACAAATGATTTGTTTTGGTTTGTTCCAATATCCTTTATGAGGCTTGCCTTTATACCAAGGAATTTCTATTTCATTTTCAATATTTTTTATGTCAGGTGATTTAATTGCATTGTCAATTAGCAACAATAAGGACACTAATTGAGTAATGCCATAACCTTCGTCTGCAAGCAACCTGTATTCTTTTTCTTTTTTTAGATATATTTTAACACCACCTTCCTCATCACCTTCTACACTAACTTTACCAAGATTAAACCTCTCTTTACCCAACCAACGATTCATAAAGCCACCAGGTTTATGATAATATGGATCGGCAGATAAAACATCGAAATGCTCCTCGAATGTTACTCGCATACTATTAAAAACGCACAGAGCATGGCTCATTTTATTGTCGTTCTCAACTGAATATGAGCGTCGTATTGCTGCAGAATTCGAATCTATATATTTTACATTACAAGTAAACCAAGGGGAATATACTTCATTTGTGACTAATTCAAAAAAATGTTCTATAATTATGCCTTTTGGAAAATATTTATCCATCATTTCCTCCATCTCTTCATCAGTCTTACAGTATTTCTTCCATTCTTCAATATCACTATTCCGTTTATCAATCCATTCATACCAGTTATTTAGAAGTTTAATATTATAATCTTCTATATTGATTTTATTTTCTTCTAATTGCTTTCTGGTATTTTCCAAATCACGAGTTAACCTTAATGCAACTGACGTGTTCTCATATTTTTTGTATAAATCTTTCTTGAATACTTCAATGCCTCTGATCAATTTAAGATACTGGCTTGCCAATGAGAAGTTGTTGAAATTTTGAGTGATGTTTTCTTTGTATATTTTTTTATTTCCGATTCCTCTTGGTGTTGTGTCTTTTTCAAGAATAATACTTCCATCAATTTTTTCAATCGTATATCTACAAAGATGCCCATCATTAAGAGTATCAGCTTTCTTGCTTTTGAAATATCGCCTGACATATACTTCTTCTTGAAGATAATTAGACCATATTTTATATGAAATTTCTATCTCATTACTATTTGCCTGTTTGTGTAATACTTTCTTAAAATTGCCGAGGTCAAGGTCTTTTGAATACAATTTGAGAGCTGTATGTATAGTCTCTTTTTCATGTGGCAATTTGCTCAATAGCATAAGAGCTTTTGTCATAGAACTCTTCCCTGCACTATTGCATCCTGTCAGTACGGTGATAGGGGCAAGTTCAAAATCTGCACCGTCTTCACCAAATGAGCGAAAGTTTTTCAAACTAAAAACTGGGTTCATGTTTTTATTATTGTTCATATTCTTCTTTGTTTGTTTTCGTTTGCAAAAGTACAACCTTCTTGCGCAACTTATTTGCGCGAATTTTCTTTTTTCTTTTGCTCCAACTCTTTTACCGTGCGCTCCACCACTTCTTCCAGTTGATAAGTGGATACGCCAAGAGGTTTGTTGATGTCACGCAGAGACCATTCCACAACGGTTTTGTCAGTTGATTTGCAAATAAGCAAACCCACAGTTGGATTGTCACCGTCGCCACGCATCAACTCGTCGATAGCAGTCACATAGAAATTCAGTTTGCCGGCAAATTCGGGGATGAATTTCACCACCTTTAATTCGACGACAACATAACGGTGCTGGGGTATGTGATAGAATAGCAAGTCGGGGAAGAAAGTCTGACCTCCGGGCATTTGCAGCTCCATCTGACGGCCCACATACGAAAAGCCCTGGCCTAACTCCATCAGAAATCGTGTAACATTGGATACCAACGCATCTTCTAGGTCCTGTTCCTCGTATTCTTCTCCCATGGAGAGAAATTCAAAATGGTAGGGATCTTTCAGCAGCTCTTTGGCCAATTGGCTCTGTGGAGCAGGTAGTGTATGCTCGAAGTTAGTAAGTGCTGCACCTTGACTTCCGAATAGATTGGCTGCCACTTGGGCTTCAAGTCTGCTGCGACTCCAGCCCTCTTCCACAACCTTGTTAATATAGAACATAGCCTCATCAAGAGACTGGCATTTGGAGATAATCAGAATATGACAGCCCCATGGTATAAGACCAAATGTATCAGGAAATTGCAATTGGCCAACGACTTGTTGACCTTTTTCGTCAACAGTTTGTTGACGATTTGCAGTTTCTAATTCGTCAACAACTTGTTGACGAATTTCAACATCTTGATTATCACCCGTCTTGGATGCTAAAGCAATACCAAATTCGTCACCAACTTGGGGACGAATTGCAAATCTTTCACTATAAAATGCATACCAACGTTTCATGTATTTGAGGTTGGTTACAGAGAAACCTTTTTCGTTGGGAAATGCCGTTTTCAAATCAAGACACAACTGATTAAAGAAGCCATTTCCCCATTTGCTTTCAGCACGAAGTTCAACTATGTCGCGTCCTAAGCTCCAATAAAACTCAAGCATGGCAGTGTTTACACGGACCGCCGCTTTTACTTGGCTTTGGCGAAAACGCTGCTTGATGTCAGCCATCCATTGTACGTAACCTTCGTCGGTGGTCATTTCTTCTCGGAATATAAATGTTGGTTTTTCATTCATCATTATTAAAGAATTTGTGAAGTGCAAAAATACAAATAAATTCTATTTCAAGGAGTGATATGCTTGAAGTTGTGCTGCCACATAATCTTTTACCTTCTGTTGTATATTGGTAGGAGAAAGTACAATCAAGTCTTTGCCAAATGAGGTCAATTCCCTGATAAGTTCATAATTCTCGATGCATTCAATGGAAAAGAAGGCCCCACCTTTCAACATTGGATACTGACGACGCAGTTCAGCTTCTTTTTCATCATGAAAGGGTCGTGTAGGTTGAGATTCGTGTATTGGTTTTGTAATAACGTAATTCTTGGAATAATCACTTACCCAGAAGATAATGGTTTGCAATGGCCTGTCATCATAAAGAGATACACCTATAATATCCTCAAAGCGTTCATTCAGATTACCGGGGTATGGGATATATCGATGATTTGATAGCATATCGAATTGGTCAATCTGGTCCAACCTGAAATTTAGTAATCTACCAGAGTCCTCTGCGGAACCAAAGAGATACCATCTGCGATTGTACTCTTTCAATAAGTGAGGATGAATAATCACCTGTTTTACATTGTCGAGGTCATCAAAAGTATGATAATGCAACTTCAGCACCTGTCGTTGCGAAATAGCGGTAAAAAGTTCCCCGAACAGAGTGGTTTTCTCTAAAGGATTCTTGGTAAAGGAAACGATTTGGCGCTTTTCTTTAAGATTCAAGCTGCCTTTCAACTTTTCCAGTCCGTCAAGATTTGGAAGACCGTCAAACTGTCCCAGCAACGACAATGCTTCCGAAAGCAGATACTTCTCATCCTCGGTCAATGGCTTCTTGAAAATAGAGAATGATGGGTCTTTATAACGCAAACATTCTTTTTTCACCGTGAGATTTGGATTCTTTTGGCTGACCGCATCAATTTGATAATGCTCAATATCTGCAAGAAAGGGGCCCGCTTTTTCTATATAGTTGATGTCATATTGGATTGTGCGAATGCTGACTTTCATTTTCCTCTCTTCTAATTCTTCATTCACCAATTCACATATATCGGCAACAGAATAGTTCCTATATCGATTGGCAAGCAACTTGTCAATGATGTAATATCGCGTAACGGCGTTTTTGTTGGCTGGCATGATTGTGGTTTTATTGTGATTGTTCTTGTTTTTTTTGTTTGCAAAAGTACGACCGCCTTGTGCAACCTATTTGCGTGATATGTATTTTGCAAAGATACATATTATTTCCGAAATAATTGATAACACTGGAGAGAAAGTCCTGATTTGTCGCATATAGATACAAGTATTTAAGCATATTTCTTCCAAAAATTCCAGCTGCTATCCTCAAGTTTGAGAAGCGTGGGAAAATTTTACCTCTCGATTCAACGCTATTTTCTGTTCGAAAAAATCATCTTTTCGAACGAAATTTGTAATTTCTTATAATGTTGATTTTGAGATGATTAACAATGTTTTGTCCCATGATATTAAGAATTGGGTGTTGTATTTTTGCGGGCAAAAACAATTTCAAATATTAATACTATGGAAAAAAAATTACTCATAGAAGTCGAAAAAAAGATTATCACCGTCAGAAACAAGAAGGTGATTTTAGATTCAGATGTTGCGGAGCTGTATGACGTTTTAACCAAGGAAATCAATCAAGGGGTTAGCAATAACCCTGAAAAATTTCCAGAAGGGTATGTTTTTGAATTGACTGAAGACGAGAAAAACGAGGTGGTCAAAAATTTTGACCACCTCCAAAAACTCAAGTTTTCACCACAATTGCCAAAGGCTTTCACCGAAAAAGGCCTCTATATGCTGGCTACAATCTTGAAAAGTGACCAGGCAGTGGACACTACCATCGCCATAGTGGAGGCTTACGCAAAATTAAAGGAATTGTCGCGAGTGATTGTTGAAGTCCCGTAACAAGAAGACAACAGTACGGAGCAACAGTTCTTGTTGCATTGAGGCGGGCAATTAGTGGAGGATATCATGGGCGACATCTTACCTAAACAGAGTAGCGAGACTTCCTTTGAGCTGAACTTGGCGATGTTTAAGTTCAAGCATTCTGTGAAAAGGGAAAATGATGAGGAAATCAAGCAGTTGAAGGCTAAATTAGCAGAATTGGAGAAGAAAGTTAGATAATATCTTATAATGTTGATTTTTAGATGATTAATAATATTTAGCCCTCGGTTTTAAGAATTGGGTGTTCTATTTTTGCAAGACAATCATTCAATAACTACACAAATGGAAAATAGTATTGTATTAAATCAAAATAATGGTGAAATCATTTTCTACCAGCCTGACAATAATATACGTCTGGAAGTGATGTTGCGAGAAGATACGGTGTGGCTTAATCGACAACAGATTGCCGAGTTGTTTCATAGGGACATCAAGACTATAGGTAAACACATACAAAATGCCAATGCGGAAGAATTAAAAGGAATTCCAACTGTCGCAAAATTTGCGACAGTTCAACAAGAGGGTAATCGTCTAATAAACAGAGAAATAGAATATTTTAATTTAGATATGATTATATCTGTGGGGTATCGTGTTAAATCAAAACAAGGGATTCTCTTTCGTCAATGGGCAAATGCTGTTCTTAAGGAATACCTGTTGCGTGGATATGTTATCAACCAAAGAGTAGAACAGTTGGAGCAGCGAGTTGCTAAAACGGAAGAGCAAATTGGTTTCTTTGTTCGCACTGCATTGCCTCCCGTTGAGGGCGTTTTTTACGACGGACAGGTCTTTGATGCCTACACCTTTGTGGCAGATTTGATACGCTCGGCTCATGAACGAGTCGTCTTCATCGACAACTATGTGGACGATTCGGTATTGAAGACTCTCACCAAACGGAATGAAGGAGTTAGTTCCAAAATCATTACCCGAAAGATATCGGAAACATTGCAGGTGGATTTAGAACGCCACAACCGACAGTACTCATCAATAGACATCAACACTTCCGACCGTTACCATGATCGATTCCTCATTATTGATAACACAGTCTATCATCTTGGAGCCTCCCTCAAAGATTTGGGCAAGAAACTTTTCGCATTCAATAAGATGGAGGTGCTCGCAGAAGAAATTATCTCTTTTGCCAGCTGAAAAACTTTGCAAAAGGACGAAATTTCTTGCCAGTCACACCTGGTTTTACCACCCAATTTGCTTTGGGATTATTGTACTTCTGTTTTTATGTTCCTCACTTTCGCGGCAGCAGGGTCTCTTCATCAGGGCAAGCGGCTCCGGTGCCGCGAGGAGGGTAGGGAAGTGATGCCGCTTACCGCTCCTCTAACTTCGGTTTAACAGGGTCATCCAAGTGTATGACATAGTCATATTCCACTGTCAGCACGCCTTTTACGCCCTTGAAATATTGCATGGTTTCTTCAAGTGTTTTGTTCTCGGGCTTCTTCAGCGCCATGCCATTCATGAAATGGTAGTCATAGACAATCTCGCACTTGTAATTCTTGATGGCTTTCAATATGGCCTCTTTCCCTATTTCCGCATCGTATAAAATCAAAAAAACATTCGGAGAGTGTTCCGGAACAAACTTGTCTTCCAGCAGGGGCTCCGACTGCTCAACCACTTGCTCTGTCCTGCACGACATCAAGCACAGAAGAGCAAGTAGAACTATCAAAATCTCGATTTTATTGATCATTGGATATCTAATTATCAATTACTAAATGCCAATAATCAATTATCAACTATTAATTATCAATTGTCAACTGTTAATTATTAATCGCTGCCATGATTTCTTCCTCTGATTTTCCCAGCACCTGCAAGTAAGCACGGATGTTGTCACAACTGCTGTCGTCAGGGTATTTGTGCAGGAATTCGCGGTATTCGTATTCGGCATCCAGATATTTGTGCAAGATGTCATCGTAGATAAAAGCGCGGTTCAGATAGCAGTTCTTTACACCTTCGTATTCAGGGTAGGTGGCTTGGATCTTTTCGAATACAGAAATACCTTTCCGGGCATATTTCTCAATATATTCCTCATCAGGATTCGGTTCCATGCTGGCATTTTTTGCCAATATCATGCAGGCTACACCCGCTTTGGACAGCATGTCGGGAATGATGTTGTTCTCGGGATGCATATCAGCAAATCTGATAGTCTGGGTGATGAAATCCTCGAAAAGCTCCTTGTTGATAATGCCTTGCTGATACAGCGAGTCGGCTTTGTCGTAAGCCTGCAACAGTTCGGTCTGGTCGCAGCTTTCCTCTTGGACAGCATTGACATTTTGATTCCTCGATTTATTGCAGGAAAATAGGAGAGTGGCTATGCATAAAATGTATAGAAGTTTCCTCATGCTATTTGTTTTTCGTTTTGTAATTTGGTTTGAGCTTGCCGCTGGCAATGTCATTGAACTTGCGCTTGAGCACCATCTTTTTTAGTTGTGACAAGTGGTCGGTGAAGACAATGCCCTGCAGGTGATCGTATTCATGTTGAATCACACGGGCCACATAACCCTTGAAATGCTCCTTACGGCGTTTGCCAGTCTCATCGGTGTATTCAATGTCAATCTCCGACTTGCGCGTCACATCCTCGTGAATGTCGGGCAGACTTAAACAACCCTCATTGAAGGTGAAGTCGTCGCCAGACTCGTTGGTGATGATTGGATTGATGAATGCGCCCTTGTATATTTCGACATCGTCGTATGCTTCTTTAAAAGGTTCTGTATCAATGACAAAGATGGCCAACGATTGTCCAATCTGCGGCCCTGCCAAGCCCACACCCTGCGAGTGATACATGGTCTCAAACATGTCGGCAATCAAGGTGGAGTAGTCCTGTGATTCGTCAGCCTCTGCTGCTTTCTTTCTTAAAATCGGATGTCCGAAGACGTAAACGGGAAGAATCATAGTCAATTTATAATTAATAGTTAATAGTTAATAGTTAATAATTAGTGTTTGATTTTGTTCGAGGTCTATTTTCCATTATTCATTCTTCATTCTTCATTATTAATTGTTAATTGTTAATTTCTGTCACCTAACCCCTGTCCACTGTAACCTCTTTCATAAAGAGGTAGCTCTGCAAGATAATTGTGGCGCTGATTTTGTCCACCAGCTCTTTGTTTTGGCGTGCTTTTTTTCCCAATCCAGCATCTATCATCGTCTGAAACGCCATCTTGGAAGTGAAACGCTCATCCATCCGCACCACTGGAATGTCGGGAAGCTCCTTCTTTATGCGGTTGACAAAGGGCTCAATGAAACGGGCCGAGTCCGATTGGCTGTTATCCATCTTGCGTGGGTCGCCCACCACAATCACATCCACTTTTTCTTTGCTCACATAGTCTTTCAGAAAGTCAAAGGCCTTCGACACATGCACTGTATCTAAGCCGTTGGCAATGATTTGCAGCTCATCAGTCACCGCAAACCCTACCTTTTTCTGTCCGTAATCTATGGCAAGTATTCTACCCAATATTCCAATTTTTTTGCAAAAGTATGAAATTTAAGGAGATAGAAAAAGAATAGATTCATCATAAATTATTAAAAAAGGTTAATATCAACAATAAAATTTAAAATTTTTCGATTGATGTAGTTTTTGATTACTTTCTTTCGTTATTACTATTGTGAAACTACAGGATCCTTTTGAAGCTATGCTCCACCGCTACCGCGGCTTGCTGTTCTCTCTGTGCCGACACTACTGCCGTCGTGGTCTGGAGGCTGATGATTTGTTGCAAGAAGCTACTGTGGCGCTATGGCGAGACCGCGAAAGATTGCTGTCACTATCGGCAGTTCAACAGGCGGCACTGATATGGAAAATAGGTCGCAATGCCATGATAGATTGTTTGCGGAAGCTGAAAGAGACCGAGGAGTTGCCGGAAGGATATGAGACCGCTGATGAAGATCGTAGCATGTTGCGCGAATTGCATGAAAGGATTGCCTTGCTCGATGAACCTGACCGCTCAATAGTGAGGCTACAGCTGGAAGGCTACAATTACGAAGAGATTGGCGAGCGGGTAGGGATGACAGAGAAAAATGTGAGCGTAAGGCTGGTAAGAATAAAAGAAAAACTTAGAAAATCAATGGCAATATGACAGAGAATGAATTTGACAAGTTATGGCAACAGGCTGAAGTAGAAGGCTATAGCCAACGCTTGGTAGCCGAATACCCAGGCTGGCGGCGGAAACAGCAGCGCACCATCAGCATGGTGGCGGCTTCTTTGGCTGTTGTGGTCCTGGTTGTGCTTGTGCTTGTCGCACAATTGCAACAGCCTCAGGACTTTGAGAAAGTTTATTGTAACCGTGTCGGCACTACCGATGCGCAATGGGCCTCTTTGGCTGCAGAAATACTGATGGAGTAATGAAAAGATTATTGGTTATTTTGATGTTGCTGCTTCCCGTGGCAGCAATGGCACAGAGTGAGCTGTACAAACAGTATGCTTCGCAAGAAGATCTCGCCGTGGCACAGGTGAGCGGTTTCAAACTTAATGAAACCGTGCGTGTGGATGTGGTGCTCGTGGTGGCAGATAATGAGGCTGCTTGGAATCGGCTCAAAGAAGAATTGGATATTCGTGGTGAAGAAGGAGTTAACAGCTGGCTGGGTGAACTGAAGCAACCGGTCAAGCGAGTGAAATGGAATGGAAAAACATTACTGCGTGTGATTGCCTCGCATGCACGGCGTACTGTTGGCTTCTATCGTATTGACAATGAGGAACAATATGATGCTTTACTGGATTATCAGCTTAATAAAATGAAAAAATAAAAAAAAACGGAAGATAGTCATGAAGAGAATCTGTAGAATAACTGTTATGTTGGTGCTGTCAGCCTTATGCCAGATGTCATGTTCGAAACAGGAAAATCTAAACAATAATGGCAACGGGGATGTCAACAACAATAATAAAGAACGTGTCATCGTTTACACGGTGGGACAAAGTGAAAGTCAAAGGGCTTTGGCTACTGAGGCTGAGTGGGATGCCTTGTTGGACCAGCTTTGTGACCAGGCACAAAATGGCATCGAAGTGACATTTTATAACATGAGCCCGACAACTTGCCATATAGGAAAGAGTACCAATAGCCCCAAAAGCCCTGTAAGTATCAGCACTACCAGCCGTGATGAAATTAAGGCTTGGATGAAAGAAATGGAGGAACAAGGTCGCACGGTAAGGGTTACATACGACTCTGCCACAGGCACTTGGAACGGAGTTGCCTATACCACAATGGCATACACTGCCACAGCCATAATTATTGGTAATTGGCATTTTAATAGTCTAATAGTAAGTCATATAGGTTCGAATGGCGACTTGCAAGACAGTGAACTCTATGTGCCTGAAGAAGATGGAGGTTCAATGTATTACAATTTCTGTGACAATGGAAATATGGTGCTGACTTTTAATGCTATGGATGGAACTACTGCCGTTGACAGCGCATCCTGGACCCTTACGGATGAGGGCAGACTCTTTAGTGAATTGCTGCCCAATGGTGGCTATTGGGATGTCAACTGGATTACTCCCAGCACGATGATCATCTCGCGTATCGGCCTCAATGATGAAAACGACAACCTGTATTATCAGATGCAATTCGACAGACAAAGAAAAAAATTATCACACCCGTAGTTTTTTGCCCACATCTTACGTTCTTATGATAGAAACAATCAAATTTCATTAATAATCAAAACAAATTAAAAACTTAAAACAGTATGAAAAAAGTATTTTTTGTAATCGCAGTAGCCGCTTTTGCATTTTGCATGTCTTCTTGTCAGAAAGATAAAATCGTTCCTGATGTTGTCAATGGAACTAACGGTAATGTAAATAACACCAGAGTGATGACCACTGCCGACCTTACCGGTACCAATTGGACTGCTACACTGTCTCTCGGTGACTTGGTTTACGCTATGACAGGTATGACTCTCAACGACTATGGTTGCCAGTTCCCAGAAGGTTTCGACACCAATATGGTTTATCACATCAGTTTCGATCCTCAGTATGCTCATATCACTTTCTCTGAAAACATTAGCGTTATCAATGTGGCCGAAGCTTCTATCGGACAATATACTATGGAAGAGATCCAGCAGATGAATTTTGCATACGTTTACGATCACGCCACCCATACTGGCACTTTGACAGCAGAAGGCGTTGACGAGGACGGTAACCCCATCAATTATCAGATTCCTTTCACATACGATGACAATGCTGATACTATCACTATTACTTTGCAGTTTGCTAACGCTGAAGATGAAAACACCACTATCACCTTCCCATTGGTGTTCAATCGTGATTCAGCTGCAGTATAGTTAATACTAAATAATTCGTTTCTTTGTTCGCGCCCGCCTTGTTGCGGGCGCTTTTTTTATGTTTTTTTGAAGGCCCGCAGAGCTCTGGCCTGCGAGACAATCATGGTATGGCTATATATTCCCCCACCTTCACCACCGTTTTCTTACTTGTGCCAGTGGAGGTGAGGGTGCGGAGACGCAATATATACAATTCAACAAATAAACAATTCAACAATTCAACAAAAAAACGTATCTTTGCACCTTCAAATTTAATTACAATGAAAAAAATCTCTTTACTTCTTCTTTTCTGCTGCCTCTTTGCTTGGTCTCGCGCCGACGAAGGAATGTGGCTGCCTGTTTTTTTGAATTATAATGAGGCTGAAATGCAGCAATTAGGCTTCAAACTGACTGCTGAGGATGTTTATAGTGTCAACCATCATAGTATGAAGGATGCTATCGTGCTCTTTGGTGGCGGTTGCACGGCCGAGCTGATCTCATCAAAGGGTTTGCTGCTGACTAACCATCATTGCGGTTATTCCTATGTACAGCGTTATAGCACATTGGAACACAATTATTTGCATAACGGTTTTTGGGCCAAGTCTTTCGAGGAGGAAATTCCTTGCGAGGGACTGAGCGTAACTTTCTTGGTTGAAATGCGTGATGTTTCCAAGGATGTGCTCGAAGGCGTGAATGATAATATGGGCAATGCCGACCGCGAGAAAATCATCAATGCTAATATTGAAAAATTGAAAAAAGAATTGGTGAAGGGAACACATTATACGGTGGATATTAAATCGTTTTATTATGGTAATCAGTATTTTGCATTTATCAATGAGACATACCATGATATTCGATTGGTAGGAACTCCTCCCGAAAGTATCGGCAAGTTCGGTGGTGATACCGATAACTGGATGTGGCCCCGCCATACCGGCGACTTCTCCATGTATCGTATCTATGCCAACAAGAACAATCAGCCCGCGGCCTATTCCAAAGACAATGTGCCCTTTACCCCGAAAAAATATTTCACCATTTCCACTAAAGGTGTGGAGGAAAATGACTTTACCTTGGTATTTGGTTATCCTGGTACTACCCAGCAGTTTATCATTTCGGATGCGGTGGATATGACCGTGAATGACATTAACCCGGTGGCTATCCATCAGCGTGGAACCCGCTTGGATATCATGAAGAAATACCAGAACCAGTCCACTGAAATCCGTTTGATGTACTCCGCCAAATCTAACTCCATCTCCAATGGCTGGAAGAAATGGATAGGGGAGAGCAAGGGCCTGAAAGAATGCAAGGTTGTGGAAAGAAAACAAGCCGAAGAGGCTGAGTTCGAACAGTGGCTGAAACAGAATCCTGAGATGAATAAACAATATGGCAATGTATTGTCCGATTTGAAAAAGTCATATAGTACTTACCGTAAACTTAATACAAGTACGACTTATTTTTATGAGACTTTCTGGGCAGTTGAAATGATGCAGTTCATGTACCGCAATTGCTCACAACTGATAGCGCTTGCCTATGATAAAGCCACTACCAACGAACAGTTTGAGGAGGCCAAGGCCAAAGTGCTTTCCCGTATTGATGGTTTTTATAAATCATACTATAAACCTATTGATAAAGAATGCTTTATAGAGCTGATGTATTATTATTTCACGACCATGAATCCTGAATTAATGCCTCAAGAGTTGAGACAATACACTTATCTCACTGCTCCTGGATTAAAAGCTTTGTTACAGGGATTTGCCGAGGATATTTATGAAAAATCAGTGTATAAGGATGCGGAAACATTTAAGGCCTTTTTGCAGAAAGCCAATAAAAAAGCAATAGTAAAACTGGACAATGATGTGCTTTTTAAGCTGTTAAATCCTGCTATGGACCAGTATGTGAATGATTATGAGGCAATGCGCGAGGTTTCTTCAAAAATCAACAACGACTACCGCTTGTATGTGAAAGCTCTGATGCTCAAAGAGAAAGACAAAACTTTCTATCCGGATGCCAACTTGACTATGCGTGTCACTTACGGTCAGGTGAAAGGTTTCCATCCGCAGGATGGCAAGGATTACATTTATTACACTACTTTGGCTGGCGTGATTGAAAAGGATAATCCCGATATCTTTGATTATAAAGTGGATCCGAAACTGAAACAGTTGTACGAAGCTAAGGATTATGGTCGCTATGCCAACAGCAAGGGTGAGATGCCCGTGGCCTTCATCGCTAGCAACCACACTACCGGAGGCAATTCTGGCAGTCCTGTCATTAATGCCAATGGCGAGCTGATCGGTGTGAATTTTGACCGTGTGTGGGAAGGTACCATGAGCGATATTAACTATGATGTGAATCGTTGCCGTAATATCTCATTGGATATCAGATATTTCCTCTTTATCGTGGACAAGTTCGCCGGTGCGCAGAACCTCTTGAATGAAATGACGCTCAATTAACATATTTTATGATTGACCTCTCGCATATTGGTGATTTCTCACGACAATACTTCGTTTATAATCTCTATTTGAAATTCTTTCATAATCATTTGTATTATAGAAAGTTGCATGTTGTTAATAGAGAGCGTATACCTGCCAAAGGTGAACCTGTGTTGGTGATTTATAATCATCAGAACGGCTTGAATGATCCGTTGAACATCTTGTATATGTTCGATGATTACCGCCAGCCAGTGTTCATTGCCAGAGGCGATATTTTCAAGAAGGATAGGATAGCGAAAATCCTTCGTTTCCTGAAAATTCTGCCTACTTTCCGCACCCGTGACGGAGGTGTTAGCGACATCAAATACAATATGACTTCCTTCAACTTGGCAGCGGATGTATTGAACAATGGCGGCACGTTGGTTATTGCTCCCGAGGCGCAGCACCAGCAGGGACGCTATTTGGGCAGTTTCAAAAAGGGATTTCCCCGCATCGCCTTTGCCGCCGAAGAAAAAGCTGATTTCAAATTGGGTTTGAAGATTCTGCCGGTCAATATTCACTACAAGGATTATTATAACGCCCGTTCGGAAGTGGTGCTGACCGTTGGGGAGCCATTCGGTTGCTCTGAATTTGCGGAGAACTTCAAGACTGACCCGAATATTGCTTACGGACTGCTTAATGACAAGGCCAGGGCCTGTTTGAAGGCTATCACGCCAGATATTGAAGCTCATGAGGAATATTATGAGGAGATAGATTTGCTGCGCCAAATGTGGGTGAAGAAACGTCTGGAGAAGAAGGGTCTTTCAACTTCCTATTTCCCAAATTACCCAGCAGAAGAGGTTATGCTATTACAGGAAATTTCTGCTATGCAACAGCAGAAGCCTCAGAATTTTTCAGATCTAATGACAACTGCTCGCGAGTACTTGGATGAGTTGCAAAAATTGAATCTAAGAGATTGGATTATAGGAAGAAAAGTTAATCTTGCTAAAGTGTTGCTTTATACTGTTGCAGCGGTTGTCGCTTTCCCATTTTTCCTCTTTGGATTGATTAATAATATCATTCCTTTTGCAGTGCCCGCAATGCTACGAAAAAAGATAAAAGACCGCCAGCTTCATTCCTCTTTCAATTTTGTGGGGGCACTGGTGTTTTTCACCATCTTCTATCTGCTGGTATTTGCGATTATATGGATTGCCTCTAAAAGTTTCCTGTGTGCATTAGGCTATTTGCTGCTGATGTACTTGTCATTTTTCGCTTTTTATCACTTCAAGCGAGGATTTATCAAACTGAAAGCCTTATGGCGGTACTACAAGCAGCACCGTGCCGGTCAAACCAAGCGGGCAGAGGAGCTGAAAGCGGAGCTAATGCGCTATGAAATTAGTAAATTAGCAAATTAGTAAATTAGCAAATTGGTTAATTGGCAGTTAGTTATTAATTGCCAATGAGGGGGAACCTGTATTTTGTGTGACTTTTGTAGGTTTCGTCGGGTCTCAGGAAGGCATTGGATTCTGGCCAGTGCTGGTTGGGGGAGTCGGGGAATTTTTGCGTTTCGAGGCAGACAGCGCTGCGTTGTTGGTAGGCGATGCCGTTCTTGCCAATGACGCTGCCATCGAGGAAGTTGCCGGCATAGACCTGCATCCCCGGCTCGGTGGTGAAGATTTCCATTGCAATGCCTGTGACGGGACTTTCCAGTCGGGCGCAGGGACGGGAATCGTCGCCTTTCGTGTTCAGCACCCAGTTGTGGTCGTAGCCGCGACCGATGCACAATTGCTCATAATCGGCGTCAATATCGCGACCAATTGCTTTCGCCTGGCGGAAATCCATCGGGGTTCTGTCCACGGAAGCCAACTCGCCCGTGGGGATAAAGCTTTCGCCGATAGGCGTATAGCGGCCAGCATCAATCGTCAGCAGGTGGTTAAGGATGTCGGTAGAGGCATCGCCATTGAGGTTGAAGTAGCTGTGGTTGGTCATGTTGATGACGGTCGGTTCGTCCGTAACCGCCTCATATTGAATGTCCAGTGCATTGTCGTCCGTAAGCATGTAGGTGACACGGGCGCACACATTGCCCGGGAATCCGCTGTCGCCATCCTCGCTGACTAAGCTCAGCACCAGCCGGCTATCACTCACAGACTCCACATTGAACATGCGGTACTGCCAGCCGTCGGGTCCGCCGTGCAGGCAGTGTTTGCCATCGTTCTGCGGCAGTTGATACACATGGCCATCAATAGTTATCTGTCCGTTATTCAGTCTGTTAGCGTATCTGCCAATCACTGCCCCAAAGTCAGAGCGGTGCTTTTCGGGCAGATAATCCTCCAGTTTGTCAAAGCCCAGCACCACATCCCGCATTTCGCCATTCTTGTCAGGCACCCACATTTCGACAATTCGCCCCCCGAGATTGGTGATGGCGGCGCTCATGCCGTTGCGGTTCCGTAACTTGAATAAGCGTGAATCCATTGTCAACTGTCAATTATCAATTGTCAATTGTCACCGCCGCTCCTCCTCCCGGTGCCAACTCCAAGCTCAGCTTGCCGTCAGCGGGAACTGCCATCGTTTTCTTCAGATAGTCAACGCCTTTGCGTTTGGCGTTAGGGCCGTCCATAAACATTGTCATGGTGCCGGAGGTGATGCCCAATTCCTTGAGGTTAATCTCGATGGTGCAGGCATTCCAGTCGGTGATGGCACCGATATACCAGGTGTCGCCTTTGCGTTTGGCAGTGACGATATATTTGCCAACTTGCCCTGCCAATACTTTTGTCTCGTCCCAAACGGTGGGTACCGAGGCGATAAAGTCGGTGCATTCCGGTTCCTGCCTATAAGCTGTGGGAGCGTCGCATAGCATGGCGAAGGGGGCGTCAAACACAATGTATTCGGCCAACTGGTGGCAGCGGGTGCCCTGACTCATGGGCTCACTCCAGTTGGGAGCGTAGCAGTTTTTGGCCGCATTGCGCATGGCTCCCGGGGTGTAGTCCATCGGGCCGGCCAGCATGCGGATGAAGGGGATGGTGACGTCGTATTGCATCATGTCCACCTCTGCTGAAATCCACTTGCACTGCTCCAAACCGAAAACCCCTTCGTAATTCAGAATGTTAGGGTAGGTGCGGCTCAGTCCCGTGGGTTTGTAAGCCCCGTGGAAGTCGATAAAGAGGTGGTATTTGGCGGCCATGGCGGCCATTCTTTCGTAGAATTTCACCACAATCTGGTCGTCGCGGTCCATGAAATCAACCTTGAAGCCCTTCACGCCCATCTCGGAATAGTGCTTGCAGACGCGCTCCATGTCTTTGTCCATGGCGGCATATCCTGCCCACAGCACAATGCCAACGCCTTTTGATTTAGCGTATTTCACCAGCATCGGCAGATCAATTTCGGGCACTACTTGGAAGAGGTCTGCCTGCTTGTTCACTGCCCAGCCTTCATCCAAAATCACGTATTCGATGCCTTTTTCAGCGGCAAAGTCAATATAGTATTTGTAAGTCTCATTGTTGATGCCTGCCTTGAAATCCACGCCCCAGATGTTCCAGTTGTTCCACCAATCCCAAGCCACCTTTCCAGGCTTAATCCACGAAATATCAGCTACTTTGCTGGGTTCGGAGAGCAGATAGACAAGGTCGTTGTTAGCCAAATCCTTATCCTCCGTGGCGATAGCAATCACACGCCACGGGAAGGCCCTTGTGCCGGCAGTTTTGGCGATGTAATTCTCTCGCTCTTTCACGACATACTGCAGGTTATTGTGTCCTCCTTGCTCCCAAGTTTTCGGCAGTGGTGCGAAATAGCCAATCATCGAATTGCCTTTGGTATGTTTGAGATACATGCCCGGGTAGTCGTGCAAGTCGGCCTCGGTGATAACGGCTTTGCGCTGCATTAAACTGTGCCAATCGTGGGGGTCGGTAGCGGTGGGAAAATACCCCTGAGCTACCAATAACGGCAGAAAGGCAAGGCGACGAGAGTCCATATCTGAGAGATGGACGCTTGTGTAGGTGTTCTCGAAAGAGGAACCGAATTGAACAGAGAAGTCTTCTCCTTCCCATTGTTGCCGGCTGACATACGGTACAATGGCTGTCGTGGACAAGTAACCTTGAAAGGATTCAATAATGCCATCAAAGGAATCTCCTTCGCTGAAATTGAACTCGGCAATTTCGTTTTTAATTATGGTAGAGTCCTTGAAATGCGTCACAAAGCGATAGGCGATACCTGAATTATACGCTCTGAAAATCACCTGGTAATTTCCTTTGAAGCTCAGTATCAATTCGTTATAATTATCCTGAATGATATTCTTCCGATAAAAATAGGCAGAAACCTCTTGATTGATGGTTTTCCTTCCTGTTTTGGTGATTTTGGGCTTTTGTCCCAATACCGCCCCATTTCCCAATTCCATGCCAATGCGTGAGGGCATTACAAAAGGTTTCTGCTCATTATCGGTGGAATAAACTGAATATTGTAACTGTGCTGAATTACAGTCAATTTTCACAGCTAATTTCTTGTCGGGAGAATATAAAATCTCCGTTTGGGCTGTGGCCGCCATGACAATACCGAGCAACAGTCCTATAAATATTTTTCTCTTCATAAAGCGTTTGATTTTACCTTACAGCAGCTTTTTCAACCTGGATAACTTTTTTATTCTGCTCATCCAACAGGATGGCAATCACACTGCAATTATCAGGATTCCAGTCGGTTCCATTGAAATCGAGGGAGTAGCCATACAAGTATTCCCCGTACTTTTCAAGCAAACCGCCTGATATGATGTATTCGCCGTAATTGCCATTGATACCTGCACGCAGCACATGGTTGTGTACATAGAATGTATCTACGTGGTCGTTGAATTTCTGGGGTTTGATGATGTTATCCTCTACCAACAGCAGTGACAATTGCGTAGGCCGATCGTAGTCTTCCAACATGGTGGTTTTGGTGTTGATTTTCAGCTTTTGGGCAGCCGCGTCATACTGGTTGATGATTTGGATGGCAGCATATTTTGTGCGATCAGCAGTCCGCACGTTAGTAGCCCATTCGGGTTTGTCTAACGGTACTGTACTTCTGTTGACGATAGCCTGAGGATTGTTGGCGATATGATAATCCAAATAAAGTTGCTCTCCAGTAGGGGTGCGGAAATCGTAGGAGAAGAGTCCTGATTCGGGTTCGGCGAACCAATTGGCATGAATACCCACTGCCACCAAAGTGTCGCCAAACTGTGCCTGCAATTGCTCCAAAATGACATGTCCTTCGGGACAGCCAATGCAGGTGTGGCCGGTATATTCGTCGAACAGAATTTTGCGGTAGACAGCATCATAGTCTAATTCGGGAAAATCCACATCCACATCCTCTTTTTGGGATTGTATCACGTATGGACCTTCAATCTTGTTGCAAGCCACGAAAGCAAGTGCTATTACGATAAGAAGAAGTGTTTTTTTCATATTTAGGTTTCGGGTTATAGGTTACAAGTTACAGGTGTTAGGGAGAGGTGGTTAGTAAGGTTAGGAAGGTTAGGAGTAATAACTATCAATTATTAATTGTTAATTGTCAATTGTTAATTGCCCATCAGATTATCCGCAAACGGGTCGAGAATATGCAAGTTGAAATCGGGCGTGGCGAAGCACATGAAGTCCGTTTTCTCTCCGTTCTGGTAATAACTGGCTGAAATCCAATAGAGTAGTAGTATATGATTATCAGCGGAGTCACTGTCTTCTATTGCTCTGAAATAGTCGGTCTGGGTAGTTATCTGGCGTAGCGAGCGGCTGATTGATTCTATGCGCTTGTCGTCATCGGCCAACGTGGCTTCATCATATAATTGCTTGTACTGAAATTCCAGATTTTCAAGCATTTCCAGCATCAGCTTGGCGTATGACATTTGTGTGAGAGTGTCCAGTCGATTGACCACCACCGAATCCGCATCACTTACATTCAGTTCATTAAGGACGTATGTCTCAGCACAACGATGGATGTTCTCCTGAAACACATCCACGGTGGCCTTCTTATGACATCCGCATAAGAAAAATACCATAGCACATAATAAAATCGATAAATATCTCATCTGTAGTAATTTAATATAATAGCCGAGCTGCTAAATCAAAATTCAAAATTCAAAGTTCAAAGTTCAATGTTCTAATGGTTAGTAAGGTTAGTAAGGTTTGAATGGTTAGGAAGGTTAATTATCAATTATTAATTGTTAACTGTTAACTGTTAACTGTCAACTAAAACACGAATCCCACTTCCTCCAACTCTGGATCCAAGTTGGTCGGCAGGATTTGTACATCGCCCCATTGCAGCATCTGATAGATGCCAAAGTGATGGATGGTTTCGCCATGGTTCATCAGGTCAATTTGCACGGCCTGCGGTTTACGTACACGGAAACCCTGTGGAGCTTTTTTCTCAGGTTGACTGTTCGCTCTTGACACCATGTTAAATCCGGTTAAGCGTAAGGAATAGACTGATTCAGCATTGTCAGTGTCAAAGGATAAACCGAGATTCTGGTTGATGGTGAAAAGGGGCAAATTGTGTTGGCCTTTGGAAGGAATCACATAGAAAATGTAGTGAATCTCGTCTTCCAAAGCGATGCCGCGGAACAAATCGAGATAATCATTTTCCGACTGGTTCAACTGATCAATCATCAACTGGAGAGCCTCAGCACTATAGGCTACCTCTTGTTCGCCGGCAATCAGGCTGTTGCGATCTTTGCGAATCTGACTGATACGGTCAGTGGCTTCTTGCACTTTCTGGTCTGCGGTTTTGTTAACCAAGCGAGTGCGGTTGGCTGGCACCTGGGTTACAACACCATTGATGATTTTGGTTTCCACAAAAGAATCTTCAGTTTCCGTATAAGAAACATTGGCATAGTTCTTGAAGAAATCGGGCATAGGTGTTACCTGCACCTCGTATGTGTTGTTAAATACTGTATTTTCAGCCTGTTGACTTTTCAACAATGCCTTGGCATAACAATTATTTTGCAGCTGATTTTTGGAGGGCTCTACCGCAAATGCCATGTCCAAATCCGGAACAACGGTGGTCTCAATGTTGACATCTTTCAGCTTGTAAAAAGTACGATTGTCGGAAATAATATTGGTGAGACCGAGCAGTTTTTCAGCGTAATCGGCATAATAGCCCTTTATTTCACGCACTTTGGTGACGGTCACATCCACTTTGATGGCCGTGGTGGGCAGATGATAGTAAAAATGGTTGGCACTGAGCTTTACTGTGCTGTCCAAGGGTAAGGGATATACCTGCTTCTGGGCAGAGAGGTTATGCATTGAAAATACCAGAATAAAGAGAATGCTGATGTTAAGAAAACGCTTCATATTGTTTTGTTTTAATTTTCAGATTAACTTGCAAAGATACAAAATAATTAGCAAATGAACAAATTGGTAAATTAGTGATTAGGGATTAGGGGATAGAAGTTAGAATTCAAAGTTCAAAGTTCAAAATTAAATGTTCTAATGGTTAGGACGGTTAATTATCAATTATTAATTATCAATTGTTAATTGTTAACTGTTAATTGTTTTTTGCTGATGGCAAGTAAGCAGAAAAATACTAAAGCTCCGTTCAGTATCAGCAGTTCGAAGCCGAATTTGTATCCGTTGAAGAGCTGCTGGGAATTTTTGGAGAGCACATAGCATATACATGGCACAAGAACCGCGATGAACGGAATAGCCCATGTCTGTCGGATGGTGCGTTTGGTGAAGATACTGAACACAAACAAGCCGAGAATGGGACCATAAGTATAGCTTGCCACCATGAAAATGGTGCGGATAATGGCATCGTTATGGTGTTGCGAGAAGATGATGATAATGGCCACGAATATCAGTGAAATGCACACATGCACTAATCGTCTGACGGTGGTCTGTTTTTTCTCATCCGTGAAACGTTTCTCAATGTTCAGCATATCATAACAGATGGCGGTGGTGAGAGCGGTAAAGGTTCCGTCAGCACTGGAATAACCTGCTGAAATTAAGCCGATTACAAAGAATATGGCCGCAACTTTATCGAGATGGTTGAATGCCAATTCTGGGAATATCCTGTCAGTCTTACCCGCAGCAATCATACCACTCAAGTCTATGCCTTTATGCTGGGCATACACCAGCATACTGCCGCCTAAAAGTAGGAATAAAGCATTGACTATCACTAAAATACCTGTGAATGACATCATGTTACGCTGGGAGTCTTTCAGGGTTTTGCATGACAGATTTTTTTGCATCATATCCTGATCCAAACCCGTCATGACAATGGTGATGAACATGCCGCCAAAAATCTGCTTGAGGAAATGGGTGTTGGAATGCCAGTCTGTATTAAAGGTTTTAGTGTATCCCGCTTGGTCCATTTCCCGCCACATGTCGCTGAAATTGTAACCTAACGATTTGAAAATCACTACCAAAGTGATGATCAAAGCGGTTAGCATAAAGGTGGTTTGCAAGGTGTCGGTCCATACCACGGTTTTCAGTCCGCCTTTGAAAGTGTATAATAGTATAATGATAATCATAACGCAGGCTGTAACCCATATCGGTATGCCCCATGCATCGAAGACAAAAGTTTGTAAAACAAAGATAACCAAATACATACGTAATGCAGAACCCAGCAAACGAGATAGGATGAATAGGGCAGAGCCGGTTTTCTGTGCGGTATTGTCAATGCGTTGCCCGAGGAATTCGTAAATAGAAGTAAGGTTGTATTTGTAGTAGATGGGTAACAGCACGTATGCAATAGTCAGATAACCAAGAATATAGCCGAGTACTACCCCGAAATAGGTGAACTGGGTGGTAGCCACATCGCCGGGAACCGACATAAAGGTGACACCAGAGAGGGATGCGCCAATCATGCCGTAAGCCACGACAAACCAAGGCGATTTCCGATTGCCCGTAAAGTAGGTTTTGTTGTTGGCCTTGCGGGAAGTGAGGCCCGTAATTACAAATAACAGAATGGTATAGAGAATGAAAAAGGTGAAAATTAGAGTCTGCATTTTTACTTATTTTCTATATATATTTAAAATGCAAATTTACGCAAATTTTCTTATTTTTGCAAGCTGATTTTTTGCAGCAAAAAACGAATGTCTTTGATATGAAAACCCTCGACAAGATTGAATCTCTTTTTCCTGCCGACTTTACGGAAGAGCAGAAGGCTATGGCTAAAACTTTGTTTTTTAAAAATTTAGCACTAAAAGCCCATGAATTTTACGGTGGGAAAATCCAAACCGTACCATTGGCACCGATATATGGTTTCAACTGGTTCAATGTGTGGTACACCCCGGGTGTGTCAGCCGTTTCTACTGCCATCCGTGATGACAATGACCGTTCGTTTGAGCTGAGCAACCGCAAGAACTTAGTGGCGGTGGTGAGCGATAGCACCCGCGTGTTGGGTGATGGTGACTGTACCCCTCCCGGCGGTCTCGGCGTAATGGAAGGCAAGGCTATGTTGATGAAGTATTTGGGTGGCGTGGATGCAATTGCCTTATGTGTGGATAGCCGTGACGAGAAAGGGGAACATCAGCCTGAAAAACTGATAGAACTGGTCAAGATGGTGCAGCCATCATTTGGTGCCATCAATCTGGAGGATATTTCCCAGCCCAATTGCTTCAAGGTGCTGGACGAGCTGCGCGAGCAGTGTAATATCCCTGTCTGGCACGATGATGCCCAAGGTACTGCTTGTGTGACACTGGCCGGCATTCTCAACGCTTTGAAGCTGACAGGCAAGAAGTTGTCGGAAATCAAGACTGTTTTGTACGGTTCAGGTGCCGCCAACACCTGCATCGCCCGACTGATGATTAGCGATGGGGCAGACCCGAAGAAGATGATTATGTTCGACAGTAAAGAAGCTCTGCATGACCAGCGGGAACGCTATAGTGGCGATGCCCGTTATTATCGTCAGTGGGAACTTTGCCAAATAACTAATCCTGAGCATATTAAGACTGAAGAAGAAGCCTTCAAGGATGCTGATTTGCTGGTGGCTCTGTCCAAACCTGGTCCCGATACCATTAAGCCTGAATGGATTAAGCTGATGGCTGACAAGGCGATAGTTTTCGTTTGTGCCAACCCGGTGCCGGAAATCTATCCATACAAGGCTAAGGAAGCCGGTGCTTACATTGTGGCTACTGGTCGTGGTGATTTCCCCAACCAGGTGAACAATTCGGTGTGTTTCCCGGCCATCCTGAAGGGCACACTTTTGGTCTCCGCTCGCAAGATTACCGATGAGATGGCTATTCGCGCCGCTCATTCTATTGCCGACTTTGCTGAAGAACGGGGCATTAGTGTGGATAACATTATGCCCAACATGCTCGAGAGTGCCCTCTTCCCCAAAGTGGCCGCTGATGTGGCTATGCAAGCCATCAAAGACGGCGTCGCTATCAAAAATCTGACCTGGGACGAAGTGTATCAGCAGGCCAAGAAAGATATCGACAAAGCTCATGAAATGAGCAACTTGCTGCAAGAAAAAGGCCTGATTCCTGAATTCCCAGAAGAGCTGATCCGTGAAACAGTGAAGGAGGTGGTGGAGGAAGTTAAGAATTAAAAACTAAGAACTAAAAACTAAAAACAATTAAACAACCCAATATTTTTAACTCTTAATTCTTAGTTCTTAACTTAATTAGCACATTAGCACATTGTTAATTAGCACATTAAAAAATATCATAATGAAAAAAATCACATTATTTTTATGTTCGGCTTTGCTGGTGTTGGCCGCTTGTAACAAACATCAGAATGAATACACCATTAATGGTCATCTGGATGACGCCGACTTTGAGGGTAAGACGGTTTATCTTTATGACGCTTTTCAAGGTACGGAACTTAAATCCGCTGTCATAACCAATGGAACTTTCACTTTTACAGATACTGTCAGCTCACCGGTGTTGGTTTCTATCAGAACTGTTGATGGTGAGGAAATCAATTATAGTTTGATGGCGGTATTGGAACCCGGAACAATTTATGCCGACCTGGTAACTGATTCATTGTCTGGTACTGCTTTGAACGACAACTTGCATAAGTTTGTCATGTTTGAGAACGAGATAGGTGACGGATTGCAGGAAGATTATACGCAAATGATGATTATTGAAGACGAGGCTGAACAAAAAGAAGCTATGAAGGAATTTGAAGCCAGATATGAAGAGGCTATGGCACAGTATAATCAGATTGTCAATCAAAATTACAATGAAAACAAATCCAATATTTTAGGAGTTTATTTTCTTAATAATATGCAGGAACTGACCTACGAACAATTGAACACCATGTTGCAAGACGCAGCTCCTGTGGTAGTAAATCATCCTTCCGTGCAACAAAAACTGGAAATGTTGAGGAAACTGGAGGCAACGAAGGCTGGTCAAGCATACGTTGATATTGATGTGGTTGATTTCAAGACGGGTAATGCTGCCAAGCTGAGTGATTATGTGGCAGGTAAGATTGCTTTGGTGGATTTCTGGGCTTCATGGTGCAGACCTTGCCGTGACGAAATCCTCAATGTCGCCAATATCTATAAGGAATATGGTGACAAGATTGCGGTAATTAGTTTGAACGTATGGGATAAACCTGAATCACAGGCAGAGACCATTAAAGAACTGAATATGAATTGGATTCAGCTTTCCGATACCACCAAGAAAGCCACGGAGGCGTATGGTATCAATGGTATTCCTCAGATTATGCTGATTGGTGCTGATGGCACTATCCTCGCTCGCGACCTCCGCGAAGGAGCAATTGAAGAGGCTATCGTGAATGCTTTGAAACAGAACTCCTAATCATATCATTTTACGAATAAAAAAAAGACGGATCAAACGGTCCGTCTTTTTTTTATTTTCTGCAGCAGCTGCCATTGGAGCATCCAGGGCTTCCTTTACAACATGAAGAGTCTGATGGACCGCGACCACCACCACTGTCACAACAACGATTGCCGTTACGATGGTGAATTACTATCGCAGCGGCAACCATTAAGATGACAATCAAGACTACTAAAATGCTCTGCCAGTTCATCTTGCATGCTTAAAGGATGAGTCCGGTGATGAGAAAGGCAATCCACGCCACCACCCAGGCCACCGCACATTGGAAGAACACCACAAACAGTGCCCAACGGCCTCCTAACTCGCGGCGTACGGCGGCGATACTGGCCACACAGGGTGTGTAGAGCAGGCAGAAAACCAGCATGGGCACCACATTGGCCATGGTGAAGATGCTGATGCCTCCTAACACGCCAATGGTGGAGATGACGCTTTCCTTGGCCATGAAACCACTGATCAGAGCGGTGACAATACGCCAGTCGCCCAGACCTAACGGACTGAAAACGGGTGCAATGGCCCCAGCTATCACGGCCAACATGCTACCTTCGCCATTTTCCACCACGTTGAAGTGGAAGTCAAAGGTCTGCAAGCACCAAATGATGACGGAGGCGACAAAAATGACGGTGAAAGCCTTCTGCAAGAAGTCTTTGGTCTTGTCCCACAGCAGATGCAACACATTCTTGGCTTGTGGCATGCGGTAGTTGGGCATTTCCATCACGAAGGATGTGGTACTTCTCTTTTTCGAGATAAGCTTATTGACCAGGGCCACAATAATGCCAACGGTAACACCTAACAAATAGAGTCCGATAAGGACCAATCCGCCATGATGCGGGAAGAAATAGGCAGTAAAGAAGGCATAAATAGGAATTTTGGCGCTACAACTCATGAAAGGCGTAAGCAGGATGGTCAGGCGACGGTCGCGCATAGAGGGTAGGGTGCGGGCAGCCATGATGGCGGGCACCGAACATCCGAATCCTATCAGCATGGGCACAATACTGCGCCCTGACAAGCCAAGATGTCTTAGCAATTTGTCCGTCACAAAGGCTACACGGGCCATATAACCGCTGTCTTCCAGCAAACTCAAGAAGAAGAACAAGATGATGATGATAGGCACAAAGCTCAACACACTGCCTACACCACCGAAAATGCCATCGACCACCAAGGATTGTACGGTTTCATTGACATTGGCGGCGGCAAGGGCGGAGCCACAGACTCCCGCCAACCATTGGATGCCTTGGTCAAGCCAGTCCTGTAGCGGTGCACCTAATACATCGATGGATAACCAGATAATCAGGCATAGTACCACCACAAAAATCGGGAAGGCAGTCCATTTGCCGGTGAGTATGCGGTCAATCTTTTTACTTCGCTGATATTCAATGCTTTCTTTGGGCTTGACAACGGTTTTCTCGCAGAGTTTGTGGATGAAATTATAGCGCATATCTGCCATGGCGGCAGCACGGTCCATGCCGCGTTCTTCTTCCATCTGCAAAATGATGTGCTCCAAGGTTTCCTTCTCATTCTGAGATAGTTGCAATCGCTCCAAAATATTGGTGTCGCCTTCCACTAGTTTGCTGGCTGCAAAACGCAAGGGCAGACCGGCTTTTTCGGCATGGTCTTCCACCAAGTGCATAATGCTGTGCAGACAGCGGTGGACGGCTCCACCATGGTCGTCTTTATCGCAAAAATCCTGTCGTACAGGTTTTTCCTGATATTTTGCGATATGAATGGCATGTTCCACCAACTCATCAATGCCTTCATTTTTGGCCGCGGAAATAGGAATGACAGGCGTACCCAAAATTCTTTCCATCTCGTTGACACGGATACTTCCTCCGTTGTGCCGCACTTCATCCATCATGTTCAGCGCCAGCACGATAGGAATATCCATTTCCATCAATTGCATGGTCAGATATAGATTCCGTTCAATGTTTGAGGCATCCAGAATGTTGATGATGGCTTTGGGCTTGTCGTTCAGAATGAAATTCCGTGAGACTTTTTCTTCAGCAGTATAAGACGATAAGGAATACATGCCGGGCAAATCAGTGACCAATGTGTTTTTCTGACCTCGTATTTCACCGTCTTTGCGGTCAACGGTGACACCGGGGAAGTTGCCGACATGTTGTTTGGATCCTGTCAGTTGGTTGAACAGGGTAGTCTTGCCGCAGTTTTGTTGTCCGGCAAGTGCAAAAGTCAAAACAATATCCTCTGACAGAGGACGCTCGTGGTTTTTATCATGATATATTCCAGCCTCACCGTAGCCGGGGTGACTGTTGTGTTCGTGCAGGGATTCCGCCACACGTGCTTCAGGATGGGTAAATGGCGAATTGTTTTGTGGGGTAGTATCAGCATTTGTCGTGCTGTCAGTAGGTTCCGCTCTCTGTACTGAAATTTTTTCCGCCTCTGCCAAACGCAAAGTTAAGGAATAACCATGAACCATAACCTCCATGGGGTCTCCCATAGGGGCGTATTTGACCAGTTTGATGGTGGTGCCGGGAATGATACCCATGTCCAGCAGATGCTGCCGGCAAATACCATTCCCCTCCACCTGTGTAACTTCACCAAACTGACCAATTTTCAGGTCCCGTAAGGTCATTGGGCTTTAGTCAATGCTTGAAATCACGTATTCTGTCAACCGGCCCAGACAGGATACGTAGCTGCCGAATTCGTTGTCGTACCAGCCCATAATCTTGGCGTGGGTGACAGGAATGTTGATTTCGGGAATGTCGTGCATACCCATGCTGGCCAAAATTTCGGTAGGCACCTTCAGGAAGCCTGTTCTGGTGTGGATTTCCTTGCCTTCGATAACGATGGCGGCAGGCATGCCAATCAGATCCATGGAAACATTCTGCTGCATTGAGAATTTCAACAGACCTTTTTGCTGGCCTTCGGAAACTTTTCTGTAGATGTCGCGAATGTAGTCGCCTGAAATGTAAGGAACTCCATTCTCATTCAGACGAGAGTTGAAGGTGATGTTCAAAGCGATCAGGGAAACCGTCGGGGTGGGGATACGGATAGAGTCGGCCATGAAACCGAAGTTGGAGGTCTCAGGGATTACTTTCTCCAAAGTCTTAGCAGCACCCGTTGTGGACAGAATGATATTGTTCAATACTGAACGGTTCTTTCTCAAGTCGGTAGCACCTTCTTTCGGTACGCCATCCAATACATTCTGAGTGTTAGTAGCAGCATGAACTGTTGACAATGAAGCAGTTAATACATTGCAGGTTTCCTTGTCATCCAACAAAGGTTTAATCATGTGGGCCAAACCTGTGGTGGTACAAGAAGCGGCTGACAGCACATGGTGTTTCTGCGGGTCGAAGCAGTGGTGGTTGATGCCGTAAATCAGGGTAGGGGTGTTTTCGGCATTGAAATCACTCTGTTTGATTTTGAAAGGAGCACTGGCAATAACATGCTCTGCACCAGCGGTCAAGTGACCCAAGATGCTGCCTTTGCCTTCATTGTCGGGCAGTGAGGGATCGAGGAACTTGCCAGTACAATCAACTACAACTCTTACGCCTTCGGCTTTCCAGTTGATGTTGCGAGGATTACGCTCGGTAATCAACAGCTTGATGGGAAAACCATCCACCTCGATCATGTTTTTGTCATGGTCGATGATTTTCACTTCCACCTGCTTGCCGGCGCGGCCATAGAGGAAGAAACTCAAGTTGCCGTAAGTAGAGTCCGTGCACAACTGCTGGATGTAGTCTTCCAGGTGCTTACCAACTTCACGGCCAACGTTAACAACAAGACCATCAACTTTGCGTGACAGCAAGTGATGCCAGATGGTCAGTTTACCAATTCTACCTGAGCCATTGATACCCAGGATTTTCTTTTCATTAATGCTAATCATAGTTTTTGTGTTTAATTGTTTATTTGTTGAATTGTTTAATTGTTTTTTCTTTGAGAATTGAGAGGAAGGAGTTTAAAGAAATTAAAGTCTATAAAGTCTTTAAGGAGATTTTTAATTCTTAACTTTCAGTTTTCAGTTTTCAATTTTTAACTAGTTTTCCTCCACGCTGATGGGGTAGTTTCCTTTGTAAATGAGGCCGTTCTTGCCATCAATAGCGATTTCGTCGAAGAGCTTGAACTGGTTGCCGTTAATGGTGCAGGTTTTTTCCAAGTCATTGACAATCAGGTCATCACAGTTAACCACGCAAATCTTGCCCAGTGAGGAAGCAGTGACTGCCGCATGTGAGGTTGCACCACCACGGGCGGTGAGCAGACCGTCACATTCGAAAATCAGCTCGATGTCATCGGGAACAGTGTCGGGACGTACCAATACCATCTGCTTGTCGTTGCCAGGTGTATTCTTGATGTGTTCGATATCGTCTTTGTCGAACACGATAATGCCGTTGAGCACACCTGCGCCAATACCGATACCGCTGCCCACCTTGTTCATTTCTTCTCTCGGCACGGCAAAGACTTCCACACCGCTTTCGGTACCAACTGCCATATTTCTGGTCTGCAAAATGTACAAACCGTCGGCATCGGCAGTTTCGAAGGTGAATTCTATCTCCTGATGGATGAAACCGTCATTTTCAATCATGCGCTTGGTCACTTCCTTCAGCTTGTTGAAGATGTCGGGATAGTGGCTTTCGAGTGAGAACGGCGCTTTCTGGTAGCTGCGTTCGCGCTGTGCCTCGCTGATAGGCAGGGTGTTAACCAAACCGCCCACAATATCCTCGCCCTGGCTCAGGAATGAGAAGTCACCGTTCAGGTTGATGGCCGAGCGATTGCTCTTGATGTCACGGGTAAACAGCACACCAGAACCAGACTCGTAGTGGATGTTACCCAGCACCATCTTCTGCACGATGACAGCGGTGCCCCATTCATTGGCGATGTGCATGTGCTCACGATATACCTTGGCACGCGGAGAGTTCCAAGAGTCAAAGACCGTGGTGATGGCTATCTTCAGCTGCATGAAAGGATCTTCCTCGAAATGAATGTTGTGGTCAATCAGCAATTGCTTGTAGGCAAAAGCAATCTCACGCATGTTTTCGGGTGTGAAGCCAATCTTCTGCGCCACATTGTATTTCTTCTTGTAATTGAGGATAATCTGGTCAAAATCATCACGTTCCAGACCGTAGGACATACCCCAGGTCTGCAACAAACGGCGGTAGCAGTCCCATGAAGTCCAGCCGTAGTTCTCTTGTTTGCTCAATTCTTCGGTGATTTCGTCGTTTAAGCCCACATTCAAGAAGGTGTTCATGGCACCTGGCATCGAAATGGCCGAACCGGAACGCACACTCAACAAGAGGGGATTGTGCGGATCTCCAAATTTGCAGCCTGTAATCTCCTCAATCTTAGCCAGATGGGCTTTAATCATCTGGTCTAACTCGTTATTGATAGGTTCAACCTTCAAGATGGATTTGATACGGCGGAAAACCTCTGTGGTAATGATAAATCCAGGCGGAACGGGATAATTATTCAGGTATAATTTTTTCAGATAATAAGCCTTGGAGCCCAAGAACACCTGGTTGTCAATCTGAGGAGTTTCCTGATATAGCGGACTAATGGCCATGTTCTGGTCGTAGGTCATAATGTTCCGTGCTTCTTCCGCGGTCAGCACATTCACCTGCTTACGCAGATTGTTCAGGATTTCGCCCATGAAGTTATCCAGCTGCTGGATGATAAATGCTGATGACAACAGCTCACGGTAGAAAATTTCGGACTTCTGGGCAATGATTTTCTTCATCTCAACCTTATCCGTGATTTCAGGATATTGCTGCGGAATAATAACTTTCAGCAGGATATCGTAAGGACGGATGAAATAGTTGTTGATAATCTCCTTGATGCTGCCTTCCATGAATTGGAAAATATTGATATACTGATCAATAGTGAAGCATCCTGAAGTTAAACTGTATTCCATCATCTTTAGGTTGGAGTCGAAACTCTGGTCATGTATACCGTCGAGACTCAGACCATCGCGCAACAGCTGGAGCATGTCGCAGATTTCCTTGAAAATCTTGAGGGTGAAGAACTCGGTGTTGAGTCCCATGATAATGCGTTTCACCAAGACGGAGGCGATACGTTCCAGACGGAAGGTGATGCCCAAAGCATCGAATTTCACTTCCTTGTAGTAACCGTACATGGACGGAATACCGAAAGCAATGTGGCGTTTGTAGAAAACATTTTCCCAACCTTCGCTCTTCTTTTCGTCGAAGATGATGTCGTTGAGCTTCTTCATCAGCGAGAAGATGTGCTTCAGCGTTTCCACGGGCTCGTCTTTGTCGAGCAGCATCTCTAATTTGTCAATATCTTCTTTATCAACAAAATAGTATTTCTTCAGAATGTTGATGATATCGGTAGAATCGAAGATGTATTTCTCTTTCAGCAACTGATACAGCTCGATAATCAGGCATACACGCTTGATGTCGGTTTCGTTGTCATGCTGTACATTTTTCATCAGCTCTTCCACTTCGTCTTTCTTCTTCTCTATCAGCATTTCCACGGTCAGATTGTTCTTCTCCAACAGCTGTGTCAGCACCTCGTGAACGCCTTTCACCCATATACCTTCGGGATCGACCAAAGAATAAACGTTTTGTGGCAGAATCTTCTCCAAATGCTTCTTGTCCAGATCTTTCCAGAAATAAATCACATCCAAAGTAATCTGGATATGGGAGTTGTTACCTTCGGTATGGATTTGTTTTCTCAAGAAGTGAATGAGCTTGTCATTACGGTGCGACAATTCGTCAATCTTGGTGGAAACGTCACGCAATACGCCTTCCGCGCCGATTTCGTTGAAATAGACGGGGAATATTCTTGCCAACTGCTTGGTTTGCTTATAGATAGGTGATATTCTGGCATTCAACAGCTTGGTAATATCTTTCTGGAAGAAGTCGGTATCGAAGATGAAGATGCCACCCACACGCAGGTTAATAATCAAAGCGGCCAAAAGGCGCTGCATGGTTTCCGGATCGTATTCAATCAGCTCTAACCATACGCGGATATTCTTGACATGGCAGGGGTTCACCTTCAGTTCCCAGTCATTGGTCATATAAGTGATACCCGGGGTAACGAAGCCGAAATCAATGATTTTCCGCTCTAAATAATGGATAAGCGTAGTGTTTTTCGTATTGATGATTTCCTTTCCCAAGGTGAGAATGGAATCCAGAATCATATTGATATGGCTCTCTTTGAAGTCGTTGAACTGGGAGAACAGCTCGTTCATGGATTCGATGCATTGCTCCTCATCCAATTCAGTACTGATACGCTTGATGACCTTGTTCAGCTCAATGAGCAGGTACTCGCGCTGGTATTTGACACCAGGCAAATGCAACAGGTAGAAAATATAGCAGAACTGCTCGCTGGCCTTATCGAAAATGTCGATTTCCTTCTTGTAAGCCTCAATGACATCGGCAAAGGTGAAAGCGTATTTGGTCAGCTCGTCAAAGTTCTCGGCAGAGTCTATCTTCTCGTAGTAGTCGGCATACATGGCTTTGCCCAATTGCGCCATGGACTCACTGTAATCCTTCGACATTTTGCTGCGGTTCTTTTCATACCAGGCCTCAATCTGTGTGGTGTCTTCCCAGAACTGGACATTGCTGCGCAACAATTTCCGCATGAATTCCAAAGTCATGGTTGCGGTAGCCTCATTTTCGGAAGCTTTACGCAGTTTTTTCTTGAAATGGCCAACATTGTACAGATAGCTGAAGCTGTTCGCCTCGAAATTCTTGTCCAGAATGGTCAGGTAATCGGTGAGAAAATGGGTGCCTGCAAGCGTGTCGTAAGCATTGTTGAAGAAGTCCAAAAAAGTGTAAATCAATTGTTTACACAAATCATCGTCCAATTGTTTCTGCAATAATTCATCGTAGATGTCAAAGATGATTTGCAAGGCTTTTTCCTTGGTTTCATCAGGCAATTCCTTATAGAGCCAGAAATCCGTAATGGTAACGCTAACCAATTGGTTTACAATTTCTTTTCTGTTTGAGAACGGATGATGATATTCGTTGAAAAAGTCGGTGATACGTTTGTGAATACCCCAGTAATTGTCGGACAAGGACATAAACCATTGATGATGATCAGGAATGGTGTAGGGTATGTTTTGTGTGCGCGAGAGGTTGGCTTCGAGCGCTTGAGATTTAATCATTTCATTCATAGTGGTAGATATGTTTTATGAGGTCGATAATTCTTGATGAATAGCCGTATTCGTTGTCGTACCATACGAGCAGCTGGATAAAGTTGCCACCGATAACCTTGACGGACTGGGCATCAAAGATGGCGGAGTGCGGATTGTCAGTGATGTCGCTACTGACGATGGGCTCCTCGGTATATTCGAGGTAAGGTTTCAGTTCACCATTGGCGTGGCGCAGAAAAGCGTCCTTGATGTCACGGGTGGTTACTTGGGTATGCAGTTCAGCGGTCAGTTCCACGAAAGAGCAGTCCACCACTGGCACACGGGTGGCAAAACCGTCAAAGATATTGGCCATCTCGGGGATGACTAACTTGGTGGTTTTTACAGCGCTGGAGGTTGTGGGGATGATATTGGCCAGAGCCGAACGAGCCCGACGGTAGTCGGAGTGATAGCCGTCTTGCAGATTCTGGTTGTTGGTGGTCGGGTGCACCGTGTTCATGAAACCACGCACCATGCCGAACTCGTCGTTGATAACTTTTAGAGCCACCGCAATACAGTTAGTGGTACAAGAAGCGTTAGAGATGATGCGGTCCTCTTCTTGGATGGTATTGTGGTTTACTCCCATAACGATGGTGCGGTCAATACTGTCGTCATCGGGGGGACAGCTTAGGATGACCCGCTTAACGCTATCGTGGATATGCGGAGTGAGCAGGGGAGCGGTTTTGAAACGTCCAGAGGAGTCAATGACCGTCTCCACACCCGTGGCGTTCCAGGGGATATCTGCAGGATGCATCTGATTGGTGACCAGAATCTTACGTCCGTTGACAATCAGATGGTCGTTGTCAAAGTCTATATCTGCGTTGAAGCGGCCATGGATGCTGTCGTATTTCAGCAGATGCGCCATCAGCCGCGTGTCCATTTTGTCGTTGATGTGAGTGATTTCAATACAGGGGTCACCCTCGGCCAAACGAAACACCATTTTCCCGATTCGTCCAAATCCGTTAATGCCGATTTTAGCTGCCATTGTAAAAGTAGTATTTATATTAGTTTTTGAATAAATAAATTTAATCTGCAAAGTTATGAAAAATAATAATACGATGTATAAATTTCTTATTTCAAAAATAAGTGTATATTTGCAGCATAATTTAGTTTGAAAAAAACAGATGGAATTCTTGGCCAAATATATAAAAAACATACTGCTTTGTATGGTGTGTTTGTCGCTGGCTTTGCCTTTGTTTTCGCAACATCATTGCGAAAACACTGTTTTACTGAGAGATACCACAATCCTTCCGGGTGAGTCGGTAACTTTACAAGCACATGATCTTTTTGAATACACCTGGCAACCGGAATCGGCTTTCGTTAACCCGCACGATAGCGTTCAGACTGTATCGCCCACCGTTACCACGGATTATGTGGTCACAGGAAGATTTGTTTCGGGAAATATTGTATCCAATGGCGATTTCGAATCAGGCTATGTTGATTTTAGCAGTCAATATACCTATTGGAACACTCCTTCCAACACATGGGGAGTCATTGGTGCGGAAGGCACTTTCACAATTAATACCACATCGGCCCTTGTGCATAATAATTTCGACACATATCCGTGTCTTGATCATACTTTTGGAAACGGAAGCGGACATTGTATGTATGTGAATGGTGCTGGTACAAGTAATGTAATTGTATGGCAGGAGGAACTTTACGATATTGTTCCCAATACAGACTATATTTTCATTACGTGGGTGGCAACCTTGTCACAAGGCCAAACTCATTCAAATGTGAATGAATTGGCTCATTTACAATTTAGCATCAATGGCGTCACCATTGGCAATATTTTCAACGCCTCTTCCACCACTGCCGAATGGAATCGTTTTTACCAGATCTGGAACAGTGGTAATGCCACTACGGCCATCATTACTATTCTAAACCAGTGCACGGCAACTTCCGGCAACGACTTCGCCCTGGATGACATCAGTTTCTCGCCCATGTACACTTGTGTGGATACGGTAACCGTGCATGTGGACTATCCCATTGAGGCCCATCCCGATACGGTAAGGGCCTGTCGTGGAGATAACAAAACCATCTATCCGATGCAGAATGATGAGATTGATGCTGTTTGCGGCACTTTGGGCACGGTATCGCCCGAAATAGTGCAGGCACCACAACATGCCATTGTCTCTGTTTCCGCTAATGGCAGTATGCAGATTCATTTTGATGCCGATTTCGTAGGCGTTGAAACAATGTCGTATCGTATTTGCTGTGGCACCACCTGCGACACCGCCTCTATTGTGTTGATTTCCACAGGCTTTGAATCTGAATTTGTGGATACAGCATGCAACCAATACACCTGGCGTGGCGTAAATTATAGCAACTCAGGTGATTACCAGCAAACTCTCACGGCTACCAATGGTTGCGACAGCGTGGTCACACTTCATCTGACCATCCTGAAACCTAATATTAACATTCTTTCCGATAATTCACTGTTTTGCGAAACCCATGAAATGGCCTTGCATGTCGAGAGTGATTACGAGCAGTTCGAATGGAATACGGGCGATTTGGGTGAATCAATCGTAGCTACAGAACCCGGCACTTACTCTGTGATAGGCCGCAACAAGTTCTGTAGTGGAACAGCCCAATATACCATCCCTCATTGCGATTTTTCCGTCTATATTCCCAATACTATCACTCCTGGAACTCCCGATGGTCTGAACGATTTTCTGAGTTTGAGCGACCATGTCAAATCCGAGATGCAAACCTTCGAAATCATCATATATGATCGTAGGGGAGGCATCGTCTTTGCTTCGGTGGACAAAGATTTCCAGTGGGATGGGAGAGTGCGTGGACAGCTGGTCCAGAATGTTGTTTACAACTATGTGATTCAATACACCAGTAAAGAAAATCGTCCCGTACAGAAGAAAGGGACGATACTGGTGTTATAAATTAGCAAATTAGTTAATGTGCTAATTAGTTAATTATTAAGTGTAATAGCTAGATGATTTTTTGCGACCGCGGGACGTAGTCGCTTACATTGATTCATTTGCTAATTAACCAATTCGCTAATTCGATTTTTGGCGACTGCGGGACGCAGTCGCTTACATTGATCCATTTGCTAATTAACTAATTTGCAAATTATTTTCCGTATTTTTGTCACAAAATAGCCAGCTTCTTCGACTTATAGAAAAACACGTCTGTTTTGGATCAGTTTGAAAGCACATATCACCAGTATTATCCTATGCTTTGGGCAGTAGCCATGAAGCTTTTGGCAGATGAGGATGCCGTTGCCGATGTGCTGCAGGACGTTTTTGAGGCCTACTTCAGCCAAAGTCAGAAAAGCCCAATCCGTCAGCCTAAGAGTTGGTTGCTTCGGGTTACTTTGAATAAGTGTGCTGATAATGCAGCTTATAACAAGCGTCTTACAAATATGTCGGCCTTGAATACGTTTGAAGATGAGACCGGAACCCCTGATGCCAAGTATGATGATCGCAAGATGATTCAGCAGGCGTTGTCGCAACTGCCCCCAAAGGAGCGTCAACTGGCGGTGCTATACGGCGAGGGGTTCTCTTACAAGGAAATGTCGGAGATTGTGGACATTCGCTTTTCTTCGGTGGGCAAAACTTTATCTAGAGTAATCAATAAATTGTATGACATATTAAAATCTAATGGCTATGAAACATTTGAGAGACAGTGAGATACAAGCCTATATAGATGGGGAGTTGTCGCCACGGCAGGTCAATAGGGTGGAGCGGCATTTGCAAGAATGCCAGGAATGCACTGCCCGTGTGGAGAAACAGCGTGCCAGAGTTATGTTGGTACGTTCAGCTTGGGGTTCGCTATCTTGTCCTGAAATCAAACCCTTGCGTTTCCCGACACAGAACACAAATGCTAATGTGGATACGGCCTGCACTTTACCACTGAATCGTAACATTTGGCTTAGAATAGCTTCCTCTGTCGCTGCTGTTATGGTCTTGGTTTTGGCTATTGCCCTTGTGATCCGTCAAAATACGATGGGTGAAATCATTGATATGACTGGCAGTCAGATTATTGTACGATACGAAATTGAGGATGAGTTTGACGCTAATCGTCCCATTACCGAGCAGAATTATGTTTTTAGAGTTTATCAACAATAAATCAATATAATCATGAAAAAACACATTTTTATCGGAATTGTCTTCATGGCAGCAATAGTATCCTTTCAAGCTAAAGGGTATTCGCAGACTCTGCTGGATACATACAAAAACGGTGCGGTGAAATTAGTTCCCGAGGCCAATTATGCACAAGATAATGACTGGAATCAGGTATTTCGTTCCTACTATGATAAAATGTATGATACCTATATCGGTAAAAGAAAGTATGTTACAGTGCTGTCTGACGGCTCTGTAGTGGTCAGTCATTCGTACGAGGATTATTACACGCTATTCGATAAAGACGGGAATTTTGTGCGTGAGTTCAGTATAAGTACTGGAAAGAATAAAAAACTGACAAAACCCATTGCAGGTGTGTTGAACGACAAGGTCTTATATACGAAGGCAGACAATTTGGGAAAGATACATTTTGTTGATTTACAAGGAAATATCAAGAAAATAGTGACCATTAAATATAGTGTATATGATATTCTTCCCCTTCCAGGTAATCGCTTGTTGGTGACGGGATTTGTGGTAGGAAAAAAATGCAGGGATATCGTGTCTATTGTAGATTATAACACTGGAGACCAGAAAGTTATATATAGTTATTGGTGGCAAGATGGCAGATATACTGCATCTTCGACAGGTGAGGAGGTCCCCTTCTTTTACAGAAAAAAATTAGAGAATGGCACTGAATTTATGATTGGCTATCATCCTGCGGACGCGGTAATGCCTATTGGACTTAGTCAGTCATCCATAAGAGTGCGCGTTGCGATTGTCAAACAGAAAATTGTTGTGGCAGCACCCTCTGTGAATCAGGTTATTACATACGATTTGAACGGTGTTGAATTAAACAGGATGACTATTCCATTTGGCAAGAAAGAAGTGTCGGTGGAAGAACAAAAAGAAATCCTGCGGAAACAAATTGAAAGTACGAAAAATAATACCGACCCCACTATCGTACCGAATGTTTCCATGAATGTTGAATCAGAAGTATACAAAAAGGTGATAATGCCGGAGTTGGTGAAGAAAATGGAGAAGGATATGGCTTTGATTACCGAACCTGTAAAGCTGCCAGTGTTTACAACGGTTATCAAAGATTCGGAGGATAACTTGTTGTTTTTCGAGATTCCTGAAACGAAAGGTGGCAACAAATTCAACGTGTGGGTCTATCAGGATGGCGGTGAGTTCGTTTGTCAAAGTAGCTTTGTATGTGATGATTACGATTTGGTTATCAATACTGACAGAATGGCGTTCCACAACGGATTCCTGTACAGCGTTCAAGACAAAAAAGGTGCAAAGGGTATTCCCATGCGCCTGGTGAAATTCCGCTTGTCTAAGTAATAAAAGTTGTTTTTCTTGTTTTTCTTTTCAAGCATTTTCAATAGAAAAGAGGAGAGGGAGAATGGATGATTTTAGCAGCTTGCTGTATAAAATCTTCCGTTCTCCCTCTTGCTTGAAAAGTGTTATTAATGTTTTTGTATTATTTACAGTAGTTCAACGCTACGCTTTACAAAGTCGCTGAGCTTTTCGCCTGTCAGGATGTTCTGCGACAGCATGGCCAAGTCAATAAGCTGCTTAGTCAGTGCCACCTTCTTGTCCTCGTCGGTTTCACCCAAAATACGACCAGCAAGAGGATGGTTGCCGTTTACCACCAGGTTATAGTGCTCAAAGTTGCCGAAGCTGGGCTGTCCTGAAATCTTGCTCATATCCTGATAACGGCGCATGAACTCGTTCTGGGTGATCATCACCGGCAGGTCGCTCTCGCTGAGACTCTCTACCTGTACGGTGAATTTCTCTTTCTCCACATTGCCTTCAAACAGGCCTTTCAGTTTTTCGGTCTCTTCGCTCGAAAGTTTTGAGGGGTGAGCGTCTTCCTTCTCAATCAGTTTGTCGATAATGTCAGCATCCACACGGGTAAACCTGCTCTTTTCAAGTTTTTGCTCCAGCATATTGATGAAGTGGGTGTCCAGGAAGCCGTCCATCAGCAATACATCGTAGCCGTTTTCTTTGGCAGAAGAAATATACAGGTGCTGGGTGTTAACATCTGAAGCATAGAGATATACAAGCGTGTCGTTCTTGTCTTTTTGCAGGGTTTCAATCTTGGCTTTGTATTCGTCCAAGGTGAAATATTTACCATCGGTGTTCTTCAGCAGGAAGAACTTCTGGGCTTTCTCGTAGAATTTCTCATCGGTAATGGAACCATATTCGATAAACACCTTGATGTCATCCCATTTCTTCTCGAAATCCTCGCGGTCGTTCTTGAACATCTCCTCCAGTTTCTCGGCCACTTTTTTGGTAATGTGGTTAGAGATTTTCTTCACATTGGCATCAGACTGCAGGTATGAACGGGATACATTCAAAGGAATGTCGGGGGAGTCGATGACACCGTGCAGCAACATCATGAACTCAGGAATGATACCGTCAAGTTGGTCAGTGATAAATACTTGATTGCAATACAGTTGCACTTTGTTTTTCTGCAGTTCGAACTGGTTTTTCACCTTCGGGAAATACAGCACACCGGTCAGGTTGAAAGGGTAGTCCACATTCAGGTGGATCTGGAACAAAGGTTCTTCAAATACCATGGGGTAGAGCTCATGGTAGAATTTTTTGTAATCCTCGTCGGTCAGTGCCGAGGGTTGCTGTTTCCATATCGGGTTGGTATTGTTGATGATACGGGGCACTTCCACCTCTTCCTCTTTGTCTTTGCCTTCGGGTTTCTCCCATTTTTTCTCCATACCGCAGCGGATAGGCACGGGCAGGAAGCGGCAGTATTTGTGCAGCAAGCCCACGATACGGTTTTCTTCCAAGAATTCGGCAGAGTCGTCGGCGATATGCAGGATGATTTCGGTACCACGGTCAGCCTTGTCAATATGCTTCATCGTAAATTCAGTAGAGCCATCGCAGGTCCAATGCACAGCGGGCATATCGTCCTGATATGACTTGGTCTTGATTTCCACCAAGTTAGAAACCATGAAGGCTGAGTAGAAGCCCAGTCCGAAATGGCCGATGATGTTAGCCGCATCGGTGCCTTTGTATTTCTCCACAAACTCCTCGGCGCTGGAGAAGGCGATCTGGTTGATATATTTCTTCACTTCCTCTTCTGTCATACCGATGCCGTGGTCGATAACCGTAAGGGTTTTGGCGTCTTTGTCCACCTTCACCTCGATGGTCATGTCACCCAGCTCCACATTGGCTTTTCCGAGGCTCACCAGGGTTTTCATCTTCTGCGAAGCGTCTATAGCGTTGGAAATCAATTCCCTAAGGAATATTTCCTGGTCTGAATACAAAAATTTCTTGATAACGGGAAAGATGTTTTCCGTTTTGACATTGATTTTTCCTGTTGACATAATTTATAGTTTTTATTGATTTTAATCTGAAAATAACGCCAGGTTAAAAGCAAAATTTGTGCCAAAGTGCAAGGCTGACATTTTGGCAGTTTCCTGCAAGCGTCATAGTAGGACTGTCCTATTATCAAGTGTCCGCCATTCAGCATGGAGCGGAGCGACAGGCGGAATCTCAATGCTTACTTTTCGATCACAGCGAAAAGTAACGGATTTTTTTCGTATCTTTGCAGGCTAATTTTTTTAATAGAATGGATAAGAATACGATTATTGGATTGCTCTTGATTTTCGCGTTATTCATGGGGTTCAGCTTTTACACCTCGCAGAAGAATGCCAAGCATCGGGAGCAAGTGGAGAAAGAAATGTTGGCACAGGAAGAGAAAGCACGAGAAGATTCCATCGCCAACGCTGTGGCCGCTTCAATGGCCAGCCAATTGGAAACAACTAACAATGCCGCCACAAATGCCGACTCAACAGCGAACCGTGCGGCTGAACAACAAAAACTTCCACTGTATGCCGTCGCCTTCCAAATGCCGGCAGACGCCGCCAACGGTGATTTCGAGGTGGTGACCAACAAGGCGATTTACACTTTCGCCCGTAAAGGTGGTTATCTCAAGAGAATTGAGATGAAGGAGGCCTACAAATTTGCCCCCAAGGATTCGGTGAAACCGCGTGTGGTACTGTTTGACGGAGATGCCAACAGTGTCAACATCGACCTGATGCTGAAAAATCAGGCTATTGTTCATTCCAAAGACCTTACTTTCAGTAGTGATATTACAGATTCATTGGTGGTGAGTGAGGGTAGTGGTGCCACATTGTCGCTGAAAGTATATCCCGCCGGAGCTCCAGATTCCGCAAAGAGCTACATCGAATATCTCTATACTTTCTATCCCAACGACTACCATTTTGGCTTCAAAATCAACTTCGTCAATATGTCCGAGTATCTGTATGCCAACAACTTGGATTATACGATAGCATGGAATGCCCAGTTGACCTGCCAGGAGCGAAATTACCAGATTGAAAGAGACATGAGCACCATTTACTACATGGATAATGTGCAGGATGTCAGCAACCTGGACGAGCGGAAAAACGACAAGAAGGACTTTTCCTCACCTTTGAAATGGGTGGGCTTCAAACAGCAGTTTTTCACCTCTACATTGATTGCCAAATCAGCGGAATTCTCCACGGCATCGTTAGAGGTGAACGTGCCCGTCAAGAGCGAGACATCTTACCTGAAGACCATGTCGGCTGATTTGGATTTCAGAGTTGACAACTTGGACAACAGCTCTTTCGACATGACGATGTATGTCGGTCCCAGCCAGTACAAACTGCTGAAAGAATATGACCTGAAACTGGAACGCCAGGTGCCGCTGGGTTGGGGATTCTTCCTGCTGCAATGGTGCAACCGCTACATCATCATCCCGGTATTCAACTGGTTGGAAAGCTATGGTATCAGCTATGGTATCATCATTCTGATTTTGTCTTTGTTCATCAAATTGCTGGTTACCCCCGTCAACTACAAGACTTATATCTCATCCGCTAAGATGAGAGCGTTAAAACCTGAAATAGAAGCACTTAACAAGAAATTTCCCAAAGCTGACCAAAATCAGGACGAGATGATGAAGAAGCAGCAAGCAACGATGGCTTTATACAAGAGTGCCAAGGCAAGTCCTATGGCCGGCTGTCTTCCGGCATTAATTCAGATGCCCATCCTCATCGCCATGTACCGTTTCTTCCCCTCCGCTTACGAATTGCGCCAACAGTCGTTCCTTTGGGCAGACGACCTCTCGTCATACGATTCCATTTTGGATTTGAGTTTTAACATTCCTTTTTACGGCAACCATGTGAGTTTGTTCACCTTGCTGATGACCATCTCCACAATTGCCTATACTTACATGAACAACAAGCTGATGACTCCTGCGACAGGCAATAACGATCAGCAGAAAATGATGAAATGGATGATGTACATCATGCCTATCATGTTCTTGTTCATGTTCAACAGCTTCTCCTCAGGTTTGACATATTACTACTTGTTAATCAACCTGATAACCTTTGCCCAGAACGGTATTTTCATGCTGACCGTCAACCAGGACAAACTGCGTGCCCGGTTGTTGGCCAACATGAAGAAGCCTGTCCAGAAATCAAAATGGCAACAACGTATGGAAGAGATGGTTAAGCAGCAGCAGGAGCTGGCTAAAAAGCAAGGTCGCAGATAAAAATTAAAATATTTTTGACTTTTATACGTTTAGAAAAAAGAAAAAAAGTATATTTGCAAATTAATTCACCTTATTATTAATATTAACGAAAAAGATTAGAGATGGAAAATTTAGAAAAAAATGAAGTTTTGTCAAGAGCAGTTAGAGCAGGGAAGCGTACCTACTTTTTCGATGTGAAGACCACAAAAAACGAAGAGAAGTATCTGACTATTACAGAGAGCAAGCGTAAATTCAACGCTGACAATGGTACTTTCTTCTATGAAAAACATAAATTGTTCCTGTACAAGGAAGATTTCACCAAATTCCAGAATGCCTTGGCCGCCGTGTTAGAATTCATTGAAACAGGCAAGATTCCTGATGACATGCTTTTTGACGCCAACGAGCCCAAAACCGACGACATTAATTTTGAAGACTTGGAGGCCTAATGGGAAAGATTATTGCTGTCGTTAACCAGAAAGGAGGGGTAGGGAAGACCACAACTGCGGTCAACCTGGCCGCTTCTTTGGCCGTGCTGGAGCACAAAACCTTGCTGATTGACGCCGACCCACAGGCTAACGCCACATCCGGTGTCGGCATTGATCCTGAGCAGGTGGAGCACAGCGTGTATGATTGCATGCTCGGCAACAACTTCGCGACAGAAGTCATCGTGAAAACCGATACGCCCAACCTGGACCTAATGCCAGCCACCATTGACTTGGTGGGAGCGGAATTGGAAATGATTTCCTTCGACCGCCGCGAGTATCGTATGCGCGACGCTTTGACAGCACTAAAAGATGAATACGAGTTTATCCTCATTGACTGTGCTCCTTCACTGGGTTTGATTACCTTGAACGCCCTCGTGGCCGCCGACTCGGTGATAATCCCCGTACAATGCGAGTATTACGCCCTCGAAGGCTTGGGCAAACTGCTCAATACCGTGCGTCTGGTGCAGTCTAACATGAATCCAGAGCTGACTATCGAAGGTATCCTGCTGACCATGTACACCGCCCGCCTGAAACATAACAACGCTGTGGTGGAAGATGTGCGCCAGCATTGCAAAGGCATCGTTTTTGACACCATCATCGTCAGAAATGTGCGCCTGAGCGAGGCTCCAAGCTATGGGAAACCCATTGTGCTGTATGATGTGCAGTCCAAAGGTAATATCAATTACCTGAATTTGGCAAAGGAACTGCTGGTGAATAACGGCTATACCTTCGACCAATTAGCAAATTAGTAAATTAGCAAATGAAATCTGTCTATTTATCTGATTAACTGTATAATTATCTAATTTGCCAATTAACTAATTAACTAATTAACAATTTGATTGTTATGGAAAAAGATGCAAGAAAGTTGGGCAAAGGATTGGGAGCATTGCTGGGTGGGGGAGACCTTCCCATCGCATCCAATTCCGTAGCCCGTATCAAACAGGATTCGGTAGGAAAAATCCGTATCGACTCCATAGAAGTTAATCCTAACCAGCCCCGTACCAAATTTGACGAGGAGGCCCTTCGCGAATTGGCCGAATCTATCAAAACTTACGGACTGATACAGCCGATTACCGTTCGCCCCATCGCTAATGGCAAATACCAGCTGATATCGGGAGAACGTCGTCTGAGAGCTTGCAAACTTGCTGGTTTACAAGAAATACCGACCTACGTGCGTACTGTCGATGAGATGCAGTCCATCCAGATGGCGCTCGTGGAGAATATCCAGCGAGAAGACTTGAACGCCCTTGAAATCGCTTTGTCGTACCAGCGACTGGTCGATGAATTCGGTTTCACCCAAGAGGAAGTGAGTGACAAGGTGGGCAAAAACAGAACTACCATCACCAACTACCTGCGTCTGCTGAAACTCTCATTGCCGGCACAAATTGCTGTGCGTGACAATGTGATCAGCATGGGACACGCCCGTGCCTTGGTGACACTCGAAAATGAGAAATTGCAGGAGAAGGTCTTGAAACAGGTAATAGATGGCGGACTTTCGGTTCGTCAAACTGAGACCCTGGTGAAAAAGTATTCCTCGGAATTCAAACCCGCCAAGACAAAAATCAAAATCACCCTCTCCGACGAAGTCAACCAGTTTGTGTCTTCAATCTCAAAAAAGCTGAATTCGAAAGTATCGGTCAGCAAGGATTTGTCGGGCAAAGGTAAAATCGTTATCCCTTTCACCTCTGACGAGGATTTGAAGCAGATGATTAGCAAGCTAATGTAAATACCTTTAGTTCTGCTATTTATGAAAAAAATATTGGTAATATTGTCAATCATTCTGAGTCTGTGTGCGATAAGCGTACAGGCTCAGTCTGTTGATTCTACCCACACTTCTGTAGTGTCTGATACAGCTGGAATTATAATCCAAACTCCTTCAGAAACCAATGATGCTATTCAGGCAGATGTGCCGAATGCTGTGGCAGACAGTGTGCCTGCTACAACCGTTCGATTAAGGGAAGGACACCGTGGCAAGGGCATCAAAATCAGCTCCGACAAGCCTGCCGAGCATGTTTCTGTTTCCGATTCTGTATTACGCAAAAAACACAGTCCAACAGTGGCCGGCTGCCTGTCCATCATTCCTGGTGGTGGTCAGATTTACAACAAAAAATACTGGAAACTGCCCATTGTTTATGTGGCCTTGGGAGTCTCCGGCTATTTTGTCTATGACTTTGCCCATCAAATGACAGTATATAAAAAAGAGTTTATCAACCGCCGAGATGGGAATACCGCTTTGTTGAGACCGGATCTCAGAATGGAAACAGATGCAAATATTCTGGAGTCGAAAAACACTTACCGTAGAAGAATGGAAATTGCCATAGCTGTTACTACAATTCTGTATTTCCTCAATATTGTGGATGCCGTGGTGGACGCCCATTTGTACTATTTTGACATCTCCGACGACCTGTCAATGCAGGTGACTCCGCAGATCAATCAAAACTATATGAATTCTTTGGCACAGCAACACAATAAAACCTCATTCAACTACGGTGTAAACCTTACCTTAAATTTCAAATAATGGCAAAATTCGCGATTTTAGGCTATGGAAAAATGGGGAAGGAAGTGGAGAAAATCCTTCTGGCACAGCAACAGGAAATTGTGGCAAGAATCGACAATGAGGATGACTGGCAGCAACAAAAGGACAATTTCCTTGCCGCTGATGTGGCCGTCGAATTCTCTATGCCGACAGTGGCAGTGGATAATTTCAAGAAATGCTTCGATGCGGGAATTCCCTTGGTAGCCGGCACGACAGGCTGGTACGAGCGCATGGACGAAGTGATGGATTACTGCAAGCAAAAATCAGCATTCTTTATTTATGGCTCCAACTTCAGCATCGGTGTAAATATCTTTTTTGTAATCAACAAGTTGCTTGCTGACATAATGCGTAAGCAGGAGGATTTTGAGGTTAAGATCGAAGAAACTCATCACATCACTAAGAAAGATGCACCCAGCGGGACCGCTATTCACTTGGCTAAAATAATTGAAAATCAATACAATAACCAGTTGGAAGTTCCCATCACATCCTATCGTTTGACCGATGTTCCGGGTATACACAAAGTGACTTATCAAGCTGAAAATGAAGTTATTGAACTGACTCATACCGCTAAAAACAGGGTGGAGTTAGCCAAAGGTGCCGTCAAAGCCGCCCTCTGGCTCATTCAGCACCCGGGAATCTACGATTTCAAAGACATTGCACTAACAATTAACAATTAATAATTGATAATTAATAGTTGTAATTCAAAATTCATAATAAATAAACTCATTTTTCGTTATACATTCATTGTCAACTATTAATTATTAATTGTAAACTATTAATTATTATGACCTTATCTACAACTGCCGTATATATCTGTCTGATTATCGCATTTTTAGGACTGCATGTGGGCTTGTGGGGCATTTTCAAGAAAGCCGGTGTCAATCCCTTGCTGTCACTCATTCCGATGGGTGACTATTGGTTCTGGCTCCGGAAAGTGTTGTCACGTCCATGGTGGTGGATGCTGCTAATCGTATTCCCCTTTATCGGTGTATTCATGTTTTTCATGATGGTATGGAAAACCATACGCCTGTTCGGGAAAACCAGTTATTTGCCCTTGATTCTAGGCACAGCATTTTTCTTCATCTATTTGCCTTATTTGGGTTTCTCAAGGAAAGAGCAATTCACTCATCTGGCAGACCTTCCTGTATTTGAGAAGAGCAAAGCGAGAGAGTGGGGCGATGCCTTGATTTTCGCAGTGGCCGCCGCCTATATTATCCGCATGTTCTTGGTAGAGTTCTATGCCATCCCGACATCCTCCATGGAAAGCACCCTTATGGTAGGCGATTACCTGGCCGTCGGCAAAATGGATTATGGTGCCCGTGTGCCCATGACGCCTATTGCCGTGCCTTTTGTGCATCATACGTTGCCTCTGACTAAAAGCGCAAAATCCTATACCGAATGGATTAAACTGCCCTATATGAAGTTTCCGGCTATCAGACCCTTGCGTCGCTATGATGTGGTGGTTTTCAACTATCCTGATGGTGATACGGTGGCTATTGAACGGCAGAGTGAAAGCTATTACTCCATTGTACGTGAGTTTGAGGCCATGCTCGACCCCAACACTCCTCGCAAGGTGATGGAGAACCTGTATTATCGCTATTCACCAGAAAAGGTGGCCTATTACAAATCAAAATATGCAGGCGATTATTATCCTGGCAAGGGTAGGGAAGCGGTGAAAAAAGAATATACCGTGGTGGCACGCCCTGTAGATAAACGCGAGAACTATGTGAAGCGTTGCGTGGCTATGCCTGGCGATAAGCTGCAAGTGATTGACAAAGATTTATTTATCAATGACGAGCCAGCCTTTACCCCTGAGAAAATGCAGTATTCATATTTTGTGGTAGATCCAACGGGTATGGGACTTTCAGCCAAGAAGCGCAAATCACTGAATATCAATGAGGAGGATATCCAAAAAATCGACCAAACCACAACAGTATATTGGTTAAATGAGGATCAGAAAAATCAAATTGAGAAAATGGGCATGATAGTGGAACCTATTATTGACAAAGAAGGCAGCTACGACATGAACATTTTCCCACATGATGCCCGTTATGCCTGGAATAAGGACAACTTTGGCCCGATTGTCATCCCGCAAAAAGGTATGACGGTGGATATTAATGACTCTACCATTGTGCTCTATGATAAAATCATCAAAAATTATGAATTAAATGACTTACAAGTGCGTGATGGCAAGGTGTTTATCAACGGAAAGGAAGCCCATAACTATACTTTCAAGATGGATTATTACTTCATGATGGGTGACAACCGCCATAACTCAGCCGACTCACGTTTCTGGGGCTTTGTTCCTGAAAATCATATTGTTGGCCGCACATTGTTTGTCTGGTTATCCTTGGATAAGTTCAAATCCTTCGGTGAGGGCAAAATCCGCTGGAACAAGATGTACAAAAAAATCAAATAAAATTTTTGCTGACGTGAGAGGAATGGGTTAGTAAGGTTAGGAGGGTTAGAAATTATTGATATGACAATAAACCAACAACAATTTTAATTGTCTAATTAACAAATTTGCCAATTTGCTAATTTGCTAATTATTTTGTATTTTTGCACGCTCAAAACGATAATGTATAACTTAAAATAAGAAAATTATGAAAAAAGTATGTTTGATTATGGCAGTGGTAATGTTGGGCTTCGTGTCTCTCGTTTCCGCTCAGAAACCTTTTGCCGGCACCATCAAAATGCACAGCCACATTGAAGGTACGGAAGATCCGAATATTACCTCACAAGGTGAAAGTGATTACAGTATCCAGATATTTGGCAACTATACTAAAACGGTGGTTAGTCAGGAAGGTCTTGGTGTGATTAACATCACCAATGGCGATGCTAAAAATGCTGTGACTATTTTGGATATTATGGGCATGGGTAAATATTACATCGAAGTGTCTGCAGAGAAACTGCAGGAAACACAAAAAAACGTTAAATATGATTACAATAAAACTGGCGAAAAGAAAAATATTGCCGGTTATGATTGTGAGAAAGTGGTAGTCACCCAGACTGATATGGAGACCGACGAAAGTGTAACCTTCGTGGTTTATATCTCATCTGCCCTCAACACTGGCGACAATATCAATTTCATGGAAACACCTGGCTTAGCTGGCTATCCATTGAGAACCGAAGTAAAACGTGATATTGAAGGAACGGAAATCACAATAGTTACTGAAGCAACAGAGATTATCCCCAGCAAGAAAATCAAAGCCGTTGACTTTATGATGCCTGCTGACGCACAGGATATCCATACCAATCCTGACCTGATGAAGATGTTAGGAATGGGCAGTGAAGAAGACGAAGACTAAGCAGTTGATAGTTGACAATTAACAGTTGACAGTTATAATAAAAAAAGAGGTACTTAAAAGTGCCTCTTTTTTTTGTTTTCATATTTTTATGTCTTTAAGACTTAGTGTTTATTTCAATTTGTAGTTCTGTAATCGATATTCTGCCATTTTCTCGTATTTTGTACCAGGACGGCCATAATTTGCGTAAGGATGTATGCTGATACCACCACGGGGCACAAACAAGCCTACAACCTCGATATAGCGAGGATCCATCAGCTTCACCAAATCTTTCATGATAATATTAACACAATCCTCATGGAAATCGCCGTGATTGCGGAAAGAGAACAAGTACAGCTTCAGACTCTTGCTCTCCACCATACGCTTGTCGGGAATATAAAGAATCTTTATTTCTGCAAAATCCGGTTGTCCCGTAATAGGACAGAGCGAGGTGAACTCTGGACAGTTGAACTGTACCCAATAATCGTGCTCGGGGTGGCGATTTTCAAAGGTTTCCAGTACTTCCGGAGCATAGTCTTGGGAATATTCGGTCTTGTGACCTAAATTCTTTAAGTTTTCTTCTGTTCGGCTCATATAAATCAGCTTGCAGGTTACAGCTTGCAGGTTACAGGTTTTGTTTTCTGTAGCCTGCAAGCTGAAACCTCTATTTAAGATTCAGTTTATGTCCCATTTTCTCCTGTTTGGTCTTCAGGTAGTAGCGGTTGATGTCGTTGGGTTCGATGATGATGGGCACAGTCTCCACAATGTCAATGCCATAACCATTCAAGCCCACACGCTTGGCAGGATTGTTGGTAATCAGACGGATTTTCTTGGCTTTTTGGTCGTTAAGTATCTGTGCACCAATACCATAGTCGCGTTCATCGGCACGGAAGCCGAGTTCCAAATTGGCTTCTACGGTATCGCGGCCCAACTCCTGTAAGTGATAGGCTTTCAGCTTGTTAACCAAGCCAATACCTCTGCCTTCCTGACTCATATACAGGACCATGCCCTTGCCTTCCTTCTCTATCATCTCCATAGAGCGGTGCAGCTGTGCACCACAGTCGCATTTGCAGGAGCCAAAGATGTCACCAGTAGCGCAAGAAGAGTGGACACGCACGAGTACGGTGTCACCATCTTCCCATTCGCCTTTTTTCAGCACTAAGTGTGTGCTGTTATTGTTGAGTTGGGTGTATGCTATCAGTCTGAAGTTACCCCACTGGGTAGGCAGATTCACTTCCTGTTCCTTGCGTATCATCTTCTCATTCTTCACCCTATAGGCAATCAGATCCTGGATGGTGATGATTTTGATATCGTGTTTGGCGGCCACTTCCATCAGTTGGGGCAGACGTGCCATGGTGCCATCGGGATTGATAATTTCAATCAGGGCACCCACGGGTTGCAAGCCTGCCAAGCGAGCCAAGTCAACTGCAGCTTCGGTATGTCCGGCACGCACCAGCACTCCGCCATCACGGGCACGCAAAGGGTTTATGTGCCCAGGACGACCAAAATGTTCGGGTTTGGATTCAGGATTTGCCAATGCCTTAATAGTATAGGCTCTATCGTGCATGGATACACCTGTAGTGCATCCTTGTCCCAGCAAGTCGACTGTCACGGTAAATGGTGTGCCGTGCAGCGAAGTGTTGAAGGCATTATCCACCTGCATTTCCAGATTCAGCTGGCGGCAGCGTTCCTCAGACATGGGAGCGCACAAAACGCCACGACCATAGCTGAGCATAAAGTTTACCTTTTCAGGGGTTACATGTTCCGCGGCAATGATAAAATCTCCTTCATTCTCGCGGTCTTCATCATCTACTACAATGAGGAATTTCCCTTGTTTGAAATCCTCGATAGCTTCTTCAATAGTATTCAGTTTTATCTCCATTCTATTTTGTAAAAATTAAGTGCCTTGATACACCATCTATGAGATGCGGGGTTAGTGGTGGACTTGTTGTATCTGATACCTATTCTGAACGTTCCCTGCGGAACTGGTGTCAAGGCGTTACTGTTAGCGAAAGTAGTGGGGTAGGAGGCAAGAGTGTATAAATGCCACTCATTCATGTCGATATCACCACCCTGATAAGTGGTGGAATAATACACTTGATAGTAGTCAGGATTAGTTACATCTGAAATCTGGTGCTCGATTTTCAGAATGCAGTCAGCATCGTTAATGGTGATTGCGGGAGAGATAACCCAGTCGTCACAGGTGCCGGTTTCTGGCAGGTGATACAGGAATTCGTTGCCGCTGAAACTCTGATACTTCCATGCATCTGCTGTGGTCTGAATCCAGCCACCAGAAGTCAACGAGTTGGCACTGACAGCCTCTTTGTGAACAAGCACTTCTGTAGGTTGCGGCTCCACATAGGCCGGTTTAATATCTTCCGCAGTACGCAAAGTGAATTGGTAATCGTTTTTGTAAATAGTCAAAATACCAGTTAAGTCATATTCCTTGGTGGCATCGATAATGATGTTTCTGAACTTGGCATAATTGGAAGTTCTCACAATAATATTGAAATTATCCAAAGCACGGTCACAGGTGACCTCGTTGGTGGCCAACTGCAAACCATGGCAAGCGGAGCTGAAACGAGCACCTTTGATGGTACAGAGACAGTTGACTTTGTCCGCTGACAAGTCTGCGTTGGAATTGATTTCACAAATGCCTCCACAGGGTGACAGTTCATTGATATTGTCCATGCTGGGCAAACCTTCTTTGGATAAATATTTGCCGAGCATCATATGATTGATACGGCCTATGCTGTTCTCGTAAATCCAGCCAATTTGATATTTGTTGTAGTAGTCGCCCACCACCAAACCATCACAGTTGATGTAAACGATCTGGCCTACAGGATATTCATTGAACAGACTGCTCTGGTCAATAGCAATCTCAATACCACCGGTTTGGTCTTGCACGGTGATGTATTTGTAGCAGTTTCCACCTTCATCAGAGCTGACCACCACGGCCTTCACGACGAAACGTTCACCGCTATATTGACAGATGGAGTCCGTGACATTCATGTTCAATTGTGTATGTCTTGCCTTAATATCAGCAATGGTTTTGTTGGCTCTTTTCCCGGTATATTCCGGGGCTTTGAATTCCGGAGCTTCCCATTTTTTGCATGAGCCCAAAGAAAGAATCAGGGCTAACAATATAATTGATATGCTATATATTTTTTTCATATTAGGGAAAGATTTTATTGTTCAACGATAGATGATACTTTATATGAAGACAGCAACCAAGTTGAATTGGTATTGTCATTATATCTGAAAGCGAATCTCAAGTTTGTGGCAGACAATAATTCGGCAGGCAAATTATAATTATAAGTGGTAAAGCTAGTCGTGAAATCATTTACATTCAGGCTATGCCATTCACTTTCATTGATGTCACCTCCAGTATAAGTTGTGGAATAATATACCTGACGGTTAGCTGTACCATTCAGGGAACGGTGAGTAAATGACATCTTCAGATTGTCGTAGTTGGTGGCGTTGATGACCGGTGAAATCAGCCAGCTGTCGTTGCTACCAGCGGTACCGACAATTCTCATGGCAGTACCAGACATATATTCCCAGCTGCTGCCGCTGGTAGTCTTATTGATCCATCCATTTTCCAAGGGATTTTGTGACAAATCCATATTGCACACTACAATTTCTGTGGGTACAGTAGGAACTACAGGAGTGGAAATATCTGATAAGAATCTAAGTGTCAACTGATTAGTAGTTCTAAAACGGGAGAGGATAGCTACGATGTCGAAAGTACCCTCAGGAGTCATCTGGCTGGCAAAATCGGCATATCTGCTGGTGTAGAGAACAATCTCACCACCTCCTTCAATCACAATATCATTAGAAGTTCCACTGCTTGTGGTTTCTGCAAACTTTTGTCCAGGATACTTGAAATGACAGTCTTTGATACGGACCAAACGGTTGTACATGTTTTCCTGAATCTGATATGCAGAGGTTATCTCGATGGGTTCGGGAACTTGACCGGGAGCCCCGTCTTTGAAGATGTATTTGTACAGCACATTGGAGTTGATACCTACCATGCCGTCATTTTCCCACCATCCTAACTGGGGCAGCATGCCATAGTCACCCAGCACAAGACCGTCGCAATTCACAAATACACGCTGTCCAACAGGATAGTTCATATAGAGGGAAGTGCTGTTAATTTTAATTTGTACACCAGCGGTACCATCATCAATAGTAATATATTTGTAACAGTTACCTTCTTTGTCGCTGGAAATAACGATACCTTGAATCACAATACCTTTTGGGAGCGTGTCGTAGGTAAAACCAGCGGTGAGAGGATGATATTCCAGCAATTGGGCTATCGTATGGGTAGCCTTGCCGTCGTATGTAGCTATCGGTGCCACATCCAATTCGCGTTTGCACGAGGTCAGTAAAAACACTGCCACAGTCAACAAAAGCGATATGCTATATAATTTATTCTTTTTCATCGTTTCTTTCTTTAAAATTGATAATCAGTGTTTTAACTTATTCTAGTTGAATTGGAAATTAAGACCGGCATAGAAAGTGGTGCCGAATGCATAGTAGTATTTGTTCTGGAATTTGTCGGAATTATAAGTGGTGTAATCATAACGATACTGCTCCCATGCGGTGGTGATCAGGTTCTTGTTGTTGGTGATATTGGTTACGCTTACATTGAAACCGATGGTGTAATTTTTGATTCTCCATGATTTGCTGATTGAAGCGTCGAGAGTGAACTGGCCTTTCAGGCGAGTTTGGCTGGCCATAGCGATATAGGCGGGGTCGTCGACGGCTAAGGTGCCACGGGCAAAAGTGGTTCTTCTTTCAGGGTTCAAATCACAGTAAATTTTGTCGAAATAATTGGCATTGATATTCACCCACCAGTATTTGTGATTGAATTTCAGACCGATAGTGGCAGCAGCCTGAGGAGAGCCTGCTACATGGTAGTTTTTCCAATAAACCGTACGGTTTACATCACCTTCAAAGTCACTGCCGTTTTCTGCATTGATGGTCACATTGGCACGGTCGGAGTAACGGTAATCACCATAGTTGCCGGCCAAAATCAGGGCGAACATAGAGCCTAATTTGATTTCAGCACCCAATTCCACACCTAAATGTCTCTGGTCGATACCTGTCATGGAATAGTTCACCATACTCTGCATACCATCGTGGTAGAAGCTGACCAACTTGGTCTGGTCATTGATCTGAGTGAAATACCCCGTCAAACGCAAGGTGACCACCGGATATTTCATTATATAAGAGAAGTCAATGGCACCGACTTTTTCAGTTTTCAGGTTATCAACATATTTGTTTCTGATTCTGGGAGCCACAAAAGCATTGAGTACGCTGGGTGCGTTACTTTCATACAAACCATTCAACACCAAATAATTACGTCCGTTAATTTTGTAGGTAACTCCACCTTTAAATCCGTATTCGCAGAAGGACTTTGTTGCCGAACGACCTTTTGAGTCATCCTGGAAACGACCGTTTTTCATGTGTCCGACTCTCCAGAATTCTGTTCCGCCAATAGAAGCGCCGAGATTGAAATCAACTTTGTTATAGGAGAATAGCACCTGAGCCCAAGCTTTTTGAATCCAAATATGATAGTCGTAATCATATCCGAAAACATCGCCTTCATGGAGCTCTTTATCCTTGTTATCCAGGTCGTTGTATTGCACATTGGCATCATCCGGGAAGTCGCCTTCTGAATACTTGTCCACATCCAACCAGTAAAGGCCACCCAGCAAATCACCGATGGTCTTGTAATTGCGTTGTTTGATACCACGGAGATCAACCCCGTACACAAATTTTATATTTTCATTTATGGTATAAATGGCATTAGTGCTACCACCCAAAAGCAGGTGATCATAAATACGATTTTCAATCATATACTGTGCCCGTTTGCCCTGATATGCAGCTGTTTGGTTCACTTCATACATTCTGTCCCAGTTGATCTGGCGAACATTGGCATTGGTCTTCCATTCGTTCAACACATCCCAATAGGTAGAGGTTGTGTCACCATCTTGTATTTGATAGCTGGGAAGATAACGATAATAATCGGGTCTTGGATCCTGAGCGTCATACCAGTTGAGGGAGGTAGTGCTGTTTCTGCCGAAAGTGGCGGTCAACGTAGTGGTCATGTTCAGCTTCGAATCTGGTGTGTAGTAGTGGGTAAGCTGGATAACCGGTTCATGCACGTTTCTGACACGGGCATTACGTTTTTTGCCCTGATACCAACCCCAGTTGGGATTGTAATAATGAGAGCCTGTGATATCGTAGGCTTCATCAACCGAATTGCCCTGCATGCCACGTACGGTCGGTGCACCGAAAGCCGTAAGGTTCAAGGCATGAGCGGTGTTGAACTTTTTCTCCAAGGCAACAAAATAACTGTACCCATTGTATGAGACACCATCCACATAGCTCAATGCATTACCGAATCGAGCTGACAATGAGGCAACTACCGACCAGCCCTTGTTCAATACACCAGAGGCGTAGGTGAATTGCAAACGATTGGTATAAGTCCTGTTAGTCAATGAATAACCCGCACGGATCTGTTTGCGGTAGGAGGATGCGCGAGTGTTATAATTGCCGGCACCACCAATATCGCCGAAGTTGAACGTGCAGACATTCAAGCCCGTAATGTTTTCCGGATAACGCATCACATGATTCAAACCGCCCCATTGGGAATAGGTGGCACGACCCGTGACCAAACTGTTAAATTGAAAACCATTGATGCAGATGTTCTGATAACGATTGTCATAACCTCTTGCTTTGAAATAAGCTATACTGAATGTATAGGAGGTGTTATTATCATACACATCTTTGGAGGAGTGCAACAATCCCGGCACATAGTCGGTCTCGCTATCCGCATTCTCCTGACCTTCGGTAAGGTCGTAATTTTCCGTCGACGAATCTGTCTCGGTACTGACCACAGCGGTTTTCTTATCCCGTTGTTTTTTCTGCTTCTTACCGCCAGACTCCTGTGAACTTGCTATCATACAAGAGATTAGCAACACAACTAACAAGAATAAAGTTTTTTTCATAGACCCAATTTTAGTCGAATAAATTAAATTACAAAAATAGGAAAAAACTATTTTATACAAACCATTTTAAAATAGATTTTCTTTAAAAAAATAATGTATATTTGCATTTTAAATAATTCGATAGAACTATGAAGCATAAAATTCTAACACTGATTGCATTTCTGTTTGCCGTTAACATTATTGTTTTCGCACAAGGCAACAAGAAAGAGGCCATTATTGCATTCTACAACTTGGAAAATCTTTTTGACACAGAAGATGACCCTCTTACTAATGACGCTGAATTTCTGCCCACAGGGAGCAACCAGTGGACCATGGAAAGGTATCAGAAAAAACTCGAGAACATGTCTTCCGTGATATGCTTGATAGGTCAGGAACAGGGTGGAGTAGTGGTCATCGGCGTTTCCGAGATTGAGAACCGGAAAGTGTTGGAAGATTTGGTGGCCATGCCGAAACTGCAGCCCCTCAAGCTGGGAGTAGCCCATCATGATTCACCAGACCGTCGTGGTGTGGATGTCGCTTTCTTATACAGTAAAGAACGTTTCCAACTGTTGGATACCAGAGCTTTCCCGGTGGTGACCGACGACACCAGTTTCCGCACCCGTGACCTCTTCCTGATGAGCGGTGTGGTGGATAAGACCGACACCATCCACTGCATTGTGATGCACTGGCCCTCCAAAATCGGTGGCGAGAAACGAAGCATGCCCAAGCGTGTTGCTGCCGCTACAGCCGCAAGACATATAGCCGATTCATTACTGGCAGCCAATATCAATGCCAATATCATTTTCATGGGCGACTTCAACGACAATCCCACCTCCAAGAGTGTGAAAGAAGTGCTGCATCCACAAGTGAAAATCAAGGATGTGCAAAGGGGAGACCTTTTCAACCCCATGTGGAAAATGTACCAGGATGGTATCGGAACATACGCATATAGAGACAATTGGGATGTTATCGATCAGATAATCATCTCTGCCAACTTAGTGAATCCCGTGAGAAGTAACAGCTACAAGTTTGTGACTGCCAAGGTGTTCCGCCGCCAGTTTATGCTGACACAATCAGGCTCTTATACCGGCTATCCCTTCAGAACTTTTGCCGGTGGAGCTTACCAGGGTGGCTATAGCGACCATTTCCCAGTTTATATTATTCTTGAAAAATAAACAATTGAAATACAAATAGTTATGGATAAAAAACTCGTAATCATCCCGACCTACAACGAAAAAGAGAATATCGAGAAAATCATCAGGACAGTATTTGGCCTTGGTGATTATCATATTTTGATTATAGAGGACAATTCTCCAGACGGAACTGCTGAAATTGTAAAGAAATTGATAGGGGAGTACCCTGAAAAATTGTTTATAGAGGAAAGAAAGGGCAAATTGGGCTTAGGAACAGCCTATATTCATGGTTTCAAATGGGCTTTGGCACATAATTATGACTTTGTTTTCGAAATGGACGCTGATTTTTCGCATAATCCAGAAGATTTGGCCCGTTTATATGCCGCTTGTGTGGATGAAAATGCCGATTTGGCCATCGGATCACGATATTGTAAAGGCGTAAATGTTATCAACTGGCCCATGTCGCGTTTGTTGATGTCATATTATGGCTCAGCATACGTACGCATCATGCTGGGTATTCCAGTTCATGACACCACAGCGGGCTTCAAATGCTACAGAGCTACAACGCTGCGTGCCATCGATTTTGACAAGATTCATCATGTGGGTTACGGATTCCAGATTGAGATGAAATACAATGTTTATAAATTAGGCTTCAAAATTGTTGAAGTTCCCATCATTTTCAAGGATCGTACGGAAGGCACGTCAAAAATGTCCGGAGGAATTTTCAAGGAAGCGATTTTTGGTGTTATTGGCCTGAGATTTCGCTCGTGGTTCAGAAAATGGGAAAGACTTCAATAAATGTGCTAATTAGTCAATGTGCTAATGTGCTAATCAATTAGTTAATTAGTTAATGTGTTGATAAGAATTCAAAATTTAAAATTCAGAATAGGATTATTTTTTTTGATAATATGATGATGATGCGCAACTGTCAACTATCAACTGTAAACTGTCAACTTTATTGTGGGGAAGGGATGCTATTTAACATAATATAAATTATACGAAAAATATTTTACCCGAAAAATGCGTAGATTTGCCATTATTTTGCTGATATTTGCACTGTTATGCGAGATGCTACCATTGCAGGCACAGAACGAATCTTCCGACAAAATTTCTTCTAAAAATTTTGAATACAAATCTACGGAAAAAAATTCAAAGAAATTATCTCCGCAGAAAATTTTCTATTTCAAAATTGACGACAATATTTCGCGTCCGTCACAGCGAAAATTAAACAAAGCTATTGAGCAAGCCACTGCACAAGACGCTGACATTTTGTTCATGGAATTGAACACTTTTGGCGGTGAGCTGGATGCTGCTGACAAGATGCGAACGGCGCTGCTGGAATGTCCGATTCCGACTATCGTCTTCATTAACAAAAACGCTGCTTCCGCCGGTGCGCTGATTTCTATTGCCTGTGACTCCATTTACATGGCTCCTGGCAGTTCTATTGGTGCGGCTTCTGTGGTTGATCAGACTGGCCAGGTTTTGCCCGACAAATACCAGTCTTATATGCGCTCACTGATGCGTTCTACGGCAGAAATGAACGGACGAGACCCGGATATTGCCCAGGCCATGGTCGATCCGGATGTGGAAATTAAAGGCGTATCGGAAAAAGGTAAAGTGCTGACTTTCACCACATCAGAGGCTATTGAGAACGGTTTTTGCAATGCAGAAGCCAATGATATGGATGAAGTGTTAAAAAAAGCTGATATTCAGTCATATACCATTGAAAATCAGCAAGAATCATGGATTGACAAAGTCATTTCTTTTTTAATTAATCCCATTGTGAGCGGTATTCTCATCATGTTCATCATTGGTGGCATCTATTTTGAGATGCAGGCTCCGGGTATTGGTTTTGCCTTGCTGGTTTCAGTGGTGGCCGCACTACTCTATTTTGCACCCCATTATTTGGAAGGACTGGCCGCACATTGGGAAATCCTGGTGTTTATTGTCGGTCTGGGCTTGTTGCTCTTAGAAATATTTGTCGTGCCGGGCTTCGGTGTTACCGGCATCTCTGGCATCATTCTGATGGTGGCGGCACTGGTTCTTACCATGACTTTTAATATTGGTTTTGATTTCAGTTTTTCAGCTCCTGAACTTTTTATTGAATATCTGTTTTTGGTGATAGCAGCTTGTTTCGCTGGATTTTTACTCTCACTATGGTTAGGGAAAAAACTCATTACCGCCGACACACGCTATGGTTCGCTGGCACTGAAAACAAATATGGATACAGATAAGGGCTTTGTGGCACAGGATATGCAGTTGGCACAATATGTTGGAAAACAGGGGATTGCCTCTACCCTATTGCGACCTGTCGGGAAAATAGAAATTGACGGCGAGTACTTAGACGCTACTTCGGAAGTGGGATTTATAGACAAAGGCGATCCTATCGAGGTAACCCGCTTTGAGAACGCGCAACTGTTCGTGAAGAGAATTAATAATTAACAATTAATAGGTTTTAGGTGTTAGGTTTCAGGGGTCAGTGATTAGTGGTTAATAGTTAATAGTTTTCAGTTTTCAGTTTTCAACTCAATAAATTGGCACATTAGCACATTGATAATTAGCACATTTATGAAAAAGAACATCCCCAACTACATCACTTGCATGAACATCATCTGCGGAGCAATCTCGATGGTAATGTCCTTGCATTTCGGTTTTCTGAAGCTGGCCGCTTTGTTCATCATTTTCGCGGCTGTTTTTGATTTTTTTGACGGTTTCACAGCCCGTTTGCTAAAAGTGCAGTCGCCCATGGGTGTTGATTTAGACTCTTTGGCGGATGTGTTTTCATTCGGCGGTGCACCGGCCATGATTGTCTTTGTTTGGTTGGAGCAATGTCTGCTGAATCTTCCTCCCAATCTTGCCACCAACCAATGGATACATTTTCTCCCCTATCTTGCTTTTCTGATTCCCGCTTTTTCAGCATTCCGTCTAGCCAAATTTAATCACGATGACCGTCAACATACTGACTTTTACGGTCTTCCCACACCAGCTAACGCACTGTTTATCGGTTTTTTGCCTATTGCTGCCGACCGTCTACCCTTCGTCAATGATTTTTGGACTGTATTGGGGCTGATGTTGGTGTTCTGCATCCTTTTGGTCAGCGACCTGCCCATGTTTTCCTTGAAATTCAAGCAGTTCAAGTGGAAGGGTAATGAAGTCCGCTATATATTTATCATACTGGCAGTTATATTGTTTACCATTTTCAGATTAGGCTCCTTCCCCATCATCATTTTATCCTATATTCTAATATCTGTCACCATCTTTGCTCTTCAAAAAGTACAACTCTTATGAAATACAACTCATTGGCACTCTACTGTGGTTCTTCTGCCGGTAACAATCCTAATTTCAGAACATTAGCAGCTGATTTTGGTCGCAGATGCGCGGAAAAGCAGCTGACCTTATATTATGGTGGAGCTTCCATCGGATTGATGGCAGAGGCTTCCAATGCTGCCCGTGCCTTAGGTGGACGGGTGGTGGGCATTGCCCCTAACTTTTTCTCCAATCGCAGTGTTATTGACACCAGCTTAGACGAGTTGATTTTGGTGGATTCGATGAGCGAGCGCAAACAGCTTTTAGAATCCTCCGCCGATGGCTTTGTTATCCTGCCAGGCTCGTATGGCACTATGGATGAGTTTTTTGAGATGATGACGGATGCCCAGTTGGGATTGCACAGCAAACCCATAGCCATTGTCAATGCCGAGGGATATTACGACCATCTTGTTGCCCAGTTGGAGCGTTTCAGAGCCGACGGATTCCTTCGCCCATTCCACTACGATTTGTTGATTGTGGCAAACGATTTGGACGAACTTTTCGACAAGCTCGACCGTTACGAAAATAGCAACGACCAAGATTGGTTAAAGTTGATAAAGAAGTAAATTCTTAATATATGCCACAAAAGCTCATGCATTTTTTATACAACAAAAAAAGGCGTTCAATTGAACGCCTTTTTTTGTATGTTAGATAAATACTACTCTCCTACTTTTACCAGTTCCACATCAAATACGAGAGGACTGAATGGAGGAATAACCTGATTGCCGCTTTCGCCGTATGCCAGCTTGGAGGGAATCAAAAGAACAGCCTTCTCGCCTTCTTTCATCATAGCAATACCCTCATCCCAGCCTGGAATAACACGACCTTGTCCCAAGACGAATTCGAGAGGTTCGCCACGCTTGATGGAATTGTCGAACTCAGTGCCATCCAGCAATTTGCCTACATAATGAACAGCCACTTTCTGACCTGCCATTGCTTGGGTGCCTTTTCCGGCTTTCTTGGGAATAAAATACAAACCACTTGCTGTTGGAGCCACTTTGATTTTGTTCTTGGCAATGTATTCTTGCATCAATGAATCTTCCACTACTCTTGCCTGTTCAATATAGGCATTATATTGGGCTTCCTGCTCAGCCATGATAGCATCCACTTCGGCCTTGGGGATCATCTCATTCAGCTTAAAGGTAAGATACAACTCTTTTTCTTCAAAAGGTTTTTCGATACCCATGTGGTAGAAAAATGTATCAGCATCGAAAATAAATGTGGCACTGTCACCCAAATGCATCATTCTGAAAGCATTGTTTACGTCACTTTTATAATTGGATTCTTCAACCAGTACCTGAATAGGCATGAAAGGCTGTAAAATGGAGTCTTTCAGTGCCCATTGACATTGCAAAAGCAACGCATCACCTGTCTGTACTTGCGCGGAATCCTTATTCAATATATGAAATTTGTAATAAATACCGGTTTCCTTGTCCAACTTGTATCCTTTGTACTTGCTGCAAGAGTTGAAATTGAACACACATGCCACAGCCAACAAGGCCAACATGATTTTTGAAATAGTTTTCTTCATTTTTCTTTCTTTTAAAATATTATAAATTAGTGATTTATGATTTCAATATTCATAATCAGGGCTTCCCTGCCTTTAATTTTGTTTCCGTCCCCTCCTGCTCCATATGCCAAATGAGATGGCACCACCATACGCACTTTGGCTCCAGGAGACACCAGTTTGGCCACTTCGTGCAAGGCCGGAATTTCCTCACTTTTCTCCACTCTGAAAGTCTTAACACCATCGGTCTCGGAGTCGTATATGACATTTCCCGACAACAAGGCAATGGTGTATTTCATGGCCACGCTGTCGCCTTCCACAAAACACTCACCAGTTCCGGGTGACAGCAGCTCATAGTACAAGCCTGTTCCGGTTTCTTGCATGTTCCAATGGTGACGCTTGATAACCAGCTCTATTTCCTCCGTTTCCAGCGCCAAAATACGTTTGTTGCCTTCCACGTATGGGTCAAAGACTTCTTCCTGAGGTTCCGAACTGTGCACATTGACCACCCCCGTCGCTTTCTGGCGGCAGGCTGTGAAATTTATCAGCATGGATACTGATAAAACAATGGTAGTCAACTTAATAAAGCGTTCCTTCATATTCATCCAAAACTTGTTCAAACAGAGCAATGGCATCTTCAAGTTTACCAAAATAGTCAGCTGCTGAGGCATTGCGGTGACCTCCACCATTGAAATGCTTGCGGGCAAACAGGTTGACATCAAATGTACCCTTGGAACGGAAAGACACATGGATGCGGTCACCTCTGTCGGAGAAAAATGCCGTGAAAATAATGCCATTCATTGACAGGCCATAGTTTACAAAACCTTCTGTATCGCCTGTTTTGTAATTGTTCCGTTTGAGGTCATCGGCATCCAGATAAGTATAGGAAGTCGCTTTGTTCTTCATCACCTTCATACGCTGGCTTAACAACAACCCCAGCAATCTCATGCGACTTTCAGAATAATTGTCATATACCAGACGGTGAATTTCCTCGCCATCCACGCCTTTCTTAATCAACTGATGAACAGTAGTATAAGTCTCTGCATAATTGCACGAATAAGTCAACGAACCGGTATCGGTAATAATGCCCACATACAGGCACTGGGCAATGGCTAACGACAGTTTTTCCTTGCCATATTTCAGTTTCTTATATAAGAAATTATAGACCAGTTCTGAAGCAGAGGTGGTTTTGGAACAAGAATACATGACATCGCAGTCGATATCGGGATGCACATGATGATCGATGAGAATCTTGTAGGCCTTGGACTTGATAATCTGGCCTTCCAATGCTTTGCCTGCTCTATGCGGGGCATTCATATCCACAACAAAAAGTAAATCAGCTTCTTTCAAGATTTTTTTGGCCAAACTGCCATGTCCCTGTTCCACCACGATATTCTCACTACCAGGCATCCAAGCCAGGAAATCGGGGAAACGGTTGGGAATAATCACATGCACTTCTTTGCCCTCATTTTCCATGAAATTGTATAAAGCAAGCGAAGAGCCGATAGCGTCACCGTCGGGGTTGTAATGCGAAACAATGGCAATCTTCTTTGCCTTTGCGATGGCCGTGCGAGCCTTTTCAATATCAACCTTATTCAATGTTCCAGAAATTTTTAATCTGCAAAGATACAAAAAAAAATTAGCAAATTAGCAAATTGGCAAATTAGTTAATGGGCAAAGGATTTTAATGTGCTAATTATCAATGTGCAAATTAGCAAATTAGTCAATATTCTAATTATCAGTTTTCAACTTCTATCCCTGTAACCTATTCATTTTATTCCCATAGAGATTAACATCAACAAAAAATGATATGGGGATTTTATGTATATTTGCAGATTCAAAATCAGAATAAAATGAAAAAAACAATATTACTTTTGCTTTGTGTGGTGTGCTTGCTTTCCGTTTCAGCACAGGAAAAGAAAATGCAGAAAGAATATGCTGTCAGTCCCACCATTGAGGCATCAGGCAGTTTCAATTTTGGCATATACCACAAAAATGACATAATAGATTACGGCATACAGCGGAAACTCTTGTATTCGGCTGGAGTGTTGGTAGGTTTCGACTGGAAATTGCCCCATGGCGTTTTAATGTTCCAATACGGTTTTCTAATCAGCAACAACGACTTCAACTATGGCAACAGATTAACATTTAAATCTCTTGCCCTTGATATGCCGACGATCTTAGGGTATGCCTATCGTATCAATAACAATTACTCTCTGGCATTTTCTGGAGGCTATGTGACAAAATATATTTTCAAATTCAACAATGGACTCGAAGATGGCACGGACAAAATCTACTCTTTTGGCATTTATGGTGCATTAGGTTTTTGTTACCATGCCTCACCTCGTTTCGTGCTGCGTGTGGAGCCTTTCTTCGAGTATTTCTGGATGAGCCGTGCCTATTATAGTTCCATCGATTACATGGCACCCGCAATTGTTGGTTTGAGAATGGCACTGAAATTTAACATTCTGAATTTAAAGCAATAAAACAGATTGGGGAATGTTTAATCGGCATGTTGGCACATTGATAATTCAGAATTAACTACCCCGGCCTTCGGCCACCCCTTCTAAAAGAAGGGGAATTAAAACTCCCCTTGAGCACGAAATTCGAGACTCACACAAAACCCTAATCCCAATTCCCTAAAATTATTGGCAAATTGATAAATTTCGTATATTTGCATTTTTAAAAGTATAAAATACAAACAAAATAATATTATGACAAACGTTATTGACGAATTAAAACAAGCAGAAGCCTTATTGGAAGGCCATTTTCTTTTATCATCAGGCAGACACAGCAACCGTTACTGTCAGTGTGCCAAGTTGTTACAATATCCTGACAGAGCCGAACGCGTGTTGGCTACCGTCGTTGAGCAGCTGAAAGGCAAGGAAATTGACATGGTGGTTGGTCCCGCTATGGGCGGTATCATCGTAGCCTACGAACTGGGCCGCCAGCTGGGCGTTCCTGCCATTTTCACCGAACGCGAAGACGGCAAGATGACACTGCGCCGCGGTTTTGAGGTGAAACCCGGACAGAAGCTGCTGATTACCGAAGATGTGGTCACCACCGGCAAATCCTCTTTGGAAACCATTGAGGTGTTGAAAAGCTACGGTGCCGAAGTGATTGGCATCGCCTGCATTGTGGACCGCAGTGCACAGGCCATCCCCTACCCTGTGTATGGTGCAGTAAAACTGGACATTGAGAGCTGGGAAGCCGACAACTGTCCTTTGTGCAAACAGGGACTTCCATACGTAAAACCCGGAAGTCGCAAATTCTAAAACATGGAAAACGACAACTTTATCGATTATGTGAAAATATTCTTCCGTTCGGGTAACGGAGGAGCTGGTTCCGCACATCTGTTGCGTACCGCCCATGACCCCAAAGCGGGTCCTGACGGTGGCGACGGCGGCCGCGGTGGCGATGTCATCTTGCGTGGCAACCGCAACCTGTGGACCTTGCTGCACCTGCGCTATACCAAGCATGTGATGGCGGAAGACGGCACCAACGGACAGGGCAACCAGTGCTTCGGCAAGAACGGCAAGACCGCCTACGTGGAAGTACCCCTCGGCACCATCGTAAAAGATGCGGAAACCGATGAGTTTATCGGCGAGATTCTGGAAGATGGCCAAGAGTTTGTGGTGCTGCCCGGAGGCCGCGGTGGTCAAGGCAATGTGCATTTCAAAACCGCTACCCGCCAGACACCACGTTTCGCACAGCCTGGCGAGCCGGGACAGGAAGGCTGGTTTATTTTGGAACTTAAAGTATTGGCTGACATAGGTTTAGTGGGATTTCCTAATGCAGGAAAATCAACCCTCATTTCCTCACTGTCCAATGCCCGTCCCAAAATCGCCGACTATCCCTTCACCACCCTCAAACCCAATTTGGGCATGGTGGCCTACAGAAATTTCCAGTCCTTCGTTATTGCCGACATTCCCGGCATCATTGAAGGTGCTTCCGAAGGCAAGGGTATCGGCCTGCGTTTCCTGCGTCACATCGAGCGCAACGCCGCTTTGCTCTTTTTAGTGCCCTGTATCTCGGAGAACATTAAGAAAGAATACCAGATCCTGCTGAATGAGCTGAAAGCCTATAATGAGGAGCTGATGGACAAGAAACGGGTGCTGGCCATCACCAAATGCGACCTGATGCCCGAGGAAGAACTAAAAAAACTGGAGAAGAAAGTGCCCAAAGATATCCCCGTCATTTTCATCTCCGCCCATGCGCAGAAGAATTTAACGCAGTTGAAGGATAAGTTGTGGGAGATACTGCACTAGTTAACAGTTAACAATTAACAATTAATAATTTATAGTTGCGGTGGAACCGCAACCGCCGCATACAGCAACCGCCGCATACAGCGATTAGCATACCAAAATCAACAATAATTATGGTAAAACCATCAATACCAAAGGGAACAAGAGATTTCGCACCGACTGAGATGATTCGGCGCAACTATATTTTCGACACCATTAAAATCGTATTCAAGAAGCACGCATTTCTGCCTATTGAAACACCTTCTATGGAGAATTTATCCACGCTAATGGGCAAATATGGTGAGGAGGGCGACCGCCTGCTGTTCAAGGTGCTGAACTCTGGCGACTTCAAGCAAGGCGTTGATTTTGAAAACCTTAACAGCAATCAGCTGACCTCGAAGATTTGCGAGAAAGGCTTGCGTTACGACCTGACCGTGCCTTTTGCCCGCTATGTGGTGCAGCATCAGGCGGAAATTTCATTCCCCTTCAAGCGGTACCAGATGCAGCCTGTATGGCGTGCCGACAGACCTCAGAAGGGTCGCTATCGTGAGTTCTATCAGTGCGATGTGGATGTCATTGGCAGCACCAGCCTGCTCAACGAAGCTGAGCTGATGCAGATTACCGATGAGATTTTCCAGTCGTTTGGAATACCTGTAGTCATCAAGATTAACAACCGCAAAATCCTCTCTGGCATTGCCGAAGTGGTAGGCGAAGCCGACAAGCTGACCGACATCTGCACCGCCATCGACAAGTTGGATAAAATCGGCAAGGACAAGGTTTGCGAAGAGCTGAAGGAACGTGGTTTGAGCTGTGAAGCCATCGGCAAAATGGCTCCCTTCTTCTGCTTCTGCGGCAGCAACGAGGAAAAACTGGCTCAATTAGATAAAATATTCGCTAACAGTGAGATAGGACAAAAAGGCTTGAGCGAGATTCGCCAGATGTTAGCCTATGCTTCACAAATGGATATCAAGGCGGAAATCGAGCTTGACATCACCCTGGCCCGTGGCTTGAACTATTACACTGGCGCCATTTTCGAGGTGAAAGCACAGAACGTGTCCATCGGCAGCATCTCTGGCGGTGGCCGCTACGATGACTTGACCGGTATTTTTGGTCTGAAGAACATGTCGGGTGTGGGTATTTCCTACGGAGCAGAGCGTATCTACGATGTGCTCAATGAGTTGAATCTCTTCCCCACCAACATCGACTCCCCCATCAAGGCCTTGTTCATCAATTTTGGAGAAAAAGAAGAGCTGTATGCCCTGAAAGGCCTGCAGGTATTGAGACAAGCTGATATTGCGTCGGAGTTGTATCCCGAAAAAGCCAAGATTGGCAAACAGATGACCTACGCCAACGCCAAAGCCGTACCTTTCGTCATCATGGCAGGTGCCGATGAAATGGCAGAAAATGTTTATACACTGAAAGATATGAACAGCGGAGAACAGCGGAAGCTGAGTATTGAGGAGATACGAGAGGCGATACAGTTGACAGTTAACAATTAATAATTAATAGTTATTATTCATTGTCCATTATTCATTATTAATTATCAATTATTAATTTAAGATAATGTCTGAGGAGAATAACACAACAGCTGCAGTGCCTGAGGAGGATACCGTCCGGAAAAAGCCCGAGAATTCCAAGTGGAATAAGTTTCTACGGGACACGCTGGCATGGGTCAAGCGGACCATCCGTATTCATGAGGATACGGACTATGAGGCCACAGTCAACAGCATTAACAGTGCGATTTCCTTCAAGGGCATTAATGTCTGGATTCTTTTCTTCGCCATTATTGTCGCTTCTGTGGGTTTGAACGTGAATTCCACGGCGGTCATTATCGGTGCCATGTTGATTTCGCCGCTCATGGGACCTATCATGGGCATAGGTTTAGCCATTGGTACGACTGACAGTGACATGTTGAGGCTCTCTTTGCGGAATCTCTTGGTCATGGTGGGCATAAGCCTTTTAGCCTCAACTTTTTATTTTGTTCTTTCTCCTTTGGGAGATGCACAGTCGGAATTGCTGGCCCGTACCAGACCCACCATTTTTGATGTGCTGATCGCCTTTTTCGGTGGTGCCGCCGGCATTGTCGCCACCTCAAGAAAATCGCAGCCTTTCACGGTCATCTCAGGTGTTGCCATTGCCACCGCCTTGATGCCGCCGTTATGTACCGCAGGCTATGGTTTGGCTACCGCACAGTTTAGGTATTTCTTTGGAGCCTTCTATCTTTTCTTCATCAACTCCTTCTTTATTGCTCTTGCAACCTTTTTGATTGTCAAATATTTACATTTCCCTCAAAAGAAATATCTGAATAAAGCCCGTGAAAAACTGGTCAAACGGTCCATCAGTGTTTTCTCCATTATTGTTGTCATTCCCAGTGTCATTATAGCTCTGCATGTCATCCGTGAGACCTCCTTTAACACATCCGCCAACAAATTTATCACCGAGATACAGGAGTCGCCCTATTTTGAACATTCACAGCTTATTAGCTACAAAAAAGAATTCGGATACAAAGAGCAGAGCATCATGTTGTCGGTAGTGGGCAAAGAAATCACCCCTGAAGAGATCACCCACATTCAGACCTTGATGCGCAACCAATATGGCTTAAAAAATGCCAATCTGATAGTCAAACAGACCGAACATTTCTACTCTTCACAGAATGAAAATGAGGTTATTGAGAAAATCATAGAGCGCAAAGACGCCCAACTGGCTGAATATCAGCAGCGAATTGACGAATTGGAAAGCGAGTTAGACAAACTCAACACCAATGAAAAGACCAACCAACAGATTGCCAAAGAGTTAGCGGTTCAATATCCATCCATTACCTCTTTTTCGGTAGTTAAGTTGGTTTACACAGACACCAAAAGTTTGAAAACCGACACCATCCCTACCCTTTTCATCGAAAGCACTCACAGCTTAAGCAACGAGCAGAAACAAAAGCTCCTCCAATGGCTGCGGGTACGCTTAGAGGAGCCGAAGTTGGAGATAAAATAAGATGCAGTATTTAATCCGGCTTATCATATAGAACCCATCATCTCCAACAACTCTCTGTAGGAATCTACAAATCCGTATTTCACTTTACTCGTGGAAACATCATTGAAGAGTTTCTTCGCACAGTCAATCTTGGCTTTCTCCACGCCTTTTAGCTGCATGGAATCCATGCTGCCTTTGGTTTCAGCGATAAAAAAGACATGCTTGATGCCCATGCCATCATTGAAGGCGATAGCCCAGTCGGGTGCATAGTTGCCCACTGGGGTTGGAATGTGGAACGACCTCGGCAATTTGGCATATACACATACTTCTTCGGCTTTATCCAAATCTTCAGCAAAGGTACGCTCTCCTTGACTGTCAGGGAACACATAATCCAAAATATGTTTCTTGGCTTCGTAGGCTTTGTCAACAGTTTGGCGACTCTTTTCTTTGGTAAAAATGTCGGAATCGTACTGGTTTTCTGTGCGATTGTAGCTGATGTGTTCCACAATCATTGTAGCCTTCTGTTCACGAATGATATGACTCACTTTGCGGATGAACTCTTCGGGGTTATTCTTGAACAGGTACAGTTTCGACAATTGAATGCCTTTCAGAATTCTGACCACCGTTCGGCGGGTCAGAGTGGCAGCTTTGGCAATATCACCAACCAAGTCGTAGGGGACATTGCTGGTTGACACGTCCCGCATCTCTCTCGTCCGTGTGGTCTGTTCGCCAGTAAAATCCAACTCGTCTTCACCTTGCATTCCGGTGGTTACCACATATTTCAACTGCGTGACATTCAATTCACTATTGATGGCAGCAACGGCCTTATGAATCAACTCTTCGCTATCGTAATGGACGGTATAGACATATCGGTGGTTGATTTCGTTCCACAATGCCTTGAATTCTTTCTTTTCAGCATTTTCGTTCAAACGTTCGTTCACCACTTCGGCTTTTCCGTTGGCATCTTCCACCATATCCTCCAAAGCGGCAGGATCGAAGATGCTTTGAATCAGTTTATGTACTTGCTCCTCAATGGGTTGAAGCTTCTTGCTCATCGGGGCGAGAGTGCCCTTTTCCATATCGGTGTGATAATCTTCCAAGATGTTGCCTTTTTCGTCAATATAGTCGTTCTCGTATAGATAGGTGACTATGCTGGCTGCCTCTTGCTCCGAAATTGTATGTCTATCTTCCTCCACCTTAACAGTAACCCCTTTGAAGTAGTCCACCGTAGCCTGTGTCGGGCGCTCGCGAAGGGTTTCCTTAGTCTCTTTCTGCAAGGCATCAACGAAGGAACTGTAGTTTTCGTTAGCAATGACGGTCAGCTTGTTGGTGTCGTGTACGGCATCGCCCAAGCGTTCCTTGTCCATGCGGTTACCGTCGTTATCAACACAAATACGAAGACCGCGACCCACTTCCTGCCGTTTGGCTGTACTGGAATTAGCGTGGCGCAAAGTGCAGATTTGGAACACATTCGGGTTGTCCCAGCCTTCACGCAATGCGGAATGGGAGAAAACGAAGCGAGTCGGTTCCTCAAAACTCAACAGTCGCTCTTTATTCTTCAGAATCAAGTCGTAAGCGGAAATATCGTCTGATGTGTCTTTTCCTCGTTTGACATCACTGTTAACCGAACGACCTTTCTTGTCAATAGAAAAATAGCCGTTGTGTACCTCCGCTGCCGAAAAACGCCGCAGATAATGCTGATAGTCATCCTCGAAAAGCGTAAGATTCTCGTTCAGAAAACGGTCATATTCATCTTCAAACATCTTCCACAGCGGACCTGGCACTTCATTGCCCTCATTATCGTAGCTCTTGTAGTTGGCCACTTCGTCGATGAAGAACAGCGAAAGGGTTTTGATGCCCTGCTGGAACAAAGCCCGTTCCTTTTCGAAATGCGACTTGATGGTTTCTCTGACTTGAATCAGCTGGATGGCTTTTTCGCTAACATCGCCCATCACTTCGCCTTGGTGCAACGATTGACCGTTTTGGAAATGGATGGTGTTTGTCAACGGGTTAATCTCCGTAATGACAAAATCCTTATAGGCGGGAAGATTGGAGACGACATATAGCGAATCTCCCTGCTCGAATTTGCACAGCTGGCGGCGGGTACTGCTTGCGCCTTTCACCTCAATCTCCAGTTTGACCACCGGTGCATGGTTCTTGGAAAGAATGATGCTATCGAAATAGATGTAGCTCTGTGTTCCCAACAGGTTTTGCACCGTGATGCCTTTCACCTGGATTTTCTTCACCAAGCGTTGCTTGTAGGCATCGTAGGCATCAAGCGCATAAATGCAGTTGTGCGAAGTCTTGTGCGTGGCTGAATAGTTCAGCACAAACAATGGATTGAAGTTGCGCAAGGCCTTTTGCGTGGCTTCGCCCTCCATTTTTTGCGGCTCGTCCATGATGATAATGGGACGGTTGGCGGCAATCACGTCTATGGGCCGGCGGCTTTGGAAATCGTCGCGTTTGGAGTAGATGATACGGGCCTCTTTATTGGCCGCCCCCTCCTTGAACGAAGTGTTGAACGCCTGCACATTGATAATCATCACGTTGATGCTGGCATCGGAAGAGAAAGAATCAATTTGGGTAAGGTTGGAACTGTTGTAGATGAAATAGCGGGCTTTCTTGCCGTAGAGCTCCATGAAATGTTCGTCCAGCATGGTGAAACTCTTGTACACGCCTTCGCGGATGGCGATGCTGGGTACCACCACGATGAATTTCGACCACCCGTAGCGTTTGTTGAGCTCGAACATGGTCTTGATATAGACGTATGTTTTGCCCGTGCCCGTCTCCATCTCCACATCCAACGAACAAGCTCCAAGACCGTTTGTGGCAGTCAGCGACTTGCTCAGCGGGATGTCATTATGCACCTGTTGCTGGTGGATATTCTCCAAAAGCTGACTGGAGTTGAGCTCCACATCAGCATTGCGGTAGCCCACATATTCCTCCTCAAACTCAGCTTTCAACTGCTGCTTTTGTTTGCCCAAATCTCTACGATATTGCATGTTGGTCTTCGAGGGTTGCCCCGCGAAGACATTCACCGTGCTTTCCACCGCATCGGTCTGGTATTGTTGTATTTTGAATTTGAATTTCATTTGTCAGCCTCCTTTTGTTTTGCTCTATACTTTTGGCGAGGATGGTTAGGAATGTTTTCATACATCTTCTCAAGGACATCTGTCATCTTGGGAAGAACGAAATTTTTGATGTATTTCGTATCACGGCCAAGTGCAAAAGCTATTTCTTCAGAGGTTTTCCAATCTTTACATATTTTCTTCAACAGCATTTTTAATTGCCCACTGGAATATCTCTTGGAAAATGCAATATGGCTCTTCGAGGTATCCATATTAGTACTTGAGGTATCCATATTAATACTTGAGGTATCCATATTAATACTTGAGGTATCCATATTAGTACTTGAGGTATCCATATTAGTACTTGAGGTATCCATATTAAGAGCTATATTACCATCGGAGGTTGAGACCTTACCCGTCAGATGTATACCAACACCATATACATGGTACTTGGTTCCCCTTCCACGCCCCGAAGCCTCCAACAGCCTCTGTTTACACATTTTACCCAACATCTGCGTAATGTCAGCTTTATGCATTTCCAAGGCATATTGAAGTCTTTCATTTGAGATCTCCTCCTCGGAGTATGCCAAGGCCAGCGCCATCAATTGATTATGATCAAGAGCTGTTAGCTTGTCTCCAAACAATCCTTGTAGAGCCTCCTTGACATTTTCATCAATCAACGACTCCATAGACATTGTCAAAATCACCTTGTTAGGTCGGCTTCTTTCCATTAAATAAGGACGCTTCCACTTCAAAGACTCCCATCCGTGAATGATTTTGTCGGCACCGCTGCCAGCCTTTTCAGCCGACCCCAAGAATGAGAACATGGTCTGCAGATATTTGTTCCTACAAATGCTTTCGCCACCACGGTAGAACTGCTTGATAGGAATAAGCATCGTCCCAGGATTGGAAAAGACCATTTTGTTTGGATATTTATAAACATTCAATGAAGCATTGACCGTAAAGTCGGCATGTACCAAGGCATTTGTCAGTGCTTCCCTAACTGCCACATGGGCGGGCGTTTCTGTTTTCCGTTGGTTGCCCTCCAAAATAAATGGTTTGGGTAGGAAATTTTGGAGAATGGGTAACACACGACTATAAAACTGGAACAGATTCGACTCCCAATTGCCATCAGGGCAGATGCGATTGATCCAACGGTCCTTAGGGTCTTGGATCTCCTGATAATCAGGGAAGAAATTCGGGTTAGCATCCATAATGGCACTATAGGTGCCGAACATCAACAAGCCTGCATAAGTCAAACCGTATTGGCCCGTTTTTCGATCTTTTCTAAACACATTGATCTTTTCAAGGAATTGGTCTTCTGGCATAGTGTTCCACACATGATCAGGATTCCATTGTTCAAACTTACGGCGATACTGCATGATGGAAGTCGAATCCAAATCGTCCTTGCTGTAATTCTCCATGATGCGACCGTCCACAGGATCAGAAATATTGGCATCTGAGAACATGCTGTTCACTTCCTCTCGAGAACAGTGGTAATCGCCGTCTAGATCGCGCCGATAGGTCCCCGTATAAGGCTCGAAACCACAATACACGGGTTTCAGACTCCTGTCAACCCTTGGAATATAGAAAAATATGAACCAAGCATCCCCAAATTCAACAGCCTGCACATCATCTTCTTTCAGTAATGGGATATTCACCACCTTATTGTTGTGCATCCCGTTGAAGAATTCCTTTTGATATTTCGACACCTGTTCTTTTGTCAAGCCATCCAGATAAAACCGGTCATCTTTCTCCTTGATGCCAAAGACGATGGCTCCCCCATCCGTATTTGCAAACGACGAATAGGTTTCCCACATGGAATGGGGAAATCCGCCTTTCGCTGACTTGAATTCTATATCGTAGGATTCCTTGTCTTCAAGCAACTGTTCTAAAACAGGTTGCAGGTCTTCGTATTCGTAGATTCGTTTCATCTTTTCTTTAACAAATTGATTATCTTTTATTTAGATTCCCAGAATTCGTGTTTTGAGCTCCATAAGGGAAATATCATTAAAAATTATTAATAGGGTCTTTAATAACCGATTCAGTTTTTTCAACAAACTTAATGTCTTTCCAATCCACTTTCACTTTCCTTTCTGGTGCATTGTCTGCAAGTAAATAATACGCAATAGGAGGCAATTTTTCAAAGGATTCTACATTCTCAAAATTCAACTCAATTTCTTCTTTTCTCCACTTGACTCCAGGCAACAAGGGATCATATCTTATTGGTCCATACTCTGTATGAAAATATCCTTTTACTGCTGTTATGTCTTTTACAGTGTTATTTCCAGAAACCACAAAATAATGTTCTGAATCATCAAGCTCATAATCATCCTTTATTCCTTGTTTTTTTATATAAAGTTCTGTAGGAATATGGAGAAAATAATTGATATATTTAGCATACACTTTGCCTTTGTTTGCTAACCAAAAATGTAATTTGTACTCTGTTTTTGTATATTGTTTGTCTTTAACTGGTACACCGAAAGAATTTTGTGTTAAGGGTTTCTCTGTGATGTTTTTTATCGTTTTTATTAATTCAAATTCGAGATCTACAACAGGATGTTTGCTTCTGTTCATTATATCACGAATTTCATAATCCTCCATAACCTCAACAGTGGCATTCCTGCGCTTAAAATACTGATGATTTAACTTGTTCTGATGTGCTGTGTCGCTTTGAGGAATCTGCACTACAAAGAAACCGCTATTATCATTATTAGCAATTATAGTTATTTCAACATTATCAATTACAGGCTGGATATTTGATGATAACAATTGGGATAGCTTGTCTTTTGACATAATCGTGTATGGAATTGGCAGCAACACACTCGGAATAGAATGACCATTATTGCCATCTTTTTCTCTAATTCCATAGATGATGGTCCCCCCATTCGCGTTGGCCATAGCACTGACATCCTTTGCCAATTCTTCCTTCCATTTTGGGTTTTCCGTGGCAAAAGAACTCTTGTATTCCAACTCTGTGGATTCCTCTATTTCGTTGTCAATCAACGATTGCAAATCTTCAATACACTTGAATTTCATAAGGATTGTCGTTTATTTGTCCTCTCGTAAGACTGTCACATGGGGAAGCCCAAATTTTTCTCTAATTACATTCAATATTAAATCGGTTGAGAATCTGAATAGCAACGCACTTTCGTCTTTACTCAAAGATTCATGAGGGAGCACTCGTGCTTTATCCTTCACATAATGTCTGCTTTCCTTACGGCTGTTTGATAATCCTATTAATTCTTTAATGGTATGTTCCCTATATACATTTTTTAGTTCTGGAAAATAACAATTAATTCTATTGTCTTTTTGTCCTTCTATAGGATACAGGGCATTTATAATTTCCAAAGCTTTTCCAATTAACATATACACATTGGAATCCGTCGATGTAAAAATAGCATGATTCAAAAAAATGAGAAATTTTACTTCATCACCCATCGAATCATAGTTGTCCATCAGTATTTTCAACTCTTCTAATGGAGAATTGTCAATTATCGAATAATGTTTTATACCTATAGAGACACTTGTTTTGATTTCTTTTTTTAGTGGATCCTTATTAGACTCTTTCAATTTGTTGTAGTTCATTTCCCAACCCTTAGGGGAGTCATCGTAATTGATAATTGACATTCCATTAATTCGACTCATATTTTTGGGACCGTTAAGAGTAGGCAATCCACAGAATGGGATAAAATGTGTTATTCTGTTAACCACCGTTTCTCCTCTAATTCTATAATCATTCAGCTCTTCTTCTGTTTCAATATTGGGAGAAGTAACAACTATCAAGTATTTGGACAAATGAGGCTGTTTCTCATCCAATACATACTTGTCAGACACTGTCCACTTATTGTATTCAAACCTACAGTCCGAATAATTCTTTATTTCGACATCCAAAGCATTTGATATGAATGATAGTTTCTTCTCCATTACAAAATCCTCCTAATAGTCTCCTTGCTATACTCCTCCCAAATCTGCTCGAAGTTGTCCGCCACGTTGTCGGTGGCGAGACTGCTGTCGCGCATGACGAAGTAGTAAGGCTTTTGGCGGGCGATTTCGGTGATAGTGGTTTCGTTCACATCCGTATCGAAGCAGGCCATGAGGTAGCCGTTGGCAACGCTCCACACAGTTTTTCCCGCCAGCTCTTGCTTTTCAATCTTGGCCGAAAGCTCGATGCCGAGTTCTATCATGGCTTGGAAGAGCAGGTCTTCTTCCGTACGGTCGGGCCTGATGTTGTCCTCGAAAAGCAAATTCTCGTTGAACTGCTCGGGCGAGTAATACACATCCTGCATGTTGGAACTGTCGAGTTTGAGCACACGGAAACCTGTATCTAAAGGCTTTTGCTCTCCACTGAACAAATCTGCTTGTTTTGTTTTTTGCTCCTCAACAATTTTCTTTCCGGCTCGACGAATACGCTCCTTGCCTATTTCGCAAATGTTCTTGTAGCCAGCCTTATAAGCTTCGCTTTTCTCATCAGTTGCTTCGGGCAGTTGTACCATGATGAATTTGCGGTTGCCTCCATCTTCTGCATTGAGTTGCATCACAGCATGTGCTGTAGTGGCAGATCCTGAAAAAAAGTCGAGAATCAGGGAACCTTTATCAACTACGGGTTCAATAAATCTCCTTAATAAAACACTTGGCTTAGGATTTTCAAAATTATCTTTTTTCCCGAACAAATCTGTCAATTCATTTGACCCATCACCTGTATTTGCAACTTCATACAAAATACTTCGTTCCTTTATCGTTTTACTTTGTCCTTCAAAATACTCTTTTTCATATGGGACCCAAGAACCTTGCTTTTTCTCCCAATAGATAAGATCATTTTCAATAATCTCATCCATTCGATTTTTTCCAACTCGCCACCTGCCATCTCCCCCATCAGGTGAGATAGGAAAGACTTCTATTCCATCAGGTGCAATAATTGGAAAATACATGGAAGGCCTATCTTCTCTTCTCGCTGTATTACCCCACTTTGCTAATTTAGTTATTTTAAAGGAACCATTCCTATCAACCTTGTTATATTCAGAAGAATCTCTCTCTATAGTTTTATCTTTCCATAAAACACATTCACTCTTGCGATAAACAACTATATACTCATGTTCAACGACAAAATATTCTTTTGCCTGACCTCCTCCATTTTTCTTTCTCCATATAAAAGTCCCCATCCTGTTAGATGCTCCAAAGATTTCATCACAGATGCATCTCAAATTTCGTATTTCATTCTCATCAATACTAATATAAATCACCCCATCATCACTCAACAAATCCTTGGCCACTTTTAAGCGAGGGTAAATCATATTGAGCCAATCGGTGTGGAAGCGGCCATTACTCTCAGGATTAGCTACGAGGTGGTTGCCATCCTCATCCTCCTGCCCGCTGTTATGGATATACTCTCCGGCACTTTGAGCGAAGTCGTCGTTATACACGAAGTCATTACCCGTGTTGTAGGGCGGATCAATGTAAATCATCTTCACCTTGCCGAGGTAGTTCTCACGTAACAGCTTTAGCACCTGCAGGTTGTCGCCTTCAATATAGAGGTTTTGCGTAGTGTCGAAGTCCACACTCTCTTCGCGACAAGGACGCAACGTGTCGGTGGTCGGTGCATTGGCCAGTCGGATGGCATTGCGCTTGTCGGGCCAAGTGAACTGGTAGCGTTCCTCAGGGCCTTCCACGATGCTCTTCGAGAGTTCCTGCCGCAGCAGGTCGAAGTCTATGGCCGTCTCAGGCTTGCCGTTCTCGTCCAGCCGCTCGGTTAGGCAGTTGGGGAAGAGTTCCCCTATGCGCTTTATGTTTTCGTCCACGATGTTGGTGGTTTGCATATTGAGTTTATCCATACTTAAGTATTATTTCAATTCTATTCCAAGTAATTTCTCAAACTCTTTCAATTCCTTCTTCCTCGCTTCTCTGATTTTGCCGATGTCGAGTTTGTCAATGATGGGTTTGATTTTCAATTTCCCTTTGTGTCTGTCATATACCATGCTCTTCTTCATGAACAAATATTTCACTTTTTCCTGTCCTAAACTGCCTTTGAGTTTGGTGTCTATGGGCAAACCGAGAGCTTGAAGCAGTCCGTCCAAGTCTTCCAACATCCAGTCCTCAATGCTGGTCTTGGCTTTTATACGACTGAAATGGGATATGTCATATTGCCGTTTCAAATTGTCTTCTACTTTTTTCCAATTAGGTTCTTCTTGAATTCCTTTCTCGAAAATGTCCGTGTCATATTCGCAGCACACCGTGTTGAACTCTACTTGCATTTTGTTGTTTGTCTGTTGGATTTGGGAGAGTTTCTTCTTCATCTTGCTTTCACTTGGGAAACCATTGGTGTTTTTGACTTCCAAATCATCATGACAACGCCAACCGTTTTCTCGATAAAAATCAAGAAGTCTGTTGATAATCAGCTCATCAGCATCTCCTTCAACAAAGATAACGATGACTGTCTTCTTGTTTTGAATATCTTGTTTACGTCCTGCCATGCTATTCTACATCTTTAGGTGTAAAGAAAAGCTCAATCAGAGACGGGTCTGTCTCAGTGTCAAGCATCAAATCAAACAAGTATTCACCCAAAGCCATGTCCCCAGCACCGGCTATGGACAAGACCGACTTGACTTTTGAGGGTTTGATCGTACGGAAATCCACTACACCTTTATCAGACGGGAGACCAACATAGAGTTGCTTTGCCGTCAGGTTTTTCGCCACATTCGGTGAGTGGCTGGTGAACAATAACTTAGTGTCCCCTTTCATTTCAGCAATGACTGAGAGTAGTGCTTGCATTAAGTTGGGATGTATGGAGTTCTCCAATTCCTCAATGAACAACAATTGAGTTCCTTCTTTACGAGCGCGGATGATGCAAGTTAACAAAAAAAGTATTTTCATGCTGCCCGTTGAGAGATATTGCAGTCGTGTAGCCTGATTGTTGTAAACCTCTTTGACCATGATGTCGTATGAATCTGGGTAAGTGAAAGGAGCATCTTTGTCCACTTGTGTTCTTAAACTTATTCGAATAGGTTTCATGGATTCAATATTTGGCAAAAGAATCTGTATGGCAGAAAACAAATAATCGTATGTGCCCTTGTCTTCTTTTTTTAAATCGAAAAGGTAAGAGGGAACCCAATCCCCAATGGAAATCCGGGTGCCGCTTTTATGAACCTTTAATCGTGGGGCGAAATGCATTTCAGGATTCGTAAGAGAATCAATACCCTGAATGTTTATTTCTAAAACAGCTTCAATGTCAGAATGGTAAAATAAATCATCAAAGTACGACAATTTATTAATTACTAATTCGTGTGGTCCAATAACCAACGACTTGTCACATCGTCCCGTAATGCTGGGGAGATATTTCGCGCTGTCTGCAGCATTTCGTTGGAAGATAGTGGCAAATTTAGGTCTTTCTTTAGTATTGTCTCGGATTTTAAAAAATTCACCAAAAATTCTCCCGTCAATGATGTGATCACCTGCTAGATTATTCTGAAACCAATTAAATTGATATCCATACTGAAAATCGCGGTTTGCATCCAATGAACCCTCTAAAATGAACACATAGGGTTTCCCTGCTATAGATTTGTTAATAGAGATATCCGCAATCGACTGCATCATAAGTGTTTTTTTCTCAGAAGGGGCTATCATGAAGTTGTACCCGAATCCAATGGCGGAGAGAATATTACTTTTGCCATAATTGTTAGGGGCCAACAAACAGGTGATATCCTGTAGATCAATTGTTGTGGACAAAATATTCCGGTAACCTTTTACTGTGATTGATTTAATCGAAATTGACATTTTCGTTTATTTTATATTATTGCCGCAAAAATACAAAAATAATTTTATATATGCAAAAATTTATTGCACATATAAAATTATTTTTAAATCAAAAAAAAGAAAACTGCTACTCTACCCTCTTATCTGCACCTTAAATCCTTCGTCAATCAATGGTTGAACGAGGGTTCGCATTTCGGTTTCGGTGAATTTTTGAAGGCCTTCTTCAGGTGTGGGTCGGTCGATGGTGTAAACCATGATCTCTCGGGGACGTAACTCACGTACAATATCCATCCAGCCATTGATGACCTCAGGCGAGGCGGAGTCGAAATTACGACTGCGAAGCATCATGGTCTGCAGGACAAAATTGCCTTTGAACTGCTTGAGTGCTGTAATGACACGTTGCACATCATACCCCGGTGCCGGCTGGTTAATCTTGGCTATCAGCTCGTTTGTGGGTGCATCGATTTTCATGATGGGATTGTCCACCTTGGTCAACGCTTCGAAAACAGCGGGAATATGCACCCTGGTGGCATTGGACAGGACAGACACCTTTGCTTTGGGGAAGTATTTGTCACGTAGAGCCAACGTATCATCGATAATCTGCGGGAAATCCGGGTTCAGCGTGGATTCGCCATCGCCACTGAAGGTGATAGAGTCTATGGGGGTGTCCTGTTTTTGACATTCTATCAGCTTGGTTTCCAGTGCCTCGCGCACCTCTGCAGCTTTCGGCAGTCGCTGGTCATTGCGACCATCCTTGTTCCAGCCGCATTCGCAGTAAATGCAGTCGAAATTACAAAACTTACCCTCAGTGGGCAACAGGTTCATTCCCAATGAATTGCCCAAACGGCGGGAATGTATTGGTCCGAAAACAGTGTCTTCTCTCAGCATAATGTCATCAATTATTGTTTACTTCCGACAAAATAGTCGCTTTTGTCATCAAAAAGGATGTTGAAAGAGGTCATGGTACCATATATACGAGTGATATATTGCTGTAAATTAACCTTTTCCTCATCGGTAAGCGAGTCGCTGCTATTGATATTTTGCTCCAGCACACGGAGGCGGTCACGCATCATCACAATCTTGTGGAAGAAAGTCTCCACAGGAATCTCTTTGGGTTTCAGCTCAGGGTTGGCTGGCTGCAGAATCATAGTGCCGCCTTCCCATTTCTTACCCAATGCCACACGGTTTTCAATAGCGTTGTATTTACCCAAAATGAAGGTCAGTGCACGCTCAAACTCCTTGATATCCAGTCTTGGACGAGAGTCATTATGGTCTGTTTCGTTCGGGGTCACAACATCAAAAGAGGCGTTCATTTTGGAGAACTCCACCTCTCCGCCTCGTATAAATACCACCTTGAAAGTCAAATCTTTATTCTCACTGATTATACCCTCACCATATTTATCATGCCTGATGCGGGTACCTACACAAAAATCTTTTTCTTCCATAATTGCAGATTTAGAAAAGTTAAGGATGCAAAGATACGACTTTTTGTTGAATTGTAGATTTAACGCTTCCTTATTCACAATCCGTTGTTTACACTTCCTTTTCCTCTTCGACTTTCCTCAATATTTAATATTGTATATTTGCAGATTATAATTCTAAAATCATTCGAAAATGAAACTTGATTTTTTAGGTGCGACAGAAGAGGTGACCGGTAGTAAATTCCTGTTAACCACACAGAAAGGCACCAAAATTTTGCTTGATTGCGGTATGTACCAAGGTAAAGGCTTAGAGACCGACAGCATGAACCGCGACTTAGGCTTCGACCCCAAGGAAATTGACTATATCTTGCTGTCGCACGCCCATATAGACCATTCGGGACTGATTCCTTACATTTGGAAATTAGGCTTCCGGGGCACGGTGTTCTGCACCCATGCCACCCGCGACCTGTGCTCCATCATGTTGCCCGACTCTGGCCGTATTCAAGAGACTGATACCATCCAGTTCAACAAAAAACGCAGCAAGCAAGGACTGCCACCCGTGGAACCCATCTATACCATGGAAGATGCCGCCAACGCCATGTCGCTGTTTGCCAGCTGGCCCTACGACCATGAGTTTTTCATTGAAGAAGGTTTTTCGGTGAAATTCATTGACACTGGTCACATGTTAGGTAGCAGCGCCATATATATCAGTTTCAAGGAAGGACGACGCAAGCGCACACTCTGTTACACGGGCGATGTGGGCCGTTACAACAAGCGCATTCTGCCGGATCCCAAGCCTTTCCCGCAGGCCGACTATATCATCACCGAGTCCACCTACGGTGACCGCCTGCATCCATCTATCGACAATGCGGAGCAGGAGTTGGCCCTCATCGTCAAGGATGCTTGTGCCCAGAACCGTGGCAAACTGCTGATACCGTCCTTCGCCATCGGCCGTACCCAAGACATTGTGTTTGCCCTTCACCGCCTGAAATTGGCTGGCGACCTGCCCGATGTGGAAATCTTCGTGGACAGTCCCTTGGCAGTGTCCGCCACCAACATTTTCCGCTTGCATAAGGACTGCTTTAATGCTGATATGCAGGAATTTATGGAAAGTTCCGAAGACCCCTTCGGCTTCGAGAAACTGCATTATGTGCGTACTATCGATGATTCGAAAAGACTTAATACTTACAACCGCCCCTGCATCATCATTTCCGCATCAGGGATGATGGAAGCCGGCCGTATCAAACACCACTTGGCCAACAACATTGAGAATCCCCGCACCACCATATTGTGCGTGGGCTACTGCTCCCCTACTACCTTGGGTGCCAAGATTATGCGTGGTGACAAAATTGTATCCATCTTCGGCATTACCTACAAAGTCAAGGCTGAGCTGAAATCCATCGAGGCCTTCTCTGGTCATGCAGACTACCACGAACTGATCCAGTATCTTTCTTGTCAGAACAAAAAGAAAATCAAGAAGATGTACATCGTCCATGGCGAAGGCGACACCCGCGAACGCTATGCCGAGCACTTGAAAGAAGCGGGCTTTGCCACTGCAACGGTGCCGAGCTTTAGAGACTCCGTTGAGCTCAGTTAACAGTTAACAATTAACAATTAATAGTTATACTACCCTGCGCTTCGGGCACCCCTTCTAAAAGAAGGGGAATTCAAAATTCAAAATTCAAAATTCATAATTCTGTAATCCTGTAATCCTGTAATCTATTAATCTTCTTAAATACATAACTCTAACCATCTTTCCACATAAAAACAATTATCACATTAAAAATATGAAAATCCACTTTATCGCTATTGGCGGGAGCGCCATGCACAATTTAGCTATCGCACTGAAACTGAAAGGTTATGAAATCACTGGCTCGGATGACGAGATTTTCGAACCAGCCAAAGGAAGACTTCAAAAATACGGTATTCTGCCCGACAGCATCGGCTGGAATCCCGACAAAATCACCTCGGATCTGGATGCCGTCATTTTGGGTATGCACGCTCGTGAGGATAATCCGGAATTACTGAAAGCTAAAGAGTTAGGTATCAAGATATTCTCTTATCCTGAGTTCTTGTACGAGCAGAGCAAGGACAAATGCCGCATTGTGGTGGGCGGAAGCCATGGCAAAACCACCATCACCTCCATGATTATCCATGTGCTGCAGCAGAATGGCATCGACTGCGACTACATGGTTGGAGCACAGTTAGCCGGCTTCGAGGTCATGGTGAAACTCAGCGAGAACGCCAAAATCATGGTCATCGAGGGTGATGAGTACCTGACCTCCCCTATTGACCGCAGGCCAAAATTCCATCTCTATCAGCCCAATATCGGCATTATCAGCGGCATAGCCTGGGACCATGTCAATGTGTTCCCGACTTTCGACATTTACGTCAAACAATTCGAGATTTTCGCCAACATGATCCCTGCCGACGGACGTTTTATCTATTGTGCCGATGATCAGGTTTTAAGCGAGATGAGCCAAAAAATTACGCAAACCAACAAATTCCCATATTCGGTTCACCCGTTCCATATCAACGATGGCATCAGTTACTTGGAAACCGCATACGGGGATGTGCCGTTGCAGATTTTCGGTCGCCACAACCTGAGCAACCTGAACGCCGCCCGCTTAGCTTGTCAAGCTGTTGGAGTCAGCGATGAAAACTTCTACAAAGCCATTAGCAGTTTCAAGGGTGCTTCCAAACGTTTGGAGTTGGTAGCCAAGAACGAGCAATGTGCTGTTTATAAAGATTTTGCACACTCACCTTCCAAACTGAAAGCCACGGTAAGCGCCGTGCGTGAACAATTCCCAGACCGCAAGCTGATTGCATGCATGGAACTGCACACTTTCAGCAGTTTGACGGGACAATTCCTCAAAGAATACAAGGGTGCCATGAACCAGGCCGATGAGAGCATTGTCTTCTTCGACCCACATGCCATTGCCCTCAAAAAGTTGCCTCCCATTTCAGCTGATATGATCAAAGAAGCCTTCCAATGTCCTGGTATGGAGGTATTTAGCGACTCCAAACAACTCAACGACAGACTTTTAAACCCCGAAGAAGGAAAGGTGGTCTATCTGTTGATGTCTTCTGGAAATTTTGGAGGCATAAATATTGATGAACTGGCAAAAACTATCATATCAAAGCAATAATCCTGTAGAGACGTGCTATGATGCGTCTCTGCTGAGAATGGATAATCCATGTAGAGATGTACTGCCGTGCGTCTCTAAAGAAAATATATTTATACACAATGTATAATATTCGGAAAATTTGTGTACCTTTGCAGGTTTGAAATTAAACAGGGATTTATCAGAGAATATTAATATAAATAATTAAAAATCAAAAACATAAACAAAAATGAAAAAGATCCTTTTAACGGTATTTGCGCTGGTGATGGCCTTTTTCGGCTTTGCTCAGCCCAAAATCCAGTTTGACCAAACCACTTACGATTTCGGTCAGATTCGTGAAGAAAACGGTAAAGTGACCGCCCGTTTCAATTTCACCAATGTCGGCACTGAAGACCTCGTTTTGAAGTCCGTTCGTCCTGGTTGCGGTTGTACTGCCGCTAACTACACCAAGACTGCCATCGCTCCTGGACAAAGAGGTTATATCGATGCCACTTACAATCCTGCCAACCGTCCCGGTTCTTTCAACAAGAACATCAAGGTGACTACTAATGAACCTGAAATGAATGTGGAGAAACCCACTCCTCACATGATTTTCATCAAGGGTAATGTTACTCCGAAACCGAAATCAGCATTTGAAAGAGAAGGTTATACCCTCGGCAATGGTATGGTTCGTTTCAAAACCAACACTACCAGGGTGGAAGCCCTCAATACCCAGCAACATTTGGATACTTTCCAGGTGAAAAACTTCGGCACAAAACCTGTTGAGATCAAGCTGAACAGCAATGGTTTTGTAACTGAACAGTACAGAAGTTTCGGTCCCGAAATCAAAGGTGGTGAAGAAGGTATTATCGTACTGAAATACGATGCTTCCAAGAGAAATGAATTTGGTGCAGTGAAAGATGCTGTTTCCTTCACTACCAACGATTCTATCGAACCCAAGAAAGAGCTCTACTACCAAGTTAATATCACGGAAGATTTCTCCAAATTGAGCGCTGGCAAGCTGAAAAAAGCTCCTGTCGTCAACTTGAGCAAGACCTTCATCGATTTCGGCAAAGTTAAGCAAAATACAGCCGCTAATGAAACTATCACCATTAAGAATGATGGTAAGAGCGACCTGATTATCCGTAAATTTGAGGCCAACAGCAGCAACATTAAAATTGATTGCCCGAAGATGGTGTTGAAGAAAGGTGAGTCTGTAGAGGTGAAAATCACTTACAACAGCAAGCGTAACAAAGGCAAACAGACCAATTCTATCACGCTGATTACCAACGATCCTAACAATTCTCAGATTACCATTACTACCAAATCAGAGAATTTACAGTAATTTCCAATCGGCGATTTTCAAATCATCATCTTGCAGAATCGCAAGATAATTCAAATAGCGCGAGGAAGGTATTTTACCTTCCTCGACTGCTTTTAAAACAGCGCAGCCTGGCTCGTGCACATGCATGCAGTTATCGAAGCGGCAGCAGTTGTTATACTGGCGGATTTCCGGGAAATAGTCACGGATTTCCTCTTTGGAATACTGAATCAGACCGAACTCCTTGATGCCAGGCGTATCGATGATGAAACCATCCACCGCCTCGATGCGATACATTTGGGCGAAAGTGGTGGTATGCTTGCCTTTGTTGTGGACAGAGGAGATCTCCCCTATCTTGATGTCCATTTCGGGTGCCACGGCTTTGATGAGGGCGGACTTGCCCACACCGGAATGCCCGCTAAACAGCACCGTTTTGCCCTGCATGAGCTGCTTGAGGCTTTCGATGCCCTCCATGGTGACTGTAGAGGTCCTTAAGGTCTGGTAGCCGATGTTTTCGTACAATTCTTCCAATTCTTTAACGACCTTAAGTTCCGCTTCAGAATAGAAATCTATTTTATTGAAAACCAAGCACACGGGAATTCTAAAACCTTCGGCGGCCAGCAGAAAGCGGTCAATGAAGCCCAATGAGGTGCGGGGTTCTTTCAGCGTGACCACCAGAAAGGCCATGTCGATATTGCTGGCGATCAGATGGCTAATTTTGGATAATTTGGTGGATTTCCGGTCGATATAGTTCTTGCGTGGCTCGATAGTAGTAATCCATCCATTGCCGTCCTTTTCGAGCTCATACTGCACGAAATCGCCCACCACCACCGGGTTGGTGTTCTTGATACCCTTGATACGGAACTGTCCGCGTAGGCGGCACTGGATGACGCTGCCATCCTCCTGACGCACCTCGTACCAGCTTCCCGTTGATTTAACCACAAGGCCTTTCATAGTTTTTTTCTGCAAAGATACTAAAAATCTTTCTTTTTTTGTTGCAACAATACTTCGTTTTGATTAGGAAAAATTGTCAGCAAACACCGACATCTTGTCACGAAAGTGGACAATTTGTCCATAAAAACAGGAAATAAGGGCAAATTTTGCTTTGGCACGCCTTTTGCAATGTCAGAGGCGGCTGTGAAAGCGAAAGCGGACGCAGCCCAAGAAAATGTCTAACAATTAAAAATGGAGGTGTATTATGCTACCAGTTATGTTTAAAAACAGTTGGTTTCCAACAGTATTTGAAGATTTCTTGAACAATGATTTTATGCCTCGTGCCAACACAACCGCACCGGCAGTCAATGTGAGAGAGGATGAAAAAGCCTACACGATGGAAGTTGCCGCTCCTGGCATCAAAAAAGAGTTCTGCCGTGTGAGCATCAACGACGAGGGCAATCTGAGTGTCGCCATTGAAAACAAATTCGAACACAAAGAAAACGAGAAAAAACACCACTATCTGCGTCGTGAGTTCTCGTACACCAACTATGAGCAGTGCTACTCGCTGCCCGAAGATGTCGATAAAGAGAATATCGCCGCCAAGGTGGAGAACGGAATCCTGACCGTGACCCTGCCGAAGGTTCAGAAAGTGGAGCAGAAACCCTCACGTAACATCACTATCGGATAATCTTCCCATTGTGAATCAACGGATTAAGCCGCAGCCGTTAGGTTGCGGCTTTTTTTTTGTTTCCGAAAAGATGGTGTGACATCGTCTCTACCAGATAAAACAGGTTACAAGCAATATGCCAAATTCTTGACAATAGGCAATAAAGCTACTGCTTCATTATACGGATATTCTCTATACGAATCTTGGCAACCCCAGGAAACCATTGTTCTCTCATAAAAACCTTGGGATACCACCCCACATTAGAGGTGGGCTCGAATTTGATTTTACTACTGGACAAAATGAAGGAATCGAAGGATAAAGCTTGGGAATAAAAACTTTTAGCGGACAAATACACCCAGTCGTGGTCACTGTACGAAGACTTCTCTTGCGCGAAAATCAGCTCAACGATATCAGGATCGTTTTCTGAAGAAAAAGTCGAATCGGTGACCTTCTCTCCACTATATGGTTGACGGTCTATGACAGCTGCTTGAAAAGTGCTGTTTTCACTCTCTTTCAGACGAAGTGTCACACGTGTACCCAACGGAATCTCAATACTGTTACTGTATTCGCTTTCCGACGATGTTGACTGCTCTGGCTCGGAAATAAGAGTTTTAAAGCAGGGGGTAATGTTAAAGTACAATTTTTCCGCATCACCCACCGTAATATTCTCATCCCCAACAGTATAATTTTCAACCAAATCAAAACGGTCGTAATATTGCCCCTCTTCTTCAATCAATGATTGCTCATTCCAGCCTATTCCAACCAGCTGCATCAGAGTATGTTCGTCAGAAACCGTAATTACATGGATGGCTGATTCCTTGGATTGACCGTCACCTGTACTTAAAATCACACCCATCAACATCGAAAGATTAATCGCCGCGTTCATTAATTCATCATTATCCTCTCCGAAAAGTTCACCGCATATCACATATTTGATAGCATGACAATCCATTGAAAGCGGATATTTCATAATGGCCTTGTTGATATTCTTCAGTTCCTGCTTTAGAATGGACGGTTTTACATGCTCCGAACGCATGATTTTCTTCATGTTGTCAGTCCATTCATATTCATCGTATGGAGAGTAATCCTCACGAAAGACTTTTCCATAATACAAAACCCGGAGGTCTTCATTTTTGAGGGAGGTGTCAGCACGGAGAAAACGAGCCTCTATAGAGGAATAAAGATTCGGATCCTCGGTCATTCTATGCTTTATGGAATCATAGTCAGGTGCCTTATAGTCAAAGTCTTGCGCCTTCAAAGCATAAGAAGCAAACAAGGCAACTATCAACAGGAACATTAATTTCTTCATGGTAAATCAATATTAATAGTTGAAAAATTTTTCAAATTCTGAATTCAAATTTAAACTTTCATCTTTCAGTTTTCAGTTTTTAACTTAATTCATTGGCACATTAGCACATTGATAATTAGCATATTAACTAATTAAATAATTTGCTAATTAACTACCGGTACTCCAACTTGTTCATAAAGAACACGTAGCGCTTTCCTTTGGTGCCTTTGCTATTGTTGATAACATGTTGATAACCACTGATGATGAACTTGTTGTCGTACCAGTTGTACATATTCAAATCGCGAGAATATTCCACCGCATCCTTCTTGTACAAGCATTCTATAGGGATGGTTTCTGTACTTTCAACAACTTCGTAACCATTTATCAAACAATAACTTAAATTTGAATTGTAGGGATAAAAAATTGCTGTACCGTATGGAGAATAATAAATGGATACCCGGCGGGCCAAGCGTCGCGTCAGGATGTTCGAAAATGGGAAATAGTTGTCCCACAGCAATTCTCCCTTTTTGTCGAAGCAGGTAACATAGGCATTCACATAGCGATAGCCCATAAAGGTGGTCTGGGCAGGAGTGTATGTACCACCATAATAATACGATGAATTATCGTAATAGCCTGATGTATAGTTATATTCAGGATAATACACTTCGGTAACCAGGGTATAACAGCTGTCATTGCTGATGATATCCCCTACCAACAACTGCAAATCTATAGACTGCTCTTTCACCTTGCCGTTCTTCAAGGTGTCTTTCTTATGCAGATTGGTATAATTATAAAACTCAGGATAACCCATCACGGAATTATCGTAAGTCAGAGTATAAACGCCAGAATGATAAAATCCTGATTTTCTGCTTGATGTAAGATTATAAGTACCCATGATGATGGCATGGCAACTGTCTATCTGTTTAAATCGGGCTGTGTTATAGTAATAGTCCTCATAAATAGGTAGCGGCACCTGTTTGAGCAAATATCCGTCATAATTGGTTTCAAAGATGGTCATCATGGCCACCTTGCTGCCATACAACACCCCCAAGCCCAAGAGCATTTTCTGGTTAATAGTATCTATTTCAATAAATTGCTCCGATATAATTGCTGCATCGGCAACGACGAATTGCTGCAAGTTTTCCGTCTTCGTATTATAAAAATAAATCAAGTATGAATTATCGATGACAATAGAAAACACGGCATGACCATCAACCGCCTTGAGATTAGCGATTTCGAATTTGGGAATATTTTGAATGGTGTGCAATTCAGCCTTTTTTGCTTCTATATCAACTACGGAAATATACGTTTTAGGAATTTCTTTTTTACCTACAACATCCTGATACAAAAGATACAAGCTGCCTTTTTCATAAAACGACTGACGGAAAGCGGCCCGGGGAGGCAAGTATATGTTGTAAGCGTATTGCTTTTGCAGGTTAGTGTCATAATGCATCATCACCCACTCTGTAGAATCCTCACTCAACTGCAAACCCTCGTAAAACACCATTGCACCCTCCTTCCCCATCAAGGTGAAATGATAATCATCAGCATCTTGGGCGGTAGGCAGCTCAATACGCAATGGCGGATCACTCTGCGCCCAAATATTAGAGCAGAGAACCTGCGTAACCATCAATATTAGCAATATCAAAAATTTATTTTTCATCATTCCCTCACAACAAATATAACGAACATCAATTATTCCGTCTGCTCAATTGGCGGAATATCCACCTATCATCGTTTCTCCTATGCGGCGGCTGCGGTTCCACCGCAAAATTTTGTTTCACCATTCCATTTGCACAATTGGCGGAATATCCACCTATCATCGTTTCTCCTATGCGGCGGCTGCGGTTCCACCGCAAAATTTTGTTTCACCATTCCATTTGCACAATTGGCGAAATATCCACCTATCATCGTTTCTCCTATGCGGCGGCTGCGGTTCCACCGCAAAATTTTGTTTCACCATTCCATTTGCACAATTGGCGGAATATCCACCTGTCATCGTTTCTCCTATGCGGCGGCTGCGGTTCCACCGCAAACTGTCAATTGTCAACTATCAATTATCAATTGTCAATTATTAACTGTCCCCTATAACCTGAAACCTGTCCCCTGCTACCTACATTCCCCCATCGCACGACAAGACCTGTCCCGTGACGTAGGAGGACAATTCCGAGGCGAGGAACAATGCACAACGGGCCACATCCTCAGGCTTACCGAGGCGGCGCAATGCGATGGCTTTCATTGTGTTATCTTTCATCTCGTCGGACAAGTCAGCTGTCATATCTGTTTCGATAAAGCCTGGGGCAATAGCATTGACCCGGATACCGCGGCTACCCAATTCCTTGGCCATCGACTTGGTGAGACCAATAATGCCGGCTTTGGATGCGGCATAGTTGGCCTGTCCCGCATTGCCATACAAACCCACCACAGAACTCAGGTTGATAATGCTGCCCGCACGTTGTTTCAGCATGACCGGCGCACAGGCATGAAGGGTGTTAAAGGCAGATTTCAGATTGGTGGCAATGACCTCGTCCCACTGCGTTTCAGTCATCCGAAGCATCAGTGTATCAGCGGTTTTACCAGCATTATTCACCAGTATATCGATACGTCCAAAATCAGCCAGCACCTGAGCCACTAACTGTTCCGTAGCCTTAAAATCAGCCGCATCACAGCAATAAGCCTTGGCCTGTACTCCCATGGTCATCAGCTCCTCCACGACAGCCTCAGCTTTGTCCTGATTGTGAATATAGGTGATTGCCACATTGGCACCTTCTGCCGCAAACAGCTGCGCAATGGCTTTGCCGATACCGCGGGAAGCCCCTGTGACCAGCGCATTTTTCCCTTCCAATAATTTCATAACATTAATTTTTGATGCAAAAATACATGAATTTCTTGAAATAAACACTGACCAATAAAAAGAAAAAAAATTGATTATTCCCGAAAATGTTGTACCTTTGCAGTTTATTGTGTTTTGCAAACGAAGATAAAACAACTTAAGGAATTATGGCAAATAAGAAATCACGTACGAGAATATGGATCATATTGGTAGCGGCTGTGGTGCTTGAAGCCATTTCCTGTATCCAGTATTTTTACAGCCGTGCAGGACTTCGTGCCGATGCGGAACACCGGGCACAAGGCGAGTTGCGCCGTGCCGAATTGGAAATCGACGTGGTCACCGTGGAGATGGAGGCGGCCACGAAAATGTTGGCAGCCACAACCGAAAGGCAAATTGACCATCCCGACTCCATAGCCAATTCCACACGCTTGTTACTTCAAACGATAGAGAATGTCGGCAGTGCTGGTATAGCCTGCAAAGAGAATTATTTTCCGGCAAAAGGAAAGTGGTATGAGATATGCAGTAGCCGGCAAGCGGACAGCAGCATTTACACACGCCAGATAGGTGGTGCCGACCATGATTATTTCCAAACAGAATGGTATCACAACGGGCTGAATGGTAATGATATCTGCTGGAGCGAGCCGTACATGGACGAATACGGCGCGCGTACGATGGTAGTCAGTTGTACACACCCTGTCCATAACAAAAAAGGGGAAGTGGTGGCGGTTGCCTGTGTGGACCTGTCGCTGGATTACCTGCAACGCATATCGGAATACTTGCAAATTTACAAAGACAGCTATTACGTCATCCGTTCCGGCAAAGGACTGGAAATCGTATCGGGCATGGATACCGTATCAGGACGCAAATACCAGATTTACAGCGAAAAAATTGACAAGACAGATTGGGAGATCTCGATTATCATTCCTGAAGATGTCATTTTTGCCGATCTCAACCGTATTGGTCTGATTGCCGAGATCCTGCTGGTGCTCGGCATGGCATTACTTCTTTTTATCGTATGGCATGCAGGACGCGACAACAAGCGTCTCATGTTATCTACGGAAAAGAATCAAAGCATGGAGAGGGAGTTGCATATCGCACGCACCATACAGATGGCGATGTTGCCGACTGTGTTTCCGCCGTTCAATGACCGTCTCGACATCAATGTCTATGGCATGGTTAATCCCGCCAAAGAAGTAGGCGGCGACATGTATGATTTCTACGTGCGGCATGACAAACTGTTTTTCTGTGTCGGCGATGTAAGTGGCAAAGGTGTGCCTGCCGCATTGGTGATGGCCATGACACGTTCGTCATTCCGTTACATCACAGCGCATGAGGAAAATGCGGCGAATATCGTTAGCGAAATGAACAGAACCTTGTCGGAACAGAACTCACAGAACATGTTCCTCACGTTCTTCCTCGGCATCTTGGATTGCAAAACTGGCCTACTCTCTTACTGCAACGCCGGACACAATGCCCCCGTATTGGTCAAGCATCAAACTTCAAAAGTTGAAAACTTGAATGTCGTGGCGAACCTACCTTTGGGTATTGTGGCTGACTTTGTCTATCAGTCACAGACGGTTCAGATGGAATACAACGACCTGCTGTTCTTATACACTGACGGCCTTACTGAAGCTGAAAACAACAACCATGAGCAGTACGGTGAACAGCGAATGTTACAGTGCTTGTCCACCATGACCGATAGCCGTCCACGCACCATCATAGATGACATGCAGACGAGTGTGGAGGCGTTTGTGGATGGCGCACAGCAGAGCGACGACATCACCATGCTGGCTGTCCGTTACCAGACACCCGCCATCATCATGGACAACGACATACAGCAGATACCCCAACTTGCTGATTGGGTAAACGGACTGGGCATTCCTGAAGAGCTGAACATGCCGGTGAACCTTGCGATTGAAGAAATTGTGAGCAACATCATGCTCTATGCCTACCCGAACAAGAAAGGACAGATTTTTGTCGAGTTTGCCCAAATTCATAAAGACAAGGGCGAGCAGATTCTATTCTCCATCTCCGACAATGGCATCCCCTTCGATCCAACACAGCAGAAAGAAGTGGATATTTCCTTGCCGGCGGAAAAACGCAAGATTGGCGGGTTGGGCATACACCTCGTGCGGCAACTCATGGACGAGTTTCATTACCGCCGTGAAAATGACAGAAATGTATTGACTTTAATTAAAAGACTATAATCGAGATACTTATATCCCGAAAAAAAAGAAATTATGAAAACTCTAATCGAAGAAAACGGCCATCAACTCATTGCCCGATTTTCAGGCAGACTGGACACAGCCGCTGCTGTACAGACCACCGAGGACGTAAAACCTTTGCTGGATGCCATTGACAAAGAGATTATTCTCGACTGCACCGAACTGACTTACATTTCCTCGTCGGGGCTGCGTATTTTCCTCAGCATCCGCAAGGAAGCTGCCGCACACGACAGCAAAGTGATCATTCGCAATATTAACGCTGAAATCAGCCAAGTCTTCATGATGACCGGCTTTGTCAGTCTCTTTGAAATACAATAATTATGGATCCGCATACCGAAATGATTTTAGAAGAGTATGACGCGCAGTTGCCGCTTTACCGGAGGCTGGAGCGCATCGTACAAATCACGCTACAAGACGCCTTGAGCAATAACGGACTGATGGTAACGGCTGTCGTCACACGTATCAAGGACCGTGAGAGTCTGGCCGGCAAGTTGGAAAACAAAGGGGACAAATACCACACGCTGAGTGACATCACCGACATTCTCGGTGCACGCATTATCACTTTATACACCGATGATGTGGACCGCATCGCCGCTGTGATGGAGCAACTCTTCGACATCGACTGGGAGAACTCGGTCGATAAGCGTCGTCTGCACAACACCGACAGTTTCGGTTACAACTCTCTGCATTATGTCTGCCGTATGCCCAAGAAGCTGGTCGACGAGCCCGATTTTCCGCAGCTGAATAATATTCGTTTTGAATTACAGTTACGTACCACATTGCAACATGCATGGGCATCCATTAACCATGACATCGGCTATAAGACCGGTGTAGAGATTCCGCATTTTTATCTGCGTCAAATCAATCGTCTGGCAGGTATGTTAGAGATGGCGGACGACGAATTCAGCCGTATCAGAACGGAGATTAACGACTACCGCCGCCGCGTGCAGCAACTCGTACAGAATGGCAAGTTAGACGATGTGCAGCTGGACGGTGACACCTTCCGCAGCTACCTGCAATCCAAACCTTTTGACATGCTCAACCGTCGCATCGCGGCCATCAACCAGGCGGAGATACAAGAGGTGTCGCTTGACCCATACCTGCGTGTATTTATTGCCTTCAACTGCAAGACCATTGGTGATGTAGACCGTCTGCGTCAGAAATATGCCGATGGTGCATACAGCCTCGCACGGCATCAGTTAGGCAACACCGACCTTGACATCATCTCTTCGTCAGTAGGTATTCAAAACATCTGTATTGTTTGCATTCTTGCCAATGGCGGTGGCATAATTGGCCTTACCCGCCTATTTAACACCATTAACGGCAACAACCCGCAAAACGAACTGCTGGCTGACATGATATACAAGCAAGCCAAGGATTTACCTTTTATGCACATCTAATTATGGAACCAACGCTGATCAATATCAACGACTACGAGCGGACGGGCGAAGGAGCCAACGGCGCCAGTTATAACCATAAGGCCGACAAGAGCATCATGCTCAAGATGTACCTCCATAATTTCGAGGCAGCCAAGAAGGAACTGGAGTTGGCCCGGAAAGTGTATGCCGCTGGCATCTCGACTCCTGAGCCCGGCGACCTGGTCACCGATGGCACAGCATTGGGTATCCGTTTCCGTCGTATAGATGGCAAAAAATCCTATTCGCGAGCCTGCGGTGATAATCCCGAACGTACCGAAGAGTATGCCCGCGAATTCGCACAACTGTGTAAAAAGCTGCACTCCACCCATGTGGACACCACGCAGTTCACGAATATAAAAGACCACTTGTATGCCTTGCTCGCCGCCAACCCTTTCTTCACAGATGAGCAAAAGCAGAAAATACACGACTTTATTGCTGCTACACCAGATGCTGACACAGCTATCCACGGCGACCTGCAGTTCGGCAACGGCATCTTCGTGGAAAAAGACGGTATACGTACACCCTACTTCATCGATCTCGGTGATTTCTGTTACGGCTATCCGATGTTTGATCTCGGCATGGTCTATCTCTGTGGCTGTCTTAACGAAGAGACATGGACACAGGAACAATTCCACATGTCAAATGCCACTGCCAAGCGCTTCTGGGATGCCTTTGCACTGGAGTATTTCGGACAGGACGCAGACCTTATCGAGATAGAGAAAACCGTTCGCATCTATGCCGGACTTAAAACACTTATCATCGAGCGCGACACCCACCGTCCCATGTCACATTTCCGTGCCATGCTGGAAGGCACGATTTATTAGACCATCATTGAACAAGACCCTATACTAAAAGAGAAAATCATGGCTAACAAATTCATGGATACAGACCTGCTTGACCGGGCAATACTGTTTGCGGTCAAGGCCCACCATAACACCGAACGGCGTGGCAAAGGCTTTCCATATATCGTGCATCCGATGGAGGCTGTGGAGATTGTGGCGACCATCACGTCCGACCAAGAGTTGTTAGCTGCCGCAGCGCTGCACGACACCATCGAGGATACCGATGTTACCTTCGAGCAACTCCGCATGGAATTCGGCGACCGCATTGCCATGCTGGTGTATGCTGAAAGTGACCCGTTCACTGAAGGCATGAGCGAAGCCGACAATTGGCATGACCGCAAACAGGCGGCTATTGACCGACTGGCAGCCGCACCCCTTGACGTTAAGATAGTGGCAATGGGCGACAAACTGAGCAACATGCGGGCTATCTGGCGCGATTACCAGGCCAAAGGCGACGAGCTATGGCAGATTTTCCACATCACCGACAAAGCCTCGCACGAGTGGCGCTACCGCGGATTGGCAGCGTCTCTGAACGAGCTGAGCGACACCTTCGCATATAAAGAATTCACACGATTGATTGATGAAGTATTTGGGAAATAAAATCGTGGCAGAATTATTCAAACCATACAATATTACAAAAGGATTATAAACAAAAAAAAATTCAAGAAAATATAGCATCATGACAGATTTCAGCATTTGGGAAGTCCTCTTCCTGCTCTGTTTTGCGGTCAGCTGGCCAGTCTCCATTGCCAAATCGTTGAGAACCAAAGTTGTGATTGGCAAAAGTCCGTTTTTCATGTCATTAGTAATATTAGGCTATGTCTTTGGCATCATCCACAAGGCGTTATACAGCCACGATATTGTCATCTGGCTCTATGTGTTCAACGCTGTTTTGGTGGCGACCGATCTGGTTTTGTATTTCACCTATATCGGAAGAAACCGTCGAGAACTACAACAAGCTAAACAACACTAACACTATTGGCAAGCGATAAAATCCATGGAAAAGCTTCGAAAAGAAAGCAATAAAAAGCTATTCGGCACATTATGTGGTATCGGTGCCGCTGTATGTTATGGCACCAACCCATTAGGCGCGCGACTGTACGATGAGGGCATGGCACCAAGCACCGTGCTATTTTGGCGTTTCGGACTTGCCTGGGTAATTATCGCTGTCGTGATGCTGCTTCGCAAAGAGAAACTGGGTGTAAGCCGAAAAGAATTTGCCACTCTAAGTGCCTTGGGACTGTTATTCTTAGCCTCCTCGCTCACCCTCTATGTCAGTTTCCAGATGATGGCCGTCGGCGTTGCCTCTACCCTGCTTTTCGTATATCCAGTACTTACAGCAGCCATTATGGCTGTATTTTTCAAAGAAAAACTCACATGGTCCACCGTGTCGGCGATAGTGTTGTCTTTTTTAGGGGTTATGCTGTTGTATTGGAGTCCGGATGGAGGAAGCCTATCGGTTGTGGGAGTGATATTGGTGCTGATTTCCGCCCTCACCTACGCGGTTTACATTATCGTGATGAATCGCGCCCAGCTGGCCATGTCATCCTTCAAAATCAACTTTTATGTACTCATTTACTGCGCTTTAGGTAATATGCTGATGTCCTTGTTTATGGGACAAGGATTGCAGGTTCCCGCCAATGCCATGAGTTGGTTTTATGTAGGATGGTTGGCAGTTGTTCCTGCCATTCTCGCCTTAGTGATGATGGTTTATGCCGCCAAATACATTGGTTCCACTCCCACTGCCATTATGGGTGCTCTTGAACCCCTCACTGCGGTGCTGATTGGTATTTTCATGTTTGGCGAGGTCTTCACCACACGTTTGGCATTCGGTATCATTCTGATTTTCAGTGCAGTAATCATCATCACACTTTACAGCAATCGGAAAGAGATTACGGATGATACACTTTGAAAGTGTCGTCGTCGTAGAAGAAGATGATTTTCTCGATTTTCTTTTCTTTTGGGGCTGGAACTTGTTCGGTCTGAACAGTCTGCGGTCTTTCTGTGGATACTGTCGTGTTTTTTTCCATTGCGACCACTTGAGGTTTCTCTACAGGTGTTGCTACTGGACGAGCCTGTGAATTTTCCTCGGGTGTTGCCACCGGTCTTTCCATCGGACGAGCCTGTGGATTCTCCAAGGGTATTGCCTCTGGTTTTGTCCGAGGTTTATCCACCGAGGGTGTCACGGGCTTTGTTTTCGGCTGTGGATTCGAGTGCGTTGGTGCCTGTTTTGCATCCTCATGCTCAACCGCACGAGAATCGGATTTTTCGGGCTGAGGTACGGGTTGTTGCTGAATATTCGATTCTGGAGCAGTGGAAACTGGTTCTTCGGCTGATTTAATATCTTCTGTATCAATTTGTTGAACTTGTTCTGCAGAGGGGATTTCCTGTACCTCTGGTTTTACATTTTCCAACGAAATCTCTTCAGAAGGATGTTGCACCACCTCTTCCGAAGCAATTTCTTTAACTTCGTCAACAGTCGAAGCAATTGTTTCACTTTCGTCAACAGAACCAAACAGGTCTGTCTGCACAAAGGTTTTCTTTGCAGGCATCATTTCAGCAGGGTCTTTAATCATCTTACCAACCCCCATGATCAACCACTCCGTGCTCACCTCAGGGAATGCCGTAAGCACCTTCTTGGCAAAGTCAAGACTGGGCTGATTACGTCCCGAAAAAAGGTGAGTAATATTAGATCTGTTAACACCGATTTTCTCGGCAAAGCCCGCTGGAGTCTCTTCATAATGCTCCATTACTTGTTTAATTCTGTCAACCATATTGTTTATTTTTGTAAATTCTATTGTTTTACTTTTGCAATTTACAATTGTATTAATTAAGTATATTGTTTACAATTATAATTTTACATTTGTATTTTTACTGTATTGAATTGTTTACAAGTGATAGAATATTGAATACACTATTAAACATCTCGTTCTAACCAACACCCACTAATCCTTTCCGATTTGCAAATATACACATTAATTTTTACAATCTAACACATTGTCAAAATTGTTGATAAATACCTAAAGCAACACTCTATGATATAATATTTAAAATACTGAATATTAGTATTTTATATTATTAACTAAATTGATATATGTTTGTTGATAACTATATGTTTTGTGTTTAAGCTAAAACATTAACAAATAAAATTAAAACTATGGGTATCAGCAATTTAAATGATAATATATTTTATAAATTATTGATATGACTTATTTTGCCATTAATTCGGACTTGTCTCCTACCCTGTTACAAAAATAAAGATTGTTTTGGAAATTTTTGGAACTGCATTTGTCAATTGTAATATGGTGTCGGCACATTGCTCGTGAGTGTTGGATTTTGTAATTTTGCTGTAATTTATGATGTAGTTACGTTTGTATTATTTGGTGTATATTTGTAAAATTGAATGTTTCATTTTGTGAATTTATGCGGCGGCTGTGGTTCCACCACAATATTCCATTTCGCCATTCCGCCTGCGTAGCTGGCGGAACCTCCATCCTATGCGGCGGTTGCGGTTCCACCGCAATATGCAGCCAGTAACCCCATGTGGGGGCACCGCAAATGTTAGCTGCATTGTTGACAGCGTCGCATAGCATGTTGACAACGGGAAATGTGTCATTGCGTGCCATAGGCACGCAACTCCTCCCTCCCCTCCCAGAATCAAATATTCCCCTACCTTGTATCGGAAAATTTCAAATATTCGATTCTCGTGAGGTGAAAACTCCGCAAATCGACACATAAATATTTGGTATACTGATATATGTATAAAAATTCAGTGATAATGGAATTGATACCAAATTGCTTATCGCCTATGTAGGCCGTACATTTTCAAGATAATTTCGTAAATTTGCAAAATCTCTACCCTTCTCCTCTGCTGCAAAATAATTTCATCTTCCATAAAATAAATATAGGCATCTCTACGTTAATAAAATATCAAACTAATAAACATCAATATAATATATGAATACTAGAATTCTCTGGGCGGATGATGAGATTGACCTCCTGAAGCCACACATCTTATTTCTGAAAGCTAAAGGCTATGACGTAATTCCAGTGGTCAGTGGCAACGAAGCCATTGAGGTACTGCAAAAAGAATATGTTGACATTATCTTCCTCGACGAGCAGATGCCTGGTATGAACGGCATTGAAACCATGAAACGTATCAAAACCATCAACCAGCACATTCCAATTGTGATGATTACCAAGAGCGAAGAGGAGAACATTATGGAGGATGCAATCGGTTCCAATATCGCCGACTACCTGATCAAGCCGGTCAATCCGAATCAGATTCTGCTTTGCCTGAAGAAAAACATTGATAATAAGAAGATTGTCACGGAAAAAAGCACTATGGCCTATCAGCAGGCCTTCCGCGAGCTGTCCATGCGTATCTCCGACCGTCTTTCGCTCAGCGAATGGGATGCCTTATATAAAGAATTGGTATATTGGGAGTTGGAGTTAGAGAAGATTGAGGATAGTGGTGTCGCCGAGATTCTGGCCAACCAAAAAGAAGAGGCCAACATCCAATTCGCCAAATACGTCTCCAAGAATTACCTAAACTGGTTGACTGGCAAATGCGACGAGAAGCCATCATTGTCACATACCGTGCTGAAAGACAAGCTCTTTCCCACCCTCACGGAAAATCATCCCGTTTTTCTCTTTGTGATTGACAACCTGCGCTTCGACCAGTGGAAGACCATCCAGCCGATGATTCAGGACTTTTACCGTGTGGAAGACGAGAGCATCTGCTATAGTATTTTGCCCACCGCCACCCACTATGCCCGCAATGCCCTGTTTTCGGGACTGATGCCTTCAGTTATCGCCCAGAAATACCCGCAATTGTGGCTTAACGAAAATGACGAAGGTGGCAAAAACCAATACGAGCAACAGCTGCTCGGCGAATATCTGAAACGCTATGGAAAGAATGTAAAATATTCATTCTCAAAGATATTGAATCTTGACTTTGGCAAGAAAATCTTCGACAACTTCCATCAGCTGATGCACAATCCGCTGAATGTGGTGGTCTTCAACTTTGTGGATATGCTCTCCCACGCCCGCACCGATGTGGACATCATCCGCGAGTTGGCCGAAGATGAAAAATCTTACCGCAGCGTCACCGCATCCTGGTTCAAGAACTCCATTCTCTTCGAGATGATCAAATATCTGGCAGAGAAGAAAGCCATTGTCTTCCTCACCACCGACCACGGCACCATCCGCATCGACAATCCCGTGAAGATTGTGGCCGACAAGACCATCAACAGCAACCTGCGCTACAAGGTGGGCAAAAGCACGATGGACTATCCCAGCAAAGACGTTTATGAAATCAAGAACCCCGAGGATGCCTTCCTGCCGAAAGAGTCACTGACATCGCGGTACATCTTCGCCACCAAGAACGACTTTTTCGCCTACCCCAACAACTACAACTACTACGTGAATTACTACCGCAACACCTTCCAGCATGGCGGCATCTCAATGGAAGAGATGATGATACCGTTTATCAAGTTATCGCCGAAATAAAAAACGGCACATATATGCTAATAATGTAAATTGCTATCTTTCAGATTGTCGCATATCATTTTTTGCGACAATCTTCTTTCGTTAGTGTATAGGTATATAGAAGGATTTTGTCCTTGTCATATATT
>JAEETJ010000068.1 GCA_016290295.1 Bacteroidales bacterium
ACCGCCCGACCTTACTTCGTCAATCCCTGCCCTTGCCCTCTCCCCGAACTGCCGAACTGCCCCCATTCCCGACCACCACCGACCGAACTGCGCCTGTTGACCTACTTTGAACGATGAGATTGTGTTTGGTTATAACAACTTGAGGAACAGTGTGTTCGAGTGGTGTTTGTGGAAAAAGTGATTCCATTTTGTTGATTTGCGATTTTTTTATTATATTACTTAAAACGAAATGAGATTTTCAAATTAAAGATATAAGATATGAAACTGAACATCAAACCCGTCAAAAAAGACAGATTGCCGTACATTGTAAGCGGCCTAAAACTCGCTAACGCGGCTGAATCCTTTATGAAAGCCATCACCCAACGCAAAGAGATTTGTGATAAGCACTCTTTTGAAATTCGCGCTAAAAATAACGGGGATAGTTTTCCTAAAACAATTGACATCAAAGAATTGCGAACAAAAAAACACGAAAAAGTTTTTTTCTTGGTAAGCGATACGAATGAGTGTGTGTTTGTCTGCAAATTTAGCGGGTGTGAAGTGGAGTGCTTGTACAATAATAGATGGAATAATTTCAGTGGCCGTGCGGCTGACATTATCAAAAAAGATTTTTGGGATGCCTTCAATTCCCTGCTACCGTCGGGATTTACTATGTGGAGCGGGAAAAGAGATGAAATTTATGAGTTAATGTATAAAGACGGAAATAATCTTTAAAAAACAGCGATATGAAAAGTTCAACGGAAATCAAGAAACACCTCGAAAAAGGTGAGGTCACAAACGAAATGCTCGGTATGGCAGCGTTCTCTTACAACAAGCGTGCAAAGAATATGCGCGACCAAGAACGAGAGTGGCGGGATTACTATCGTCAAAACCGATACTACAAGGACAAATATGGAACGGTTGACAAATACAAGGAAAAAAAGGAGGAGTATTACGGAAAGAAAGACGAATGCCTTTCATTTGCCGAGCCGAATGCGCTGCACATAGTGGAAAGAGAAAGGACAATGCGCGAATGGGATGAAGAGCGTAAATGTTACAAGCACGAAACTCACTCGTACTATGAACACTACCTCCTGTACACCATAGGCTCATACCGTTTCCACCACCCGATAACAGAAGAAGAATTCAGCAGGATGAAATGCACGCTGCCCATTGAGAATATCGGCGACTTGGAAACTGAAGGCGAAGATATAGAGGAACTGATGAGCGTGCAGACAGCGGACAAAATCAGAAACGGGCTTCAAAGCGGTGCGTATAGACTTGTTGCATAGAAAACAAAGGGAGGCTCGCACCTCCCTCCCTGACAAAGATATAAAAAAGCGGTTAGTTCCCAACCCGTTTAATTCGGTACTGTGAAAGCGGATTCGCATCGTTAGTTTCCAAATATATTTCCATAGCACCCACCTCGTTAAGAATCAAAATTCTCGGCAGATGACAAACTCTCATAATTTCGACGGCTGCGGCAATCGTCCCCGCTCGGTCACTGATTTCGCCGACCAAACTGACACATAGGCTCTTCTCGTTCCACACGGATTCACCGCTCTTATAATCTCCAACAAAGTAACGACCAATGCTGAATCCGCTACTGCCCTTTGCCTGTTGTTTATTAACATACCGAGTAAGGTTGAGCGACAATGAATCAACAGTGACTTTGCATTTGATACAGTATGGAAGTACAATAACTGCGTTCTCTATTTTGTGGGGCTGTGTGACATTGCATTCAAACAGATGCTCGGCATTCTGTACTGAAATGTTTTCATTTGTCACCTCTTGCACGCGTATGTTTTTGGCATTCTTTCGGCAAACTGCGCTAAATTCTTCGGAATTAAAGATTTTCGTTGATTTCATAGGATATATGTTTTTCATCAAGATATTTATAAATACCCATTGAAAAACATAATACATCCTTGCCAAGAAGCAAGGCAGATATGTCCCTGACACTTTATTAAGCAAAATGGAGGGTTTGAATGAGGATGAAGAGTTGGAGATAGAGTATCGGGTGTATGTCTTTCGGAAAATGAAACAAATACTGAAAAATCATTTTGACCAACTATAAATTGGTTTCTCAATAGTGATTTACCTCACTCTGTTTCTTTGCACCACTGTATCAGGCTATCGAGCAAATACAATCTGAAAAATATCTCAACAGCCTCTCCGTCTGTTATGTTATGGGCTTTTCTTTTCCATTCGCTGTCGTTTTTCACGGAAATCAGTTCGATATCCATTATGGTTCTAAAGCCCATCATTTTTGCGAGAATGGGAATGCTTTTAATGTTTGTTTTAGCCCTGTATATCAGTTTGAGGTCTTCTTTTGAGAATCTTCCAACGGGTTGCAACAAAAAGTCCTCAAGGTCAAATTTTTTACGGATTTTCTCAAAGTTTAGTTCGTTCATAAGAGGTGTATATTCTTAATGTATTTATGCCGCAAATCTTTTGGGTACATAAAAAGCGAGCAACCGATTCCCGTTCAGGAGTCGGCTGCTGCGAGTGTAATTGCCAAACAGGTGGGTTTACCTGTGGCTGCAAAAATACATTTTTTTGAAATGAGCAACTTATGAAAAAAAGAGGTCTGTGAGGAGACACACTTCGTGCTTGCCTGCCCTCTTATATATGAGTTATATATAACCGCATCATTTGTCATATATATCGTCAGCACCTGCTTTCTTTTCCCCATTAAAACCTGCGCCCTCCCCTATACCTACTTGGTCTAACAACTCTTGTGCGTTGTGGTTGGTACTGTGGTAGTCTTTTTGCGGCAAAGTGAATTCTCAAAGAACACCCTGTAACCTGTGTTCTCAATAATTGATATTATTGTTTGGGTTGTTTTTCGGGTTGGCTTTCGAGCAAACTATCAACAAACATTTCATCAAAATCCACCACATTAGCAACATCCCAATCGGAAATGTCCCTGTCGAAATCGGAATCCATAAACATACATTTAACATATTTTAATTTAGAAACAGTCCATTTTGAGATGTCCCCGTTAAACGCGGAAGCATTAAACATTAAACTCATATCAACAATATTCGATACATCCCATTTTGACAAATCTCCGTTAAATTCCGAGAACGCAAACATCTCGTTCATATAAACAACTTTGGAAACATTCCACTTGGAAATATCTTCGCAGAATTGCGAATCCGCGAACATAGCAGTCATAATCCGCACTTTTGAAACATTCCACTTGGAAATATCACCGTTGAATGCTGAACCACAAAACATCCCGTTCATATCTTCCACATTCGAAACATCCCATCGTGAAATATCCCCGTTAAAATCGGAATTCTCAAACAAATGCGACATATCTGTTATCGCTGATACATCGATATCATTCAAATCACAATTTGTGCCATATTGTTCCATCCTTTTCTTTATAAACCGTTGTAAGTCTTCTTTGGTTTGTGGGCGAAGGCGAAGATTCCGCAATCTCGCTCTCGAAATGGGTTCAATTTTAAGTTTTGCCATAATTTATCAAAATATAACGATTAGTGGTGGATAAATCACGAAACAACGATTAGCACGCCAAATTTCCTAAAACTACTCCTCTGTGAAATCCAATCCCTATTGGATGGTGAAAATGGCAATAGCAGCAAAACTGTCCTTTTCATACTATATTGTATTATAAAATCTGATTCAATATAAAGTTTTGCATAGTAACCAAAAGAGGACACCTGTTGAAATTGCGGATTCAAACATCACCACTAAAGATTGAAAAGTTGCCTTATTGGATTTTTCTGAAATTTGATTCCGCTGTTCGGCAGACATTTCCATTATCTTTGAGAATTTCCGATGATATTCCATCATATTGTAATCCACGCAGATAAGGCTAATTATGCAAAAAAAAGGAATAAGCAACCAAAGCGGATGAATGTGTATATTTGGTATAACAACAAGAGAAATGTAGCCTGCGAGAATAAACAATTGGTATGAAAACAACTTATCGTTGATTCTGTCAAAATACTTTTCTATATTATGAAGCGAGTGTTCTGCTTTTTCTTCAATTTTCTCAACTCGTTTCAGGGTCTTTTCTGCTTCAGTGATTATTTCGTCATCTTTTTCCATTGCTTTTTGTTCTGTTGTTGCCAATAAGGTTATTTTTATAGCATTTTGTGTTAAAAAAGACTCCTTATTCTGCCTTGTGCGACAGGACTTCCCTGATATGTTGTTGATTTGGCTTGTCAATATTGAACAAGTTGTATAGTTGTTCATTTACATCACCCTGAAAATCAATCACGCCATTATCATCAGTGTAGTCCAAAATGTCAGGTACTGCTTTCGCCAACGAAGTCAATGCTTCATCCGTCATCAAGAAAGCAAAACGGATAAGTTCACTCTTTGCATACTTCAGGAAGTTTTGAGCCTCTTTTTCCGTATCAAAAGTTTTCAAAGCAACTCGTGAACGACCGAAAGCACTATGATTATCCAAAATGGCAATTTGGTTACTACGCTTTTGCCCTCCAGCATTAGCACTTGATACTATCACTTTCCACTTATCCAAATATTCAGTACCTGTCGTAATAACACTCTTGTCTGCTATATACCATCTTGCCCTTCCACTCTTTCCTGCCTTATCGTTGGTGAATAATTTGATTTCTGTTTCGTGGTTGAAAGCATCACCATCGTTGTACTCCCGTACTAACAGCGGGTTGTTTTCAACAAAATCGCTTTCAATAGAGAATAAAGAACGAGGAAGGACACTCTCACTCAAGAAGCGAAAATCTCGTTCTTCTACTATGGTGTTGATATTATTGATGATGTCAACATCAAGGGGGTTGAGAGGTAAAAGTTCTTCTCCAAGATTATCCACGAATACTTCGTTTTTGATTCCATCTTTAGAATAGATATATCTAAATCCACTTTCTTCCTTAAGCATATTTTTCAGAACAATTGAAATGCCATCGGCAATACCAGCATCGTAAAATATCTCATTTGCATTAGGATAATAATATACCAAGGACAAATGTTTGTCATTGATTTGGTTTAATCCAAATTCAGCAAGTCCTTTGCCTGAACGGTGTATCCATCTTGCAGCAGGATAAATCAAACAAGTGTACTTTCCTATCTTATCACTAATAATCTGAAAGTAGTGGAATATATTTGTAACTGTTTTTTGTCCATTTTCAGTTTCTTTCTTTGCTGTGGTAAATTGATATGGCGGATTGCCCACTATGGCATCGAATTTCATATTCTTAAAGTTTTTGAAAATTTGTCCTTTATTAATTCTCTCAATCAGTTCTGTTTGTTTGTTGGTGATTTGGTTGATAAGGTCATCAAAGGCGTGAGTGTTGGTCTTGGCTTTTCTGAATCCCACCAAAGTCCGTTTGGTGATGCTCTGCGCCATTTTGGTCTTGCATATCACAAACACATTGTCGCGCACCACACTGTCCCAAATTGCTTGCTGTTCTTCATAAGTTTCGGGTGAAGATAGTTCATCTTTTACTTTTGTACGGTATATGCTGTATGCAACATATAAAGGGTAAAGCCCCGTTTTTGAATTGATTTCCAAGATATGTGTATTGGGATGGAAAACTTCGGAGGTGATACTACCGTGTTCCACATATCTCGGCTCTTCTAACTGCTCGATGTATTTCTCATCGTAGAAGTTATACCCACCCAATGTGTCGCCGAGGTGCAAATTCACCACCCGCCAAGGAGTCAGTACTGTTTCCTTATCTGGATTACGGAAATTAGCGAACAATCCTGTTATACGCTCAATACGCTGTTCAACAGTCATCTTATCAGCCGCCTCCGCCTTTGCCCGTATGCGCCTGCCCGCTTCAATGAAAATGTCTTTATCATAGTATTTTCGGAAATTGGCAAACACTAATTTTGTCACCCCTTTGGGCATAAACTCTTCCCACGAAGCGTCATCTATGAGAGAGGAAAAATTCTCAATGGTGACATCTTTGATACCCTCTTTCAGTTCCGCCCCGTAAATCAGAAGCGGCATACGGATACTGATACCTCGCAAAATACTGATGGCTGTGGAACGATTCCTCTTCGCCTTGTTCAATTCCTCTAACCTTTCAAGTTCTTCTTCCGATAGGTCTTTCTTTTTTTTCTTTTCCAATCGTTCCTTTTCCTCGTATTCCTCATTGGTTAGCCCTTGATTGTTTATGTCAATATCGCCCGTTTTTGGCATTGCTTTGGTCGTACCGATAATCTTCTTCAAATCCTCAAAATCCTGCAATGCCAAATTGTCCATTTTCAGCAATTCATCGCTGTATAGACTGTTGTCTTCGAACCCGCTGCGCACCACCCGTTCCACATATACTTTCTTCAGTTCGGTGAACAGTTTGTCGGCGGTAATCTTTTCTTTCATCTTGCTGCCCTCAAACGAAATCACGGGACAGAAGTTGAGGAATTTGCCCAAGATAACACGGTCTTGTTCGGTGGTTTTTCCTGCTTTGGAACTCACCTTTGCGGTTTCGGCAATCACTTTCAAGGTACGGTCAGGCGCGAAGTCGAACACATAGCATTGTTCCTTGCGCTTGCCATCGCACTCCCACGGGGTCTGCACACGGAAAATGGTTTGCATATAAGAAGATGCTGCTGTGCTGAATGAACCGCTTATCATTAGAACGGCTGTCCATTCGGGTACACTCACACCCGTTGTGAGTCGTCCGCACGAGAGTGTAATGGTGTACTCGTTTTCCCTGATGGCATCCTTCACGGCTTTCAGTGCATCGTGGGTGTTGATTTCCTCATCACCTTCGCCTGCCACATTCACTATGCCGAAGTTGCCGAACACGGGGTGTTGTTTAAGCATCGCGCTCAATGCTTTGGCGGATTTTACGCCAGGCAGCATCCACAATGTATGCTTGAAATTGTTTCTGTACTCTTGATTCGCAAACGGATAGCAACTGTTTTTATCCTCTTTTGCGAGCATATTCAAGAAATTGCGAACATCCTTTTCGTGAACGAAAGAACCGTCTTCCCGTACTCGCAGGAACTCGGTGAAGTTGAAGGCTACATCCTCATCGCTGTATAATTCCAAAAGCCTGCCGAGGTCGTAGGTGTATATATTCATTGTGGGCAAACCCGCATAGGGATTGGTGTCGCCGAAATGTTCTGTGTTCCACGCAGCCTTTGCAGTTTGTTCCATTGTGTAGTCCCAAGTATAAACCTCCTCTTCCGCATATTGGTCGATAAGGTTGAACGGAGTTCCCGACAATTGCAGTACCTTTGGGTTGTGCTTGTTCAATTCCGCCATCACATTCTGACCGAGTTGTGTCTGCGTACCTTCGTGAGCCTCATCAACGATAATCAAATCCCACTTGCAGCCGAACACAAGACTGTTCTTGTCGAATTTTCCACCCACGGTTTCGCTGCCACGAAGGTCTTGCATTGAGGCGAAATAGACATATTTGCCCGTTCCCATCGTTGCCATAAATTCCATTGTCTCCAAGGTCTCTCCATTACTCTTTGAACCGTAATGGTATTCAGGGGAATCATAGAAAATCTTTTCAAAATCCTCGAACCATCCGACATTCACGGCGGGACGGTGTGTGAGAATAAGTGTGCGGGTGAGTTGCATAGTCTTCACCACTTGCAGGGCAGACAGCGTTTTGCCAAACCGCATCTTGGCGTTCCACAGCATACGGTTGCCGTGCTTGAATTTTCTCAAGGTCTTGTCGATAGCCGTCTGCTGTTCAGGACGGAAGATGATGGGGGTTCTGTCTTGGGTAATCTCGTTTGCAGTCAGCGACATACGACCTTCCTTCACAGCGGCTATCGCCTTTTTCACTGTCTCAAGGTCGGTACGAAACCATTCGATACCTTGATTCGGGAAATTCACCTTTTCAATGCCAGAACGCTCCAATACTTTTTGCACTTGTTTATCATCGAAAGAGCCAATTGTGCCTTTTTTCGTGTCAAAGTATGTGGTACATTCCGTATAGAGCAACTGATAATCAATGGCGGCAGTCTTCGTGTACTGGTCGATGCGTACTTTTGCCGACCTGTTCAGTTCGTGACTGTTTGGCGCATCCATTGCTTTGCTACCATCAAGCACCGTTGCTTCCCCGACTTTTACGCACCCTTTGTGTTTCTCATCAGGAATGACCATAACATAAATGAGTTTCGGCTTGAGTGTGCTTTCAAAAACTGACATCTTTCCACTAGTGTCTACTAAAAAATGTTAATTTTGCTTATATGTATCTTATGCACAGTTACTTAAGTCATAAATACCCTGTCCGGGTTTTGAAATTTGCATCTTTGCAGCCGAACCAAAATCGGTACGAGG
>JAEETJ010000007.1 GCA_016290295.1 Bacteroidales bacterium
AGCCTCTATTGTTTACGGGATTCTAGTATTTGTTTATGATTGCAGAGATGCAATGCATTGCGTCTCTACTGAAAAAGGTACGATTTTATTTTGTGCTGTAGAGACGCGCCGTGGCACGTCTCTACCGAAAAATTTTTCTTTCACACCGAAATTTTGTAAATCCGTGCATAATAAGGGAAAAATATGTACCTTTGTATTTATAGTGTAAATTATCAAGATATTAATAATCAATAAAATAGAAAAATAAATATGAAACAATTAATCGAATGCGTTCCCAATTTCAGCGAAGGAAGGAACATGGATGTTATCAAGCAGATTACCGATGTGATTGAAAAGTCAGAGGGTGTGAAGTTGTTGGATGTGGATCCGGGCTTCACTACCAACCGTACGGTGGTGACTTTTGTTGGCACTCCCGAAGAGGTTATTGCCACCGCATACAAGGCTATTGCCAAGGCCAAAGAGTTGATTGATATGCGTGGTCATCATGGCGACCACCCGCGTTTTGGTGCTACCGATGTGTGTCCTTTGGTTCCCGTTTCCAACATCACCATGGAAGAGACTGCCGAGTATGCCCGTAAGCTGGCCAAAAAGGTAGGTGAGGAACTCAATATTCCTGTTTTCTGCTACGAAAACGCTGCTTTCGAGCCGAAACGCCGCAATTTGGCCAACTGCCGTAATGGCGAGTACGAGGCTTTGAAAGAACGTATCGCTTCTGCTGAATGGAAACCTGATTTCGGTCCTTGTGAATTTACCGAAGAGGTGGCCAAGAGTGGTGCTTCAGCCATCGGTGCCCGTGATTTTCTGATTGCGGTGAACTATAATTTGAATACCACCTCCACCCGTCGTGCCAATGCCATCGCTTTTGACGTGCGCGAAAAGGGACGTCCGAAACGTGAAGGCAACCCCATTACCGGCAAAATCGTGAAAGACGAGAACGGCAATCCCGTGAATATTCCTGGCACATTAAAGGGAACCAAGGCCATTGGCTGGTTCATCAAGGAATATGGTGTAGCACAGGTATCCATGAATATTACCGACACCAACGCTACTCCGCTTCATGTGGCTTTTGAGGAAGTACGCAAAAAAGCCGACGCCCGCGGCATTCGTGTAACGGGCACGGAAATTGTAGGTTTGGTGCCCAAGAAAACCCTGATTGACGCAGGTAAGTATTTCTTGGCCAAACAGCAACGCTCCTTGGGTATCGATGAGCCCGAAATCATCAAAATCGCCATCAAGTCCATGGGCTTAGATGACCTGAAACCCTTCATTCCGGAAGAGAAAGTAATCGAATATCTGATAGAGAAAGACAACAAGACCGAGAAGTTGGTGGACATGACCTGCACCGGTTTTGCCAACGAGACTGCTTCTGAAAGTCCCGCTCCCGGTGGTGGTTCTATTTCCGCCTATATGGGTAGCCTGGGTGCCGCTTTGGGTACCATGGTGGCCAACCTGTCCTCCCACAAACCTGGCTGGGATGAGCGTTGGGAAGAATTCTCTCAGTGGGCTGAAAAAGGCCAGAAACTCAAAGATGAATTGCTGTGGCTGGTGGATGAGGATACCCATTCTTTCAATCTGATTATGGATGCTTTTGGTATGCCTAAGAGTAATGATGCTGAAAAAGCCGCTCGCAAACAGGCTATCCAGAATGCCACCAAATATGCTATTGAGGTGCCGTTCAAGACAATCCAGCGTAGTTTCGACGTGTTCGAAATTTGTGCTGCCATGATTGAGAAGGGCAATCCTAATTCCGTAACCGATGCTGGTGTTGGCGTTTTATGCGCCCGTGCCGCTGTCATGGGAGCTTACCTGAATGTGAAAATCAACGCTTCCAGCTTGGAGGACAAGGTTTTCGCAGAGGAAATGGTGAGCAAAGCCCAGGCTTACGTGATGAAAGCTAAAGAGTTGGAGACAGCCCTGATGGCGAAAGTGGAGGAAGTTATCGGATAATTTGTAAATTAGCAAATGTGCAAATTAGCAAATTAATTTGCTAATTGACTAATTAACCAATTTGCTAATTAAAATTTTGTATTTTTGCAGCTCTAAAAGAAAAAAATGATAAGCAGACGTTATTTGAGAATCAAGGTGATGCAGGCCATCTTCGCTCATCAGATGAATGACCAAGAGGATGTGGCAGAAGGCGAGAAAAAATTAAACTCCGCTATCCAGTCCTGCTATACCTTGTTCATCTATTTTTTCTCGTTGTTTTCAGCCATATATCGCTACAGAGTTAACAAATTGGAGGATTTGAAAAATAAAATCAATCCTACCGAGGCTGACTTGAATCCCAACACCAAGTTTGTGGACAACAAGGTGATATTGCAGATTGATGAGAATGTGAGTTTGAACAAGTTGTATAAGGAGTTGAAAATCAATTGGAGCAATGATGCAGATTTCATTGTGCAGGTAAATCACGAGATCGTAAATCTTCCTGAATATCAAGAATACATGAAAAACTCCCAGCGGAGTTACAAGGAAGACAAGGATTTGGTGCTGGCCATAGTGGAAAAAGTATTTGTGGAAAGCGAACTGATTCATTGGTTTTTCGAGGAAAAGAATATTCACTGGTTTGATGATTATAACGAGGCGCTGTTGATGCTGTATAAAAACATCCAGCAATTCAAGGAATCGCAAGAAAACCATTGCTCTATAGCATCTTTGTTCAAAGAAACTTCCGAGGATGAAGAGAGTGACAAGGAATTCTATAAACGTCTCTATACGCTGACTTTGGCACACAATCGCGAATACGAGGAAAGAATAGAGCAGAAGTTGCAGAACTGGGAGTTGGAACGTATGATGGGAATTGACATCATCTTATTGAAGATGGCGCTCTGCGAATTTACCGAATTTCCAAGCATTCCGGTGAAAGTGACCATTAATGAATACATTGAGCTGGCTAAAACTTATAGCTCAGCCAAAAGCAAGCAATTTATCAATGGTATGCTGGATAAGATAGCGGTGGATTTGAAGGAGGAAGGAAAGTTGAATAAGATGGGTAGAGGATTAGTGTAAGTGTGAAGAATGTAGGGACGCATCGCATGCGTCCGCAAGATGTAGGGCTGTCATATCATGGCAGCCGGGGTAGTGATGTAAATGTATTTCAAAATGAAAAAAATATCGATTATCATTGGTTTATGTGTGTCAATCTTGTTGTTGGCGGCCTGCGGGGGAAAGAACGACTCCGAGGGTTTCTCCACGTCGGATGTGCATAATCCGATGACGGCGGAGGGTTTGTCCAAGAAGGATGCGGAGAAAATGCCCGTGCTGACCTTCGAGACCTTGGAATACGACTTTGGCCGTGTTATCAAAGGGGAGAGACTGAGCTATGCTTTCAAGTTCACAAATACTGGCAAGTCGAACCTCATTATTTCCAGTGCACGCTCCTCTTGTGGCTGCACTACGTCAACCCCTCCGCAAGCTCCTATTAGACCAGGAGAATCCGGGGAAATCGGTGTGGTGTTCGACTCCAAAAGCCAAAAGGGAGAAGTGAACAAATTAGTGGTGGTTTCAGCCAACACATACCCAGTGCAAACTACCCTTCGCTTGAAGGCAACCGTTGTGGAACCTTAATTTATTATTAATATAAAAAATTGAAAATGAACAACTTATTGTTTTTATTAATGGCTCCGGCACAAGATGGACAGGGAGCTGCAGGTGGTGGCTCTATGACTTTGATTTTTATCCTTTTGTTGCTGTTGATTTTCTACTTCTTCATGATTAGACCTCAGCAGAAAAAGCAAAAACAAATCGAAGAATACAGAAGCAAATTGGCAAAAGGTGACAAAGTGGTGACTATTGGTGGTCTTCATGGCAAGATTACTGATGTTCAAGAAAAAGTGTTTGTCATCGAAATTGCTGACGGTGTAAGAATTACCATCGAAAAAGCCGCTGTTGCCATCGACGAAAACGCTGCTAAGAACGCTGAAAAATAAACGCTTATGTACGTGGAAAATCAGCAAGAGAACAAGAATAAGATAAAACTGCCACCCTTAGCTTTCCTGGTGTGTCTTCTCCTGTCAGCTATCGCTTGGTTTTTTATGAATTTCTCCAGAGACCAGGAGCATACCTTGGAGTACAAGGTGGTGTGTTCCTCGCTTCCGGAGGGAAAAAAGACTTGTACCTTGTCTGATACCACGTTTTTGCTGACTTTTACCACAAGAGGTTTGAACTATCTGACTCCCAGATTCGCCGAAGAGAACAGAATTGTCGATATCAATGTGAACGAATTGATCAAAAACAAGTCTAAACGCAGTGCATATTCGTTCTCTGGCAAAGAAATGTGTGACTTTTTACGTGAACAAGGCTACCCCGAACTAAAATCCGTTGACAAACCCGAAGTCGTCACCCTTTATATACGATAAAAGGATGAAGAAAGTAGCAATTACTGGCGGAATAGGCACAGGTAAGACCTATATTTCCCAATTCTTTGTACAGATGGGAATACCGGTTTTTTATGCGGATGAAGAAGCGAAAAATTGCTACGAAGACCCGAAAATTATAACGGCTATTCAGGCTCTTTTCGGGGACAAGGTGTTCACTGATAAAAAGATAGATTTCAAGAAGCTGGCGGAATGTGTTTTCCAGAATCCACAACAACTAGAGCTTGTCAACCAGCTGATACATCCCGTGGTGATGGAAAGATTTGAGGCATGGGCCGCGGAACAGCAGGCCCCGTCGGTCATGATGGAATCAGCCATTTTGTTTGAGCATGGCTTGGACAAATTTTTCGACTTGGTGATTGTGGTGGATGCGCCGATGGATGTCAGAGTAGAACGCATAAAGAAGAGAAACCCGAACCTTACTGAAGAAGAAATCAGGAACCGTATCCAAGCCCAAATGCCACAGGAGGAGAAGTGCCGGCGGGCAGATTTGGTGATAGATAATAGTGGTCAGTGGTCAGTGGTCAGTGGTCAGGTGGGAGGTTGTAGTATGCGGTGGAACCGAAATCGCCGCATAGCCCGAAGGGAGGGATAGTGACAAAAAAATTCAGAATTCAAAATTCAAAGGATGAAAAAATTTTTAATAGGCATTTTTGTGTTCGCAGTTTTCTGGGCACAGGGACAAAATTGGTATAGTACAGACGATTTCACTGATGGTATGGAGTGTACCAGCGTGACCGTAGGCAAAAAGGCCTCGGCTGACGGTTCGGTGATGACTTCGCACACCGATGATAGTGGTCGTTCTCGTACCAATATCACGGTGGAAAAAGCGGCGGACCATCCCGCAGGTGCTACAGAAACCCTGTATAAGAGGGTTGCTGCCAAATCGGAGCCGGGCAAAATGAACCGCTACGACAATATTCCTGTGGGCGAGATTCCGCAGGTGGCACATACCTACCAGTTCCTGAATACAGCTTATCCTTGTGTCAACGAGAAACAGTTAGCTATCGGTGAATCAACTTTCGGCGGACGCAGTGAGCTGAGATCCGACAGTGGACTCATAGACTGCCAGCGCCTTTGCCAGTTGATGTTGGAGCGTTGCAGCACAGCACGCGATGCCATCAAAACGGCTGGCGAGTTGATGAAGAAATATGGCTGGATTGACGGTGGCGAGTGTCTGACAATTGCCGACAAGAACGAGGTGTGGCACCTGGAGATTGTGGGTCCTGGCAAGGGCAAATTGGGAGCGGTTTGGGCGGCCCAACGCGTGCCCGACGACCATATTGCCGTCAATGCCAATGCCTCTACTATTCGTGAAATAGACTTGAAAAATAAGGATTATTTCATGGCTTCCGACAATGTGTATGCGGTGGCTGAGGAAAACGGCTGGTGGAGCAAAAAAAGCGGCGAACCTTTCAGATTTGCTTACGCTTACGCTCCTGATTCCCGTATGATGTTGGCCTGCCGTCGCCGCGAGTGGCGTGTGTTCGACCTGCTGGCCCCGTCATTGAAGTTGGACCCCAATGCTGAAAACTATCCTTTCTCGGTGAAACCAGACTCTTTGGTGAAGCTTGAGAATATGGTGCGTGTTTTCCAGGATTATTACGAAGGCACAGAGTATGATATGCGGAAGAATATCACGGTGACTGACCGAGAAGGCAAAAGCGTGATTTCTCCTTTGGCCAATCCTTTTATGAAATCGGATGAGCTGAAATTGCACAAGGTGAATGGCGGCTGGCACGAACATGGCGAGCGCAACATCGCGGTGTGGTTTACGGTTTATGCGACCATTATCCAGTGCCGTAGCGACCTGCCCGATGAGGTGGGAGCTTTGTGCTGGTTTGCCCTCGACAATGTGGCTTCTTCGGTGTATGTGCCCATTTATGCCAACGTCACCGACCTGCCTTCAGAATACAAAACCTGTGGCCGTGAGACGGGTTTCAGTCGCAAAGCCGCCTGGTGGGCCTTCAACCGCTTGGGCACCTTGGCTTCGCAACGCTGGGGCGACATGCGACAGGTCATTGATAGAACCTGGAAGCCGATTCAGAAGGAGTTTTTCGATAATCAGAAAAATATAGAAGATAAAGCACTGCTCTTGCTAAAAAATGGCCGTCGTGACGAAGCTTTGAAAATGTTGACCGATTATACGGCTCGTTGTGGTAATTATGCTATTGAAACCGCCTGGGACACCGGTGATTACATTTGGACAGTGTTTGACGGAGCGTGGTAATCAGGTTACACGGAATAGTGATTAGGGGATAGGGAATAGAACGCATAATCATTGCGATGGAACCGCAGTCGCCGCATAGCCCGAAGGGCGGGGTAGTGACGCAAAGATAATTCAAAATTCAGAATTCAAAATTCAATGATAGACGAAATTTACATTCATGAAACCGCAGTGGTGGATGCACCGTGCAAGATAGGCAGAGGCACGAAGATTTGGCATTTCTGCCATCTGATGCCGAATTGTGTGATAGGGGAGGAGTGCATTTTGGGACAGAATGTTTTTGTGGCATCCGAGGTAACCCTTGGCAATCGCGTGAAGGTTCAGAATAATGTGTCTATCTACAAAGGGGTTACTTGTGAAGATGAGGTGTTTATCGGGCCGTCTGCCGTGTTTACCAATGTGGTGAATCCCCGCAGCGCAGTGGAACGGAAAAATGAGTTTGCTCCCACACACATAGGTAAAGGTGCCACTATCGGTGCCAATGCCACAATTGTCTGTGGTCATCATATTGGCCGCTATGCCTTTGTGGGAGCTGGTACCGTCGTTACCCGCGATGTGCTCGATTATGAGCTGGTGGTCGGAAATCCTGCCCAACATGCCGGCTGGATGAGCGAAAACGGCCAGAAATTGCAGTTCGATGCCGAGGGTTTCGCCCTTTGTCCCGTTACAGGTGAAAAATATCAATTAGTTGACCATAAAGTAGTAAAGTTATAAATGAAAATCAAGGTAACCCCAAAAATCCATGCGGTATATGATTTCTTTCTGAAAGAAGGATTTCATCGTACCATGGTGGATATTGCCCACGCGATCAAGGTTACCCCTAAGACTTTGTTTAACCGCTATGAATCCAAGGCCAATATGGTGCTGGAAGCCCGTAGATATTGGCATCAACTGATACTTCAGCGCCTGTCTGAAAAAATGGAGTATTGCAATAATGTGGTAGAAAAACTGATCATACTCATTTGTGAATGTCATTATTGTTTGCAGCAAGAATCCAATTATTTTATGAAAGAGCTTGAGGATGCATTCACTTGTGAGGAAAATGCTTTTTGTACAAGCCTGAAAAAACTCCTGAAAGAGGGGCTGGACCAACACCTGCTGAATTCCGCTGTAAATCCGCAAGAATATGCAAAATTCTTTATGCATAATGTGTACTCTTATTTACCTCAACATTTGAATGCTGACACCTTTTATAATCTGTTGTCACCGGTTATGCTTCCAGAGGCACAAAATATTTATAATCAAATAGATGTCAATAAAATTATTCATCAATAAAAACTATTGCAATGAAAAAACTGTTCCTATCACTGATTCTTTTCTCTTCGATTTTTTCGCTTTTCGCCCAGATCAATTATATCGATTTGGAAGGCATTTTCAAAGGAAAATACAGCTATGACAACATCAAGAATTTGTGCTGGAGACCGGAAACCAATCAGTATGCGCAAATTGAAGACAATGCGTTGTTGCTGACCGATGCCAAGACGGGCAAGGAACAGACATTGCTTGCTAAATATCAGTTGGCCAAGTTGTTGGATGAAGAGTTATCCCGTTTCCCCTCATTCACTTGGATAGGAAAGGACAAACTCTATTTTCCAGCCTATGACAAGGTGTTGGATTTAACCACCAATGCGGTCAGTAAAATTGACATGGAGGATGTTTTCGATTATCAGTTGGAAAACTTCCTTTTTATGACGAAAAAGGACGGCTATGTGTATGTTCAGAGTATTTTGAATGATTATAAGCCGATACTGCTTTGTCCTGATACAGGCAAGAATATTGTGTTTGGCGAGAGTGTGCACCGCAGCGAGTGGGGTATTAACGAGGGACAGTATTTTTCGCCGAAGGGTAATTATATCTGCTTCTATCGTATGGATGAGAGCATGGTGGAAGATTATCCTTTGGTGAATACTTCTACTCCAATAGCCACGGTAGAAACGATGAAATACCCCATGGCAGGCCGCACCAGCCATGACGTGAAAGCTGGTATTTTTGATGTGAAAGCATCAGTGACCAAAGGCAAGGCGGTGTATCATTACATCAAAACTGACAAAGCCGATGGTGAATTTCTGACCAATATCACTTTTTCTCCCGACGAGAAATATTTGTATATCACGCATCTGAATCGTGCACAAAACCATGCGAAACTGATTGAATATGATTTGCATACAGGCAATAAAACCCGAGTGCTGATAGAAGAAAAGGATGAGCGTTATGTGGAACCCCAGACTCGTCCGGTATTTTTGAAAAACAACCGTTTTCTGTGGCAGACCCGCCGAGATGGTTGGAATCATATCTACTTGTATGATTTGAATGCGGGCACCAATACTTTGCTTACCCAGGGCAATTGGGAGGTGAGCGAATTGATAGGTTTGGATCCGAAAGAGGAGAATATTTATTTCCTCGCTTCTTTGGATAAACCTGTGGATCAGTATGTTTGCAAGGTGAATATCAAGAGTAAAAAAGTGGAAAACCTGACTCCCGAATCGGGAACCCATACCCCGCGTTTTTCTTCGGATATGAGCTATTTTATCGATTATTTCACCAATTTGGAAACGCCGCGTAATATTTATCTGAAAAGCAATAATGGCAAGGTTTCCAAGCTGTTGAAGTCTTCGAAAGATCCTTTTGCTGATTGTACTATGGGCAAGGCTTCCATTTTCAGCATCAAGAACAAAGCTGGCGATGACCTGTATTGCCGTATGATTCTGCCGCCTAATATGGACAGAACCAAAAAATATCCTTGCTTGATTTATGTATATGGAGGTCCTCATTCCCAGTTGGTTACGAACACTTTCATGTCGGGCGGTACCTTCCTGTACTACATGGCACAGCAGGGCTATGTGATTTTCACCTTGGACAACCGCGGCACAGCTAACCGTGGTGCCGAGTTTGAAAAATGCATTCACCGTCATTTGGGTGACCTTGAGGTGGAAGATCAGATGTGCGGTGTAGAATACCTGAAATCCCTGTCTTATATTGATCCCAAACGCATCGGTTTGGATGGCTGGAGTTATGGTGGTTTCATGACCTTGTCGCTGGTAACTCGCCATCCCGAGGCCTTCAAAGCTGCTTCCTGCGGCGGTCCTGTGGTGGACTGGAAATGGTACGAGGTAATGTATGGCGAACGCTACATGGATACCCCAGAGGAAAATCCCGATGGCTATGCCAATGCCAGTTTGCTCGACAAAATCAAGAATGTGCAATGCGATTTGCTGGTAATGCACGGCTGCCAGGACCATACTGTTGTTTGGCAGCAGTCATTAGAGCTGATGAAAGAAGCTGTCAAGGCAGGTGTTGAGGTGGATTATTTCCCCTACACCATCCACGACCATAATGTGACGGGCATCGAAAGAGTGCATCTCTGGAACAAGATTGCCAAGTTCCATGAGGAGCATCTGAAGTAATGTGCAAATTAGCAAATTAGCAAATTAGTTAATTAGTTAATGAATTTGTTTTTAATGTGCTAATGTGCCAATTATAATTAGCAAATTAGTTAATTAGCAAATTAGCAAATGATTTCAGTGTGCTTTCAGCACGAATAATTATTTCTTCTTTTTAGTGAGAAGATTTTTGATATCGTTGAGCTTCATGAGGGCTTCGACGGGGGTGAGGCTGTTGATGTCGAGGTCGATGATTTGGTCTTTGATGTCCAGCAAAAGCGGGTCATCAAGGGCGATAAAGCTCAGCTGGTAGCCAGGTTCCTTCTTTTCCACCTTGATGGTTTCGTTGCCGCTGCGGCTGGCCTCTAACTGTTTCAGCACCTCTTCGGCTCGTTTCAGTACAGACTGGGGCATACCAGCCATGCGAGCCACATGGATACCGAAACTATGCTCGCTGCCTCCTTTTTCTAACTTCCTTAAGAACAATATTTTATTATTGATTTCCTTGACGGAAACATGGAAATTCTTGATGCGGGGGAACTGCTCAGCCATGTCATTGAGCTCATGGTAGTGGGTGGCGAAAAGCACCTTAGCACGATGGCGTGGGTTTTCGTGCAGAAATTCAGCAATAGACCAAGCGATAGAAACCCCATCGTAAGTGCTGGTACCACGACCGATTTCGTCCAACAATATCAGGCTGCGGTTCGACACGTTGTTCAGGATGCTGGCGGTCTCGTTCATTTCCACCATGAAAGTGGATTCGCCAGTGGAAATGTTATCAGAGGCACCAACCCTGGTGAAAACTTTGTCCACAATGCCGATTTCCGCCTTCTCTGCGGGCACAAAGCAACCCATCTGGGCCATCAGTACAATCAAGGCCGTTTGACGCAGCAGTGCCGATTTACCGGACATATTGGGTCCAGTGATGATAATGATTTGCTGGTGCTCATTGTCTAAATAGACATCATTGGCAATGTATTTCTCACCTGGAGGTAATTGTTTTTCAATGACAGGATGGCGGCCATTTTTGATGTTGATAGCCGTGGATTCGTTAACCATCGGGCGGGTGTAGTTGTTCTCCACCGACACGGCGGCAAAGCACAGCAAAACATCCAGGTGGGCGGTCAAACGGGCATCCAACTGTATCATGGGCATATAATCCATCAGTCCCAAAACAAAATCATTGAACAGGCGAGTTTCTATTTCAAGTATTTTGTCTTCTGCTCCTAAAATTTTGTCTTCCAGTTCTTTAAGTTCTGGAGTGATGTATCTTTCCCCATTGGTTAGTGTCTGTTTGCGAATCCATTCTTCCGGCACTTTTGACTTATGGGCATTGGTTACTTCCAAATAATAGCCAAAGACATTGTTGAAGCCGATTTTCAAGGAAGGAATACCTGTTCTTTCCGATTCGCGCCGCTGAATATCGGCCAGAATCTGTTTGCTGTTGGTAGCCAAAGAAGAGAGGGTATCCAATTCAGCATCCACACCTTTGGCAAAAACTCTGCCCTTGTTGACGGCCACAGGTGGATCTTCGACAATTTCCTTTTCGATACGTTCGCAGACAGATAAGCATGGATTCAGCTGTTCGCCGATTTTCTTCAAGGAAGCCAATTCGGTTTGGCTGCAGTAGTTCTTGACTTTCTCTATAGCCCGTAGGGAGCGTGCCAATTGCACCACTTCCCGAGGAGAAATTTTGCTGGTGGCGATTTTGGAAACCAAGCGTTCAACATCGCCCATCTCGCGCAGACTATGCTTGATGTTTTCACCAAGCTCTTCATTATCAATAAAATATTTGACCACAGAAAGTCGCTCTTCAATCATTACCTTCTCCTTGAGCGGCAGTACCATCCATTTTTTCAGCATACGCGCCCCCATCGGAGTGAGGGTTTTGTCAATGATCTGCAACAAAGTCACCGCATTGTCGTTGGGGGAGTGTATCAGCTCTAAATTACGTACCGTAAAGCGGTCTAACCACACATACAGTTCTTCTTCAATACGATTTAATTTATTGATATGCTGAATTTTGTGGTTTTGTGTTTCGTACAGATAATGCAAAGCGGCACCTGCGGCGATAATGCCGTATTCCAAAGTGTCAACACCAAAACCCTTCAACGAGGTGGTTTGGAAATGCTTAGTCAGCAAATCCATGGCGTAATCGGTGGTAAACACCCAGTCATCGAAACCTGTCAGCAGGACTTTGTCGCCATATTTTTCCTTAAAAGCCGTGGTTTTGTTCTTCTGAATGACAATCTCAGAGGGCTTAAAATTCTGCAATAGTTTATCAATGTAGCTTTCGTTTCCTTCAGCCAAATAAAATTCACCCGTGGAAATATCCACGAAAGAAATACCTATTTTATTGTCAGTCAGATGAATACCTGCCAAAAAATTGTTTTCCTTTTGTTCCAGCACTTTGTCGTTGGTGGAAACACCGGGAGTGACCAATTCGGTGATACCTCTTTTGACGATGGTTTTGGCGAACTTAGGGTCTTCCAGTTGTTCGCATATAGCCACACGCAGTCCGGCGCGTACCAGCTTGGGCAGGTAGGTGTCGATGGCATGATGAGGGAAACCGGCCATATCAACGGCAGGGGAGGCCCCGTTGGACTTTTTGGTCAGCACGATGCCCAGAATCTGTGAAGCCCTCAACGCGTCATCGCCGTAAGCCTCATAGAAGTCGCCCACACGCATCAGGAGCAGGGCATCGGGATGCTGTGCCTTGAATTGGTTATATTGCTTGATTAGAGGGGTTTCCGCCGTCTTTGCCATGGCCAACAAATTTTGGGCAAAGATACAAAAAATGTGCTATGGATGATTAGTTAATTAGCAAATGTGCAAATTAGCAAATGAAATAATTTACTAATAAACGAATTTGCTAATTGAATTGTCTCATTAGCACATTAACTAATTTGCTAATTTGCTAATTATTTTGTATTTTTGCCACCGCAAAAACGGCCCCGTAGCTCAGCTGAATAGAGCGTCAGATTCCGGTTCTGAAGGTCGAGGGTTTGAATCCCCCCGGGGTCACTCTTTTTGATATTCCGTTAATTTCTTTTTTTTTTGATTACAGGATTACAGGGTGATGGATTTTTTTTTATTTTTGCAGGTCAAAAAAATAAATACTAATCAGGAATGTAGAAATTTGTTTTTCCGTCCATAGAGAGAAAGGAGGTTATAATGGTTGATACCATTGATTTTGGAACGCTTAAATGGCACCATATCACCAATCCCACCGTAGAGGATCTGGATTTTCTGGAAGATAACTTTCATTTTCACCCTTTGGACATTGACGACTGCTCCAGCTTTGTTCAACGACCGAAAATAGACGTTTATGACGACTATTATTTCATGGTTTTGCATTTTCCTTTGCTGGATAAACGTACCAGTTTGGTAAAAACAGAGGAAACCAAAATTTTCTGGGGGCAGGACTACATTATCACGGTAGGTAATTCGCATTATGTGGTGCAAGACCTCTTTGATTTGACTAAACTGAATCCTGAGGAGGTGGACGAAGACGATATTGGTGGCACCAGTGATGCCATTTTGTATAAGGTGCTGTACCGCATGATGAAAGAAACCTTCCTCCTGGTAGAGCGTATGGGCAGCGAGTTGGACACCATCAACCGGGAGTTGTTCGACAGCAAACCAGGCGATATCATCGGGCAGATTTCCCGTTTCCGTAAGAATATCATCCAACTGAATACCATCTTCAAACCGCAACTGAGGTTGTTCCACAAATTTGAGTCGGGCGAGGTGAAAGGCTTTGCCGAAGACATGGAAGATTACTGGGGTAATATCCTCGACTTCTACCAGAAGATGTGGGATATGATTGATGACTATGGTGAATTGGTAGCTGGCCTGTCCAATACTTTCGATTCGTTGCAGACCAACAAGACCAACGAAATCATGCGTATGCTCACCATCATCTCCACCATTGTACTGCCTTTGACCTTTATCACGGGTGTGTATGGCATGAATATCGGTCTGCCGTTCAGCGAATCCAGGTACGCTTTTCTTATCGTGATGGGCTTCTGTCTGCTGATAGTGATATTCCTGCTGGTCTATTTCAAAAGAAAACGTTGGATGTAGAAGATGTCCACCCAAACCAATACCATATTAACTATCAAGTTCAAGCTGGTGACGTTGGAACCAGACAACTATCATATTGTTGTGAAGGCGAAAATAGAGGGTCATCCCTTGAATGTCATCATTGACACAGGTGCCTCGCATTCCTGCTTTGATTTGGAGTTTGTCCGCCAGCTATCCCCTGAAATCAGTATGGAAGACAATGACGGGTTGAATGTAGGGGTAGGAACCTCCGATTTTGAGAGCAAACTCAGCAGCATCAACAATTTCCGTATGGGCAGGTTTCTGCTGAAACAGTACAATGTGGTGCTGCTGGATATGAGTAACATTAACCAAGCCTACGCCATGATGCATAAACCCTTGATACACGGTATTATAGGTAGTGATTTTCTGATGAAATACCAGGCGGTGATTGATTACGGTAGTAGGGTGCTGATGTTGCGGAGGGATGGGAATTAGGGGAGTCTCGCTGCGCTCGAGGGGAGTGGACTTTGTCCAAAGGGGAGTCTCGCACTACGTGCTCGAGGGGAGTTTTTGGGGTTAGGAAGGTTAGATGATTACAGGATGAAGGATTACAGGATGAAGGATTACAGGATTGTGAATTGTGAATTGTGAATTGTGAATTAATAATATGGACGACCACATCATTTTAGGAGTTGACCCGGGCACACAGATTATGGGGTATGCCTTGCTGAAGACCACTGCTGTCAAGTCTGAGCTGATTACCTTGGATGTGTTGAACCTGAAGAAGTTGCCTGACCAGTCCACCAAACTGAAAACTATTTTCGAATTCATTTCAGAATTGATAGACCAATACCATCCTGATATTTTAGCCATTGAGGAACCTTTTTTGGGCAAGAGCGCGCAATCTATGCTGAAATTGGGTCGCGCACAGGGAGTGGTGATGGCGGCGTGTATCCATAAGGGGCTGGAAATCAATGAGTATTCTCCCCGTAAAATCAAGCAGTCGGTGACGGGCAACGGTAATGCCGCCAAAGAGCAGGTTTCGGCTATGTTGCAGCGGATGTACCCGCTACCCAGTGATATTAGGTATCTGGATGCCACCGATGCTTTGGCAGTGGCGGTGTGCCATCATTTGCAAAGCAGAATACAATTCGGCCCCAAACAGCATTTCTCCGGCTGGGAAAGTTTCCTTTCAAAAAATGCGGATCGTATAATTAAGTGATTCTTTTTATGTGTTAGCGTTTCAGAAATTTCCCTTACCTATGCATCTGCAAATAAAATCAACATTATGAAAAAAGCAATTTTTTTATTTGGCATTTTATTATTAGCCCTTTGTCAAATAGCAATAGGGCAAGAGATAGACTATCATTTGGACAAAGATAATATGTCGTTCTTTAAGGAAGCCGAGTTGGTGGTGGAAGGTCGATTTCTGAAACCCTTGCACGCATACGCCGTGAAGGATGAAAATGGCAAGGAACATTACTATGGCATTTGCCCCGTGATTACCTACCGTGTGTTCAAAGGTGATGCCAAAGCCGGAGATACTATATACGTTACACGTGAAGGAATATCACTGGATGATGCCATTGCCTCTCCCTATGAATTATGGGAAGATACTACTGGAGTATGGGAAGTATTATGGGAATATCCTATGATAGCAGAATCAAAGAATATTCCTGTTATAGATCATTTTCAAAATGACTGTATTATGTTTTTTAAAAACTCCTGTTATCCTTTGACACAAGATGAAAGATATTCGTCTCTAAAACAATACCAATATTTGTATCCATACGTTTTCTATGATGAAGGCACAAAGTTATATGTTTTCGAGGGAAGATTTGTGAAAAGCAAATATGCAGGATTAAATGATACAATTTTCAATTCCAGACAAGATTTGTATGCATTTATGCGTAAAGCGGGAGGATATGATTTATCTGTGATTGGATCTGACACGATTAAGAATGATCAATCTAACTCTGAGAAATCGAGATACCCAATGATTCAAGTTGGACCTCCAAGCTATCCTAATAGCAAAAATCAGAAAGCGGACTGTTATCCCGATAAACCTCTTCCTCCCGAAGTTGAAAAACGTTGGGGAGGCAAAAAGCAGTGAATTTTCCAGAAATTTTCATTACCTTTGTAGTTACAAAAAAATTACATTATGAAAAAAGCAATTTTCACGTTAAGTCTTTTACTATTAGCATTTTGCAAGATAGCAACAGGGCAAGATACGGACAATCATTTGGACAAGGACAACATGTCTTTTTTTAAGGAAGCCGAGCTGGTGGTGGAAGGACGTTTTCTGAAACCGTTATGCTCCTATGCTGTGAAGGATGAAAACGGCAAGGAACATTACTACGGTATCTGCCCCGTGATTACCTACCGTGTGTTCAAAGGCGATGCCAAAGCAGGGGATACCGTTTATGTTACAAGAGAAGGAACGTCATTGTATGACGCCAAGTCCCATCCTTATGATGGTAGTTATAAGAAATTTTACGATGAAAGCACTGGAAGTTATGAGGAAATAATAGTAGAAATTCAATATGTAGCACCTGCCATTGCCAGCACAAAGAATATAAATGTCTCAAATCCTTTTATGAACGACTGTGTCATTTTTCTTAAGACATCTACCTATCCTACAACACAAGATGAAAGATATTCAACCCTAAAACAATATCAATATCTTTACCCGTATGTCTTCTATGATGAGGGTACTTTGCTATATGTATCTGAAGGTAGATTTGCTGGATTGAACGATACTCTGTTCAACTCCAGACAAGACCTATATGCATTTATGAGAAAAGCAGGTGGGTATGATTTGTCAGTTATTGGGGCTGACACGATTAATAAAAGTAAAGGAAACTAAAAACGAAAAAAAATCAATAAATAATGAAAAAGAACTTATTAGACCGTTTTACGAAATATATTTCGTATGCCACTACATCAGACGAAAACTCCGAAACTTATCCCAGCACCCCGGGACAGTTGGTGTTCGGTGATTTTTTGGTAGAAGAATTGAAAAAACTTGGTTTACAAGAAGTTGAAAAAGACCAATACGGTTATGTAACTGCTACCTTGCCCGCTAACTGTGAGGACAAACAGCCTGTAATTGGCTTCATTTCTCATTTCGACACCGCCCCCGACATGCCAGGTATCGCTGCTCCGAGAATTATCGAAAACTATGATGGTGGCGACATTATGCTCGATGCCGAAAGCAACACCGCCTTGACCTTGACAGATTTTCCTGAATTGAGCGATTATAAGGGACAGACCTTGCTGACCACCGACGGAAAAACTCTTCTCGGTGCCGACGACAAAGCCGGTATCGCTGAGATAGTATGCGCTATGGAATATCTGATGAAACATCCGGAAATCAAGCACGGCAAGATTCGGGTGGGTTTCACTCCCGATGAGGAAATTGGTAAGGGTGTGGCGCATTTCAATGTGGAAAAATTCGGTTGCGATTTTGCTTATACCATGGACGGTGGTGCCTTCGGCGAGTTAGAGTACGAGAACTTCAATGCTGCTTCCGCTTGCATCAACATCCAAGGACGGAATATCCATCCTGGCTATGCTAAAGGAAAGATGGTGAATTCACAGCTGATTGCCATGGAGTTCAATGCCCTGTTGCCTGAATTTGAAAGACCGCAAAACACCCAGGATTATGAAGGTTTCTTCCTGCTGATACACATGGAGGGTACGGTGGAAAATTCCCAGCTCAGATACATTATCCGCGATCATGATCGCCAGAAATTCGAGGAGAAAAAACAACTGATTCAGCAGATTGTGGAATTTCTGAACATCAAGTATCCGGGACGTGTCAGCTGCGAAATCAAAGACCAGTATTACAATATGCGCGAGATGGTGGAACCCGTTTTCTTTGTGGTGGATCGTGCCGAAAAGGCTATGCGTGATGCTGGTATCGAACCCAAGGTGCAGCCTATCCGTGGCGGTACCGACGGTGCTAATTTGTCATTCAAGGGTCTGCCTTGTCCCAATATTTTTGCCGGCGGACACAACTTCCACGGCAAGTATGAGTATGTGCCCCTCGAATCCATGGAGAAAGCGGTGGAGGTGATTGTAAACATTTGCAAAGCCAGATAAAATGCCCAAAATACTGATTGTTGACAGGGTTTTACCTGTTTTGTCGGAGCAATTGAGCGCCCACGGCTACGAGTGCGTGACCAACAGGGAGTTGACTCATGAGGCCTTTGTGGCCTTGCCTGATGAATACGTTGGACTGATTATCCGTAACCGCTTCACGATGGATGCGGAAGCTATTGATTCCAAGCCGCATTTGCGCTTTGTGGTACGCATTGGTTCAGGCATGGAAAATATTGATACTCAGTATGCTGAAAGCAAGGGGGTGAAATGTATCAGCACCCCTGAGGGCAATGCCAATGCGGTGGCGGAGTTGTGTTTGACTTTCCTCTTGGCAGCTTTGCGGCATGTGGCCAATGCCGACCGGGAAGTACGGCAGGGAGCGTGGTTGCGCGAGCAAAATAAGGGCACCGAGTTGGCCTCACAAACTGTGGGTATTATCGGTTATGGTCATACGGGTCCAGCCTTTGCCAAGTTGCTTAAAGCTTTGGGTTGCAGGGTATTGTGTTATGACCGTTACCGTCACAATTATGGGGATGAAAATGCGGAAGAGGTTAGCTTGGAGGAGCTTTTCAAGCAGTGTAATGTCATCTCTTTGCATGTAAATTATCTTCCTGAAAATCATTATTTTATCAATAAGAAACTTATCGACCAGATTAAACATCCCTTTATTTTCATCAACACTTCAAGGGGCTGGGCGGTGAACACACAGGATGTGCTGACCGCCATCAAAGAAGGCAAAATTAAATACGCCTGCTTCGATGTATTGGAATATGAATCTTCGCGTCTACAAATACCTCCGAAGGAAGAGTGGGACATGACACTACGCGAGTTAGCGGATACCGATTGTGTGCTCCTCACTCCCCACGTCGGAGGACAAACTTACGAGTCCGAGCGGAGACACGTGGAAGTTGCGGTGGAAAAGATATTAGCTGGAGGCGGGGAGACGTGAGGTTAGGTGTTAGTAAGGACGCACTGTAAGCGTCCGCTGGGGAGTCTCGCTTCGCTCGAGGGGAGTGGACTTTGTCCAAAGGGGAGTCTCGCACTACGTGCTCGAGGGGAGTTTTTTAGGTTAGGAAGGTTGGTTAGATGATTATAGGATTACAGGATTACAAGATGATGATTTTGAATTATTAACTATTAACTATTAATTGTTAATTGTTAACTACACTGCGACTTCCGCTTTGATGTGCGGGTCGGGATTGTAGTTTTCCAAAGTAAAGTCTTCGTATTGAAAGTCGAAAATTGACTTCACCTCTGGGTTAATCCGCATGGTGGGAAGCTGTTTCGGGGTGCGGGTAAGCTGCAACTTGGCTTGTTCCACATGGTTGGAATATATGTGGGCATCGCCGAAGGTGTGGACAAACTCCTTGGCCTTGAGACCGCAAACCTGGGCCACCATCATCAGGAGCAATGAATAGGAGGCAATGTTGAAGGGCACGCCCAAAAAGACGTCCGCACTACGCTGGTACAGCTGGCAGGAAATCTCACCGTTGTTGACGTAGAACTGGAAAAGCACATGGCAGGGAGGCAGGGCCATTTTGGGCACCTCGCCCACATTCCAGGCACAGACCATCAGCCGGCGCGAGTCGGGATTGGTTTTGATTTGCTCGATGAGCTCTGAAATCTGATCTACCGCATGGCCGTCGGCGGTAGCCCATGAGCGCCATTGTTTGCCATACACAGGTCCCAGGTCACCATTCTCATCGGCCCACTCGTCCCATATAGATACCCCATTGTCTTTCAGGTACTTAATATTGGTATCTCCTTTCAAAAACCACAGCAGTTCATAAATGATGGAGCGCAGGTGCAGCTTTTTGGTGGTCAGCACAGGAAAACCATCGGCTAAGTTGAAGCGCATCTGGTGTCCGAAGACACTGTAAGTGCCGGTGCCGGTGCGGTCACTTTTGTAGCTGCCTTCCGTCAAAATTCGTTGTAAAAGGTCAAGGTATTGTTGCATGGGGAAAAAACATTAATAAATGCAAAAATACGAAAAAAAATAATGTGTTGGATAAGGGTTGGGAGGGTTAGAGGATTAGAGGATTAGAGGATTACGGGATTAGAGGATTACAGGATTACAGGATTACAGGATTAAAGGATTACGGGATGGTGGATTATTAGTTCTCGTTGCTCGTGTTTCACAACAAAAAAATTTGAAATTTGGCCATTGAACTTTAAAATATATTTTCTATTTTTGCAATAGTGAATATCTATATATTTGCTGATAGGAGGGCGGTCACCTATGCTTGGGTTCAGGTATAGTCCGAAAGGGTCTGGAAGTTAAGAAGTTCAAACCCCAAAAACACATCTCCCGTTGTTGGCTGATTTTTATCAGGCAGGGAAATAGGATATTGTAAGAACAATTATGCAAGTAGTTGAAAATATGGAAGATATAAAGAAATCTTGGTTTGCGATGAAAGTGTTTCATAACAAGGTTTTTGAGATTGAGGCCTACTTGCGGGCCAAGGGTGTTGAGACCTATTTTCCGCTGCGTTATGAGGAGATTATTACAGGAGATGAGAGAAAGAAGGTGCGTAAACCCGTGATTACTTCATTGATTTTTTTTCGAACTTTTTCCGAAAAAACAGAAGAGTTAGAAAAGGAACTGTCATCCAGGGCGATGTTATACAAATATCGAAAATCGCGTCAGGTGGCAGTCATACCTGACAGAGAGATGGAAATCTTCAAGATGGTTACATCAGAGGACAGCAGCAAGTGGGATTTTGTGGATGTTGACAGTATAAAGTTTTCCACCAACGACCGGGTACGGGTGACGGGTGGGGACTTTAAAGGAGCGGAAGGTTACATCAAGCGTATCAAGGGAAACCGACGCCTTGTTGTAGCGATAGAAGGAGTTGTGGCGATTGCCACCGCATATATCCCCTCGTGCTACCTTGAGAAGTTGACAGGTGGATTACAGGATTGATGGATTACAGGATTACAGGATTAAGGGATTACAGGATTACGGGATTACAGGATGAAAGGATTACAGGATGAAAGGGTTAGGGGGTAGTAAGGTGGGTATTAAAGTTCAATCTTTAATTTTTTGTTGTGAAGATAATAGAAAAGCATAATTTATGAAAAAAACAAGTTTATTTATTTTTGCGTTGTTGGTATTGTTGTCGGCCTGCAATACATCCAAAAGAATCACCTATTTCCAGGATATTCAGGATTATAAAGATACGGCGAAGGTTGTGGAGCAGCCTGCACCAGAGATACGCTTGCGACCGGAAGACAAGATTTCCATTATCGTCAATAGCAAAGACCCGGAATTGACAGCCTTGTTCAATTTGCCTTATACCACCAGGATTCTCGGATCCTCTTCGGAAAATATTAGTACCACCAATCAGGGTACATCTGGCTATATTATCAAAAGGGATGGCACTATTGATTTTCCGGTATTGGGATCTGTGCCAGCAGCTGGCAAAACTCGCGACGAGTTGTCGTCTTTTATCAAATCTGAGCTGATAAGCCGTAATTTGGTCAATGATCCCGTGGTGACGGTGGAGTTTGTGAATCTTCAGTTTTCGGTGATGGGAGAGGTGCGTTCGCCGGGCACTTACAAGATTACCCGTGATTATGTGACGCTGCTGGATGCCTTGTCAATGGCGGGCGATTTGAACATCAACGGCAAGCGTGAGAATGTGTTAGTGCTTCGTCCCGACTCTATCGGTAAATTGACGGCCTATACTGTGGATATGCGCTCTTTTGCCGATGTGCAGAACTCTCCGGTTTATTACATTCATCAAAACGATTACATTTACGTGGAACCTAACCGTAAGCGAGCCAACGAGTCCTCGGTTAACGCCAACACCGTTCAATCCGCTGCCTTCTGGATTTCCGTGGCCTCCTTCCTCGCCTCCGTCGCCTCCACCATTTCCGTAATCGTCACCAGAGCGAGATAGTTGACAGTTGACAATTGACAATTGACAGTTGACAATTAACAATTCAAAACCATCATCCTGTAATCCTGTAATCTTGTAATCCTGTAATCCTGTAATCTTGTAATCCTGTAATCTTTTAACCTTTCTAACCCTAAAAAAACATCATGCAAGAAAACCAAACATTATCACCCCATACTGCAGAAAACCAGCAGGAAAAGGCCGTTGACCTGAAAGCGATTTATTATCTCTGTGTGTCGCATTGGTACTGGTTTTTGATATCGGTTATTTTAGTGATGGGATTGACTACTTTTTACCTGCTCAAAACCACACCGGTATATACCCGTTCGGCTAAGGTGCTGGTAAAATCAGAGGATAAGGGACGCTCGGCTATAGATGTCAGTGATTTTTCCGATATGGGTTTGGTTGCCAATAGTGTAAAAATCAATAATGAGTTATTGACCATCAAGTCCATTGACAACATTGAGGATGTGGTGCGTCGTCTGCATTTGGACATGAATTACACTTCCGATGGACTTTTCCATCAGGAATTGCTGTACGACAAGACTTTACCAGTGAATGTTGATTTGCCGGGTATTGCCGACAATACTTCAGTATCCTTCGATCTGAAAATCAAGGCAAAAGAGCTTGTCCTTTCTGATTTTGTGCTGAATAAAGAGGAAAAGTCAGGAAAGATTACCGCCAGCATAGGCGATACGGTGAATACACCAGTGGGCCTCGTGTGTGTACAGCCTACGGAGTTTTATAAGCCAGGCGAGAATTATGACAAAATTCATGTGAAGCGCTCGGGAATTGAGGGAACTGCCCGCCGTTATGCCGGCAGGATTAATGTGGTTTTGGCGGCTAAGAATACGGATGTGATGTCTCTTTCCATAGAGGATATCTCCAAAAGAAGGGGTGATGACATTCTCAATATGCTCATCGCGGTTTATAATGGCAACTGGCTGAAAGACAAGAACCAGATTATGGTGAGTACCTCCATGTTTATCGATGACCGTTTGCAGCTGATAGAGCAGGAGTTGGGCAATGTGGACAGTGACATTTCCTCCTACAAAAGTGCCAATCTATTGCCCGATGTCAATGCGGTATCCAATATTTACCTGTCGCAGAATACCGCCACCTCCAACCGTATCTTGGATTTGAACAATCAGATTTCCATCACCCGCTACATTCGTAATATTCTGGTCAGCGAAAGTGTGAAAAACCAGCTGCTACCAGTCAATTCTGGGGTGAACAGCAGCAATATAGAAAGTCAGATTGCCACCTACAACACCATGATGCTTCGCCGAAACAGCCTGGTGGCCAATAGTAGCGAGCAAAACCCCTTGGTACAGGATTTGGATGAGAAATTAGCCGCCATGCGCCAGTCGGTCATTGCCACCATCGACAACCAGTTGGTGACGCTGAATGACCAGTTGGCCAGTTTGCAGGGTACAGAGCGTCAGATTACCGCACGTTTGGCGGCCAATCCAGGCCAGGCCAAATATTTGCTCTCGGTGGAACGTCAGCAGAAGGTGAAGGAATCCCTGTACCTGTTTTTGTTACAGAAACGTGAGGAAAATGAGCTTTCTCAAGCCTTTACGGCCTACAATACGCGGGTAATTGAGAAACCTAATGGACCATCAGCACCTACAAAACCGAGAAAAGCTATCATCAGATTGATTGCCTTGATGGTAGGTTTGGCCATTCCGGCTATAATTCTCTTCTTGATAGAATATCTTAATACCACCGTCCGTAGCCGTAAGGACATAGAAAAACTGAGCTTGCCTTTCATCGGGGAAATTCCGTTGGCCTACAGTGTGGCAGACCAGAAAAAGCAGAAGAAAGAAGCCAAAAAGAAAAAGGAAGCGCAGAAGGACCTGGAGAAGAAAGAAGGTTTTGCCGGTGCCGTAGTGGTGAAACAGGGTAGTCGTAATGTCATTAACGAGGCTTTCCGTGTATTCCGTACCAATCTGGAATTCATGAGCAAAGACAGGGAGTCCAACATTTTTATGTTCACCTCCTTCAATCCTGGCTCTGGCAAATCGTTCATTGCCATCAACTCCGCCATCGCCTTGGCTATCAAAAACAAAAAAGTGCTGGTGATAGACGGTGACTTGCGTCACGCTTCTTTGTCAGCCTTTATTTTCTCCCCCAAAAAAGGTCTTGCCAATTATTTAGCTCGCCAGGATGAAGATATCCAGTCCCTGATTATCAAAAGCGATGATTACCCGGGTTTGGATTATCTGCCGGTGGGTACGATTCCACCGAATCCTACTGAATTATTGGAAGATGCACGTTTTGGTGATTTGATTAGCCAGTTTGGCAAGGAGTATGATTATGTTTTGATTGACTGTCCACCCATTGACATTGTGGCTGATCCGCAAATTATCAACAAGTACGTGGACCGCACCATTTTTGTAGTCCGTGCTGGTCTGATGGAGCGCAGTTTGTTGCCCGAACTCGAAAATCTTTATACCCAGCACAAGTACAAAAACATGTGCCTCGTCCTCAATGGGACCACCGGCGGTGATGGCCGCTATGGCTACCGCTACGGTTATCGCTATGGCTACCGCTATGGCTACAAATACGGCTATAAGTATGGCTATCATCACGCGTATGGTCAAGGAGAAGGGTATTATCAGGAGGAGGAGTAGCACTCAGTTGACAATTGACAATTCACAATCCATCATCCTGTAATCCCGTAATCAATACCTCTCCCCTCAAGCACGAAGTGCGAGACTCCCCTTTGGACGAAGTCCACTCCCCTTGAGCGAAGCGAAACTCCCCAGCGGACACACGCGGTGCGTCCCTACAAACCCTAACTTTCCTAACCTTTTTAACCAATCACTCCCCCATGCTTTTCCCCCGCATCTCCTCCCTCCTTTCCGCTTTCACCGATTATCACTCCCATATTTTGCCGGGGGTGGATGATGGGGTGAAGAAGATGGAAGTTTCTTTGCAGGTATTGCAGCGCTATGAAGAGATGGGTATTGCTGAGGTTTGGTGTACCCCGCATATCATGGAAGACATTCCTAATACTACGGAAGGTTTGAAGGCTCGTTTTGTGGAGCTTTGTGCGGCTTACCAGGGTTCTATCAAGTTACACTTGGCGGCGGAATATATGTTGGATGGTCTTTTTGAGGAGCGTTTGGAGTTGGGTGATTTGCTTACCTTAGGAGGAGAAGGAAATCAGCTATTGGTAGAGACCTCCTATTTCACTCCGCCTATGGATATGGAGCAAATCCTTTTCCGTATTAAGCAAAAGGGCTATTTCCCGGTCTTGGCCCATCCCGAACGCTATGTTTATATGGGCAAAGAAAGATATAAAGAACTGAAAGAAAAAGATATACGTTTTCAGCTGAACCTATCCACCTTGGCAGGTGCCTACGGCCCGGAAGCCAAAACCAAAGCCCAATGGCTGCTCAAAAAACAATACTATAACCTCGCTGGCTCCGACCTTCACTCCCTCCGCAATATGGAGTTCTGGTCTTCCCGAGCACCAAGAGCCCTCCGAGTAATCCTGTAATCCAAAAATCAAAAAACAAATGCGCGTAATTATCACCCCCGACTATGCTGGTATGTCCGCTTGGGCTGCGCAGCACATTGTAGAGCGTATCAACGCTTTCCAACCTAACGAAAACAAACCCTTTATCTTGGGTTTGCCCACGGGTTCAACCCCTATTGGCACATATAAAGAACTGATTCGGCTGAATCAGGAAGGCAAGGTGTCCTTCCGCCATGTGGTGACTTTCAACATGGATGAATATGTGAAGATTCCAGAGAATCATCCTGAGAGTTATCATTCCTTTATGTGGAACAATTTCTTTAATCATATAGACATTCAGAAAGAGAATGTCAACATTCTGAATGGCAATGCTGAGGATTTGGCCGCCGAGTGTCAGCGTTATGAGGACAAAATCAAGTCTTACGGTGGCATTGACCTCTTTATGGGTGGTATCGGTCCCGACGGGCACATCGCCTTTAATGAGCCAGGCTCTTCATTGACTTCCCGCACCCGTGTCAAAACCTTGACCATGGACACGGTGATTGCCAACTCCCGTTTCTTCGACAATGACATCAACCAGGTGCCTAAGACTGCGTTGACGGTAGGAGTGGGTACGGTGATGGACAGTCGCGAGGTGATGATATTGGCCAATGGCCACGGCAAGGCTCGTGCTTTGGCCCAGGCCATTGAGGGCGGTGTGAGCCAGATGTGTACGGTTTCCGTCCTCCAGCTCCATCCCAAGGGCATCATCGTCTGCGATGACGCCGCCTGCGACGAGCTCACCTACGGTACAGTGAAGTATTTTAAGGATATTGAGAGACGATAAACCCGTCAGCCTTGTGGGTTTGGATAGCATGAATAGCTATTATGATAACTTGAGCAATATCGATACCGCATTTCTCAAGATTCATGTTCCCACCGAGGACAATGGTACACAATACATACTGGGGTTCTTCTTTTTGGATATATCAAAGACATGCACACCTAAGCACTTGGTCCCGATGGCAAGTATGGTTATGGTGGCAAATGCTTTCCTAAGGATGTGAACGCCTTCGCAAAAATGACGAAAGGCACACCACTCGGAACGTCTCTGGAACATCTTCACGAGTTGAATGTGCATTTTAGGGAGATGAAAGAGCATATTTGATGGAAATAATGTCAGTAGTTTCGAGTGAACAAAAGAAGAAATGTTATTTTTTTATTAATTTAATTATTTTCAACACTCTAATTAGAAAAAAACTTATCTTTGCAACGTCAAAAACGACAAGGCCAAAATATAAGTTAAAGAGCTTTGCTCGCATGGAGATAGAATCATGAACTAGTAGAGTTCGTCATGAAAACTCCATAATAATTCATACATGATAACAAATATATATGGTCAATATTGACTTGTTACAATCTTTTTAATAGCATTAAATCAAGAAAATGGTAGCCATAGAAAAGATACCTCATCTACTTAAATATATGGGGTCAAAAAGAGAAATTCTTTATTTGATCAACGAGACTGTTGAGGAGCTCCATGCGGACAGTTCCTGTTTCTGTGATTTGTTCTCAGGAACAGCTGTTGTCTCAGCTGCTTTTCTTGATCAATATGATGTCATCTCTAATGATATCCAGAAGTATTCTAGCGTTTTTGCAAAAACATATGCTTCAAATATGGCCGAAGAATTAAAGCCCGAATTTTTGACTGATGTTAAACACAAGTCGCAAATGCTTGTAGATGAGTGGTATGATGCTTTTCCAGATTATACCTTTGGTTATGAAAACGTCAATAGTTTTGAAAGTCTATTAGAAATCGAGAAACAACAACAAAAACTTATAAATAAAAACTTTAAACTGGGCTTTTCCCTGTTTTCAAAAAACTATTCAGGAACATATTGGTCATATCAGCAATGTGTCTGGATAGATTCTTTAAGAGCTGTGGCAGAAAAATATAAAGATACAGTGGGATATTATGCAATTTTGTCTGCATTGATCTTCGCCATGTCGTATGCGTCACAAAGTACGGGACATTTTGCTCAATATAGAGATGTGACAAAATCAAATGTTAACGATATACTTTTATACAGAACGAAAGACCTATATTCATTATTTGAAAAGAAACTTGAAGAATTGGTTCATTTCAACATTCCTCGCAATAACCACTCAATGAAGGTAAAGACATTGGATTATTTGGATTGTTTACGTATAATCCCAGAGAATACAATAGTTTATGCCGATCCTCCATACAGTGCTGTTCATTATTCTCGTTTTTACCATGTTATCGAAACATTAGTCAGGTATGATCATCCTCATTTGGAGTATAAAGGGAGGTATCGGGATGATAGACATCAGTCACCTTTTGATAAAAGAAAGGAGGTCGCTAAAGCGTTTAAATTGTTGTTTGATGCAGTTAACGAAAAAAAATCTCATTTGATACTTAGTTATAGTGATAATGGATTGTTGAAGTATGAAGAACTATTGGAAATAGGCTATCAAGCACTAGGAAACCATTATGATATTTCCTTGAAAGGGAAAAACTACATTCACAGTAAAATGGGTAGGTCTGATAAAAATCGTTTAGAAGTAAATGAGCTTCTTTTTTCATTTAGGAGAAAATAAGTATGAATAACAGGAAAATTGATCTTACGAAATTAAAAACATCTTGGACAAAATATGATATTGTTCAAGTGCTGGACGTTGTATATAGTGTTGATACTATCCAAAAGTATATGAAAGGAGGTGCTCCTATCAATGAGCCGATTCTAAAAACCTTTTTAGGAGTAAGGACCTTAAATGATCCAATTCCTTCATATTGGATTGATATACAAAAGTATAGTGATAAAGAAAAAAAATTGTTTGCTTTGGCAGCTCTTTTATTTACTCATTATGAGATTATTGATCAATTTGCCAATATTTTTAATAAAGGCAATATGAAGGGAGTCGCCATTATTAAGGGAGATAAGGCATCTACGAATTTGAGGAGTGCTTTGGTTATTTCGGGAGCGACTGACCCATCGAATAGAAGACAGAAAAAAGTACCATATGACTTTACCCCTCTCCTAACAAACTATAATATAGGTCCTCTTTTTAAACAAGTCTTGTTTCAGAGATTTGAAGTGTGTGGACTAAATGAACCTACAAATGATGAATTTTATGATCATAGTTACGAGGGTTATTTTCCTGCTGTGCTTGGTCTAACCAATGATCAATATTATAATTGGTTAGAAGGTATAGTCTCCACAGAAGGTTCTTACATTGAGCATTTGTGTGTGGATCGTTTTTTGTGTATAAATTCCGAAATACAACTGTCATTATTTAATTCGCATGAAGTATATTTTTTGGGTGAGAACGGTGATGGAAAGACTGTCTTGCTGATGGCTCTTTATCTTGCCTTTAATGGCTATCGGGTAAGACATGAAATGGATAAGACAAATATAGGTCGCGTTCTTTCCATTTTAGACAGAGAAGGAAAATTGCAAGGTAAAGACAATAAAAAAAACGACTATTCTCCATCCATTCAGAACAAATTGCAAAATATTTTTGCATATGGTACCCATAGGGGAAGATATAGTTCTGATAATTATGAAGAATATGGCTTTATGACCCTGTTTGATAATAATTTGGAACTTATTAATCCTGAACAATGGATCAAAGATTTGGCTTTGGAGCAGACAAAACAGGAAGATATGGTGCTAAAAATAGACACCTTGAAAAGGGTTATAAACGAGATTTTGAACAAGGATGTTGACATTGATATTGAGGGCAGTAAAGTCAATTTTATTGAAAGAGGTTATAGGGAAAGTATCGACGAATTGTCAGAAGGCTTTAGAAGTATGATTATTTTTGTTTGTGATTTGTTGTTCAGACTTTTACAGAACAATCCTCAAACAGATAATGTATTTAATACACCAGCCGTTGTTCTTATAGATGAAATTGATGAACATTTGCATTTGAAATGGCAACGCCGTATTGTAAAAAGACTGAGGTCAATATTCCCCAATATTCAATTTATTATGACTACCCATAGTCCGACCATTATTCAAGGAGCTTCAAATGATGCCGTGATTTATAGGGTATATAGAAATGACGGGAAAACTAAAGTCAGTGATCCGTATTTCCGAAATGATTTAAATGACATGATGGTTAACTCCCTGGTGACATCTTCAATGTTTGGGTTGTCTAACTCACGTATGGATGAAAAAAATTCCGTATCCGATACGAGTGATGATTATGTATTATACCGTATTAATAAAAAAGTACGAGAGGAACTTGAAGAACAAAAAAGAGCAGGCAAAGAGTTCTTAAGTGATCAAGAAATAGATAAGATTATAAGTGAGGTTTTAAAAGCACGCTCTTATGAGAAAAATTAAGAAAGACTTGACGGCCATTCCTCAATCACTTGTTGTAGCAGCCAATAGCAAGACTCACAAACGAAGGAAGGAATTGATAGCCCAAGGTGAATATATAGATGATCAAAAGTATAATTCTCGATATAAGACAAAAGATGTATTGGATAAGTTGAAGTGTTTATATCATAATAAGTGTGCATATTGTGAAAGTGTTGTAGAACAAGGACATGTGGAGCACTATAGGCCCAAGTATAGTTATTATTGGTTGGCTTATAGTTGGGATAATCTCCTATACGGTTGTCCCACATGTAATCAGTATAAAAGCACTAATTTTGATATTTTGGGTGAAAAAGTTACCCCTCCTAAAGATTCTGATGACTTAGGAGATATCAATGTCTGGTCATCCCAGATTTATGATGACCAGGAGCGGCCAAAATTGCTTAATCCAGAACGAGATGTTTTGAATGACGTGTTTGTTTTTGACAGACATGGTCATATCAAAGAGAATAACAATGATAGAGCAGATTATACAATAAAAACATGTCATCTTGACAGAGATTTTTTGGTTGATGAAAGACGAAAGATCATAGAAGAATTCGAGAATGATGTAAAGGCGGAATACTTGGATGCAACGACTAAAGAAGAACAAAAAGATAGAATATCGACTTTAGTGCGTGAATTTTTACGCAAATCGAGTGATGAGACAAAAACTTTCACAGCATACAGAAAGGCTGCAATAAATTGGTTAGACGATATCATAAAAAATATATCCAGAAAGGAAGAATAATATTTCATCTCATGAGCGTTGACTTAAAAGGCATTTATGGAAATAGAATCAAGATAGACACTAATTTACGGTTATTTTTCTCCGGATTATGTAAAAGATTGTGAACAATGAGGTTACGGAATGAGAAGAGATTGTGGAATATACAGGATTACGGGACGAGGAATATACTGTTAATGGGATTTTATAACTTATGGCTCACAACAAAGAACTATCGACAGTCAAGTTATTAAGCAGTAAAAATATGAAAACCATTCTCGTTACTGGCAGTGCCGGCTTCATTGGAGCCAACCTTTTACTCCGCTTGTTGAAGGGCGATAAACCCGTCAACATTGTGGGCTTGGACAGCATGAATGACTATTATGATGTTCGTCTGAAAGAATACCGTTTGCAGCAGATTCAGCAAGTGGCGAAAAAAGCGGTGAATGCGGGTAGTAATTGGCGGTTTGTAAAAGGTAGTATTGCCGATAAAGAACTCATAAACAATTTATTTGAGGAAAATCATTTCGATATAGTGGTGAATATGGCGGCTCAGGCGGGAGTGCGCCACAGCATAGTTTATCCGGATGTGTATATTGAAACTAATATTATCGGTTTTTACAATATCTTGGAGGCTTGTCGTCATTATCCTGTGCAACATTTGGTTTTTGCCAGTAGCTCCAGTGTTTATGGTGGAAATACAAAGGTTCCTTTTGCCGAAACGGATAGAGTGGACCATCCGGTGAGTTTGTATGCGGCCACCAAAAAAAGCGACGAGTTGATGGCTCATACATACAGCAAACTCTATGATATTCCGTGTACAGGTTTGCGTTTTTTCACGGTCTATGGTCCTGCGGGGCGGCCCGACATGGCCTATTTCGGTTTTACCAACAAACTGCTGAAAGGGGAGACAATACAGATTTTCAATTACGGTAACTGCTTACGCGATTTTACCTATATCGACGATATTGTGGAGGGGGTATGGCGTGTAATGTGCAAGGCACCCAAACAAAAGAAGAATGATAAAGGCCTAATAGAGCCGGCATACGCCATTTACAACATTGGCAACAGTCATCCTGAAAATCTGCTGGAGTTTGTGGATGTATTACAGCAGGAACTTGTCCGTGCCCAATTGCTTCCCGATGATTATGATTTCGAGTCGCACAGGGAGTTGGTACCCATGCAGGCTGGGGATGTGCCGGTAACTTATGCAGATACCTCAGCATTAGAACGGGACTTCGATTTCAAGCCCAACACAAATCTCAGGGAAGGCTTACGGAGCTTTGTGGAGTGGTATAAAGAATTTTATAGGAAATAAAAAATGTATACAAATCTTAAATTTCCAAAAAATACGTTATTTCTTGTCACAGGAGGTGCTGGTTTTATTGGCACCAATCTTTGCGAAGCGATATTGAAAATGGGTTATCGGGTACGTTGCCTTGATGACCTAAGTACAGGAAAGCAGTCAAATGTTGATCTATTAAGTGATAATCCAAGTTATGAATTCATTAAAGGTGATATCAAGGACTTGGATACTTGTATGAAAGCCTGTGAAAAAGTGGATTACGTATTAAATCAAGCTGCATGGGGTAGTGTGCCACGCTCCATTGAGATGCCGCTGTTCTATTGTGCCAATAACATTCAAGGTACTTTGAATATGATGGAAGCGGCCCGACAAAACAAAGTAAAAACTTTTGTTTATGCTTCAAGTTCTTCTGTTTATGGAGATGAAGAGCATCTGCCTAAACAGGAGGGTGTGGAAGGTAATTTGCTCAGTCCATACGCTGTAACTAAGCGATGTGATGAAGAGTGGGCCAAACAATATACTAAGCATTATGGGTTGAAAACGATAGGTCTTCGTTATTTCAATGTCTTCGGTAGAAGACAAGACCCGCATGGGGCTTACGCAGCAGTCATTCCAAAGTTCATCAAGCAGCTGTTGAACGACGAAAGACCGACTATTAATGGTGACGGGAAACAAAGCCGTGACTTTACATACATTGAGAATGTGATAGAAGCCAATTTAAAAGCTTGTTTGGCTCCTGGTGAAGCCAGTGGCGAAGCTTTCAATATTGCATACGGTGGCCGCGAATATCTAATCGACATTTACTACTCGCTTACAAAAGCCTTGGGCAAGAACATTGAACCTATTTTCGGTCCTAATCGTCCAGGTGATATCAGACATAGTAATGCTGATATCAGTAAGGCAAAACGGTTGTTGGGTTATGATCCAGAATATGATTTTGACCGTGGATTAAACGAAGCCATCGAATGGTACAAGAATAATTTATAATTGAAAATTGATAATTAATAAAGATATGAAAGACACTAAGATTTGTGTAATCGGTCTCGGTTATGTTGGTTTACCTTTAGCACGCCTTTTTTCAACGAAGTATCCTACGGTTGGTTTCGACATGAGTCAAGCCCGAGTGGATGCACTGATGAGCGGCCATGATGCCACCCTTGAAGTTGCTGACGAGCTTCTTCAGGATGCCATCAAAAACCACGGTTTTAAGTGTACCTGTAGATTGGAAGACATTAAGGACTGCAATTTTTATGTAGTGGCAGTTCCAACCCCTGTGGATGCAGATAACAATCCCGATCTCACGCCTCTTGTTGGTGCAAGCACCACTGTTGGTAAGGTCATTTCAAAAGGTGATGTGGTGGTCTATGAATCCACTGTCTATCCTGGAGTGACAGAAGACGAATGCATTCCGGTAGTGGAAAATGTTTCGGGCCTGAAGATGAATGTGGATTTTTATGGTGGTTACAGTCCAGAACGTATTAACCCAGGGGACAAACAGCACACAGTGGAACATATCAAGAAGGTTACTTCCGGTTCTACACCCGAGATTGGCAAATATATTAACGAGGTGTACGCCAGTGTGATTACGGCTGGTACACATTTGGCTCCGACCATCAAAGTGGCGGAGGCTGCCAAGGTGATTGAGAATAGCCAGCGTGATATTAATATTGCTTTCGTGAATGAGTTGAGCAAGATCTTCAACAAAATGGGCATTGACACTTTGGACGTATTAGAAGCCGCTGGCACGAAGTGGAACTTCCTGCCCTTCCGTCCCGGTTTGGTGGGCGGCCACTGCATCGGTGTTGACCCTTATTATTTGGCCCAATGTGCCAAGCGTTATGGGTACAACCCTGAGATAATACTTGCTGGCCGTAGAATGAACGATAGCATGGGCGAGTATGTAGCTACCGAGACCATCAAATTAATGTTGAAAAAAGGTATTCAAGTTTTGCATAGCAATATTCTTATTCTTGGTTTTACCTTTAAGGAAAATTGTCCTGACGTGCGCAATACCAAAGTTATAGACATCTATAATACTCTCAAAGAATACAACCTAAACATCACGATTTTCGATCCTTGGGCAAATCCAGAACAGGTAAAACATGAATACGGTATTGACATTAACTGTCAATTGTCAACTGTCAATTGTCAACAATATGACGCCTGCATTGCTGCTGTAGCCCATAAGAAGTTTGAGGGCTTAGATATCCTTGGCTTATTGAAGGATAAACATGTGATGTTTGATGTGAAGTGCACGTTAGACCGTAGCATTGTTGATGGGCGTCTCTAAATATACAAAGCCGATTGACAGTATAGGTCAACCGGCTTATAATCAAAAGATGCACTTACTTCTTTTTGTATGGATATTTTGCACCTTTTCGAGAATTTTCACTGCTTTGCATGGGTTTTAAATTCTTGCTGCTGTCCGTTCCTCCGTTAGCTTTGGGGTTTGAATGGTCAACTTCCCAGCCCATAGGAGATTCTTTACCATAGCTATGACGATAAATCTCATTTCCACAAGCATCCTTCCTGTAAAGATTTGGGTCTTTTCCACGAACTTTATCACCTTTTGCAAAAATCTGGTCTAACTGTTCTTTTGTATAGCTCATTTATAATACCTCCTTTCTATGCTATGTTTTGGACCTAATAGACCAAGCATGATAAAGCTACAGCAAATATGTTGCCACAAAGACGAATCTGACAAAATGTCATTCAACATAAACAATCAAACACAGCAGCCTACTGGTTTCTCTGTGCAGCAGGGGGCAGCCAGAGGCTGAATATAGTTCTTTATGGCAAGTATGACAAAAAGAAAACGAAGATAGAAGGAATGAAAGCCCAGCATTATAAACATGCTGACAGTCCGTCGATCTCTCAAACATTGATCAATTTCCAGCCTGCATAGCCGAAAAAGAATAATTAAACTAATGCCCTTCAACTCCTTCAATTTCTGGCTCGTCTTCCCCTTCTTCATCGGCTTGTATTGTCTGATTCTCGCCAAATACAACCAAGTAGAAAGTGTTTCTGATTTCTGTCTGCTATCTGCTGTTTAAGAATTAGAGAACTAAAAAAATGCCGTTATAGTTCTGTTGATTACCACCACGGTTTCGTCATCAATAACGTTGTTATAATAAGAGATTATCAATCAACATGCAATCCTTCGTTTTCCCGGGCAACATCGATGAGTCAATCATGCAGATTGGCTCTCAGCCATTTATGTATATGAGAACCGATGCGTTCTCTGAAATTAATAAAGAGTCAGAACGAATTCTTCTTGATTTAATCCATTGTACTGGTGGCAGGACTATTATCTATACAGGTTCTGGTACTGGTGCTATGAGTGCGGTGGTAGAGAATTATTGTACTACAAAGAAAAAGGCCTTTGTCATTGATGGTGGTTCTTTTGGCCATCGTTGGTTCCAACTTTGCGAATACTATGGTGTTCCGGTTGTAGATTACACAGTGCCTTTTGCCAAAGATATTGATTATGCCGATTTAGAAAAGACTGTTGCTATGGAGCAACCTGATGTGTTTCTATGCCAGCATCACGAAACTAGCACAGGACAACTTTTTAATTTGAAAGAGATTAGCCGAATTTGCCATAAATATAATGTTTCTTTAGTGGTGGATGTTATCAGTTCTTTTCTTGCAGAAGAATTGAGTATGGATGAACTGGATATTGACATTTGTGTGACAAGTACTCAAAAAGGTTTGAATATTCCTCCAGGACTTTCTGTGTTATTTTTTAGCAAAAAATTGGATGGATACAAGTTCAATCATAAAGGATATTACTGGGATTTTGACGACAATTTCAACAATTTAAAACGAGGTCAAACCCCATATAGTCCTGCTACTATTCTCTACTTGCAACTCCATGCCCGTTTAAAACAATTACAAGCAGAAGGAGGTGAACATAAAAACATTGAAGATGTCAAGCATCGTGCATTGTATTTTCGCAAATTATGCAAGAAATATGGGTGGGACGTGCCTGCTGAGAATCCTTCTATGGCAGTTACTGGTTTCCAAACAAAAGATACTGAACAACGCATGGTTTTTAAAGGTTTGATTGAAAAGTACGACACATACATTATGCCTTGTGCCGTTCCAGGATTCTATCGAGTGTCACACATGGGATTACAAACTAACGAAGAGTTGGATTTGTTGGCCCAAAGGATTCACGAATTGGAATAAAACATGGAAATTGTAGTAAAACAGCTTTCAGAAACTACTATTACATACAGTAACATTGCCGATTTGCTTCACTCAGCTTTTGAAGAGCGCTTGCAACAAGGGCTTCGTTTTACTTGCTCTTTCATGACAGCAGAGCAAGTTGAAGCCAAGATGAATGGTGGTTATGTGTTTGTCGCTTTCAATAGGGATACCGAAGAATTGATAGGAACTGTGACCATACACGTCAATACCGATAAGCAAGGAAATGTTTTTGGCTATCACGAATATCTAGCAGTAAGTCCAAAAGCAAAGAATAAAGGCGTTGGAACCAAGTTGGCAGAAGCATGGAATTTATTGTTGCAAGAGAAAAGGGCAAAATATGTGTATAGCGATACGGCTTGCAGAGCAAGAAGTTCTGTCAATTGGCATTTGAAGAATGGTTTTCAGATATACGAATTAGAATCGTATCGCTCAACCAACTATTGGTCGTATGTGTTCATAAAGTACCTAGATGATTCTATTCGGAAGAGCCCGTTACAACTTAAATTACACTACTGGCGGTCATGGTTGTTTATTAGGATCACAAGAAATAAAAATGGCTCAGATACTGTTTTGGGAAAACTATATAAAAAAATTAAATGCAAGAATTAACTTTAAAAGAATTGCAGCAGGTTAGCCTTAACATTTTGAAAGATGTTCATGCTTTCTGTGTTGCAAACAATATAACATATTCAATTGCGTATGGGACTCTTATTGGTGCATTGCGCCATAAAGGCTTCATACCATGGGACGATGATGTGGATATCGTAATGCCAAGACCAGACTTTGAACGTTTTTGTAAAAAATATAAGTCTGACAAGTTACGCCTTATTTACTATGGTAATGACAAAACAGCACTGGCCGCTTTCGCCCGTGTGGTGGAATGTGACGAAACCGACTATCAGACCGAGCGTCCTTGGACGGTTCAGCGTTCTGGGGTTTGGATTGATATTTTTCCACTTGATGGGATACTCAATCAAGAGGAGTATAGCAAGCGATATAGCAGAATGAAACGTATCAGTTGGTTTGTTTACAAATTCCGTCGTCAAAATCATCATATTGTATTTTCTGATTCTTGGTGGTCAAAAACAAAAACCATCATAGCAAAAATAATCGGGTTAAATGGATTGCTGCCAAGTGCACTTTTGAAACTCATTGTGGCAATGATGACGAAATATGACTATGACACATGTGCCGAGTATGGTCAGATGTCTTGTCTGGATGATGGCCCTATAATCTTTTCAAAAGAAGATTTTCAGGACACCGTCTTGCTTGATTTCGAAGACACCCAGTTTTATGCCATGAATGGTTATGATAAAGTGCTTCGTCAAGTTTATGGAGACTATATGCAAATGCCACCAGAAGACAAAAGAGTACCCAAACAATATTGGATTAAATTCTATTGGAAGGACTAATATGAAAAAAGTAATCACATACGGAACATACGATTTGTTCCACTACGGTCATCAACGCTTGCTGGAAAGGGCCAAGGCTTTGGGTGACTACCTTATTGTTGGTGTAACCACGGATGATTTCGACAAGGCACGCGGCAAAATTAATGTCACTCAACCATTGATTGAACGCATTGAGTCCGTGCGACGAACGGGACTTGCTGATGAAATCATTGTGGAAGAATATGAAGGTCAGAAAATTGACGATGTGCAAAAGTATGGGATTGATATTTTTACGGTGGGTGACGACTGGGTCGGTAAGTTCGATTATATGAAAGACTATTGTGAGGTGGTCTATCTTTCGCGTACACAAGGTGTTTCGAGTTCTGAGATTAGGGCTGAAAAGGCTAGCTTACGTCTTGGACTTGCTGGTCGTTATGCAAACATTCGTAAATATGTAAATGAAAGCCAGTATGTCAATGGTATAGAAACAGCTGCCATTTATACTGATGAGATTGCTGTTTGTCAGGAAAAGTTTCCTCAAATATCAATAATTACCGACGATTATTCTCAATTTCTTAATGCTATTGACGCAGTGTACATTTATTCGCTTCCAAGCCTGCATTACGAGCAAATCAAAGAAGCTCTGAATAAAGGCAAACATGTTTTGTGCGAATCACCCATTGCATTGTATAAGAAACAATACGTAGAATTGAAGGCTTTGGCAGAAGAAAAAGGATTAATATTGATGGAAGCCATTAAAACTGCTTATTCTATGGCTTATTCCCGATTAATGTTGATGGTGAAAACGGGCAAAATTGGAGATGTGCTTTCAGTTGACTCTATTTGTACAAGTCTTGCCGATTTACAGGCCTCCGATTACCAAGACTTGGATAAAAAGTGGAATAGTATATGTGCTTGGGGGCCAACGGCTTTGTTACCAATATTTCAGATCTTAGGGGATTCGTATTCTTGTAAATACATCACAACGAATTATTTGAATGCTGAAAAACAGTTTGACAGATTTACAAAAATCGCCTTTGTTTTTCCAAAAGCAGTGGCTTCCATTAAAGTTGGAAAAGCCGTGAAAAGCGAAGGAGAGTTGATTATTTCGGGAACCAAAGGTTATATCTATGTTCCTGCTCCGTGGTGGAAAACCGATTATTTTGAAATACGCTACGAAAATCCCAATGAGAACAAGAGATTCTTTTATCAACTTGATGGTGAGGGTATTCGTAATGAGTTGTCTGTATTTGTGAAAGCTATTGAAAACCAGCGTTTGAGTAGCTATATTCAGGCAAAAACCACCGCTGCAATTATTGGAATAATTGAAGATTACTATAGAAAAACAGATTTGAAGGAGATATAATATGAATAAACGACCTTTAACACTAAAGGAAAAGCAGCAGGTTTTTCTAAATATATTGAAGGATTTGGACAAGTTTTGTACAGAACATAACATTACCTATTATATGGGATGTGGCACGCTTTTAGGTGCTGTACGGCATAAAGGTTTTATTCCGTGGGATGACGATTTGGATGTGTTTATGCCAAGGCCAGATTATTTGAGATTTTGTAAAAACTATTATTCAGACAAATACCAGCTTCATACTTATTGGAATGATAAATCTCATTCATTTACATTTGGTTTATTGTGTGATAAGGGTGTTTATTCAATTACTAACAAAATAAAAAGATATAAATGTGGAATTGATATATATGTCATTTACGGAGCTCCTTCGTCACAAGAGGAACAAAAAAAACATAAAAAAAAGGTATTCAAATACATACGTAGAAAATGTCATTTACAAAAAATACGTAGTTTTTTAGCGAACAGGAATCTTTGGCCATCAAAATCAATGGATTTTAAGTTACTTAATAAAGCGTTGGAAAGAGCTGACCATGAGTTTGAAAAATATAAATATGAAGAGTGTGAATATATATGGCCATATGGTGGAGGCCGTTTGAACTTAAAAAAAGAATGGTATGGAAATCCCATTAGACTTCAGTTTGAAGATGGAATGTTTTTAGCCCCCGAACGGTATCATGATGTATTAACTGCTGCGTATGGAGATTATATGACCCCACCACCAGAAGAAAAACGCTATCCGATTCACAATGGGGAGTTTTATTGGGACGAATAATCAATGAAGAAAGAGCAAACAAATACGCAAAAGGTAATAAAAGGCATATCTTCCCAAACTTTGGTAACAATAGTTTTGGGAGTGGTAGAAATATTGTCTTTTTCTATCATGTCGCGTTTATTGAATAAAGAAGATTTTGGTTATTATGCAGCTATTACGGCTATCACCTCTATATTCTCTGCCTTTTCAGAAACGGGTATTGGGTCAGCCATTATTCAAAGAAAAGACTTGACAAAGAGATTTATTGATAATGCTTTCACGATAAATCTGATTTTTGGATCCTTCTTATCTTTGTTATTATTTGCATTGTCAGGGCCTTTGGCAAGGATGGTGGTGGATTCATCAATGAAAGTTCCGTTGATGCTGATGTCAGGGACCTTGTTGTGCCATTGCTTGACATCTGTCAATACCGCTCAGATGAAGAGACAACTTCAGTTTCTAAAGGTGGGGTTGATTAGCCTTATTGCACAAGTAATAACGGTAACGATAGCTATTGTTTTGGCTATTAAAGGTTATGGATACTATGCTATCATAGCCAAAGCTATATTAAATGATATTTTGGTATTGATTATGTCCCATATAATAGTGCACGCCCATTATAATTTAGCATTAGACAGGGAAACTTTTAAAAAAATATTTAATTTTAGCGGTTGGCTAATGGCAAGTACCTTATTTCGAAATCTTGCGCATCGGATTGATCGCTTGTTATTACCACGATTAATCTCAGTAAATGCATTAGGTGCTTATAACAGACCAAAAGAATTTGTCGAAAACATTTCCACACGATTAAATGGAATTTTTGATACGGCTTTGTTTCCTGTTTTGTCAGGTATTCAAGATGAAAAAAACAGATTGGCAGTCGCATTTCGTCGGTCATTTTATTATATGAATATTTTTGCTTTACTTCTAACGCTAACGTTCATATTTAATAGTGAGTTGCTGATTAGAATTTTTTTTGGTGAAGAATGGCTTGATTTAAATAACTTAATGATGGTTATTTCTGCCACTTTGCTATTTAATATAGATGGTCGTTTGGCAGACTGTTATCTTAGAAGTTTGGCAATGACTAAACAACAATTCTTTTTTAGAGTGGCAGAAATGGTTATTGCCTCTTTGTCTGTAATTGTAGGTTTTAGATGGGGTGTTATGGGTGTTGCACTTTCGGCATTTATCACCAATATGTTTGTTAAACTATTTAAAGTGAATTATATAGCAAAAAAAATCGGAATATCCGTTTTGGATTCTTTTGCAATTCTTTTCTCTTCTTGGCGTTTTTCAATATTTGTTGGACCGCCAATGTTGTTGGTTATACTACTGACAGATCATTCATTTATGGGTAATTGTTTTGTTTTGATTGTTTTTGTTATATTATGTGTGTTGACATTTCTTGTTTTCCCTCAATGTGTGGGAAATCAATATAAGGAAGAAGCATATTCTCAAATATTATCTTTTATAAAAATGAAGGTATTTAAAAGATGAAAGTATTGATAGCTGGTGACTTTGTTCCACGTCATCGCATTGCGGAACAAATCGAAGATGGTGATTTCAGATGTCTTGACGAAGTAAAGCCCGTCATTCAGTCTGCGGATTATGCAATTGTGAATTTTGAATCACCTGTCGTGATTCGAAATGCAAAACCCATTGGAAAGACAGGACCGAATCTTCGATGTACTGAAAAAGCCATAGAATGTGTTGCCCAAGCAGGTTTTAATTGTGTCACCCTGGCTAACAATCATTTTCGGGATTTTGGGCAGATTGGCGTTGAAGATACTATTGATTCTTGTGAAAAATATGGTGTTGATTATGTTGGTGGGGGAAAAACTAAGCAAGGGGCTGAGCGTATTTTGTATAAAACAATCTACGGGCAAACACTAGCCATAATAAATGTTTGTGAAAATGAATGGTCGATAGCGTCTGAATACTATGGAGGCTCAAATCCACTCAATCCAATAAGAAATTATTATGCTATCCATGAAGCAAAAAAAAATGCAGATTATGTATTAGTCATCGTGCATGGAGGAATAGAAGGATATAATCTTCCAACTCCAAGAATGCTGGAAACATATCATTTTTTTGTTGATTCAGGTGCCGATGCGGTAGTAAACCACCATCAGCATTGCTATAGTGGGTATGAAGAATATCATGGCAAACCAATTTTTTATGGATTGGGAAATTTTTGCTTTGACACAACAAGTGTTTATAGAAATGAGTTGTGGATTCAAGGTTTTATGGTTGAATTACAGTTTTCCGAAACCATCATATTTAGGTTGTTTCCTTATAAACAATGTGATGAAGATTATTCTGCAGTGAAGAACCAAGTTGACAAGGATCTGTTTGTTTCTTCAATTGAGCAATTGAATTATACAATTGCAAATGTGAATCAACTTGAACAACAGTATAGAAGTTATATTTCACAAGGTTCATCAATAGCAAAAAACATTCTTGCCCCATATACCAATAGTATTGTTCGAAAATTATATGCCAAAGGATTTTTGCCTTCTTTTGTGAGCAAGTATAGAAAGAATCAACTTCTTGCATATATACAATGTGAATCGCATAGAGATATTCTATTGCAAGGTTTATTAAATGAATGTAATGTATAATTGTTTTTTCATGAGAAATGTAAATAGATCAAATGGAAGTGTTTTTATTCATTAAAAAATAATTTAATTGTCATGAAAATAGGTATCTTTACCTCCTTTCAAGGAGACACCATTGTAAAGAACGCTATAAAATCTTGTCAAAGTCTTGGTGTAGATTACGAAGTGGTTGACATCACTTCGTCAGAGTGGATTCATAATGTGCAAAAGTCAGATGCTGATGGATTCTTTTGTCCATCAAATTGCATATCTCAAGAACTGAAGACCATTCAAGATGAACGTTATTTTTTTGTGTCACAAGTGATGCATCGCCCAATTTATCCTGATTATACAGGGCTTTATATCCACGAGAGCAAACGCAATATGGCAGCCTGGCTTGAGGTCAATGGCTATCCGCATGCCAAGACAAGGGTTTTCACCAATCGGAAGGAAGCTTTGGATTATCTTGAAAACTGTCAGTATCCTATAGTCACAAAGTCTAATGTTGGTGCGGGAGCCTCTAAAGTGGTGATTGTAAAAAGCAAGGCAAAAGCCAAACGAATGGCCAAAAAATGTCTTACTGAATCAAAACTTGCATTTTTGAAAGTAGGGTTTGCTTATAGAATGCGATTCCATCATTCTTGGATACCAAGGATTAAAGATTTGCGAAATCGACAAAAGGACTATTTTATTGTTCAGAATTTTGTGAAAGACGTTCAACATGAGTGGCGTATCCTTAAAATAGGAGATTCGTATTTTGGTCACCAAAAGTTACTAAAAGGTGTTTTTGCCAGTGGCTCGGGTTTGGTGGGTTGGGTGAAACCTCCAAAGGAATTGTTGAACATGGTACATGAAATCTGCGAAAAAGGAGGTTTCGCTTGTATGGATGTAGATGTTTTTGAAACTAAAGACGGAAAATATAGTATCAATGAGCTTCAAGCATCGTTTGGTTCCTATTTGGATTATCAAATGAGTATTGATGGGCATCATGGACGATATGTGTATAGGAGTGGAGACTTTGTCTTCGAGGAGGGTGATTTCAATGTGTTTGGTTCGACAAAGTTGAAGATTGAAGGTTTTATACAACTCTTAAAAAGCAATGCTTAACAAATACGTTTGTATTCGCAATCTTGCATTGTTAGTTATTACATGCAACATGCTCTATTGGGTGTTCCCATTTCCACCTATTATTTGGCGTGTTGGTCTTATTTTATTGTCATTATATGTGTTATTTCTTGAAAAAAGTAAGTTTTTGCCATGTGAAATCACTGTCTTGGTTTTTTCGGCATTCAATCTTTTTCATTTTTTCATCAGTTATTTATGGCAAAATCCATCCACCACACAAATAGGTGATATTCTGTGTGCAATGCTATCGTTAAGTATATTTGTTTGTTTATCTCAAAAACGAGTAATGACAGACCTTCTTTTTACTGTTGTGGGGATAATTCTTTTAGCTTGTGCTATTTTGAATTATTATCATTTCCAAAGCGAGATGTTGTCCCAGAAGACTGATGATATTGTAAATATAACTAACAATGCGACAGAGTCTTTTTTAATGTTGCTTCCCATGTTGTTTCTGTTAAAAAATAACATTCAAAAATGGATATCATTGTTCGTTTGTATCTTTTTTTTGGTTATGGGTGCAAAAAGGGGAAATATAATTGCTGCCATGATTCCGATAGGGCTGTTTGTGTATGGCATGTTGAGAAACAGTCGTCATTCAGCAAAAAAAATTCTTTTCGTTTTGGTTCTGGTTGCTGGATTCATTTTTTTTACATATCGTTGGGTGGTAACAAATGACTATCTGATGTATCGTGTTGAACAAACAATAACAGGCGATAGTTCTGGACGAGACGTTCTATATTTTGGTGCTTGGCACTCGTGGTTTGATTCCAATAATATTATAATATATTTGTTCGGGTATGGCTTTGATGGTACCAGGCATCAGTCTTTAACCTATTATCGCCCTGCTCATAATGATTGGTTAGAAGTGCTGGTTGATTATGGACTGGTGGGAATAATATTGTACATATGTGTGTTTGTGACTTTGGTAAAACAAATCAAAAAGACACAGTCTGTTTATATGAAATTGTTGTTGTTGTCAGTTTCTTCCATTTGGTTTTTTAAATCTCTATATTCTATGGGTTTTTTGTCAGAATCATTGTCGGTTCTAATGATTAGTATGGGAACTGCATTGGGTAATTATAAAGTGGAGGAAAAAGCATGATGAAACGCATCCTTTTTCTTGCCGCCGATCTTTGTTCTGGAGGTGCTGAGCGACAAATGGTTACGGTCGCTTGTTTGCTGAAAAGTAAGGGCTATGATGTAATGTTTTATTGTTACGACAAAGCCGATTTCTATGCTGATACATTAAATAACGCCGACATTCCCATAGTGTGGGACTTGGAACCCTCCAATTACTTAAAAAGACTATTTAAAGTTAGAAAATTTATTCGAAAAGGGCGTTTTGATTCTGTGATATCCTTTTTGCCTACGTGTAATTTTTTAAATAATGTAGCGGCAATAGGTAAAAAGAGATGGAAAGTAATTACAGGGGAAAGAAGTTCTCGCGAATCGACATTCACTTCAAAACGAGGCAAGTTTTTCGGTTGGTTGCAGAGGTATTCTGATTCTATTGTGTGTAATTCACAGAATGCGTGCAACATGTGGAAGAATAACTATCCGAAGTATACAGAAAAACTGAAAGTGATTTATAATTGTGCCCAAATGAGCGACATACAATCTGTATATGTGCCTAAAAAAGATGGGAAGTTACATATTGTTGTTGCGGCAACCTACCAATATTTGAAAAACCCATTAGGTTTGGTTGAGGCTTTGTCTTTGATGTCTGATGAAGAAAGAAATCGGATAGTTGTTGATTGGTATGGCCGAAAGGAAATGTCAAGAGGAGACTCACGGGCATTCGATGAAACAGCCAAAGCCGTTGAAAAAAATGGATTTCAAGAAGTTTTTAGACTTCATTCCGATACAAAAGAAATTTCTGACAAAATGAACCAAGCCGATGCTGTGATGTTGTTAAGTGAATTTGAAGGTTTGCCCAATGTGATATGTGAGGGTATGACGATAGGGAAGCCTATAATAATGACTAAGGTGTCCGATTATCAAATTCTGGTCGATGAGAGCAATGGATTTCTTTGCGATTGGAATAGGCCAGAAAGCATAAAAGAGACCATTTTGAAAATGGCCGCACTTTCAAAAGACCAACTCCAAACTATGGGTCAACATTCAAAAGAAAAAGCGTCAATTCTTTTCTCTAAAGATGCCATTTCTCAAAATTGGGAGGCAATAATCAAATAAGCATGAAAAGCAAAAACACCCTAATACTCATAGGTGGCATCCACATCAACCATAAACCCACTTGTGGCGAAACGATGAAGAACCAGCTTTTCTTGAAAAGGTTCAATGAACTTTTCGAGAAGGTGATACCTGTTGACACATATCAATGGCAAAAGCATCCTTGGTGCTTGCTGAAATTGTTTTTTGTGTTGTTACTCAATCCAAAAGCTAAAGTAATCATTTCAGGGAGTAGATCATCTAGGTTCTTGATCAAATTTTTATATAGATTTCCTATTAATAAGCATGTCTATTTTTGGGTTGTAGGTGGTGACTTGCCCATTGCAGTAAGGAAAGGGTTGTTTAATACTAAGGCCTTGAATAGTTTAGTGTTTCTTCCTGTTCAAGGACAATCTATGGTTAAGGAATTGAATGAGCTTGGTGTTACGAATGCCGTTTTCGTTCCTAATTCAAAACCTATAACTTATCATCCTATAATCAAGCAACATGAAGCACAAACACCTTATCGTTTCGTATTTTTATCTAGGATTCATCCTGACAAAGGCTTTAAGGAGATAACCGAAGCTACCAATATGCTGGATGCTGATGGTTTTAAAGGCAACTATTTTATTGATTTTTATGGTTCAAAAGCACCTGAATACGCTATGGAGTTTGATACATTGATAGCTCAGAAAGAAGCATGGAGCTATAATGGATATATGGATTTGACTACCGATGCAGGATATGAACTATTGTCGTCATACGATATGATGCTTTTCCCTACTTATTGGAGGGGTGAAGGCTTCCCGGGTGTTGTACTTGACGCTAATATTGCAGGTGTTCCCATTATTGCTTCCGACTGGAATCTAAACACAGAAGTAATCGAACATAACCGTACGGGTATCATTATCCCAACACACGATTCATCGGCATTGTATGAAGCAATGAAAAAAGTCATTACAGGAGAAATTGATTTATTTGCAATGAAAAACACTTGTGCCGAACATGTGCAGCAATATGATTTCAGGAGAGTTCTGTCTGAGGAATTGATGAAAAAACTAAATTTGTATGAGTAAACTATTATCCTTGTATGATGGTCTTTCCAACTGGCGAGTCAAATTACCACGGTTATTGGACGCTCGTAAAGAGATGCGGATGAAGAGGGGACAATTGGATCTTTCCAAACCAACCAAGGATAAGTTGTTGTTTATTAATGAGTATTGGGGTGGGTTAAGGGTTGATAAAAAGTATTTTAGCCTTTATAACACATACAATGAAAGGTTTGATCCAAGGTATGTTCCAGATGATTTGTATTATGGCACCATTGACCCCTATTTCAATCGTGCGTTGGATTGTGCAGCAATAGACGATAAAAACCTTTATGACTTGTATTTTCCAGATGCTCTGCAACCTTTGACGGTGGCTCGAAAAGTCAATGGCATTTATCAAGACAAAAGCTATCGGTTGATTGATGAGGGAGAAATTACCAAAAGATGTGCAGAAGCAAAATGTGTTGTGTTGAAAAAAGCCGTAGGATCTGACGGAGGTCATGGTATCGCATTTTGGGAAGTGGCAGAAGGCGTTGAAAAACTTAAACAGGAATTGCAGAAATTGGGTGATAATGTTGTGATTCAAGAAGTCATACACCAACATGAAAATATTGCAAAACTACACCCACAAAGTGTCAATTCCATCCGTATTTTGACCTTGAACTGGAAAAATGAAATCTATGTACTGTCGTCCATTATTCGAATGGGAGCAAATGGTAACAATGTAGATAACGGCCACTCGGGTGGCGTATTTGCAGGAATTGATAATACAGGCAGATTGAAGGATTCTGCTTTCACATACATGACAGGGAAGAGGTTCTTGAACGAGCATCCAACCACACATACTGTTTTTTCCGAGTGTGTCATTCCTAACTTTGACCAATGTAAAGCAATGGTTAAACAGTTGGCGCCAAGATTAGGGAGAATATCAAGGCTTACATCGTGGGATTTGTCGGTAAACGAAAAAGGAGAGCCTTTGCTTATCGAAGTGAATTTGGCGTATGGCGGGTTGTTTTTTCATCAGATAACAAATGGTCCCGTGTTTGGCGATTTGACTAAAGAAATCATCCAAGAAGTTTTAATGAAAAAATAATGGACAAAGAACATCTTCGTAGAGCAGTATTAAAAATCTTTAAGAAAAGCAAGTTGATTTTCAACGGCTTGGAATGGTTGACAGGACGGAAGGACATTCGTGTTCAAGAGGAGATTCATCCTAAAGAATCCCTAAAAGATACACTTCAAATCAAGAAAGAAAAGCAATTGGTCAAGCGATATTGGCGTTGTGGGACTTTCCATTATTGGCGTTATGGCTTGCCGTATATGCAATTGTCCGAAGAAGAACTGTTGGATTATGTTCCGACTTTTTACCACCATAAAAAATTGGAGAAAGACCATGCGGGAATTGATACGGTGTTTTATGGTGACAAATTGAATCAAGCTTTGTTATTCAAAGAAAGAGATATACCAACTGGTGAAGTGGTTGCTTATAACCAAGGGAAAAAATGGTATGACTTTTTAAACAATCATGAAATAGATATTGTTTCAGTGATAGAAAACACTTTGCAGGATGGTAAGGGGAAGTTGTTTCTCAAGCCTGCTGGCGGTCAGGGAGGTTTTGGGATTTTTGTTTTAAAATACGAGGGCAACTCTTTGTTAGTTAATGGTGAAAAGAAATACTTGATTGATTTTATTCAAAAGCTGCCCAATACGACATTCATCCTTCAAAAGGGAATTGTCCAATCACAACAGATGATGGATATTAATCCAAGTAGCGTGAACACATTGCGGGTGGTGGTGCAAAAAGAAGGCGATTTGATGAAGATGAAAACATGTATAATTCGCATGGGTCGTAAAGGGAAGGAAGTGGACAATAGTGCGCAAGGTGGTGTGTCGGTAAAAGTGGATACGATGACTGGGCAGGTGGCACCCACAGCCACGGCTGAACATGGTGGCGGCATCATGACAAGCCACCCCGATACAGGGAAATCTTTTGGAGACATCACCATAGAAAAGTGGCCAAAACTGAAAGCTCAAATAGAATCTATCGGAACGAAACTGATTGACTTTAAAAACATAGCACTTGACATCGCCGTAACCGACGAAGGTGCAAAATTATTAGAGTTTAATTTCCGCTATGGCATTGAACACCAGCAGTGTGTGTTGGGAGGGGTGAGAAGAGTATTGGGAATATGCCCACAATAGCAATTGCTAACAACTGGTTTTTGCCAAAAAAGAAAAGATTATAGTACATGCACATTACTACTACAAAAGCCAAGCGCTTTTTATTTGCGCCAGTATTGAAAGTGGTGAGTTGGCTTACGCCTCGTTGCCCAAGGTTTATGGCAAAAGTCAGATATTATGCCCGTTTTCATAAGAAAATAGAATTGGAAAATCCGAAAGATTTGAATGAAAAAATCCTTTGGTTGGCTATCAATACCGACACAAGGGAATGGTCGAGACTGGCTGACAAGTACTTGGTTCGCGACTATATCCATGAATGTGATTTGGATGACATTTTGGTTCCTTTGTACGGTGTGTGGGATAAGGTGGAAGAGATAAATTTTGATGAACTGCCACAATCTTTCATAATGAAATCTACGAATGGAAGTTGCTCAAACATCATAATTAAAGATAAAAGTCAAATTTCAAAGGAGGAGTTTATAGTAAAAGTTAAGGATATTGAAGAGAAAAAAGTCTTGGTGACAGGGGTGGGTGATTTGCATTATTTGCGCAATAAGAGTCGAATCATAGCTGAAGGTTTGTTGGAAAATGACGAGGTGTCTGCAAAATATTCTGAAACCCTGATAGATTACAAAATTTGGGTGTTAAATGGTCGGGCAGAGTATATATGGGTATGCATGAACCGCTTTGTCCATAACAAGGACGGTGCCGAGGTGTTGACCTATGACCGTGATTGGAATCCTCATCCTGAATACTCGGTTTGGTCAAACGATTTTTCACAGGCACAACCTATGCCCAAACCAGCCAAATTTGATGGTATGCTTGCGGTAGCTGAGAAATTATGTCAAGGTTTTCCAGTAGTTAGGTGCGACCTTTACAATTTGAATGGTAAAATTTATTTTGGCGAGATGACATTTACCTCTCTTGGAGGCATGATGAATTTCTATACGTCTGAATTTTTAAGAATATGCGGTGACAAAATAGACCTTTCGTTGGCTTCAACTAATAACAAGTGGTCGTTCAAGGAACTAAAAAATGCAAAATAAAATCATCATTTGGGGTCGCGACAATTACAACACATTGGGACTGTTGCGTCAATTGTCGGGCGAAGGTAGGGTAATCTTCTTTCTGATGTGGGGCAAGCCTATGGGTTGTGCTTCTGCGAGCAAGTTTTTTGGCGAGCATGAGGTTGTGGAGAACATGGAAGAGGGGTGTCAGTACCTGCTGTCGCATTTCACAAATGAGTCGTTGAAACCTGTAATTTTTACCCCAAGTGATGAGATAATAGAGTTTATCGACCAACATCAAAACGAGCTACAGCAATATTTTATTTTGCCAGGCACTAAGGAACAAGGGTTACTGACAAAGATTGACGACAAAAACACTATGTCGCAACTGGCAGCTCGGCTTGGATTCTTGGTGCCGACTTCAAGAATATGCAAGTGGGACTCGGACATCAGTGACGTGCAATACCCGTGCATATTAAAACCAGCGCATACAACGATGGGACATCATAATGAATTTAAGTTCATGATTTGTGAAGATGAGAAGGCTCTGCGGAAGGTGTTGAGATATGTGCGGCACGGATCGGAATTTATTCTTCAGCAGTATATTTCAAAAGAAAGTGTTGCTTTGGTTTATGGAGCAAGAATGAGAGACGGTGATGTAAAGATTGCTGGTGTTTTGGTTAAAGACAGGTTCATTGCTTGCGGTGACGGGTCACATGGCTGTATTACATCAAAATATCCCGCTGGAATCGAAGAAAGCAAAATAAGCATGTTTTTAAAAGAAATAGATTATTGCGGCTTATTCAGCTTTGAATATGGGCTTTATGACAGAAAAGCCTATTTTTTTGAAATGAACTTAAGAAACGATGGTACTTCGCATTTTTTTTATCAGGCAGGTGCAAATATTCCACTAGCATGGTATAAGAGTATGATTGGCGAGGATTACGCATCAGTCAACACCATTGTTACAGACGAATTATGGTATATTGATGAGATTTGTGATGTGGCCAATGTCTGGAATGGGACTATTTCACGCAAACAATGGAAAAAAGAGAAAGCCGAAGCAACGGTTTTCAAGTATTATGTATCTGATGACGAGAAGCCATGGAAAAGCATGAAACGCCACCGAATGAAAAAAATATTGCAGGACACAATTGTGAAAAAATATCGTCTTTACATCTTTTGGATGATGGACAAACTGAAACACTGATATGAGTGTAGTCTTAATGTACCACGACATTGTCACCACAACCGACAAGTCAAGTGGTTTTCAAAATAAAAACGCTTTCCAATACAAGGTAGAGGAATCTGCCTTTGAGGAGCAAATAAAAGCACTTCGAGGCAAGGATTTGGTCTTTACCTTCGATGATGGCGGCGAGTCATTCTACACCAAGGCCGCATCTATATTGGAAAAATACGGGGTCAGAGGTTTATTTTTTATAAGCACTAAGTACATAGACACACCGGGATTTCTTACTACAGAACAGGTAAAAGTTTTGGCTGACAAGGGGCATATCATCGGCTCACATTCGCATTCTCATCCGGAAATTTTCACCAAACTATCAAAAGAAGAGGTTCGTGAAGAATGGCGGAAGTCGTATGAGATACTGAAAGACATATTAGAAGAGAAAGACTTGCCTATGTCCATCCCTAATGGCTATGCTTCAAAAATCATTATGGAGGAAGCCATCAAATGTGGGTTCTCGGACATTTACACCTCCCAGCCCACCACGAAAACCAAATTATTCCAAAAACACAATGTCATTGGCCGTTATGTGGTGCACGACAACATGACCACAGAGGATGTGTTAAGAATTGTGAACAGCAAAGGTTGTAGATTGAAAATGGCCTTGAAGTGGCATTTTTTGAATGTGGTGAAGGGGGTGCTGGGGGAGTCGTATGAAACTATTAAAGCACACGTATTGTATCATTAATAAATTCTACTTTTTTTTATGACTATAAAATTCATAACAAATCCTTCTGCTGTTTATCCTCCATCTGGGGGTGTCAGAATGTTTATCCCTGTGCTAAAGAAATTACTGGAAAGAGAGCATAAATATAAACATAATCCAAAATGGGCCAATAAGAATGCGTATTTTAAGGCATATAAATCTTTTTTGGAGTGGGTGATACAATATGTTGACAGTGAGATAGGGACAGCTAAGAAATATAACATGGATCAGTTGATTAGTGTGGTGTATAATACAAAGAAAATATCAAAAGCACAGAGTGTTCGTCAGCTAGATTTTTATTTGTATTTATGCAAGCGGTATGCGGAAAAGTTGAAAAGTCAAGCAATTGTTAAATGCGTTCCTAACTATGTTAAATCAGCATGGCTTTTCATGTATGATGTTGAAGAATTGATTTCTCTATATGAGTTCTATAAAAAGAAATCCACTTTGGTTTTCCCATCACCCACTTTGGGAGTTAGAGGTCCAATAACTCCGAAGGATTTAAAGTTTGCTGTTAACGAACTCACGTATTTACCCGAGATTGAAAAGGTTGAATCGTTGGATTTCCGTAATATTCAACCTTGTTCAATAATGATTATTAGACAAGCCATAGAGCTGCTTGGAAAGAATCTAATAGGTTATCAAAGTATAACAGATGCAAATGGAGGGGTTGTTAAACAAATGACACAAATTGCTTGGTCATTTTTGAAAGATAATATGGGGAAATCTTCGTGGACAATTACATTGCCCATACAACTTTCAAATATCGTGAAAATTAATAAGTGGGCCAATGATTATGTCCATAATCCATGGGTAAATAAAAGTTATATTCGCGCCTTTGGATTGGAAGTGTTATGGGAATTAATGAGACCTCCAAAAACAGGAATTAAATGCTACGACGGAAAGTTGCATACATCGACCTTATTTGGCGATTTTCGGATACAAGGCTACAATCAATTGAAACAAGATTTTAGCAATTATGTAATGTCAAAAAAAGCCAGAGCAGCAATAAACTGGTTACCTATTAATAAGGTTGGTGCGTATATAATCACTTTGTAATAATGAATGAAAATAACATATTATGAAAAAAGCTATTTGGTTATCGTACGATTTAGGAATTGGCGGTGATTACGACCATCTTTATGAGTGGTTGGATAATCACAATGCCATTGAATGTGGAGACAGTGTTGCGTTCTTCAAGATGGATTTCCCAAGCAACGCTACTGATAAAGAAATTATCGAAAAACTCAAAAAAGAGATAAAACAGAATATAAATATTGAGCCTAAGAGAAGTAGAATATACTGTATTCGAAGAGATTCTGACAGTTTAAGAGGGTCGTTTCTTTTCGGCTCAAGAAAAGGAAATCCTTGGGACGGTTATGGATCAAAAGATACATTTGACGACGTAGATGGTTAATATCATTGTTGATACTGGCTTTTGGCGCGCTTTGTGTGACCCCAATGATGCGTATTACAATGCTTCTTTGGAGATACATGACAAGTTTTTTGGACGGAATGGGTATAGGGTATTAATACCTTATCCATCTATGTATGAATTGATAAACACAAAATTTGTCAAAAACAAAACCCAATTGAAGCAACTGGATAAGGAAATTGCCGATTCGTATACCATCTCCAAGGTCTATGATGAAAAGTATAGAGATAATGCTTACAAGGAAATGATCCAATCCAAAAGAAGCCTTAGTCTTGTTGATTGTATTATTCGAGCTATGGTGGAAGATAGCTCATTGAAGATCAAGGGACTTGTGACATTCAACGTCGGAGATTTTTCTGATATTTGCCAAAAACAAAACGTTGAAGTCATCTTTTCTTCCAATAATGCAATTTAATTAGAGATACAAAGGCTGTTATTTATTTAAATAAGCAAACTTAATTATGCTTACCATCATCTGCCCCATATACAATGAGGAAAAGTACATTGCAAAGTGTATAGAAAGCATCATGCAACAGGATTATCCCAAAGAGGATTTGGAGGTTCTTTTTGTGGACGGCATGAGCTCCGACCGAACCAGGGAAATTATTGCCGAATATCTGCCACAATGCCCTTACCTGAGGGTGCTTGACAATCCGCAAAAGATTGTGCCCTACGCCATGAACAAAGGCATCAGCGAGGCCAAGGGCGACATCATTATGCGCATTGATGCCCATACCTTTTATGAACCCAACTATTGCTCTGCTATCGTAAAACGCTTGAAAGAACTGGATGCCGATAATGTGGGGTGTGTGTGCAAAACCGATGTACTGAATAAAACCCCAAAAACACTGGCCATCCGCGAAGTGCTGAGCAATAAATTCGGTGTGGGCAATTCCGCCTTCCGCACAGGTATAGATGGCGTGAAAGAGGTGGATACCGTGCCTTTCGGTTGCTGGCCTAAACGGGTGTTTGAGAAATATGGTTTGTATGATGTCCGTTTAGTGCGCAACCAGGATATCGAGCTTAGCAAGCGCATCATCAACGGCGGCGGCAAAATCTATATCATCCCCGACACTTTTTGCACTTACTTGGCTCGTGAAACGTTCAGTGCTTTAGCGAAGAATAACTTCGGCAACGGCAAGTGGAACATTTTAACTGTATTTTATACGAAGCAGATGAAATCCCTTTCTCTGCGTCACTTCATCCCGCTGCTGTTTGTATTGGGACTGATTGTTCCCACTTTGGTCGGCATCTTCTGGCATCCGGCTTTATGGCTGTCCGCCTTTGTTTTGTTAGCTTATCTGATGGCTCTCGGCACCGTCAGTTCAAAGCTCGCCCGGCAAAAACATCTGAATTTCTTTTACCTTCTCTGGAGTTTCATCACCCTCCATTGCAGCTACGGATGGGGCTCCCTAATGGGTATATTATCCTTACCCTTTAAGAACAACAACCCCTCCTAATCCTGTAATCCTGTAATCCATCATCCTCTAATCCTCCTAACCCTCCTAATCCCATAATCTTTCACCAACCATGTTTAACATCAACTCATTCATCGCCAACAACATCACCCTGCGTCCGCAATCCATGTTTTTGCAGGACATAGAAAATAACCGCAAGCAGTTGACCCGTGAAATAGAAGGCAAAAGTGTGCTCGTCATTGGCGGTGCTGGCACCATCGGTTCTTCTTATATTCGTGCTCTGTTGCCCTTCAAACCCTCAAAACTCGTGGTGGTGGATATTAGCGAGAACGGCCTCACTGAACTGACTCGTGACTTGCGCTCTACCTACGGGATGTATGTGCCCGAGGATTACCGTACTTATCCGCTTAGTTACGCTGACCCCATTTTCGAGAAAATCTTCCGCAAGGAAGGCGGCTTCGACATCGTGGCCAACTTTTCGGCCCATAAGCATGTGCGTAGCGAAAAAGACCAATTTTCGGTGGAGGCGCTAATAGAGAATAATGTGCTGAAAGCACGTAAACTCCTGAATCTGTTGGCGGAAATGCCACCCAAACATTTCTTCTGTGTGAGTACCGACAAGGCTGCCAATCCCGTGAATGTGATGGGCTGCAGCAAAAAGGTGATGGAGGAAATGATTATGGCCTACTCGAAAAAATTCAAGGTATGTACCGCACGTTTCGCCAATGTGGCATTCAGCAATGGTTCGCTGCTGGCTGGTTTTGTGGAACGGATGATGAAACACCAACCGATGAGTTCGCCCAGCGATGTGAAGCGCTATTTTGTCAGTCCCGAGGAAAGCGGACAAATTTGCATGCTGGCCTGTATGTTAGGCAATAGCGGCGAAATTTTCTTCCCAAAACTTGGGGAGGAGCAGATGATGACTTTTTCCAGTATATGCGACAAGTTTTTAAGTTTGCAAGGATACAAAATCAAATATTGCCAGAGCGAAGAGGAAGCCCGTAAATTTGCCGCTGAAATGCCCGCCGACAGTGATACTTATCCGGTTTATTATTTCCGTTCTGACACTACGGGAGAGAAAGATTTCGAGGAGTTTTATATTCCTGGTGAGAAACTGAATATGGACAGATTTTCTTCTCTTGGAGTGATTGAGGAATATCCTTGTAAGACTATTGAGGAAATTGACCACTATTTCTCAAAATTGCAACTGCTTTTCACTCAGCCTGACTTCACCAAAGCTAATGTGGTAACCCTGCTCAAAGACTTTGTCCCGAACTTCGAACACGAAGAAAAAGGCCGCAATCTCGACCAAAAAATGTAACCCCTAACATTAAAGTCTCCCCTCGAGCATAGCGAGACTCCCCTTTGGGCACGGCCCACTCCCCTCGAGCACGCAGTGCGAGACTCCCCAAAATCCTCCTAACCCTTTAACACCCCCAAAAACAATGTACCATTTCATCAAACGCTCTTTCGACATCCTCATGTCCCTCATTGCCATCCTCTGTATCAGCTGGCTGCTGATTCCCATTATAATCGTCCTGCTTTGCACGGGTGAGCACTATATATTTTACAAACAAATGAGAGTAGGGAAGGGCGGCAAGCTGTTTGCCGTGCTGAAATTTGCCACCATGTTGAAGGACAGTCCCAATATTGGCGCAGGATTGGTCACCATGCGTAACGATCCGCGTGTGTTTCCTTTTGGCAGGTTCCTGCGTAAGACCAAGCTCAATGAGATACCACAGTTGTTCAATGTTTTGTTGGGGAGTATGAGTATTGTGGGACCACGTCCTATGGTGCAACCCGACTACGATGCATACACCGACGATGCCAAGGAATGTTACAATGCCATGACACCGGGTTTGTCGGGTATAGGCAGTATTGTGTTCCGCGACGAGGAGTATTACATTTCCAAGGCCAAAGACCCGATGGTGTTTTTGCGCCAATATATCCAACCATACAAAGGCTCATTGGAGGTATGGTATTTCCATAATCGTAGCTTATGGGTGGATTTTAAGATTATTTTCTTGACGGTTTGGGTAATTCTTTTCCCAAAAAGTGAGTTAGCCTACCGCTTTTTCCCCACCTTGCCCAGGAAAGACTTCAATCAGGTGGTGGAGGAGTTTAATAGGGGGTGAGAAGGTTAGAAAGGTTAGAAGGGTTAGGTGGATTAATGGATTTTGGATTACAGGATTACAGGATTAATGGATTACAGGATTACGGGATTACAGGATTATAGGGTTAGGAGGGTTAGGAAGGTTAGTTTTGAATTTTGAATTTTGAATTTTGAATTCCGCCCCCTGACATCCCCCATCCCCCATCAAACATCAAACATCAAACATCATACATCCCCCATCCCCCATCATCTGGTTACTTTTGAAAATTGATCTTTGCCCATATCTTGAAAAAAAATCAAGTTGTGGGCAAGTTTATATGATTAATAATTGCCCATATCTAATAATTTTTGTATTTTTGCGGCATCAAAAATAATGGAAATATGAATAACATCATTGCAAGAAACGCTGAGATAAAAATATTAGAACGTAAATACCGTTCCAATAAATCGGAATTTGTCATGGTCTATGGTCGTCGTCGTATTGGTAAGACTTTTCTTGTAAACAATGTTTTTTCAGATAGGTTTACGTTCACATTTGTGGGCGCTAGAAAACAAAAGCCGCAAGTTCAGCTGCGACGTTTTGCCGACCAATTGAAAGTCTTCAGCAATTCCGCATACGCACCCGCACTGGGTTGTTGGGAAGATGCGTTTAAGGAACTACGTATTCTGATAGAACGAAGACCTAAGGAGGAGAAAAAAGTCATTTTCTTCGATGAAATGCCTTGGATAGATACTCCTCATAGTTCTTTTGTGGAAGCATTGGAATATTTTTGGAATGCTTGGGCAGCCCAGCGTAATGATATTCTTTTTATAGCTTGTGGTTCAGCAACATCATGGATGGTAAATAAACTCATCAAGAATCCAGGCGGACTTCACAATAGGATTACCGAGCAGATATATTTACGTCCTTTTCGTTTGGGTGAATGTGAGGAATATCTTCACAATAACGGATGTTTGTGGGACAAATATACCATTTTGCAATGTTATATGGCAATGGGAGGTGTGCCGTATTATATGAGTTTGTTGAATCCAGAACAGAGCCTTGCTCAAAATATCGATTGCTTGTTTTTTAAGAAAAATGCTCCTATGCGCGAGGAGTTTGATGAATTGTTCAACGCTTTATTCAGCCAAGCGGATAAATATATTGTTGTAGTAAAAGCTCTTGCAGCCAATAGGGAAGGTTTGCTGCGTGCTGAAATCATTGAAAAAACAAAAATGTCGGGAGGTAGCTTGACAAAAATTTTGGACAACCTTGAAAGATGCGATTTTATTGAGACATACGCCCATTTCAAGTCATCGGTACGCAATACATTGTATCGTATCAGTGACCCTTATACACTTTTTTACTTCAAGTTCCTGTACCACAAAAATACTAAGAATGAGCATTGGTGGACCAATAATATGCACTCTCATTCCGTAGAAGCGTGGCAAGGTTTCAGTTTTGAGACCCTTTGCATGGCTCATCTTGAGCAAATCAAACAAAAATTGGGCATTAATGGCATTGCAACAGAGGTAAGTACATGGAGAAAGACTGGTGAAAAGGTCGATAAAGGCACACAAATAGATTTACTCATTGACCGTTCAGATAGAGTTATCAATCTTTGTGAGATGAAATTTTCCAAAGAACCATACCCGATAACAAAGGATTATGAGACGACTTTGCGCAATCGGATGGTTATTTTCAAAGCGGAAACAAAAACAAGAAAAAGCTTATCTACCACAATGATCACGACATACGGAATTCTTCAAGGAATTCATTCTGGTATTGTACAAAATGAAGTTATAATGGAGGATTTGTTCAAAATTTAAGTTATTCCACCAATCTCCCCTAACCCTCCTCCCCCGTCATCCTTTCATCCTGTAATCCCTTCATCCTGTAATCCCTTCATCCCGTAATCCCTTCATCCCGTAATCCTGTCATCCCGTAATCCTGTAATCCATCATCCCGTAATCCTGTAATCCCTCCCCCCTCTCCCCTCGAGCGTAGCGAGACTCCCCCTAACCTTACTCTCTTTCCTATAAAAAAATCCACAAAGTTTTAACTATATCGAAAACTTTTCGTATTTTTGCAAAAAGTTTTAATTATGGAGATAATAAACAGAGAGGAATATATTGGCAAAATAAATGCTCAGTTAGGGAAAGGAGAGGCTATTGTGTTGACAGGTCATAGGCGAGCAGGCAAGAGTTGTGTGCTTGAATCTGTTGCCCAACGACTGAAAAACAAAGGTCATGTGATATACTTGGATATGGAAGATCCAAATAATGCGGATATCACAACTTTTCGTGAACTACATGATTTTGTCCAAAAAAATTCGCAATCCGATACCCAAAACTATTTGTTTATTGATGAGGTGCAGGAAATCAAGCAGTTTGAAAAAACTTTGCGCTTTTTCGTGAAACAGGATAATTTTGATGTGATTGTGACGGGTAGTAATGCCTCCATGTTGTCGAGTGACATAGCTTCTTCTTTTGCGGGCAGATATAGCCAGGTTCATATCGGCAGTTTGGACTACAGCGAGTTTTTGAAATTTTATTCTCTTGAGGATTCAAATGCCGTCTTTTCCCAGTATTTACGATGGGGAGGACTACCGTTTCTGCATCGTATAGCTTTGACGGATGTTCGTACACGAACGGATTATATAGGCAGTATTTACGATACTATTTTCGTGAAGGATATTGTCCGCCGCCGCCAAATTCGCAATGTGACTTTTTTAGATAATTTAGCACATTTTATAGCCGATAACAGTGGTAAAATATTTTCAGCCCATAGTATTGCTAAGTATATGAAAGGCATGGATAAATCAGTATCGGCTAATACGGTGTCTGATTATATGGAGGCTCTGTGTGATACTTATCTGATTGACAAAGTGAAACGATACGACATCAAAGGAAAACAGGTCTTTGAACAGCAAGAAAAATACTATTTCGAGGATATTGGCATCCGCAATTACTTGTGCAATGATAAGCGCAATACCGACATAGAGAAGATACTTGAAGGTGCTGTTTATCTGAAGCTCAAGCAGAGTGGATTTGATGTCTATGTTGGGCAGTTGAATGGCAAAGAAGTTGACTTTGTGGCAAAACGAGGCGATGAGGTGCTTTATGTACAGGTTTCGGTCAGTGTGACTGCCCCTGAAACTTATGAGCGGGAGTTTGGCAATTTGAAACTTATCAGAGACAATTACCCGAAGTATGTCGTCACCATGGATCCCAATGCCACTTTGATTCATGATTCAGGTATCATTGTCTGTCCTGCCAAGGACTTTATGCAAAAGGACATATAGCGTTATATAATCCATCATTCCTCTAATCTATCATCCTATCATCCCGTAATCCTGTCATCCCGTAATCCTGTCATCCCGTAATCCTGTCATCCCGTAATCCTGTCATCCCGTAATCCTATAATCCCGTAATCCTGTAACCCCCCATCCCTTCACCCCGTAATCCTCCCTCCTTATCAACACTCTCCTGTTGATAACTTCCCCCATTTTGTTCATATTTCCTACGGAATTCCAACTTTTTCATCCGTATTTTTCCCTAATTTTGTACCCTTAATATAAATATATTGTATTAAGTGCAATTATTTGAAAATCAACAATATAAATAATTAAAATAAAACACGTATGAAAAAACAATTACAAAAATTCATGGCAGCCCTCGCGCTGCTGCTCTTCATGGTGCCGGCAATGGTGACGTGGGGACAAAGCGAAGTTCTCTCCTACACATTGCAACCAGCTGCTGGAAGCAATAATAATTATGCATCCGCCTGCGATATTACAATTAATAACATTATATGGAATTTGACAGGTAATTCTACATTTATACCTTGGCGTATTGGCGGAAAGAGTCTAAACGGTGTGAATAGAGCTTTATATTCTAAGAATGCAATACCAGAAAATATTAGCAAAATTGAAGTTACACACGGCGAAGCAAATGGCATTACCGTCAATTCATGGACTGTTATCGTTGCTTTAGATGCTAGTTTTAATAATGTCGTCAGTACTTTGACTCCTACTTTTGCTGCAAATACAACAACAACAATCAACAGACCTGTTGGAGCAGATTGGAGCAATTGTTATTATAAATTCGTTTATAATGTTAAAGTCACTAATAATAGCAATAAATTCGTGGAATTTATCCAAGCTAAGTTCTATAAAGAAGCTGGCGGTGACACCCCTCAACCCACCACTTACACTGTAACTTTGGTTGACGACAACACTACTTTGACCCAATCTTCATCCGGTTCAAGCGTAACACTTCCTTCTCGCAGTTCAATTGGTGACTACACATTTGCCGGTTGGTCTGGAACTAATGTTCCAACTGAAACTACAACCGCTCCAACAACTATCATTCCTGCAGGCAGCTATATCCCCACAAATGACATTACACTTTATCCTGTATATACTCGCACAGAAAATGGCGAATCGACCACAGAATGGCGTCTTACAGAACTCAATAATGTAACCGCTGGTGTTTATGCCTTATTGACTAAGGATGGCCATGCTTTTAATGGCAATATTTCAAATGGTCATGGACAAGTAACAACTGATGCATTTTCCTTTACCAATAATGTAGCCACAACAACACCGACTGGAGTTTGTGAGATTACTTTTGAAAGTGCTTCTGGAGGATTTAAGATGTATAATGCTAATAATGGTTATTTATATGCATCTGCCGCCTCATCTGGTAAGTTGGCTTGGCATAATTCAGAAAGTAGTTATTGGTCTTATGCTTCCAGTAACTGGAAATACAACAGCAATAATGCTTATTTGCGTTCATACAACAACAATTCCATCAGAACTTATGGCCAGAATAATGGCGATGTTTTAAAACTTGCAAAAAAAGTTGAGGTGTCAAATAGTATAACATATTACTGGAGCACTCCCTCTGTTTCTGAAGATCCTTCCATCGTCGCCTCTAATGTCGAAATTGCATACGATGCCACCAGCGGCAATATTGCTTATACCATTAACCATGAGCCTACTCCCGCTGGTACGCTGATGGCAAATACCACCGCCAATTGGCTTACACTTGGTACAGTTACATCATCAGAGGTTCCTTTTACCTGCACAGCCAATGATGAATATGAGCCTCGCACAGCTTCTGTCACATTGACATACACATACAACACCACTGAAACTGTAACAAAAACCATAACTGTTACACAGGCCGCCAACCCTAATAGTCCTGGCACCCAGAACAATCCATACACCGTAGCCCAGGCCCGTGCCGCTATCGATGCCGAAACGGGTATTCAAGGTGTGTATGCAGTGGGTATTGTGTCACAGATCGTGACGGAATACAGCACACAGTATAGTAATATCACCTTTGATATGGTTGATGAAGAAGGTGCTTCAGTTTCTTTGCGAGCCTATCGTTGTGTTGGTGATGATGCGGAAAATGTCACTGTTGGCGATGTTGCTGTGGTTTATGGTAATTTGACAAAATACCAATCTACATATGAATTTGCACAAGGTTGCACTTTAGTTTCTTTGACGCATAACACCACCATTATTGCTGACGATGTGACTATTGCCGACGATGCTACATCAGGCTCTATTACATATACCATTAACAACCCGCAGGCGAACGGCACGATGAGTGTCACCACTACTTCAGACTGGTTGACTTTAGGTAACAACTCTGACAGCCCTATCGCTTTCACCTGTTCAGCTAATACATCATTTACTGCTCGTACTGCTACGATTACACTTACTTATACCTATAATAACGGGAACGATAGTAAAATCAAGGTGGTGACTGTTACTCAAAATGGCAATATGTATGACAATATTTCTGACATTACAGGAGTTGGATCCAACTACAGTGTTAGAGGTACTGTTGTGGCCACCAACAACAAAGGTTTCGTTATGGGTGATGGTACGGGATATGTGTACTATTATAAAAATGATGCCGTGACACAATCAGTTGGTGATATGGTGGCTGTTTCAGGAACCACAGGATCTTACGGCCATATCATTCAATTTACCAATGCGGCTACGGTGTCCGAGGCAATGACCTCCAACTACAATAATACTCCTGTTGCCACTGTCATTACCGAGGTCCCAGATTATACCGAAGGCTATCATCTGAGCACATATCTGCAGTTTGAAGGTGAGTTGACTAAATCAAATAACAACTACTTTATTACGCTTGGTGAAGATCAAATTCAGATTTCTTATCCTACTACGACACAAGGAACTGATTTGACTGCTTTGGATGGCCACACGGTTCTTGTGAAGGGATACTTCACAGGTATCAATAATAGCAGTAAATTTACTGTTATGCTGGAAAGTGTTGAGGAAGTAGTGGTGCCTTCCGTCACCGTCACCCCTGCCACAATCAATGCTCCTTTTGCTGGTGCAGAAGGCACCCTGGCTCTGACCTACGAAAACATCGAAGAATTCATCAGTTTCGATTACTATTTCTGCGATGATGAAGGCGAAGAACTCGAAGATACTGATCCCAACTATCCTGATTGGATTGTTGCAGAGATTCAAGACAATGATGATACTTATTCTTTGGAATACATCATCGTGGAAAATTGGGAAGCTGCTCGTACGGCTTATTTCAAAGTTTATACGTACGTAGAGAATGGTGATGATTTGGAAGAAGTTTATGCCATCGTTACGGTCAACCAAGAAGAATATGTGGCTCCCACATACGCAGCATTGCCCTTCTCATTCAATGGCGTAAGAGATGACATCGAAACCACTGACGGTCTCTATCAGGATGGCCTTGGCACGGATTACAATGCAACGACTAATCCTAATACACAACTGAAATTTGACGGTACTGGCGACTGGCTGGTGCTCCAATTCAGCGAGCGTCCTGGCACCCTTACTTTCGACATCAAGGGCAATAGCTTCAGTGGCGGTACTTTCACGGTGCAGACTTCTGAAGATGGTGATACTTACTCCGATTTGGCCACATACACCGAACTTGGCGATGCTGACACCAAGACCTTCGACAATTTGGGTGAAAACGTTCGCTACATCAAGTGGATTTATACCAATAAAGCCACTGGCAATGTCGGTTTGGGTAATATTGCACTTGCTGAATACGTAGCTCCTATTCCTTCCATCACCGTCAATCCTTCTACGATCAATGTGGATGCTGAAGAGCATGATGGCACCTTGGGAATCACCTATGCCAATTTGACAATTGCTGATATGACGGATTTCGGTGTTCAGTACTATGATGCCCAAGGCGAAGAAACTACAATACCCGACTGGATTGAAATATTGGTAGCTGAGCAAGATCCTCAAATAGGTGAAGGATACGTGGTGTCTTATTACATGATAGAAAACGAAGGCGAAGCCCGCACGGCGTATTTTAAGGTGTTCGCCGCTGGTGACGAAGATTTTGTCTACTCCAATCTTGTCACTATCAACCAAGCCGCTCCTGTGGTTCCTCCGACTCCTGGCAATTGGGTGCTGACCGACCTCGCAGACCTCACCGAGGATGATGTTTTCGTCATCGTGGGTACCTATGAGGATATGGAGCATGATTCGTATGCTATGTCGAACGATAATGGCGCATCAACTGCTCCTGAAGCAGTGAGCGTTACCATAGTTGACAACACCTTGTCTGAAGAACCTGATGCCAACATCCAGTGGAATCTTGGCATTACGGATGATAGTTACATTTTCTATCCTAATGGCACTACAGACACCTGGTTGTATTGCACCAACACAAACAATGGTGTTCGCGTGGGAACTAATGACAACAAGGTTTTCTATATAAATAGTGAAAGTGGTTATCTTGTGAACGATGCTACCAGCCGTTATATTGGTATCTATAATACTCAAGACTGGAGATGCTATACCAGCATTAACTCCAACATCGAGAACCAGACCTTCGCTTTCTACAAGAAAGTTGTGGCCAGCGTACAGTACACCGTAACTCTTAATGCGGGCAATGGCACATGTGCAAAAGACACCATGTACCGCTCCTCCACATTTGAACTGCCGACAGCAACGTCAAGCTGCGAGGCTTACACGCTAGCAGGCTGGGCATCTTCACTTGTGGGCACAACTGAATCCGCCCCTGTGAACATGTACACAGGCACCTACACTCCGACAGAAGATGCCGTGTTGTATGCAGTATATACGAATGGAACTGAATGGAGTAGTTATCCAACCTGCGAAGCAAATACAATGACCATTCCCTACTTCAACGATTTTGAGGATGAAGCACCCGACTATGTGCCGGGCAGCTACGGCAATGGCAGAACCTACACGAAACCAGCCGGCTGGACGATAGTGAGCCAGACACCTCCCACGACCCGCCGTGCAATACCCCAGGTATTTTATGAACAATCATATGCACATAGTGGATACTTCAGTCTTCGTCTTGATTCATCTGCTGTTACTGCGATGCCAATGCTTCCTGATAACGTAGATGTGAGCCAACTGAAGATGGAATTATATGTAAGACAACCATATGTAGAGCCTTATTTGGAGATTGGTGTAATGACGGATTTGAGTAATCCAAATAGTTTTACCTCTGTTAAAACTATAAGCACAGCTCCTTCTACAATGGAACACTGGTTTGTGGAATTTAGCAATTATGAAAATGTTGTTGGCGAACATCATTATATTGTTTTTAAGAATATTGGAGAGGATAACCGTAGTATCAACCAAATTGACGATATCAAAATCTATATAGAGGATGCATGCGAGATACAAACGACAGATCTTCCGTACATGGAGAACTTTGATGGTATCACGGAAGAGACCACGGAACGGACGGGAGTACAACCAGAGTGCTGGGTGGTGGCCCATCAGTATGTAAGGTTGTCCTCAACGTCAAAGCCTCAGCTTTTCCATGCAAGAACATATGCTACCAGTGGCGACTACACACTTCGTATGGAAGGCCGTTGCATTTATGCGATGCCAAAGTTATCAGATGAAATAGACATAAGCAGTCTTCAGATGGAGTTGAATGTTCGTCAGCCATACAGCAGCCAGCAACTTGAGGTCGGAGTGATGTCAGACATCAATGATGCCAATACATTTGTTCCAGTATATGTGATAAATACAACTCCCAGTACTATGGAACACTTCACAATTAATTTTAACAGAGCGGAAATACAGAATGAGATATCAGGTAGTCATTACATAGCGTTCAGAAATTCCATGGTTGACGGAAACACTGGAGACAAGAGTATTAGTTTAATTGACGACATCACCCTCTCTCTGATTAGCAATGAGAACACAGAACCTGAGACCGAAGTGGCACAGAACCAGTCTGCCAATACCGAGAATACCGAGTTTGACAACAACAGCGCAAACAGTGAGGAACCCTTCAACGCTCCGAACGCTATCAGCAACTTCAATGCCGCTCAGCTGAGCCTGTACCCGAACCCGACAAGCGGCAAGGTAACCTTGGTGGCTGATGAGGTGACAATGGTAGAGGTATACAGCCAGATTGGTAGCAAGGTGGCGACCTTCACCATGAACAATGAGCGTGTCATCGACTTAGGCAACCTGCCGAAGGGCGTTTACATCTTGCGTGTAACTATGCCTCAGGGTGTAGCCATCCGCAAAGTGGTGAAGAACTAAATTTGAAATGTTGAAGAAAGTATGTTAGAATCATTCCTTATAGCGCTCCTCTGTGCAGGATTAGCAGCCCTGACAGCTGTCTTCTTGAATCCGCTCATCGTGTATGTGGCGTACAAGAAGAATATCCTGGACAAGCCCAACTTCCGGAAACTGCAAAAGCGACCGGTACCCGTGCTGGGGGGTATGAGCGTCTATATGGCAATGCTGATAGGTATGGCCGCAGGCAATTTCTTTTATCCTGCCGGTGAGCTTTTTATCGCCTTTGTGGCCATATCTATCATGTTTTATGTGGGACTGCTGGACGATATCGTCGGCTTGTCGGCAGTATCGAAGTTTATCTTCCAAATCGCGGTCATAAGCTTCCTGTGGTTCTTCGGCTACCGTTTGGACAACCTGCACGGACTGTTCGGCATCTACCAGCTGCCGCAGTGGTGCAGCTACCTGCTCTCGTTGATTGCGGGAGTCGGTCTGCTGAATGCGCTGAATATGATCGACGGGGTGGACGGCTTGGCCTCGGGCTTGGGAATTTTCACCTGCACCCTTTGCGGCCTTTTCTTTGTCCGCCACGGCAATCCGCTGATGGCCCTCGTCGCCGTAGTGGTCGTGGGTTCTTTAATCCCTTTCTTTATCTGCAATGTCTTCAGCCACAAATACAAGATGTTTATCGGGGATTCAGGCTCCCTGATTTTAGGCACTGTGGCCTACTTGTTCTGTTGCGAGATGTTGAAAGCCAAAACGTATTATCCCTTGGATAATTACATGATCAGTATGCTGCTGACCATATACGCCATTCCGGTTTTCGACACCCTGCGCGTGATGGGGGTGCGTATCTTTCATAAGACCTCACCCTTTAAGGCGGATAAAAAACACTTGCACCATATCTTTGTTTCCCTTGGCATGCCACACTTTGCCATCACCTTCACCATTTTGCTGCTGGCAGTAGCTATCCTGGTGGTTAATTACCTGTTCACTTGGTGTAAGTGGAGTCCCAGCTGGCATCTGGTGGTAACCCTATTGGTGGATATCCTCTTTGTATGGGGTGCCTATATTGTATTGCGCTATATAGAGCTGCATCATCCCAATACCTTCTTCCGACTGCGGGCACATTCCAGACTCCGCATGGCGAAACCTATCCGCTACTATAATGCTTTCCAAAGCTATCTGGATGGTAAGCTAATGCGGAGGTTCAGAAAAAGAAAGCACGATTAATTGGCAAATTTTTCGTATTTTTGCCGCCTAAAATATTGACATAAAAACAACTCAGAGTAATAAAAAATAATTGTAATGAAAAAAATCTTCACTTTAATATTATTGGCGCTTTTTGCCTGCTCAACAGTAAGCTATGCCCAAAAAGACGATTCAAATAAAGAAGCCAAGAAAAACGCGAAAGAATACAAGGTATTTGACGAAGCCAAGTATGCTTTCAAATTGAATGGTACCACTTTGTTAGGTTTGGTTAACCCGGCTATGGAGTTCAAGGTACACGATTACCTTACCATTCAGCTCGACTTGTTTGGCTCTTTCTACAATAAGACCTTCTGGACCAAGAAACATTACCCGCTGATGATGGGTGCTGGCTGGGCAGAATTCCGTTACTATCCAGTAGAAGCTTTCCATGGATTTTATATTGGCGCTCATTTAGGTGGTTCTTATTATAAGTTGAATTATAATGTGATTCCTTTGATTAAGAAGCATAATTACATTGATGACAGAGCTTATCAGGTGGGTTACAACCTGATGTTAGGTTACACCATCGGTTATGCTTTCACCTTCAAGAGCAATCCTCACTGGGGCTTTGAAATCTCTTTGGGTGGCGGTGGTCACTTCGACAAGTACTATCACGTGAATAATCCTGACAAGGTTCCTGCCAAGGAAGATAGAGTATGGATGAAGTACAAAGGCTTTATTCCTATCTACAAAGGTGGAATCCTCGTGGTTTACCGCTGGTAATCGAAGTCATGCATGAAACAAAAAAAGACATCCATTCGGATGTTTTTTTTGTTTAAGTTGTGCTAAAACTCGTCGTATTAAAAAAATGTATCTTTGTCGCCAAATAAGCTTAGCGTATGAGAACGTCTATTGTTGCAAAGTGTTAGTGTCAAAAACCACGTATCGCATAACCTATAAGTTCTTGTAAGGCGTTCTCAAATGTTGGCCGCGGAGTTCGTCCAGCTTTTCCTGATTAAGAGTGCCGTCCTCCCACATTTGGTCTATCTCCTGTTGAGCTTTTTCGGCATAAATGGCCGTGTCATCAGTTACGTCGTACAGATTGGAGGTTGCAAATAGCGGCAGTATTTTCACATGCCGTAACGCGCCATTGTCTTTTTTGTTGCAATGCCTCAATTCGGCAAAATTCTCCAGAGAGCATCGGACAGCTTCGGTCAGATGTTTCTGTCGCATAAACTCGTACAGACTTTTCATCTTACCGCTTATTCCAGCCTTACATTCGATAGGTAGCACTTTCAAGTCACGGGCTATGATGTAGTCCACCTCTGAACGCGTTCCTTCGGCGGTGTTCTCCCAATAGTATAGTTCGTGTTGGGAACGAGGGTTGTTGTATTTTATGAGTTCCCAGCCTAACACCATCTCGGTCAGGCCGCCTTTGTTCACCAGATCTTCGGCAGTGCCGGCCAGAATCATATCGGTCAATTGTTGCGCACCACCCAAATCCAAGTCGAGAATGCGCAGCAACAGTCCGCTGTCAAGATATAGATATTTGCGGTATTTTTCATTGACCTCCGCCCCGAGCGGCAATCCGTTGCCCGCCGTGTGGCTCACCCGCTTGATGATACCTGCATCGCACAGGAGCTTCAAAGCCTTCTTCACCTCTTCGGCACGATAGCCTCCCTCCACGTGACTGTAGGTGAACTTCTCTCCAATCTGCATTACGACACTTTGCAGTGTGTTGCGAAGCAGTGTAAGATCGACCTTTTTGGCATATTTTGGGAAATCATCGTAGTAGGTAAGTTGTATGTCATCGAGTTCGGTCTGGCATTGGCGGTAGTCGTGGGTTGAAACCCATGCGGCCACGCTGGCGGGCATGCCACCTACCATCAGGAAGGTGCGGAAATGTTGCACGAGGTCGTTGTGCAGAGCCGTAAGCAGCGGCTTCTCTGTGTTTGCCTCCTTCTTGGCTTTCACCCAGGCCGATTTCCCTTCCGCCACCAAAAACTCGTCGAACGAGAAAGGATAGACAAATAGCGAGCGTATGCGTCCCACACCAAACGATGGCAACTCTTTGAGAGTGAACTCCAGTAGTTACGCCGGCAAAAATAATAAATTTTGATAAAACCGAGACGAATAAACGCAGTTTTTTTGATAGAACCGAGATGAATAATGATTCGATTTTTGATAAAACCGAGACGAATCTTTATTAATTTTTCAGTGTTTTGAGCGGTAGACGGGGTTCGAACCCGCGACCTGCGGCTTGGGAAGCCGCCGCTCTGCCAACTGAGCTACTACCGCGTTACAATTAACAGTTAACAATTAATAATTAATAGTTGCTGTCTGTATTTTCTTTCAAAGAACTCCCCTGTGCAGCACTCCCCTCGAGAGCGAAGCTCGAGACTCCCCTTGAGCACGAAGTGCGAAACTCCCCGCCTAAACGCCTACACGTTAAACCTAATGTGTAGGATATCTCCGTCCTGCACTTCGTAGTTCTTGCCTTCTACGGCTAATTTGCCAGCTTCTTTGCACTTTAATTCCGAGCCCAACTGCACCAAGTCGGCATATTTGATGACTTCGGCACGGATAAAGCCTCTTTCCAAGTCGCTGTGGATAACACCTGCGGCCTGGGGTGCCAACATACCCTTGCGGATAGTCCAGGCACGGTTTTCCTTGCCGCCTACGGTGAAGAAAGAGATGAGGTTCAGCATCTTATAAGCCGCCTGTATCACCTTGTTCACACCAGGTTCGTTCAAGCCTGCATCCTGCAAAAATTCTTTTCTGTCTTCTTCGCTTTCCAACTCGGCGATTTCTGCCTCTATCTTGGCGGCAATCACCAGCATCTCAGCGTCTTTGTCTTTCAAATACTCCCGCACACTGTCCACATAGGCATTTCCGTTCACCGCATCAGTGTCGTTGACATTGCACACGAACATCATCGGCTTCTCGGTCAGAAGCATCATGTCGCTCACCACAGCCTTCTCTTCCGGAGTAGCCTCCATGGTTCTCACATTCTGGAAGTTCTCCAAATGTGCTTTATATTTCTGCAGCACTTCATAATCGTGCTTGGCGGTTTTTTCGCCTGCTTTCACGGCTTTTTCCACCTTGAGCATTTTCTTGTTGATCTGCTCCAGGTCTTTCACTTGCAGCTCGAAATCCACAATCTCGATATCTCTTACGGGGTCAACGGAGCCTTCCACATGGGGCAGGTTCTCGTTGTCGAAGCAGCGCAGCACATGGATGAGGGCGTCGCACAGACGCACATCGGCCAAGAAGCTGTTGCCGATACCTTCGCCCTGGCTGGCACCCTTGGCCAAGCCGGGAATGTCCACCACGTCCAAGGTGGCGTAAATAAGCTTGTCGGCCTTGATGAACGTGTCGATATTGGCCAAACGCTCATCGGGCACGGGGCAAACTCCAATATTGGATTTGTTGGTGCTGTAAGCAAAATCAGTCACCGCTGCTTTCGTATTGGAGATGCAGTTAAACATCGTCGTTTTTCCTGAGTTGGTCAAGCCAACAATTCCGCATTTTAAGCCCATGTTTTTTCAGGTTACAGGTTACAGGTTACAGTAGTTAGAAATTTGTAGTTTTATTCTTAATTGTCAATTATCAATTGTCAATTGTCAACTATTCTAAAATCCCAGCACAATGTCTTCCACGTGGTCGATTTCAGGCAGGTAGTGCTTCAGGGTTTGCTCCACACCGTTCTTCAAGGTCATCTTGGCGTGGGGACAGGAACCGCAGGCACCCTGCAATTTCACTTTCACCACATTCTCCGCCGTCAGCTCAATAAACTCAATATCACCCCCGTCTTGCTGCAGATAGGGACGGATTTGAGAAATTATCGACTTGACTTTCTGTTCTAAAGTAGGATTTTCCATCACATTTTAATTTGATTTGCAAAGATACGAAAAATAATTAGCAAATTAGTTAATTAGCAAATTAGCAAATGAATTTATCAAGTTGATGGTTTTTAATGTGCTAATGTGTCAATGAAATTAGCAAATGAGTTAATTAGCAAATTAGCAAATGAATTTATCAAGTTGATGGTTTTTAATGTGCTAATTTTCAATGTGCTAATGTGCCGATGATAAAAGTTGAAAACTGAAAACTGAAAATTGAAAACTGTAACTATTAATTGTCAACTTTCAACTTTCAACTATCAATTGTCAACTGTCAATTGTCAACTTTCAATTTTCAACTTCTGACCCCTGACCCCTGACCCCTGTCACCTCTTTTCGTTTTCTTCTCCACCGAGAAGCCAAATTTTCCGAGGATTTTGCCCAAACCATAGTATTGTCCGTGCGAGTAGGCTATCAGGTTGGCACGTTTGAGGTCCAAGGCGCCGGTTTTCTTGTCTAAGTAGCGGGGGTCGGCATGCACAGCCACCACCTTGGCCATGAACATGTCATGGGTACCCAAGGGCACGATTTCCGTCACCTCGCACTCAATGTTGACGGGCGACTCGTAAATCATGGGGGCTTTCACCACACTTGCTTTCACAGGTGTGAGGTCGGTCTCCAAAAATTTGTTGTATTTCTTGCCAGAACGCACGCCACACCAGTCGGTTACTGCTGCCAAGGGTTCATTCACCAAGTTGATGACAAATTGCTTCCGCTCTTTGAGGATAGGGTAGGAGTAACGTTCGGGGCGCACCGAGATGTAACACATGGGCGGATCGGAGCAAAGGGTGCCGGTCCAGGCCACCGTGATGATGTTGTATTCATCGGGAGTCTCGCCACAGCTCACCATCACTACCGGGGTGGGGTTGAGCATGTTGCCAGGCTTTAGGCTGATTTTTTTGGTTGGAGTCATGTGTGATGTGTGATGTGTGATGTATGATGTATGATGTAAGATGTATGATGTATGATGTCAGGGGGCAGAATTCAAAATTCAGAATTCAAAATTCAAAACTAACCCTCCTAACCCTCCTAATCCTGTAATCCCGTAATCCCCTCATCAACTATGAGAATATTCCCGTCAGCAGGATGATTGTCAGTGCTATTGGGGCGATGTAGCGGATGATGAAATAGAAGATTTTGAAATAGCGGGCTTTGAGCTGGCCACTGTTGGACAACTCGTCATAGACCTCTGTCTTGGGCAGGTACCAGCCGATAAATAGCGTGAATAGCAAGGCTCCTATCGGCATCATGTAGGTGGCCGTCAGTTTGTCGCATAATCCAAAAATAGTTAGACCAAAGATTTTTAAGTTACTCAGCAGTCCAAAAGAGAAGGTGCAGAAAGCGCCGATGACAAAGACAACGAAGGAAAGTATAATGGCAGCTTTACGGCGGCTCCAATGCAATTCCTCGACTGCCCACAGCACCAATACTTCCAATAGTGAGATGGTGGAGGTAAGGGCGGCAATGGTGAGCAAAACAAAGAATAGGATAGCAAAGAACCTTCCGCCCGGCATGCTGTTAAACACATTGGGCAGCACTTCATACACGAGGCTCGGACCAGCGGCGGGACTCAGACCAAAGGCAAAAACAGCAGGGAAAATGGCCACTCCCGCCAAAATGGCGATGAAGGTGTCGGCACCGGCAATCCACAGGCTGGTGGTGAACAGGTTGTCCTCCTTACGGATATAGGAACCGTAGGTAATAAGCGCACCCATGCCTATACTGAGGGAAAACAGTGCTTGTCCCAAAGCATCAAGTACGGAACTACCGTTGATTTTGCTGAAATCGGGCTTGAAAATAAAGTCAAGACCTTCTTTGGCACCGCTAAGGGTAAGTGAGCGCACACAGAGGAGTATCATCAGAAAAAACAGAATAGGCATCAATATCTTAGTGTATTTTTCAATGCCTTTCTGTACTCCTAAAATGATGATGCTGGCAGTTAATGCAAAGAAAAGAAATTGGTACACCAAAGGTAAGAAAGAGCCCTGGGTGAAGGTAACGAAAAGTTGGCTGATTTCAATAGGACTCTTACCAGTAAGCTGTCCGCTGCTCGACAACACGATATAGTTGAGTGTCCAGCCGGCCACCACACTGTAGAATGCGTATATGATAAAAGCGGCGGCAATGCCAAGAAAACCTACTCCCATCCATCCTTTATGTTTCGGTGCCAATACTCTGAAAGCTCCCACTACGTTCTGCTGCGAACGACGGCCGATGATAATCTCACTCATCATGACAGGAACACCGAGCAAAAAGACAAAGACGATGTACATGATAATAAAGGCCCCTCCACCATTTTGCCCTACGGTATAAGGAAAACGCCAGATGTTGCCTAAACCGATAGCGCCGCCTGTGGCAGCTAAAATGGCTCCTAAGTTGGAGGAGAAACCGCGGTTGTTGTTGTTGAGTGGTTCCATATTTTTGTTTTTATATTGTAGAGACGCAATATCTTTTGTCTCTATGAGACTTCTTCACTCGCTTATTTTCAGCCTAAAAAAAATGGGATTATTACTTCACGATAACTAAATTTATCAGTTTTGCGATTTCAGATTCACGTTTGTTCAACTTGTCATATTTTTGAAGTATTTGGTTTGTAATTTTTTCAGAGTGCTCTTTCCCGAGTTCTTCATACAAATACTTCGCATAATGTTCAATAATTCTATACTTGAACAGCATAATACAATGATACACTTCTTCATTGAGTTTATTACAGCTGTTTTTTACATTTTCAGTACTTACTTCAAAACGGCGTAGCCATTCGGGGCTAATTCCAATTTCTTTTTCCATTAGACGCTCAATGGCATATTGTTGTATGACACTATTTTCATGATTAACAAAGACTTTTTTGATGTCATCTTGAAGAGAAACTTTGGTAGCGGTTTCAGCATATTCCTCATAAATTTTTTGAAACAAAGGCTGTTTGAAAGAAATTTCCTCTTCTGTGAATTCATTGAAAATGTATTGATCTAATCTAATTTGCTGACATTGAATTTGTCCGTCTTTTTTGTCTAACTCTGCATTTATTTCGTAAGCACCATAATTGAGCAAGAGCAAAATAATTTTTTCTTCTATACTTGTCAAAGGGTCGATGTCAGTAATAGTTGTGTCATTGCTGGAAACTTTTTCACCTGCAGGAGTGTGAATCTCAACTTCTTGTCCACTTTCCTTTTTGGCGTTCTCCTTTAGCGTTTTGACAATGTTTTTCCGCAGTTCTACGGTCAGCACCTTTTCCTCGATTCCAAAAAGTTTGGCGAGTTCTTTGATGTAAAGTTGGCGGGTAATGTCATCCTGAATCAGGGCGATGGACTGGATGATGTCTTTGACCATAGTGGCCCGCTTGGCAGGGTCGTTGCCCGCTTCGGCGGCCATCACCTTGGCTTTGAAGAGGATGAAACTGTCGGCATTATCATGCAGATAATCAGTGATTTCAGAGTCCCTATGACTTTGTGCGAAAGAGTCGGGGTCCTCCCCGTCGGGCAGCATCACCACATTGACATTGAAGCCGTTGCCCAACAGGATGTTGATGTCTTTCAGGGCGGCATTGATACCGGCACGGTCACCATCACGCAACACGGTGACATTGTTGGTCTTGGACTTCAGCAGGCGGATTTGGCCGTCGGGGAAAGCGGTACCCGAGGTGGCCACCACATTCTCGATGCCAGCTTGCACCATCGACAATACATCGGTATAGCCTTCCACCAGATACACATTGTCTTTGCTTTTGATGGTCCGCTGGGCCTGATAAAAGCCGTATAACACATTGCTCTTGTGGTAGATAGGACTTTCGGGCGAGTTGAAATATTTGGCTATCTTTTCGTCTTTTTTCAGAATACGGCCTCCAAAACCCACGGGCTTGCCCAACTTGTCATAAATGGGAAAGATGACACGGCCACGGTAAAAGTCGAAAACCTTGCCGCTTTCCGCTTTCTTGGTCAGCCCCGTCATGATCAGATGCTCTAACTGATAGCCGTTTTTCAAGGCTTCTTGGGTAAACTTGTCCCAACCGTCGGGACAGTATCCCAACTTGAATTTTTCGATGGTTTGCTGGGTGAAGCCTCTTTCCTTGAAATAGGAGAGCCCTACAGATTGTCCTTCTTCCGTATGAAGTAACTGATCGATAAAGTATTGCTCGGCAAATTTGTTTACGGCCAACAAGCTTTCTTTCAGTTTCTCCTCATCCGTCAGGTCTTCCGAGCGGGTGTCTTCCACAATGTTGATACCATATTTCTTGGCCAGATAGCGCAAAGCTTCGGGGTAGGAAATCTGCTCGTGTTTCATCACGAAATTCACGGCATTACCGCCGGTGTGGCACACAAAGCAGTTGAAAATGCCCAAGCGTGGACTCACATACATCGAAGGATTTTTATCATTGTGAAACGGACACACGCCTACCCAGTTCTGCCCGCGGCGTTTCAGCGGGACAAAATCGGCCACAACCTCCTCAATCTGGGCGGCGGAGTATATTTCATCAATGGTTTCCTTCGAGATCATTAATCGTTGACTTTGAATTTCTTGAAGATTTTATTATCCTTCATGATGTCAACCGCTCTCAGGAAGGTGTCGTCGCTGGTCAAGAAAACCTGATAGGCTTCGCCGTAGCTATAGAGGGTACGGGCGATTTCGAATTTCAAGTATTCCTTGATGTATTCAGGAGCTTTGCTGAGGTTTTTCAGACGGAGAGATTCTGCCTGCTGTTTCTGAATGTATTCGGCCAGCATTTTGTCAAATTCGGCTTTGTTGTCGAAATTCTTGCTGTACATGGAGTCGAGTTTGCCTTTGTTATCCTTGACAAAGCCTTGCAGATAAGCGGAAAAGACAAATTTCACACTATCAGTAACTCCTTCTTTCTTAGCATATTGGATAAAATCATTATACAATTTCTCATCGACAACGAAATTCTGCTTATAATCCTCAAAAGTTGGATATTTGGCTTTCATCTCATCTCGGTGACTTTCCATATAATCCATGGTGAACCCGCCGAAGACACCTTTACGGGCCAGCTCATTGTAGAAAGTGGAGTATTTGGAGGTGTCCAAAGGAATGAAAATGTCGGGCATGATGCCGCCGCCACCATAGACCACACGGCCTTTCGGGGTTTTATATTTCAATGAATCAGGGAATTTTATGCTGTCGGCAGTCAGGTATTCGCCGTGTTTGCTGCGGTTGTTGAGGTCGTTCAAATAACTCTCGATGCCATCGGAATAGGGTTTCTGGATGCAACGGCCAGTAGGAGTGTAGTAATGTGAGATGGTGAGTCGAACCATAGCCTGGTCGTTCAGATATAAAGGTTTCTGTACCAATCCTTTACCAAAGGTGCGGCGACCTACTACCAGACCACGGTCCCAGTCCTGGATACAGCCGGAAACAATTTCGGAAGCGGAGGCGGAACCTTCGTCCACCAGCACAATCAGCTTGCCTTTCTGAAATTCGCCCTTGCCGTTAGATTTGAACTGCTGTCCGGTTTTCCTGAAATTGTCGGTATAGACGATCATCTGGTCGGCACCGAGGAAGATATTGGAGATTTGGAAAGCCACATCCAGATAGCCACCACCATTGCCACGCAAGTCGAGGATGAGGTTTTTCATGCCACGGGCGGTGAGTTTGGTCAGGGCGGTGTTCACCTCGTTGGGAGAGGTCATGGCGAAGCGGTCGAGTTTGATGTAGCCGGTTTTGTCATCCACCATAAAGGAAACATTGACGCTGTTCATAGGGATTTTATCGCGGGTGATGGTGAATTCGAGCAGTTCGGGGTTGCGGCCACGTTTCACGCCGACCACCACTTTGGAGCCTTTGACGCCGCGCAAGTGGCTTTGTACCCATTTGTTGTTGACGTGTTTGCCACAGGCAACGAGTGTATCCACTTTCACGATTTTATCCCCGGCGCGCAGTCCCACCTTGTCGGATGGACCGTCGGGAATCACTTCCATCACATTGATAGTATCTTTGATCAACTGGAAAGTCACGCCGATGCCGTCAAACTTGCCTTCCAGCGGCTCATTGGTTTGTTGCACGTCTTTTTTGGGGATATAGACGGAGTGCGGGTCCAGTTCCTTCAACATCTCCACGATGCCTTTCTCCACCAGGGGTTCGAAGTTGACGGTGTCAACATACATGTCGTTGATAGCCCTCAACATTTGCGCCATCTTATTGCTGTTTTGTTGGTAGGAGGGATTTTGTGAGAAAAGAGAATAGTTGCAAAATACTGATAAAGAAATGATTAGTAAGCAAACAAATATTTTTTTCATAATAATATTTTTGAGTTCTTTAGATTTTAAATGCAAACTGCAAAGATACGAAAAAATAATTAGCAAATGAGAAAATTAGTTAATGTGCTAATTTTCAATGTGCTAATGTGCCAATGGAATTAGTAAATTAGTCAATTAGTTAATTAGCAAATGAAGAAAGGGGGAGTCTTGCACTTCGTGCTCGAGGGGAGAATGTAGGGCTGTCGTATCACGGCAGCCGCAACGGATTCAGCCCCGGCTGCCACCCTCCACTCCTCTATACTTGCAGTTGGAAAACAAAGATAACGGGCTAAAACTTGAAAAAAAATACAATTTTAGCCCAGTATTTGGTTCTGCCACCTCCTGGATTATCAAGAATATCATCGACAATCACGGTGGACTGCACAACCGCATTACCCATGAAATGTACCTGAAACCGTTTACATTGAAGGAAGTGGAACTTTATTTGAAGTCCAGAGGTGCAAGGTGGAACAGACTCTTGATTTTGCAAACTTATATGATTTTAGGAGGTGTTCCCTATTACTTGAGTCTTTTGAACACAAGTCAAAGCCTGGCAGAGAATATCGACCGTCTTTTCTTCTCTGAACAAGCGGAGTTGAAGCGTGAGTATGACAGATTATACAAATCTTTATATCGGAATCCTGATCAATATATGGACATTGTCAAAATATTGGCGGGGAACAAACAGGGTTTGACCAGAAAAGAGATCGCCACAAAGATGCATCTCAACCAGAATGGACATCTTTCCAAAATTCTGGATGATTTGACTAAATGTGGTTTTATCCGCTACTATAATGTTTCCAATAAAACATCTGGCGGCATTTACCAACTGGTTGATTTCTACTCACTTTTTTATCATGCTTTCGGAAAGAAAAAGACCACAGATGTCCACTACTGGTCGCACAGCATCAATACGCCTGTCCAGAACACTTGGTTCGGCTTGGCCTTCGAGCGTGTGTGCATGAGTCATATTCCGCAACTTCTTTATGCTCTTCATCTCGATAACATCAGAACAGAGTATTATGCATGGAGGAGTCAAAAGCAAAATCCTGCCGCCCAAATTGATTTAATCATTGATCGGGCAGACGGAATCCAGAATATCTGTGAGGTGAAATACAGCCAAACTGCCTATTCACTCACTAAAAACGAGTATGACAAGATTTTGAACAGATGCGATGGTTTCGTCAAAGAAACCCAATCCCGAAAAGGAGTTCATATAACAATGATCACCACCTTTGGTCTGAAAGAGAATGCCTATTCTTCCATAGCCCAAAACAGCGTTGTTCTTGATGATTTATTTTTAAAATAATCAGCCTATTTTGAAATTTATATTATATTGAAAATAAGTTTATTGTATAAATTTGCTTGGACATTTGTAATTCAGATAACGGGCTAAAACTTGAAAAAAAATGCAATTTTAGCCCAGTATCCTTTATTCAATTAGCAAATTAGTTAATTAGCAAATTAGTTAATGTGCTAATGTGCCAATGAAATTAGCAAATTAGTCAATTGGTTAATTAGCAAATTCCCAAAAAAAAATCTTTTGTCAATTGCTGATAGGTTTCCGACATGCTGCCGTCGGCATTACGGAGGCACAATGTCTCGGTGACACAATTTGGTGCTGTCGGGCATGTTTTTGTGAGTGCTGTGGGGGACAGGCGGTAGCCGGTGATGATGCGGTTCACGGGTTTTGACGGGGTGGGCTGAATCAGCAATTGATAGAATTTAAATAATTGATTTTGAGAAATTTGCTCAAACCTTTCGCTTTCGTTGGCGGGAAGTATCAAAAAGAATCGGCCATTGGGCGCCAGCAACTGGCAAACGGCGTCTTTCAAGTCCTCAAACGGTAGGGTGTCGTTGTGTTTGCTGATGTTTTTTTGCGGAGTATTAGGCTTGAGGGCATCTACAAAAAATGGAGGGTTGGAGACTATCAAATCAAATTTTTTGTTGTGTTTGCAGGCAAAATTCTGAATACTTTGTTGATAAAAAAGGAGGTTCTGGTAATTTCTTTGCGGAAAAATCTCCTTGCTTTTCAGAGCGTCTCCGATTGAAGGGGCGTCAATGTCAATGCCAATAATTTCATGAAAGTCTTTTTCTCCACTGGTATTTTCTTGAATTATGTTTTCTTGCAGAGCATTCTTTTGTAGAATATCCACCTTCGTGACATTTTCTTTCGCAGTCCTCTCCCTGAGAGCCTTCTGCTGCATTTTCCAAGCCAGACAGTAGGCAATTACTCCGCAGCCGCAGCCGATGTCAAGCACCCTTTTTGCTTGCTCCACAGGCGTTACAGCGGCCAACAGCAGCGCATCGGTGGAGATTTTCAGGGCGCTGTTCTCATGGTAGAGGGAGAAGTGTTTGAAGTGGAACATGTAAAAAGTATTTTTTTTAAGAAAGTGCTTTATAATTCCCCGTAAGTGGTATAAATTTATTAGTTACGGGGATTTATAGCATAAGAAATGCCTTATATTTGCCCGTAACTATATTTTATTCTTTTTAGTCGTGATGACGGAAAAGGTCGTCCAAAACCACTACTTGTTGGATAATCCCAGTGTGAATATTTCGTTTCAGACCGTATGTGGTGACAAGGGTGTAATGTATGGCTTTGCGACTTTTGGTGACCTCAGAGAAAATGTTTTTTCTGTCGCGTAGGCGTTCCTCTTCTTTCTTGGTCATTGAAAATTCCGTTTCCGAGAATTTCATTTCACAAAGGTTTATCACCTGGTCTCCACGGTCAATCAGCAGGTCGATTTGAGCTCCTTGTTCGTCTTCACTTTTGGGTTGATAAGCCCAAGAATAGACATTACTTGCGATGCCGCTGATGCCCAATGCTTGTTTGATTTGCGGGATGTGCCACAGGCAGAGTCGTTCAAAGGCCAATCCAGCCCATGTGTTATGGGTAGGGGTGTTGATGGACTTTGTCCAGTAATGCTTGTCGGTTTTCCGTTTGTTTTTAATGAAATGGAAATAGAACAAAGTAAGGGGATCTATCAGCTGGTACAGGGTGTTGCGTTCTTTTTTTCCGAGGCAGACGTAGCTGCGGATAAAACCGCTCATTTCCAAATCTTCAAGCCGTTTCGAGAAAGTCCCACTGCTTTTTTCGTCTAACACTTTTTCCAGTTCAAGACGTGTCATTCCCTTTTTCTTTTTGCCTAATGTCTCTACAATAGCCATGTAGGGCTCCGTATTTTCAAACAGGGAGGCATACAGTTCGTTGAACTCGTTTTTCAGTTTGCCATCGTTGCTGAAGAAAAGCATGTCCGTGTTTTGGGCAAGACTGTACTGGCGGTCGAGCAGGCTCCAGTAGAAAGGAACCCCTCCCATAATCATGTACGCTTCGGCAATATCCTTGCGCGACATGTTTAGTCCAGCCACATTGGCGTATTGCTCACATTCGGCCAGGCTAAACGGCAAAAGATGTATCCGCTCGGTCAGACGGTTGTGCAATCCACCACGGTTATGGAAGATTTTTTTGGTAATCCAAGAGGTGCTGCTACCGCAGATGATCAACACGATGTCCTTCTCCCGGCGCGCGGTGGCCCAGCTGTTCCAAAAATGCTCCAGTGCACTAATGAAATTGGATTTGGGAGTGTCCATCCATGACAGTTCGTCTAAAAAAACCACCTTTTTATGCTCTTTTTTTTCGGAGAGCACTTCTTCCAGCAAGGAGAAAGCTTCAAACCAAGTGCGTGGCATCCGGTATTTCTTGCCCGAAGCCGCCTGCAGGGAGTCGCGGAACCCTGCCAATTGCTTTTTTAAAGGCATTTTGGCAAAGCCAGTGTGCTGGAAGGCGAACTGATAGTTGAAGGTTTCCCGGATAAGGTAGGTTTTGCCGACGCGACGGCGACCATACACCGCACAAAACTGGGACTCCTCTTTCTGCAAAAGATTCCGCAGAATTTGTTGCTCTTTTTTTCTTCCGATTAACATGATGAGAAATTTGAATTACGGATGCAAAAATAGTAAAAAATGTCGTATAAACCCCCATAACTCAAAAAAAAATATAGTTACGGGGATTTATACAGTAAAAATTATTCTATAAATGCCCGTAATTATCGATACAAAACTCCTTAATAGTTTGCCTCAAAGAGGCGTGCCAAAGGCACGATATTCTATTAACCCCGCACAACTTGTTGTGTGGGGTGGAGAGAGACAATCCCTGTCAGCGTGCTGAAAGCACGCTATATATGCTTCAATGTGGCGTACCTACGGCACGCAGGAGTAGAGCAGTTTGCCGTATACCCCACATTGCGCTACGCTTATGCGGGGTTAATAGGATTACGTGCTTTCAGCACGGCTAATCGCTTATTGTATGCCACCTATAAAAAACTTTTAGCACCAACCTAAAAAATTAGCAACACTAGTAATGAAAAAAAAAGTAGCACTAACAACAAAAACTTTTCTTTCAAATAAAATTGATAATCTCAAAAACTTTGCGTACCTTTGCAAACCCTAAAAATAGATAATCAAGGTAAAATATAAAACAATAAATCATCATGAAAGAAAACTTGTTAATGAGCATGAATCCTTTGGTAAACTACCTGAAAAAGGATCCGAAAGAATTTACGAAAGCTGACATTATTAAGTACATCGAGGAGAAGGAAATCCCGATGGTGAACTTCCATTATGTGGCAGGTGACGGTCGTCTGAAAACCCTGAATTTCGTGCTGAATAATCGCGAATACCTCGAACAGATTCTGTCTGCTGGCGAACGTGTTGACGGTTCCAACATCTTCCCCTCTTTCATCCATGCCGGTTCCAGCGACTTGTATGTGATTCCCCGTTTCAGCACCGCTTTTTTGGATCCGTTTGCTGAAATTCCAACCATCTCTATGCTGTGCTCTTATTTCAACAAGGACGGTCAGCCGATGGAAAATTCTCCCGAATATGTGCTGCGCAAAGCTTCCGAGGCTTTCACCAAGGTGACGGGCATGAAGTTCCAAGCTATGGGTGAGCTGGAATATTACGTGATTGGCGACAAGGATGACCTGTATCTGACTCCCGACCAGCGTGGTTACCATGAATCCACTCCGTTCACCAAGTTCGAGGAATTCCGTAAAGAATGTATGCTGAACATCTCCAAGGTGGGTGGACAGATTAAATATGGTCACTCCGAAGTGGGTAATTTCACCATGGAAGATAAGATTTATGAACAGAATGAGATCGAATTTTTGGTAACTGACGTACAAGATGCCGCCGACCAGCTGATTTTAGCCAAGTGGATTATCAGAAACTTAGCTTATCAGTATGGTTTGGATGTCACTTTTGCTCCGAAAATCACCGCAGGCAAGGCTGGTAGTGGTTTGCACATCCATACCCGTATCGTCAAAGACGGCAAGAATCAGTATGTTACCAAAGGCAAGCTGAATACTATCGCTCATTCAGCTATCGCTGGTCTCATGACTTGTGCTTCCTCGCTGACCGCTTTCGGCAACACCAACCCCACCTCTTACTTCCGCTTGGTGCCTCATCAGGAAGCTCCTACCTCCATTTGCTGGGGCGACCGCAACCGTTCGGTATTGGTGAGAGTTCCGCTGGGATGGACCCACAAGAACGACATGGTAGCCATGGTCAATCCGATGGAAAAACCCGCCCGTATGGACTTGTCACAGAAACAGACTGTAGAATTCCGTTGCCCGGACGGTTCCGCCGACATATACCTGTTGTTAGCTGGTTTGTGCGTGGCTGCCCGTCATGGTTTCGAAATGGAAGGTGCTCTCGAGTTCGCTAAGAAAACTTACGTGGATGTCAATATTCACAAAGCAGAAAACAAGGCCAAAATGGAAAGTCTGGCCCAACTGCCGACTTCCTGCTGGGAATCTGCCGACGAACTGAGTGCCCACAGAGACATTTTCGAGCAACACGGTGTGTTCAATGCCGAAATGATTGATGACATCATCAAGATGCTGAAATCTTATCAGGATAAGAACATCCGTGAGGAAATTGCCAAACATCCTGAAAAGATGCTTGAATTAGTACACAATTACTTCCACTGCGGATAATTAGTGAACAGGGGACAGGGGTCAGGTTACAGTAATCATATCTGACCCCTGTAACCTATAACCTGTAACCTGATATGGAATTTGCATTGTATATAATCGGTACGCTCCTCGTGGCGGTGGTGGTTTTCCTGACTGCCTTCTTCTCCATGCGCATGTTTATCAGAAATGATGAACGCAAGCGTTTGCTGGAATTAAAGGAGCATAACAAGTCGGTGATTGCCCCTGTGCGTTTGCAGGCCTATGAACGGATGGCCTTGTTTTTGGAACGTATAGAGCCTAACCAATTGATTTTGAGATTAAACGATGGCAACACCCTGAATGCTGATTTGCGGGTGCTGCTGATTTCTTCTATCCGCGCCGAATTCGAACACAATCTGTCACAGCAGATTTACCTTTCTTCCGACGTATGGAACCAGATATGCAACGCCAAGGAGGAAACCATCCGCATCATCAATATCAGCTCAGGTAAAATTGCCCAGGATGCACCTGGCATTGAGTTGGTGACATCGATTTTGGAACAGACCGCCGGCCAGTCTCCCATCGCTCCGGCCATGGAAGCACTGAAAGAAGAAATCAGACTGATATTTTAAAACTGAAAATTGAAAGTTATTAATTGAGTTTTGAATTCTGATCTCTATCCTGTAATCCTGTAATCCCGTAATCTAAATTTTATGACAAAAAAATTTATAGCGTTTTTCATCTTACTGACCAGTGTGCTGTTTGGAATGGCACAGAGCACTGTGAAAGGTTTTGTCTATGATGCCACCAGCGGTGAGCCCGTGGGCTATTGTCCGGTGAGTCTGCAAGGCACAAGCTATGGTGCCATGACGGAATCCAATGGTAACTTTATCATCGACAAGGTGCCAAGTGGACGTTATGTGCTGATTATCAATTTTTTCGGCTATGACACTTTCACGGATACCATAGAGGCTACGGGAAGAACAATTATCAAACGCTATATGATCAATCCGTCAAAGGTGTCATTGGATGAGGTTCAGGTAACAGCGGAAACCGACCGTAAGGTGCAGGAAACACGTACGGCGGTCATCAGCATCTCCCCCAAAGAGATTTCCAAAATGCCCGCCATTGGTGGTCAGCCCGACTTTGCCCAGTATTTGCAAGTGCTGCCGGGTATTATCTCTACCGGTGACCAGGGTGGACAGTTGTATGTGCGTGGTGGTACGCCTATCCAGAACATGCTGCTGTTGGACGGTATGATTGTCTTCAATCCCTTCCATTCCATTGGTCTGTTTTCAGTTTTTGACATGGATATCATGAGCAGTGCTGATATCTATACTGGTGGTTTTGGCGCTGAATTTGGCGGCAGAATCTCATCAGTCATGAATATCAAAACCAAGGATGGTAACAAGAAACGCTTGTCGGGTAAGATAGATTTGAGTAATATCGGTGCCCAGGTGCTATTGGAAGGTCCTATTGTTAAACTGAAAGAGGGAAGAAAAACTTCCATGAGCTTTATTCTGTCAGGCAAAGGCTCTTTTTTGGAACAGTCCGCCAAAGTTTTTTATCCCTATGTGAAAAACGAGAATGGCCTGCCGTATAATTTCTTGGATTTGTATGGAAAAGTGACCATCGCATCCCAAGGTGGCTCCAAATTCAATATCTTCGGTTTCAATTTCATGGATAGGGTCAACTATAACAGTTCGATACAGTATAATTGGAACAACTGGGGGGTGGGAGCCAACTTTCTCATAGTGCCCGGTCAGGCCAATACTACCATAGAAGGAGCTTTCTCTTATTCTGATTATGTTTCAAAAATCAATGACCCCGCATATCAGAATGAGGGTTCTTATAGCAAATATACCCATACCGGCGGCTTTAATTTCAGCATGGTATTCAATTATTATATAGGCCGTAGTGTGTTTAACATAGGTATCAATGCGGTGGGTTTCAATACGGAATATAAATATTGGACAAAATATGGGGAGAAGGAATATCCCAAAGACCATACCACGGACTTTTCAGCCTTTGTCAAATATAAGTATAATTATAAGAACAAATTGTTGATAGAACCCAGTTTCCGTTTGCAATACTACACTTCGCTGAGCAAGGTGTCACCGGAACCGCGTTTGGCTTTGAAATACAATATTACCAAGCAAATCCGTCTGAAGATGTCGGGTGGTATGTACTCGCAGAATTATGTGGCTGTCACCTCAGACCGCGATGTGGTAAACCTTTTCTATGGCTATATTTCCAGTCCCTCATCCCTGAGCATAACCCCCACTTTGCCCAATGGGAAGAAACCCAAACACAGACTGCAAACCTCGCAGCATGCGGTTTTGGGACTCGAATTGGATGTGTTGAAGTACACGAGCATCAATGTTGAGGGTTATTACAAACATTTTTCTCAGTTGATTTCTGTGAACCGTTATATGATGGATGAGTCTGCCGATGAAATTTTCATGTGGGAGCAAGGCCATGCGTTTGGTGGCGATATTTCTATCAAATTTGAATACAAGGGCTTGTATCTCTGGGGTGTATATTCTTTAGGTTGGGTGAAGCGTACTGATACAGAGGTGACTTACTCTCCGAACTTTGACCGTCGCCATAATGTTAATATTTTGGCCTCATACGCCTTTGGTAAACGCCGCTCCTGGCAGATTGATGTGCGTTGGAACTTCGGTTCGGGTTTCCCGTTCACGCAGACCATGGCCTTCTATCCCAGTTTTATCCCGAGTGGCGGCATTGGCGATGACATCATTCATGCCAACGAAGAATTGGATTTTGTGCTGGATGAGTTGAACGGCGGACGTTTACCGGCCTACCACCGTTTGGATATTGGTTTTAAGAAGAAATTCTTCATTGGCGAGCGCCATTCCATCGAATTAAGCGCATCCCTTACCAACGTGTATAACTACAGCAACGTGTTTTACGTCAATCGTATCACCAACGAGGTGGTGTATCAGCTTCCTTTCCTGTATTATTTTGGGATGAACTGGAGATTCTAAATTTAATGTGCTAATTAGCAAATGTGCTAATGTGCCAATTGAATTAGTTAATTAGCAAATTAGTTAATTAATGAATTAGTTTATTGGGGCTATGGTAGAGGTAATTTAGCAAACTGCACTTTGGGAAGGGATTACTTCATTTCTTTTTTTAGGTAGTCGGATGGACTTTGACCATATTTCTTCTTGAAAGAACGGAGGAATGTAGTGTATGAGTTGAAGCCCGAAAGGGTAGCGATCTCTTCTATTGAATAAGAATGGTTGCTATTGTTGATTTCCAAAAATTTTTTTGCTTCCTCCAAACGAAAATCGTTGATGTATTCGTAAAAAGTCTTGTGCTTTTCCTGATTGATATAGTTGCTCAAATATTGACGATTGGTGCCCAAATACCTTGCTAACTTTTGCAGTGTGAGATCAGGCTCCATGTAATATTGCTTTTCACTTATTATATTCTCAATATTCATGTTCAGCAGGATTTCATGATAGGGAGAAGTATAAGAAGCGTCCGTCAAAAGGTTTTCCTCAGTTGGATTTTGATTTTCTATCGCATTGTTCTCTTCGGGGTTGTTTTCTTCAGAAGTCAGGATAAAAACTTGCTGACGGATTATTTTTACCGTAAAAATTACCACAAAGATGAGAGAAAGGAAACAATAGCAAGTGTCAAACAGAAGATTTCGGTCGGCTGAGGATGCTGAAAACCAGGTTTGCTGCGAAAAACTCTCGAAAGCCCACACTAATTGGACCACAAATAGGGTGACTATTAGGATGAAACCCCATCGCAGGTCGAAATATTCCATATTTCCCACATTGTTTTCCAACATTTTAGTGTATTTTTTGATGGAGATTAACAAGCAAACCAACAAAACAGAAGAGGCTGCGAGGGTGTATATCTGGACGACTGAATAAACAATGGGATTGCCTGAGAAAGCGAAAAACAGCGTGGCGATAATGAAAGGGATTTCCAGAAGCAAAAGTTGTCGGATGTTGTAACGATTGGGAAAAACAAGGGAAACCGCAAACATCATGTAACCACCCACAGTCATATAGTCGTATAGAATTAGTAACGTATTGATATATTCGTAATTGGGAAGATTCTGGCAAGCCAACATCACAAAATTGTTGAAGAAGCCGAAGGAATGCATCACTAACACGGCGGCGAATATTCGTTGAAACAAGTATATACGATGATGACGAAACATGTATATGCTAAGGCAAAGCAATACTGCCTGGGTAAAACCAGAGGCAAGGCAAAGCAGTAATTCGTAAAAAAGATCCGTGTTCATGTTGGTAACAGTGCAGAGATTTTAATGGTATTTTGGATAAAATTATTATTGCAGGGACGCAATTTATAGCGTCTGCATAAAATATAGAGGCAAAAATACGATTTTTTATGGTTCTTATTTCGTAAAAACGGCAGAAATCACTGATAATTGCTGTTTTTTACGCTTTGCAAATTGGTTTTTTACGGAATGAAACAATCATTCTGCATGTTTTTTTGTATTTTTGCAATTTATGTTTGAACAATACCATCTTTGGATTAAGGGTGTGAACATTAAAAAAACAAGAAAAAATTTAAGAAACGAAATACAAGGCAGATGAAAAAATTTACCTTTTTGATGATTCTCATGCTTTTGGCGGTATGCGGTATGATGGCGCAGGCTCCAGAGAAATTCACCTACCAGGCAGTGGTGCGAAATGCCAATAATCAACTCATGACGAATACATTGGTTGGCGTCAGGGTAAGCATTTTGCAGGGAAGTTCCACAGGCAGTGTGGTCTATTCGGAAACGCAAATGCTGAGCACCAACGCTAACGGTTTGATGACACTGAATATCGGTGATGGGAATATTGTTTATGGCAATTTCAGTACGATCAATTGGGGAAACGGCCCTTTTTTCCTCAAGTCGGAGATAGACATTTCTGGCGGCAATAATTACACGATATCCAGCATGCAGCAGTTGCTGAGTGTGCCGTATGCTTTGTATTCGAGCAAGGCGGGCAATGTTCCGGCTTTTACGGTGGTGCCTACCGACACAGGCTATGTCATCAGCATTAGCCAAGATGGGGCAGCAACACAGACCTTTGTACTTCGACATGGTGCTCCTGGTCCGCAAGGTCCACAGGGTGAAACCGGTCCGCAGGGTCCACAAGGTCCGCAAGGAGACCCGGGAGCCACTGGTGCTCAGGGTCCACAGGGAGATCCAGGTGCTACTGGCGCCCAAGGACCGCAGGGTGAGACGGGTGCTACCGGTCAACAGGGCCCCCAAGGCCAGCAAGGTATCCAGGGTGAACAAGGACCTGCGGGTTTTTCTCCTCAAGTAACTACTATTTCCGCTGGCGATAGCACAGTGGTGATGATTACGGATGCGGAAGCTCAACATCGTTTTGTGATTTATAATGGTGCCCAAGGTCCGCAAGGACCACAAGGTGAGCAAGGTATCCAAGGCCCACAGGGTCCACAGGGAGAGACGGGTGCTACCGGTCAGCAAGGTCCACAGGGTCCCCAAGGTGAGCAGGGTATTCAAGGTCCACAAGGACCTCAGGGTGAGACGGGTGCTACCGGTCAGCAAGGTCCACAGGGTCCCCAAGGTGAGCAGGGTATCCAAGGTCCGCAAGGACCGCAGGGTGAAACGGGTGCTACCGGTCAACAAGGTCCGCAGGGACCACAGGGTGAGCAAGGTCCTGCGGGTTTCTCTCCAATGGTGAGCACCATTTCCGCTGGCGACAGTACGGTGGTGGTCATCACAGATGCGGAAATACAGCACCGTTTTGTTATCTATAATGGTACTCAAGGACCGCAGGGTGAGCCTGGTGTGGGAATACCTCAAACGCTCTCCCTTGAGGGAAACAGCTTGTCTATTTCTGATGGCAATAGTGTGACCCTTCCGGCCATTCCCACTAACTTGGGTGCTTTTACTAACGATGTGGGATACATTACCATGGACTCTGTTCCAAATGATATTAGTGTCTTTAACAATGACGCGGGCTACATGACAGGCTATACCGAGACCGACCCGCAGTACAATGCCTGGAATAAAGACTATAACGACTTGATTAACAAGCCTGTGATTCCGAATGCTGCCAACAATGCCACGCTGACTATCCAGCGGAATGGCAGCACGGTGGGCACGTTTTCGGCAGATGCCACCGCCGATGAGACCGTCAACATTGCTGTGCCGACGACCACCAGTGAGTTAACCAACAACAGCGGTTTTGTCACTGCCGACCAGCTGACCATACTGCTCGGCACAATAAACCATCGGATGGACAGTCTGCAAACACTTGTTTCTGAGCAAAATAATGAAATTTCAGCACTGTCCCATACGGTGGACAGCCTACAGGAAATACTCACTCCACCCACAGACATTACTCCGTGGAATACTTCTGTAACAAATGAGACAGCCTGCGAGACTTTCAGCTGGAATGGCGAAATCTATACCCAAAGCGGTATCTATCTGCACGGCTGGACTGATGTGGATGGCACAAATAATATCGAAGCTCTGAATCTGACCATTATCCATCACGATACCACCTATTTGCAGGCTGAGGCATGCGACAGTTATATATGGAATGGTATAACATACACTGAATCAGGTGATTATTTTTATAGAATATCAAATAGGATTGGCTGCGACAGCATGATCTTCCTGCATCTGACCATATATAATAGTACCCATAATGTAATTACGGCAGATACTTGCGAGAGTTACACTTGGAATGGGCAGACTTATACCGAGAGCGGCACTTACACGTATGCATACACCAATGGGGACGGTTGTGTTAGCGTGGACACTCTCCACCTGACCATCCACCAAGGCACATACAATGTGGATACCGTGACGGCCTGCGAAAGCTATACTTGGCATGATTCCACTTATACTAAAAACGGTATCTATACTTATGCCTACGAGAATGAATATGGATGTGCCAGTGTGGACACTCTTTACCTGACAGTGCATTACGGCACGCACAATGTGGAGAGCTTAAATGCCTGCGGTTCGTACGAATGGCATGGACAAACATACACCGAAAGTGGCACCTATACCTACGCTTACAACAACGAGTATGGATGCCCTAGTGTGGACACACTGAAGGTGGTGGTGGTCTTAGTGGATGAAAAATCCTGCTCCTTGGCTCCTTGCGTCACCGATGTGGACGGCAATATGTACAGCACCGTGCAGATTGGCGGCCAGTGTTGGATGCGCAGCAACCTGCGTACCACGCATTTCCCCGACGGAACCAGCATTTTGTATGGCGGTAACGACAATCCCTGGAGCAACACCGAACCATATTATTATGAATACAGCAATTGTTTCACCTTGGAGCAGCGTGGTTATGCCTATAACTGGCTGGCGATGACTCATGGGGAAAACAGTAGCGACACCAGCACTATCGGAATACAGGGCATCTGTCCCGACGGCTGGCATGTGCCTACCAATGAGGAATGGACGCAGCTGACGGATTATATAAGTGCCCAAAACAATTATATTTGTGATAATAACAACACGTATATAGCCAAGGCACTGGCTTCTAATACAGCATATTGGGGAAACAGTAATGGTACATGCCCTTGTTGTCCGAGTATAAACCAAAACGAGAATAATGCAACAGGTTTCAACGCAGTGCCGGCAGCCAGTTATTATGCTTGCTATTATACGGCAGGGTTCTGGAGTTCCTCTTTTATATCAGACAGAAACTTGTATGACTATAGAATAATTCAATCCAATGAACCTGTTGTAAAATCACTTTCTAGCTATAATATTGACAAAAGAGCACCGCATGCCGTGCGCTGTGTGTATGACATTTCCGCCTGTGGTACTGAATTTGAGGGCTCACACAATGTGGAGACCGATACGACATGCGACAGCTACACTTGGCACGGACAGACGTACACCGAAAGCGGCACTTATACCTACGCTTACCAAAATATCTATGGTTGTCCCAGCGAGGACACGCTGAAATTGACCGTTTATCAGGGATGTACCATTGACGAGAAATCCTGCCCGGGTACACCTATAATGATGGACATAGACAGCAACGTTTACAGCACCGTACAAATTGGCGACCAGTGCTGGATGCGTTCCAATTTGCGTGCCACGCGCTACGCCGACGGCACCGCTGTTCCCGCAGGCAATTCAGCCTACAGCGAAACAGATCCTTACTATTATGACTACGAAAATTGCTTCACCTTGCCAGAGCGCGGGTACTATTACAACTGGCCTGCCGTGATGCATGGCCAGCCCTCCAGCACCACCAATCCCAGCGAGGTGCAAGGCATCTGCCCCGACGGCTGGCATGTGCCCAGCGAACTCGAGTGGAAACAGATGAGAGACTATGTGACCAGCAAAAGCGAATATTATTGTGATAGATTCAATTACTTCTCAGATGCTTCGTTGGCTTCCAACACAGGATGGATTAATCGTGGCGTGCAATGTGCTCCTGGTGACAACATTACCCATAATGCCACTGGCTTCAGTGCGATGCCAGCGGGATTTTACCAGCTTGTCGGCAGAATAGGGTATGCAAGTTATGTTCTTAATGGAGCGGATTGCTCTATGGGGGCTTATTTCTGGTGCTCCACGGAAAACAGTGCAAATAAGGCCTATTATCAAACTATTCCATACGGTAGTTCATTAAATGTGTCTAAAGATATGGGCTTTTCGGTGCGGTGTGTTATGAATGCGGAGGCGGATTCTTTAGGTTACACAATAGACGAAAAATCCTGCCCGGGTACCCCTTCTGTTACGGATATTGACGGCAACACGTATGGCACCGTGCAGCTTGGCGAGCAGTGCTGGATGCGCTCCAATTTGCGTGCCACGCGCTACGCCGACGGCACCGCCGTTCCCGCAGGCCATACGAACTTCAGCAAAACGGAACCTTATTACTATGACTTCTCCGGCCAAGGTGGCGACGGCACCAGCCAATACTTTCCCTTGTCCAAGCGCGGTTACCTGTACAACTGGGTGGCGGCGATGCATGGCGCGGCATCCAGCAACACCAACCCCAGCCAAGTGCAAGGCATCTGCCCCGATGGCTGGCATGTGCCCAGCAACGAAGAGTGGACACAATTGGAAAACTACGTGACAAGCCAAAACCAGTACTCGTGCTGTACTGATGTCTTCGGCAACAATTCCTGCTTTGCCAAGGCGTTGACCTCTACTTTGGGATGGAAGTACTGTAATGGCAGTAGCAACTGTTACCCTGGCTATAATCCTTCCGCAAACAACGCCACCGGCTTCAACGCAATGCCAGTGGGTATTTATGCTTACAATGGCTATCAAAGTGCTACCGAGGTGACTTGGTTTTTGAGTTCCACCGAAAACGACAGTGCCTCAATTCATTTTTGTATGCTTTGGTACGATGGAACTTATTTGGGAAGATTCATTGAACCCAAAGACAAAGGATATTCCGTCCGCTGTTTGAGAAACGATTGCGGTACGCATAATGTGGAAACGGTGATTGTTGTCGACTCCCCCACTTACACTTGGCATGGGCAGACGTACAACGAGGACGGCACCTATACCTTTGCCTATTTCAACGAAGCCGGTTGCCGGAGTGTGGATACGCTGAAACTGAAAATCAACTATTTCACTGTGGATGAGAAATCCTGTCCGGGGACTCCTTCTGTTACGGACGTTGACGGGAACATGTATAGCACCGTACAAATTGGCGACCAGTGCTGGATGCGTTCCAATTTGCGTACCACGCGATACGCCGACGGCACCGCTGTTCCTATAGGAAACAGTTCCAGCATTACCGATCCTTATTATTACGATTACTCCAACCAAAGATTTACATTGCGAGAGCGCGGTTACCTGTACAACTGGCCTGCTATTATGCATAACCAATCTTCCAGCAACACCGTTCCCAGCAATGTGCAAGGTATCTGTCCCAATGGTTGGCACCTGCCTTCCTATGCAGAGTGGACGGAATTGGAAAACTATGTGAAAAGTCAAAGTCAATACCGATGCGGCGGCAATAGCAACGACATCGCCAAAGCTATGGTTTCTACTTATGGTTGGAAGAATTATAACAATGCGGTCAGCTGTCTCCCAGGTACTGATACGGCCACAAACAATGCTACTGGCTTTAGTGCAATACCTGCTGGCGTATGTGCTTATGGTAATTTAAGTTCATGTTATGAAAACTGTTTTTTATGGAGTGCAACCGATTATGGTAATGGCAGTACCACTGCATGGTATCGTAGATTGCATAATGGTAACACTAATTTTCCAATTGATAGAAATGTAAAGAGTTATGGTTGTTCCGTTCGTTGCTTGAAAGACACCGCCTCTTCCGGAAGCGACACCCCGTGTATCGGCACGCACAATGTGGAGACGGAAAGCTCCTGCGGAAACTACACCTGGCACGGGCAGACGTACAGCGAGAGCGGCACCTACACGTATGCTTACACCAACAATGATGGATGCGCCAGTGTGGATACACTGAAGTTGACCATCAACCAGCCAGCCAACCCGTTCGTGTGCGGCACCGACAAAGTTAAAGACCATCAGAATAACGAATACAATACGGTGCAGATTGGCGAACAATGCTGGATGAAAGAGAACATGCGCTGCACCACCTCGCCTACCACAGGCACTCTGATTTTAGAGACTTCCGCAAGTGGAACCTCTTACACAGGCAAAAAGGCCTACTACGTGAACGGCAATCCGGACAACACACTTTTTTATGGCCTGCTCTACAACTGGAACGCCACTGTGGACACGTTCAACACGGCATACGGAGAAACCTCCACAAACTCGAACTCTTCGTATGCGGTATCCGTCATTTTTAACGGCCATCGCAGGGGTATCTGTCCCGAAGGGTGGCACGTGCCTTCCGATGCGGAATGGACACAGCTCACCGACTACGTGAACAGTCAGGAGCAATACCGGTGCAATGGCACAAACGGGTATATAGCGAAAGCGTTGGCCTCTCCCACGGGATGGAGTGTGAACAGCAGTTCATGCGGCGTGGGCAACAGCTCAACCAACAATCTGACAGGTTTTACGGCCGTTCCGGCAGGTTTTTATGATGGCTCCTTCAACCATTTCGGCATAGGTGTGGATCTCTGTTCTACCACTCAGCAAGGAAACATAAGTTCTACCGTTTGGCGATGGTATATGTTTACCCAAAGCAACTCTGCCGGAATGTCCCGAGTCTATGATCTTGGAAAGAATCAAGGGTCGTCCGTTCGTTGCTTGAAAGACACCGCCTCTTCCGGAAGCGACACCCCGTGTATCGGCACGCACAATGTGGAGACGGAAAGCTCCTGCGGAAACTACACCTGGCACGGGCAGACCTACACCCAAAGCGGCACCTATATGTATGCCTACACCAACAATGATGGATGTGCCAGTGTGGATACGCTGAAACTGACGATTAATCTTCCGGTGGCTTCGACGAACTTAGCCACCGCGTGCGAGTCCTACTCTTGGAACGGGCAGACCTACACCGAAAGTGGTGACTACACGCAAACCCTCACCGCCGCCAACGGCTGCGATAGTGTTGTAACCTTGCACCTAACCATCCATCAGCCGGTGACCACGACAAATTCAGCCACCGCATGCGAGAGCTACACTTGGCATGAGCAAACTTATACCCAAAGTGGCGATTACACGTACAATTACACCAACGAACACGGCTGCCCTTGCACGGAAACGTTGCACCTGACCATCTATCAGCCAGTGAACACAACAAGTTCGGCCACTGCGTGCGAGTCCTACACTTGGCATGAGCAGATTTATACCCAAAATGGCGATTACACATACAATTACACCAACGAGCAGGGCTGCCCTTGCACGGAAACGTTGAATTTGACCATTAATCACGGTTCGCACAACGTCTTTACCGAAACGGCGGAAGGCTCCTACACATGGCACGAACAAACTTATACTACCAGCGGCACTTACATCTATACCTACAATAACGAAAACGATTGCCCCAGCGTGGACACGCTCTATCTGACTGTTTCCTCCGTTACTCCCATTATACCTACTGATACAGTAGAAGACGGCCAACCTTGTCCGGGCACGCCTACGGTAGCCGACCACGAGGGCAATGTGTATAACACCGTGCAAATCGGCACCCAGTGCTGGACCAAGGAGAATATGCGATGCACCACCTCGCCGAAGGGCTATCTCAGGGCAGGCGACACCCTTTCCTACTCTGTGCCTTACTATTTCGATGACAACACATCCCCCATCCCGTTGGCAGACCGTGGCTTGCTTTACAACTGGGTGGGCGCGATGGACACCACGGCTAATACCAGTAGTTCTTTTTATAATTGGCGCGGAATCTGTCCTGCGGGCTGGCATGTGCCACAAGACGGAGAGTGGGGAACTCTGGTAAGATATGTGAGCAGTCAAAGCAACTACCTGTGCAACAACAATACATCCAACATTGGCAAGGCATTGGCTTCAACCCAGTATTGGACGGAGACAACGAACAGTAATCAATATTGTTTTGTTGGTTACAACCAGTCTGCCAACAATGCTACGGGTTTCTCGGCGGTTCCTGCAGGCTGCTTCAACGGTTCAGAGTTCGTCAATTCGGGCATTTATGCCCAATTCTGTTCATCCTCGTCAGGCATGACAAAATACCTATGGAGCAGGAAAATAATTAATAACGAAAGAGAAGTGACCAGAATATACAGTACATCCAAGAGATTGGGCCTTTCCGTCCGCTGCCTGAAAGACACCGTCCCCGCTATCGGTAGCGATACCTTATGCATCGGCACACACAATGTGGAAATGGAAAACGCCTGCGAAAATTACACCTGGCATGGGCAGACCTACACCCAAAGCGGAACGTACACATACGCCTACACCAACGACGGCGGGTGCGCCAGCGTGGACACGCTTTTCTTGACCATTTACAATGGCACACACAACACTTACACCGAATCGGCAGAAGGCTCTTACATCTGGCATGAGCAGACGTACAGCGAGAGCGGTACCTACACATACGCCTACAATAATGCGCAGGGTTGTGCCAGTGTCGATACCCTCCACCTGACCATCACCTCCGTTATTCCCGATATTCCTGATGGACCGGCAGAAGACGGTCAGCCTTGTCCGGGTGCGAATACGGTAACCGACCACGAAGGCAATGTGTATAACACCGTGCAAATCGGCAACCAGTGTTGGACCAAGGAGAACATGCGCTGCACCACCTCTCCCAGCTCAGGTACCACCATTTTAGAGGTCTATCCCAATGGCACCTCTTACACAGGCAAGAAAGCCTACTATGTGAACGGAAATTCC
>JAEETJ010000069.1 GCA_016290295.1 Bacteroidales bacterium
CGAAAGTATTGATGTTCGGCTTCAGTGAATTGAGCCGATTTAATGCGTCGAATCATAATGACGGCTAATACACCGATAAGGACGCTAGGCAAATAAGCCAATTTTGGTAAGATGAGACAGAACACCACGCCAATGAGGCCTAAGACCACTTGAATAATGCTTTCTTGTTTTTTCATTGTTGTTAGTTTTTGATTGTTAATTATCTAATTGATTAATCTCTTCCTTTAATTGTTTCATTTTGCGCCATTGAGGACGGCCAAATGACAATAGCGATACGATATAAAGACTGGCTGCAATAATCCAATATGTCGCACTTTTGTTTAATCCAATGATTGAGGGTAGTGTGATCAACAGAACAGGAAGAAGAATCCACAGCCAAACCATTCTCTCGTAAACAAAATACAGACGGTTATAGGAATTTGTAATCAAGTATTGATGCACGCTTGTACCAAACTCGGTTTCTTTGGATTGGAACAAGAGCGTAAAGATGCCTTTCACCAGACAGTACAAGGACAAGACCATTATGACTGTCACAATACCAAAGTTGTATGGCGTCAGGAGAATCTGTTTCAGTTGCAATACCATTAAAGTAGGTAGCAAAATTGCCACAACAAGGCAAACAATCCCTGAAATCCCATTTTTATGCCGCTTAAACCATGATCTTTGAGGTAGACTGAAAGATAAATCGGAATCTGTCTTTGCCTCGTTTATGATGTCTTGTTTTAACAATGTCAAATCTTTATCATTCATTGCTCATTTGTTTTAGTTTCAGTTTAATACGTTGTATTTTTGTTCCCACATTGCTAATTGAAAGACCCATGATATCGGCCATTTCCTTGTGGGATTTGTCATCCAAATAAAGGTATATCAAAGCTCGTTCTTCTTGGTTCAACTTGTGAATGAGTTGGTAAAGTTGTTGTACTCTTTCTTGTTCTGTTGAATTTTCTGTGATTCTGATAACTTCTTCGTTAATAGGTTGATACGATTGGTTGTCCTTTTTTCTGATTTGAGAAATGCAGACATTTAATGCTACACGATACACCCAAGTGGAGAGCTGACAATCGGGATGTGTGACAAATTTCGGGTAACTTTTCCACAAATTGAGCGAAATTTCCTGAAACAAGTCCTCGATGGAAAGGTTGGTATTCAATGATGCATAATAGCGACAAACACTGATAATGCTTCGCTTATTTTCGTTAAGAAGTTTGAGAAATTGTTGTTCGTTAATCATACCTGTAAAGGTAATTTTCTTGTTTATCGCATCAAGGAGAAAAAAATCACAAACAAAAATACATTTTTTTAAGATGATTATATGCACTGTTGTCATCACTATCACAATTGTGATAGCTTTTTCTCTCATAGAAATGTGAAGCAATGCATCTCTAATATAACAATATAGGGCGTACTCGCAAAAATTGCACGGTGTGTGTTTTATTTTTTTAGTGTCCTTATTTTTCATCTAAAAAATGAGTATCTTTGCGGCTGCAAATCTATGATTTGTATGTTGCAATCGTGTTGTGCACTTTATTGGTTCTTTGTTTTGTTAATACTCTATGTTGTAGCCTCATATCACTAAATTATTCTTTAGTGTCTTTTCAAGTATTCAGCTTTATAGTTGATGTAATTTGTTTAATAAACTACCTTAAAAAGGAGGTGTTTCATATGAAAAATACAATTTCGGCTACTTTGGCGTTCGCGGCTATCCCGAACAGGGCATTGTAGTATAACAAGATGGAGAGCATTAAGATAGAGTGGTTGAATGCCAATGTGGGGTTCGAGTCCCCAGATAGCCGCAAATAAAAAGAGCAGTCCTTTTATGTGAAAGGATTGCTTTTTTTTGTATTGGATTATTTTGTAATTTTGCAAGCTAATAGTTGTAACAATACGAATCATGAATAGTAAAGACATACTTGATTTCATCAAAACCAACTTCACGATGCGTGCCAACGTGAATTGTTACAACAAGTTAAATAACTTTGCCGATGCCATGCGGAGCAACCAATACTTTCCCATCTCTGATGAGGAAATCCACCGTGGTGTAGAATACAAAAAAGCAGAAGGGAAGGCACTATTGAAATGTCTTGATCCAATTATTCCAGAAAAAGACAAGCACTTGGCTGAAACAATCGTTGAAACCTTTTGCAACCAAAGTCTGCAGCAATTCTTGGAGTACAAACGCACGCACGAAAAATAAATAGAAAAGCTCACAGTTTTTAAAACACTGTTATATGAATAATCTTAAAATATCCGATCTTGGTCCATTAGGTAAAATCAACATCAATTTTGGTGATTTAACCATCCTTGTCGGCCCACAAGCTAGTGGGAAAAGTATTGCGCTTGAAACACTTAAACTTGTCGTTGATAGGGATAGTGTCATAAGCAACCTTGATAGATACAATTATATCATTGGGCATAATACTGATAAAATCTTAAATGTTTATTATGGCGATGGTATGGCTCCAATTTGGAAAAGCCATACGTCGGTTATTTTTGACGGCGTTTGTTTTGATAAAAAGCAGATACCTCTGAAGCCCAAATCGGACAACGAGACTGTCTTTTATATCCCAGCCCAAAGAATTCTTAGTATATCTGATGGTCGTCCTAAGAATTTCATGGAATTTGACAGTTCCTCTCCTTATATTCATCGTATTTTCAGTGAAACTTTGAGACTATTCATGCAGAATGGTTTGGGACAGTCCAACACCATTTTTCCATTGAGTAACAGATTAAAAGGCCACATGAAAAAATCGCTCAATGCTTCTATTTTTCACAACGCCAAGGTGGTAATGGAAGAGCGCTCTGGACAAAAGAAGATGTTATTACAAGTGGACGATGTCAACATACCGTTTATGTCATGGAGTGCAGGACAAAAAGAATTTATGCCATTATTGCTGGCATTTTATTGTTTGTCCGGACCGCCATCAAAAGTAATTAAACGTGAGAAATACAAGTATGTAATTATTGAAGAGCCCGAAATGGGGCTTCATCCACGAGCCATTATCAGTGTACTTCTTCAGATATTAGAGTTACTGCAAGATGGTTATCAAGTGATCCTTTCCACTCATTCTCCTATGTTTCTTGAGTTCGCATGGGCTTTCAATCTCTTAAGGAAGGTCTCGACAAAATACAAAGCCCTGAATGAGTTGTTTGAAGTACCTGAAAATTCCTCGATTAGCACGATGCTCACTGATATTTTTGAAAAAACTATTAACACCTATTATTTTAAACGAACAAAAACGGGAAAAGTAGTTTCTGTTAACATATCTTCCTTGGACGCTGGAAGTTCTAATAGCATCATAGCAGAATGGGGAGGCTTGTCATCCTTTGCATCAAAAGCGTCCGAAGTTGTTTCAAAACACTTAAATAATGAAGACTGAGGAGACACCATTAGAAACAGCTGTTGCACAAACAGCTGATGTTGCGGGACATTTTAGAAATGGCATTCAGGCAGTCAAAGGGGCTTATCGTTCAAAGATACAAACTACAAAGTCTCGAATGTTGACTGGCAGCGTAGATATAGATACAGCAACTCAATCATTGTATCCTAATGCAAACAGATGGGATTATGCTATTGAATATGAAGATAAGACATACTTCGTAGAGTTTCATCCTGCCTCAACCAGCAATGTGGATGAAATGATAGAAAAACTAAAATGGCTTAATTGGTGGCTGCAGGAAAAAGCCCCACATATCAACGCCTTAAAACCCAAAAACATAAATGCATATCACTGGGTGGCAACAGGAAGCATCCAGATTCTAAATACTTCACGACAACATAAACTATTAGCGACAAAAGGATTACTTCCTAAAAAGATAATGGTTTTCAAATGATTATTGTACCGCTACCCGCAAGATACGCGACCGCGTGAAGCGCATCATGAAGTATGTGGCACAGGTCGCTATGGGCGCAAGCCAAGCTCAGTACTTCAAGGCCATCAAGGAAGCTGAAGCTTATCCGGGACCGTCATTGGTGATTTGCTACGCTCCTTGTATCAACTACGGTATCAAGGTCGGTATGGGTCGTTCACAGCACGAAGAGGCCAAGGAACTCTTCGCTAAGACCGAGCAATTCGCCAAGCTGAGATACGAAGGGTATAAGAAGCTGAGCGAAGGAAAATAATATGTAATTCCCAAGTCCATTTTACATAATACAATCAGACATTTTAAAACGTTGCCGATTCTCGGGAAATATATCGTACATGAAGAATGCATCCCGACACCTTCTATATATGGCATTAATTGTATTATCATTGCACTCCCTTACAAATCCGTCCCTATAACCTTCAAATTCATCACGGCTGATGCTTTCTTCTTTAATCACTTGTGTTTGAAAATCCGGAAATGAATGAAAGAAATGTCTTACGACTTCATCTTTATTCTTGTATTTTTCTGGAACACCTTTCCATGCATCTTCAAACAAAATTGGAAGTGTATAAAGCACAAAATGTGACGGCAAATCAGGTCTTTCTCTTTCAACCCTCTTTAATGCCTTATACATATCACCAGTGATTATCAATTCATTAAAAAAGACAGAATACATCTCATACGTTACTTTCGCCTCAACCTTATTTCTCGCCGTTAACGATAACAAATAAGGTGCTGGCAATCCTGACATATTAATACTAAAAGCATTCTCTTTGCTAAAACATGTTGCCATAGTCGTTATCAGATTCATTCCTGACCGCACATTCACTCTTCGTAAATCATCCAGCATCTCTTTCCAAGGAATATTATCACCTAATCTTAATTTTAACCCTTTTTCTTTATCACCATGGCACTCTATATGTACTAAAGGATATCTATATTTATCATTTAGTATTTTATCTATCGCTTTGTTCCAATCTCCCCTATCAAATATTTCAATTGGAGGCTCCTTTGCAAGACCACTCTTTTGACAACAGGGTTCTATTGTTTCAGAATACAATGCATCCGCATAAGTATCAGATTCTCCCAGAGACTTTAGCACAAAAATTTTATCAAATCTATAATCAAACGCTTCCATTTGTAATTATTTGCCATATAAATTTATCATCCATTATTGATATTGATTCACCCTTTTATACTTCTCTCTCAGCTCCAACGGTTTCTCAAACATTTCTACCCTATCCTCTTTCATTTTCCCAACTTTCATCAGTTTTCTATTGAGCTTGAGCTATTTTAGCATCAAATGATCTTCAATTCTGTGACGCGAATGATCCCTATGGTTCGATCCATGAACTCCATCGCTTCATTGTATTTAGTGAGCCAGCGTTCCTCCTGTGTCATGCTAGTCATTTTAAAAATCCACAACTAGCCTGTTTTGCCACAAGCCCATAGTATGTAGCGCAATAGCATATGGACATTGTGCCTTTGTTTCTCCCTGTACCACTTCCCATACAGCCACTTTACAATCATAATCTTTATTGACTTTTACACGATATGGGCAGTCTTCAAAAATATCACAAGTGGCTTTATCTTCCATATCTTTAATATCTTTTATACATATTAAGTCAAAAAGGCGTTTATGATATCTTAATATCAATGCTTGTTCATGTTCGTTCCCAAAATCAATTGTGTTATTGTTTCCAATCATACTAGAGCCCATTAGTACTCCATTCTTCTTAAAAATCGGAATCGGGAAGCTCAAATACAGTTGATTTAAACTCTTAATATTGCCACAGAAAACACGAACAAAGAACGACTTCCCCTCAAAATTCCTAAAGGCGTCTGCTAGTATTATTTTTGCCACAAACCATTCGATAGATTTAGCCAAATACTGACGTCCCTGGTCAAACATCCAATTATTATAGTCTTTCATCCACTCCTTGTATATATCATCATTGGACCAAGCATAAGAAGTAGCCACCTTATCAAACTGTTTTTCAATAAGAGCAATATCATTATCAAAACTCAACTCTTGGCCTTTGAAACTTTCTAACACTTTCAGGAAAACAGCAGGGGCTTGAATAGAGTCAAGGCTAAGGAAAGATATCAAAAATTTAACTTTATCATCGCATTCAATACCATAATACTTAAACAAAAGATCCCCTACTTTATATGGAAACTCCGGCAAACTATCCGCTGGCACTTTTGGCTTATCTTGGACATAGCCTTCAGCAATCTTTTGCGCATAATAGCAATTTAGTTCTTGCAATGCTATAAGCCTGAACAAAAACTCTTTACTATTTATTTGCAACCTACAGTCAGGTAGCGTACGTTTTTCTCCGTCAAGTCCAAGAGAAAAAACTTTTATGTCAGGCTCTGCCGTTATTTTTGCTTGTTCTATTCGATGCTCCTCTTTCTCACCGCAAAACAACATGAATAATTTACGAAATTTACTCATCGGTTCCCCATATTCGTCCTTGGATAATGGGATATGTATTTCTTCACCAACTTTTGAGCAAGTGATTTTTGATATTCTAGCCATATCACGCAACCACAAATACACGCCATTCTGACCAGTAACGGTAGCAACATCTTGTACATAGTGCCACCATTCGTGTATAAGAGAGGCAAAATCTGATTGAATGACGAAACCTGTATTATCGTCAAACTCAAGATTATCTACTGTCACCGTAAATGCCAATGGTTCGTAAGTTATATAATCATCGTTTGTCATAAAAATCCAACTTTGTTTACTCCCTTTGTTATTGTTATGCTTATGGTTAGGTTAATGATAAAGGTTAACGTTGAGAACGCCCTTCCTCCTCATGCGGCACGTAGGGGCCTTCCTTGCACTCGAAGATGACTGAACCCGGCTCCAGGGCTTCCACGGTGTGCCAGACATTCTTTCCTATATTCACGCCGTAGCGGCCTTCCGATGGGTTGAGGACAATGTCTTCAATGATGGTGCCGTCGTCGTTGTAGGTGATGACACGTATCCTGCCACGCAACACAACAAATGACTCCTCTTTCTCCGGATGGCGATGAATGGGGATGTTGGCACCCGGTTCCACGGCATTCAGAAAACGGTGGCACTTCTCATCCAGACTCTGATGAAAGTTCAGATTCATCCGCAGCCGAGGCGATGCCTTGGCCTGAGCACTCAAGTTGTCAAGTGTCTTATTGTCTATAATCATAATGGTCTTCCCCTTATTTTGTGTCATACAATTGGCAAAAATAAAAATTTTTCTTTTTCTGTCACTATTCTCCCTAAAATATTTGTCCTACTTGAGAGAAATATTCACCATACATCTTCCGTTTGTCATCCGCCCTCCCCTTTCGGCTAATCCCTTATGGCTTCAACAAATTGATCGGAACCACATACACCCCGTCTTCACGCCTGTATGCACCACCAACAGCAGTCAGCACTAACAAGAACGATGGTGCCTTCTCATCGCTTTTCTCCACAATCTTGTCACGAAGCGTCTTCAGCGATTTTGCCCCGTCGTCAATCAAGTCGTCACCGCCAAGCTTAATCTCAATACCCCCCCAACGTCCATCGTGCGCTCATTGCTCTGGCGTATATCCGATATGATGGTCAACACCGCCGTCTCGCTCGAAATATTGCGGGCATAGCTCCTCAGAATCATCCTCATCACCTCGGGTTTCTTGTTGCGGAACCGCTCGTTTTCGCTATCTTCAAACACGAATAATCCGTTATTAGTACTGTTGCGATAAATTTCTATAGGAATTAACCACTGGACAGGATATTACAGAAAGATGTAACCTCGGAGAGGTGTGATGCACGCAGTGCAATTAACACCACACAAGCCGTCAGGCGTAGTGTGGTGGATGAGACACTCACGCTATACAAGCATCTCGGAGAGATGCGACAAGCTATGCTGGATGGTAGAGAGATGTCGCATATCTCCGATATGCACCTGATGCATTGCCCCTATTGTCACCAAACTGCGCTTCGCTTGTATGGTGTTAATTGCGCCTGTCGGCACATCTCATGCCTTCGGCATGCCGTCATAGCCAATACAAAATATACTGTCATCATTGCACTTTCATTCAAATCAAAAAAACGAAAAAACCGCACAAAAACATTTGAATCAACATGTTAAATATTGATACTGAAAATTTATCGCAACAGTACTAATCCGTTATAATAGTTTTTCGTGATTTTAAACTCCCAAGATTTTCAATCAGAAATTCCCAAGATTTTCAATTTACATCACATCTGCACCCTGATCTTCAGGA
>JAEETJ010000008.1 GCA_016290295.1 Bacteroidales bacterium
CTCTCACTAATATTGAATTTCCGGAAAGCATATACGAGATAGAACGCTTTGCCTTCAATGGATGTAAGAGTCTGGAAAAAATCGTGCTGCCAAAAGAAATGACACGATTAGACCCCTGCGTGTTCCCTGGTTGCTCATCTCTTGTTGAAATCGTTATTCCAGAAGGAATGACTAAATTAGGTGCCGGTTCTTTTGATTACTGTCGGAGCCTCACGGACATATACTGTTACTCTGAAGTGCCACCGGAGATATACCAGGCTTTTGATGGTGTCCCTCTGGAACAAGTTACCGTTCATGTTCCTGTAGTCAAAAAATATAAGAAAGATATTCTTTGGAAAGAATTTGGAAAACTTGTGCCAATACAATAAGAAAAAATTTTTGCGCTTAATATTTGATATAGAACTATATGACAGAATTGGAATGTTTAAGAAATAGTCTTGTGTTAACGGAGACGGATTCTTCTAAAATTGAAAGCATCTTCAAAGACATCGCGAAGAATCTTCTTAACAATTTTGTCATCAGGAAGGGATATAAGTTATATCGCATGGTAGAGATAGAGTTTTATTATAACCTAACCGACACAGCGCTCATAACATACAAACGCATGACTGAGGCTGGAGAGTGGTTCAACCATGACTTTGGTGTTGATCTTACTTTCAAGAGTAATGAAAAGTCATACGGAGGAATTCTCATCCGCTCCATCGAGTGCAATGGGAAATTTTGCAATGGGCCATTAAAGACCAGAGCCTTGCTATTCCAGTTTGATGCTTTTGGAGGAAAGGACGCTGTTCCTACGCTAGAATATTGTCCAAGGGCAAATGCGATTGAGCCTGTTGCTTCTACACGCTATAATATATCAGAAAAACAATATTTCCGATACTGCATTCCAAAAGAACTATGGACTGAACACAAGGGATATGCAGCATATCCATGGGATTATAAAGGAAATCCTAAAATATAGATAGTAGATGCATATAATGTAGAGAATATATAAAATCAACAAATAAATTCCAATTTAGCAAACAACAAACAACTACCAATATGAAGAAAGTCATCGTAATTTCAACCAGTCTCCGCCCGGGCTCGAACAGCCACGCGATGGCGGAGCAGTTTGCCAAGGGCGCGGAAGCCGCCGGACATCAAGTGGAGTTTGTCTCGCTGCGAGGCAAGGAAATCAAGTTCTGTGTCGGCTGCCTGTCGTGCCAGAAGACGGGCGCGTGCGTCATCAAGGACGATGTGCCGGCCATTATGGAGAGCGTGCTCAACGCCGATGTGGTCTGCTGGGCCACGCCGATCTACTACTACGAGATGAGCGGCCAGATGAAGACCCTCATCGACCGCATGAACGCGATGTATCCCAAAGATTACAAGTTCCGCGACGTCTATCTGCTGACCACCGCGGCCGAGAATGAGGAATTTGTGCCGAAACGCGCCGAGGGCGGCCTCACCGGCTGGATAGACTGCTACGAGAAGTCCGCACTCAAAGGCCACATCTTCTGCGGCGGTGTGGGCGGTCCCAACGAGATTGTCGGCAACGCCAAACTGCAGGAGGCGTTTGAATTAGGAAAACATGTTTAGAAACAAAAATAAAATAGAATAACAGTTTATGAAACAACCAATTAAAACCACAGAAGCCATCTTCCCGATGCCTGTTTTGCTCGTGGCCACATACAACGAAGACGGCACCATTGACGTAATGAACGCCGCATGGGGCACCATGCTCGACCGAGAACGCGTAGCCCTCAACCTCACTGAAACTCACCGCACGGTGGAGAACATCAAGCGCACTAAGGGATTCGTCATCCACATCGCCGATGCAGCCCATGTCGTAGAAGCCGACTGGTTTGGCGTGGTTAGCGGCAAGAAGGAACCCGCAAAGTTTGCCAAAAGCGGTCTCACCGCCACTAAGTCAGCATTGGTCAACGCACCGATTATCAACGAACTGCCTATCGCCATTGAATGCGAATTTATAGAATACCAAAGCGACGACACGGGTCTTGGTGTCATTGGCAAGGTGCTGCAGACCTCCGTGGAAGCCGACAAGATGAAAGACGGCAAGGTTGATATTGAAGCTCTGCAAGCCATCGCCTTCGACCCCTACACACACGGATACTACCTTGTAGGTCAGCGCGTTGGCGAGGCCTTCAAGGACGGGATGAAATTGAAGTAATCATCGGTGACAACCAAACTAAACATCAACATGCGCAAAAGCCTGATTATCTTAGCTATTATGACCCTTTCTGCATTGCCATCCATGGCACAAATCGACCTGCACAGTCACGCTATCACGCAGGGCTACCTCGACTACATCAAGGCCAACGGCGCCGAAATGGACGAGGGATTCCCCATTCCAAACTGGGACGTAGAGAAGCACATTGCCTTCATGGACAAGGCCGGCATCCAGACTTCGGTGCTGACGATGCCCGCGCCGCAACCCTTCTTCGGCGATGCGGAGGCTTCGGCAAAAGTGTGCCGAAAGTACAACGAGGAGTGTGCCGCGCTGAAGGCCCGCTATCCGGGGCGTTTTATGTTCTGCGCCGCGCTGCCCCTGCCCGACGTACCGCACGCCTTGGAAGAGGCACGCTACGCCTTGGAGGTGTTGGGAGCTGACGGCATCAAACTGGCCACCAACAGCTACGGACAGTACCTCGGCGACCCCGCCTTGGACACGCTGATGGCCTACCTCAACACGCAAAAGGCCGTCGTCATCCTGCATCCGCACAAACCCTCGGCGGTGAACGCACAGCTGATTGCCGATGTGCCGCTGGCAAGCTACGAATATCTGGCCGAGACCTCTCGTGCGGCACTCAACATGGTGGCGCACAACGTGTTGGTACGCTATCCAAACCTGAAGGTAGTGGTGCCGCACTGCGGATCTTTCCTGCCCAACGCCCTGCCGCGCTTCCGTTCTCTGCTGCCCGTGATGGTGAAGCAGGGCATTATGCAGCCCGTGGATGTCGATGCCAACCTTTCGCGCCTCTACTACGACCTGGCCGGCGCACCCACCGATGACGTCCTCGACGCGCTTCTCACCATCACCACGCCCGACCATATCCTCTATGGCAGCGACTACCCGTATGTGGCCGAGCCGGTGCTCATCAGCGGGAAGCAGGCCTTGGAGGAGCGTCTCGCCTCGCACGGACTGAACCCGCAGGACATCTTCACCGACAACGCCCGCCGGTTGTTCGGCGAGAATGTGCCCCTGCGGCAATTCGGCGAGCGCATCGTCCGCCTCGCTGAAATAGAGGTGGTGCCAGAGTATCTGGAAGCGTATCTGGCTTACGCCAAAGAGGTTGGGATGACCTCTGTGAAGGTGGAGCCCGGTGTGCTGACCCTCTTCTCCATGCAGACCAAGGAAGACCCCTGCAAAATCTACATCCTCGAAATCTACGCCGACCAAGAGGCTTACCAGAGCCATCTCCAGACCGCCCATTTCAAGAAGTACAAAGAGGGCACCGCCCAAATGGTGAAATCGCTGAAGCTGATTGACACCAAACCGATGGTGGGAATGGAGATGATAGGGCATTAAACGTACAGGAAGGTGCCAGCAACGAGTGACTGGAGCCCATGGATGACACGACATACAATAAAGCAAAATAGAACAACGAAACAATGCCAATTTAGTTTAACCTTCCCAAATCTGTCAACCTTTTTCAGGGGAAGTCAGGGTTTTCATGGATATCAACAAAAAATGAAAATGAAAAATTTTCTCCTGTTGATTCAAAAAAAAGAAAAAATCCGTACTTTTGCCACTGTTTTTGAGCCTTGGTAAAGGCGAGGGGTAGCCCTATAATATTCCACTGATTATCAATAAATTATAGGACTGCCTTATGAAAAAGACGAAACTCCGTTCCTACATCTACAACACCGTGATTATCCTACTTCTGATAGCGGGAATCGTTTATGTTGTGCTTCAATTCACCCATTTCGGTCACGTGGAATACACCGACAACGCCCGTGTGTGCCAATACATCGCCCCACAGAACACCCGCGTGCAAGGGTTCATCCGTGAAATCCGCTTCGAGGCGTACCAGCACGTGAACGAGGGTGACACGCTCGTCACCCTGGAGGACAGTGAGTACCGGCTCCGATTGGCGCAGGCTCGCAGTGACCTCGCCCGTGCCGAACAGCAGAGCAAACAAGCAGGCTCGTCGGTGCTCAGTGCCACTAGTAACATCAATGCCACACAGTCTCTGAAAGAAGAGGCTCGTGTGAACATGGAGAATCTCCAGCGCGATGACCACCGATACGAGCAGTTGTTGCTTGTCGGCGGGGTTTCACAGCACCAGTACGACCAAACCCATACCGCCTATCTCGCCGCCAAGGCCCGCTACGAGCAAATATGCCATACCGTTGATATGCAGCAGAATGTTGCCGACGAGCAGGGCTACAGCCGTTCCGCCTCCGAAGCGGCGGTAAAGTTGGCACAGGCGGCCGTAGAGCTGGCAGAACTCAACCTGTCATACTGCTACATCATCGCCACCCACTCGGGTGTGGTCGGCGCACGCGACATCAACGTCGGCGAACTGGTCAACCCGGGGCAGACGCTCGTCAGCATCGTCGATGAAAACCAAAAATGGGTGGAGGCCAACTATCGCGAAAGCCAACTATCTCATATTAAGGACGGTGCGGAGGTCAACATCGTGGTAGATGCCATTCCCGGCCACAAGTACAAAGGCCGTGTGGAGCGTCTCTCCGATGCCACCGGCAGCGCTTTTTCGCTGCTGCCCGTCGATAACGCCACCGGTAATTTTGTCAAGGTAGAGCAACGGCTCACCGTCCGCATCGCCCTCGACGAGAACAGCGCTGAGGACCTGAAAAAGCTCAAGGCGGGCTACAGTGTGGAGTGCGAAGTGAAATACTAACGTTATGCAAACCAACCATCCTTTCATGATGCCCATGTTCCGGGCATTCGTGCCGCGGCGCATCCAACCGTGGATTTACCTTGTGCAGGTGATGTGCATCCAGTTCTCCGGCGGGGTCTATCTCGGTGCGTTGGAGGCGGTGCGTGGCACCACCAACCTGATGATCGAGGACCTGCTGATGCTGCTCTACACCGGCTTAGCGGGTATGGCGGTCTGGTTCCCGATGCTCTTCCGGATGAAGTTCCGCTTCACCAACCAGCAGCTGCTCTGCGGCGCGGCGGCGGTAATCGGCATCTGCAACTTCATCACGATGAACACCACCAATATGGCCATACTTCTGCCCATCTGTTTCATCGCGGGCATCGCGAAGATACAGGGCACTTTTGAATGTATGAGCAACATCCAACTGTGGATCACGCCGCCGCGCGACTTCGGGGTCTTCTTCCCAGTGCTGCACATCGTCCTGCTCACTGCCATCACGGGCAGCGCATGGCTTGCGGCGGTGGTCGCCTTCCACCTTCCCTGGCAGATGATGCACGTGCTCACCATCGGCACGATGTGCTTCGTCATCCTCGTGCAACTCACCCTTTGCAAACCCTTCTGCCCGATGCCGCAGCGGATGCCGCTCAAGGGCATCGACATCACCACCGGGCTGCTGATGAGCGTGCTGATGCTGATGGTCAGCTACTTCCTCGTCTATGGCGACTACCTGATGTGGTTCCGGTCACCCCGCCTGCGCTGGATCGTCGCCCTCACGCTCATCCTGCTGGCGTTCATCCTCTATCGCCTCAAGACGGTGGAGAAACCGTACATCTCGTTGGAGATCTTCCGTTATAAGAACGTGGTGGCCATCTTGTTGGTCACCGTGGTGGCGGAATTGCTGCTCGGTGCGGAACACACACTGGAGGAGATTTACTGGAGCGAGGTGCGCGGATTGGAGGAGCACACCAAGACGGGACTGTGTCTGTGGTCGTTGCCAGGCGTGTTTGCCGGCGTGGTCATCACCCTTTTTTGGCTCGGACACAGGAAGTGGAAAGTGTGGAAGTTGTTCGCCATCGGCTTCGGCTGCATCATGGTATATGCGATACGGATGTACTTCCTGATGGATCTCAACGTGCCGATCACGGCCTACCGGTGGGCGTTGGTGTTCCGAGGGTGCGCATACGCGGTGCTGGCGGTGTCGCTGATGTGGTCGCTCCACGAGTCGGTGCACGAGCTGGAGCACTTCTTTATGGCGCTGTTCATCTTCAATGTCATCCACATGTACCTCGCCGGCGCCTCGGGCTACGGACTCTACACCTCGTTGTTCCAGCATTTTATGGCCGACAACATGTCGCGTTACGGCTCATACCTGACGTTGACGGGTGTGGACATGCAGCAGTTCGACATAAACGGATTCATAAACGGCTACTACCTCCATTCGATGATGTCGGTGACGCTGAAGCAAATTTTTGGGCAGATTATATGGGCGGCGGGCTTCATGACGATGGCGTTCCTTCTGTTGGACATCCCGCGGGTGCGCACGGGCATCGAGAAGGTCCCCTACTGGCCGGTGTATGGCATCAAGATGCTGGCTCGCGGATAAAGAATCCTATTTTTTCTTATTTTTGCCGCCTTAAAAGATGAAATAATAAATACGAACAAATGGTATGTGTAATATGAGAAAAAATGTTTTGATAATCTTTGCCTTGATAATGCTTACAGCATGTCGTGGCAGGCAAAAGCAGGCAGAAAGCGCTGATGCGGTCGTTGCTGATTCAACGGAAGTGATGGCACCGAAAGAAACGGACTTGACGGCAAGTCATCCCCAAAGCTACAGTCTGACGGGTACCATTGGTAAAGAAAAAGCCAGCATGGTGCTTGACAAGAACGGCAACAATGTGACGGGTGTCGTCACGCGATGTGACTATTGCTTACCTATCAATGTGGAAGGCACTTGGCAGGGTGACAACATCACAGTGGATGGGGTAAGCCAAGCCGGCTCACATATTAAATATAAATTGACGGTCACAGGCAACGCGGTTCAAGGTGCAGAGATATTGTCTGCCGAAGGAGAAGTCGAAAAGCAAAACGTCGCCATGGCGATAGAACACAGCCAACCTTGAGGACCATTCTCAACGACACTCCTCCGCACCCGTGCGCGGTGAAAATGACAGAATGAAACAATAGAGGCAGACGAGCAGGGTTCACTTTAATTGGGTCGGATAGATCGATGACTCGTCTCGTTTCATTATGTAGCGGAAGTTCCGGTCGATGCCGATTTCATTGTATCTTGGACAAAGCACCAGCTCGTCGCTGGTGAGCTTTTCCACCACAAATACCCTTCCATCATAGCAACCTCCTTGGATCTCCAACAACCACTTGCCGGATTCTTTCGAGAGAGTATAACTATGCCACTCTGCGAGACAATCCGTTCGTGAGTCGGATACCCGCACATTGTCGTTTGTGAACTCCATACAGATAGTTCCTTCTGGGATGTACACCTGTCCTGCGATGGTTATTTCGAACGACTGCGCCGTGTTGGCCCATTGGCCAATAAGAGCGTCTTTGTTCATGTTGTCTTTGCCGCAGGCTGCCATCAGGATGGTGGCGAGGGCAAGTACGGTAATGTTTTTAACACTTAAATGTTTCATATTTAATATTTTTTGATGATTGTTCACTGGATTTGACACACATTTCCCTTTCTATTCTATTAGTCGCAAAAAAAGATGATTTCGTTACATTGAAAACGAATTTTTTACGTTTGAATTGTTAGCGGTAGATATTCGGAATGTTTTGCAATCACAATCCGTAACTCTGAAAGAGAGGTCTTGGGTTGCGGATTTTTTTGTACTTTTGCGGCTAAGTAATGAAGTAATATGACCATCGGTAATTTTTTGCAAACGTTTCTGCCTTTGCTCAATGCCGAGTCCCTATCTGCTGTTGGGATTGATAGTTTGAGATATATAAAACAGAGATGAAGAAGACAATGATAATATGCATGGCTATACTGGCCTTAGTCGTAATGACCAATTGTTCTCAAAAGAAAAGCATGTAAACCGTTATTATTGTAATGATGATGACGATGGCAAGGATTACAATAATTCACAAATTAACTTTTATTAACATTTTTATTTAACTAATATACAGTTGTTTAATTTATTTAATAAAACAAAAAATGGATTTTTTAAAATAAAAAGAGTATTTTTGCCGCCGATTTTGAAGAAAGAAAAAGTTGCTGAATGAATAACATAAAAAAGAATGAAAGCGTTATGAAAATCCTTTTTGTTATTGAAACGTTTGACAACCACAATGGGACAAGCGTATCGGCCATGCGGTTTGCTTCTGAGCTGAAAAACCGTGGACATGAAGTGAGAATTCTCACCACCGGAGCACCGGGTCCCGACCGTTTTGTAGTTCCGGAATATCACCTGCCATTGGTTGACAACTTAGTCCAACGCCATGGCTTCCGGTATGCCCAGCCTGAAGAGAAAGTCATTCGGGAAGCTCTCGAATGGTGCGATGTGGCACATTGCTATATGCCCTTCGGCTTGGAAATAGCAACGAAACGCATGGCGGAGAAGATGGGGAAACCCTGTACAGCAGCCTTTCATGTACAGCCTGAAAATGTAACAGCCAGTTTCAGCATGCAAAATGTAAAATGGGTAAATTCTATCATCTACAGCAGTTTTAACAAGATGTTCTTCAAAGAATTCAAACGAATACACTGTCCAAGCCGCTTTATCGCCGACTACCTACAGGAACATGGCTACACCAGCAAGATGCACGTTATCAGCAATGGTTGCCCCTCCGAATTCCATTGGCACAAATGCAGCAAACCATCATGGTGTGCCCATAAATTTGTGGTGCTCATGATAGGCAGACTATCGCCAGAAAAACACCAAGACATCATATTGGATGCAGTACAGCACTCAGCATACGAGTCACAGATACAAGTGGTACTTGTGGGAACAGGTTTAAGCGAGCAGAAACTGCGCAAGAAAGCGGAAAAACTGACCAATCCCCCGCGCATAGGCTTTATGTCTGACCAAGAGCTGATAGATGTCTTGGGCTATGCTGACCTGTATGTTCATGCTGGCGAAGTAGAGCTGGAGTCCCTTTCGTGTTTAGAGGCCATGAGCAGCGGCTTGGTACCACTCATCTCTGACAGTCCGCTAAGTGCCACCCCTCAGTTTGCCTTGGACGACCGAAGTCTGTTCAAACATGGCGATCCAAAAGCATTGGCTCAAAAAATAGATTATTGGATTGAGCATCCAGAAATCAGAAAAAATATGAGCAAAAAATACGCCCAGCACGCCAAACAATACAATATAGCCAACTCCGTGACACGCTTTGAAGAGATGTTAAAGGAAGAGATATCAGAACATGAGACTTTATCCCCAAAAAATTAGCAAAAGACTAATTTTCTTTTTCCTATTATTGCCCGTTTTTCTGATCGCACAACCATCTTCCGGGAATTTCCCCGTGTATAATGAGGACGGTTCTGTGACGTTTGTGCTCAAAAGACCTGAAAGTCGCCGGGTTAAACTCTATTGCGATTGTGCCTTGCGCAAGCGGAAGTTTAACGTGAAACGGGAGAACATGCATTCGGCCAAAATGGCCCGTGGTCAAAACGGACTTTTCACCTATACCACACCTCCTCTTGTTCCGGAAGTCTATACTTACCAGTTTAAATCACATCGACAAAAACTTATCGACCCTACCAATGCGGATTCCATCCGAATTTCTGACGGAAAGCGGAGCGTATTTATCATTCCCGGTTCATACCTAACCGACTTATGCCTTACGGACTCGTTAAACGGGAAAACAGAACTATGCCAGTATGTGGATGACATCAGTGGGAAAACACGATGCATACTGTTATACCTGCCGCCACAGTATGACAGCACAGACCATATCTATCCTGTACTATACCTGCTGCATGGTGTTGACGGCAACGAACAGTCATGGCGAGAGCGAGGAAGAGCCATACAACTGGTGGACAAGCTGATACAGCAAGGCAAAGCCGAACCTATGATTGTGGTGATGCCTGACGCCAATCCTAAAAAACTTATCGGACAGGATGAGAATGTAAGCTTGATGAAAAATCTGCTTCATTACCATTCGTGGTTTCATTACGATTTTGAACGCACATTTCCAAAAATGGACAGTTTTTTGTCCACCCGTTACCGCTTGTCCGCCGATATGAAAATGCGTGCTGTTTCAGGCTTGTCTGCTGGTTCCACCCAGTCGGTAACCCTTGCCAAGATGTATGAGGACAACTTTAGATATGTGGGCTTATTCTCTCCCATCGTGCACCGCAAGCAAGTTCCCACCAGCAAAAAAACAATTTACTGGATTGGAAGCGGAACAACGGACATTTTTCATTTGCAGAGCAAGAAGTTTGTCAAACGAATACACCAGCGTCAAATACCATACATTTATTATGAGACCAAAGGAGGCCACACTTGGCGCAATTGGAGGCTTTATTTATCTGAATTTCTGCAGTTTATATTCCATGAGGGAAAGCCATAAAATAACCCTCCTGACATAGTTTTCGAACCTATTTTCTATGAGATTGGCAGTTAATCTGTATCTGCATTATCAACGATGTTTATATGCTGTTGAAAAAAATTTCAATTTTGTTGTAACATTTTTTGAATTTTAACGTCTTGTAAATACAAGGTCGTCAATTTTCGAAATCAATAAACCTCAAAAAAAACAAAAAATGAAAAGATTATTTTATCTGACAACGGGCATTTTTCTTTCCATAGCCCTTTGCCTGTTTTCATGCAAAAAAGAAAACATCGAAACCAACAACAAACCCTCTGAAAATACCGAACCTGCTGGTGACGGCATCATCAAAAATGCCGTAACGGACTATGATGGAAACAAATACGATGCCATAAGATTGGGTGACCAAGTATGGATGGCTTCCAATTTGCGTACTACGCATTATGCTGACGGTGCTGCCATTGACGAGGGTACTACGGCAAATTATCATCATGCATACTATTACAAACACAGTGGTGTCCCCACCTCATACGGCTACTTCTACAACAAGAAAGCAGCAGTAAGAAATAGTGCATCATCCGAAAGCAATCCAAGCGGCGTGCAAGGAGTTTGCCCCAACGGCTGGCATATGCCCAGTAATGCGGAGTGGGAACAGCTCCTCCACTATTGCGTAAGCAAAGCTGAATACGCTTGCAATGGTTCAAAAACGGGCAAGGCAATGGCATCCGTTGAAGGCTGGAATGCCAGTACATATGAATGTTCGCCTGGTTATGAGCCGAGTTCCAACAATGCAAGCGGATTCAACGCAACACCCACCGGTTATTTCTCTGACGTAGAAAACAACTTCACACCACTAGGCATCATTTGCAATTTTTGGGGAGCCACTGGCTGCGACTATTGCACCTACGCATACAGCTATGGTATGACTTATAATGGCGAATCTCTGGCCCGCACCCAAAGAGAGAATAACGAGGGTCTTTCCGTACGCTGCGTAAAAGATTAGCAATCAAAAGCCACAGGTCATAATACTGTAGTTGTGTTTTTTTTTTCTGGCCGTTGCTCCATGAATTCGAGCGACGGCTTTTTTTTTTATCAAAAAAGCACATTTTTCCCAATATTTTTGCCTCAAAAAATAAATCTGTAAAATATAATATTAAGCGATTTTTTTTCTATATTTGCAACTTTAATGGATAAAAGTGCAATCACTTGAATTTCAGACTATAAATCAACAAAACAATTCAAATATAAATCATTAAATTTCATCTACTTATGACAATGCAAGAAAAAATTAACGAACTGTTGGAGTTGCGCGTCAAAGCCCGTTTGGGTGGTGGAGAAAAGCGTATCGACAAACAGCACTCACAAGGAAAATTCACCGCGCGTGAACGTATCCTCATGTTCCTTGACGAGGGTAGTTTCGAGGAATTCGACATGTTCGTCACCCATCGCTGCACAAACTTCGGTTTGGAAAAAGAAAAATACCTGTCCGACGGTGTGGTTACCGGTTATGGTACCGTAGAAGGCCGTCTGGTCTATGTATTCTCACAGGATTTCACCGTTTTCGGCGGCTCACTGTCCGAAACCTTTGCCCAGAAAATCTGCAAGGTGATGGATCAGGCCATGAAAGTCGGTGCCCCTGTGGTCGGCTTCAACGATTCCGGTGGAGCACGTATTCAGGAAGGTGTGAACAGCTTGGCTGGCTACGCTGAAATCTTCCAGCGTAACATCTTGGCTTCAGGTGTAGTACCTCAGATCTCCGCCATCTTCGGTCCCTGCGCCGGTGGTGCTGTGTACTCCCCCGCCCTCACCGACTTCATCATGATGAGAAAGAACACAAGCTACATGTTTGTGACTGGTCCCAAGGTGGTGAAGACCGTGACCAATGAGGATGTGACCGTGGAAGACCTTGGTGGTGCCTCCATCCACTCCTCCAAATCAGGTGTGGCTCATTTCGCCGTTGACACTGAAGAGGAAGGTATCGCCTTGTTGCGTGAACTGATGTCTTACCTGCCTTCTAACAACATGGAAGAGCCGCCTTACGTTCCCTGCGAAGATCCTATCAACCGTTTGGACGACGCTTTGAACGCTATCATCCCCGACAATCCCAACAAACCATACGATGTAAAGGAAGTTATCAATGGTATCGTAGATAACGGCAAGTTCCTGGAAATCCAGCCCAACTACGCACCCAACATCATCATCGGTTTTGCCCGTTTCAACGGTATCGCAGTAGGTATCGTGGCTAACCAACCCAAATACTTGGCCGGTGTGTTGGACATCAACGCTTCCAGAAAAGGCGCTCGTTTCGTCCGTTTCTGCGACGCTTTCAACATTCCTATTGTAACCCTCGTTGACGTTCCCGGCTTCCTGCCCGGTACTGCACAGGAATACGGCGGTATCATCTTGCACGGTGCCAAATTGCTGTACGCTTACGGCGAATGCACCGTTCCGAAAGTTACCGTCATCTTGCGTAAGAACTACGGTGGTGCATATTGCGTGATGAGCTCCAAGCATTTGCGCGGCGACATCAACTACGCATGGCCGACCGCTGAAATCGCTGTTATGGGCGGCAAGGGTGCTGTGGAAATCCTCATGGGCAAGGACATCAAGGCCATCGAAGATCCCCAGAAACAGGCCGAATTCATCGCCGAAAAAGAAGCCGAATACAGAGACGCTTTCGCCAATCCGTATGTGGCTGCCAAATATGGTTATATCGACGATGTTATCGAACCACGTAACACCCGTTTCCGTGTCATCAGAGCTCTGGAATCCCTGCGTAACAAACGCTTAGAGAACCCCGCTAAGAAACACGATAACCTGCCATTGTAAAAATTAAAAACTAAGAACTAAAAACTAAGAACTCCATTACTACCCCGGCCTCCGGCCACCCCTTCTAAAAGAAGGGGAATCTAAATTTGACAAATAAACAATTCAATATTCTTAACTCTTAATTCTTAGTTCTTAATTAAAACAAGTCACTATGAAGATAAAAAATAAAATATTAACGCTTTGCATCGTTTTGTGCAGCAGCATGGCTTTGTTTGGACAGCAGGTTACCGACTTGCGTCTCAACGAGATGCTGGTGGTCAACGATTCAAACTATGTTGATGAATACGGACGCCATGTGCCCTGGATTGAGATTTTCAACACCTCCTACAACCAAGTTAACATCGCCGGTTGCTACCTGACCGATGATACCACTGGTTTGTCAGTAGGCGATGCCAGCAGATGGTACCGTATTCCCACCACCGACCCGACAACTTGGATTCCCCAGAGAAGTTCGAAGGTATTCTTCTTGGATAATTCCCCGTTATACGGCACTTATCATACCAATATTGATCCCAACACATCGGCTAACCACTATGTGGCTTTGATCAACTCCAATGGCAAAACGCTGATTGACATTTTTGTATATCCTGAAGAATTACTGACTTCAACACAATCATACGGTTGCCTTGAAGACGGTATCAACACCAAGGTAGAAAAAGGCAAAAAGATCAACAACATGGGCATGCTCCCCTACGCCACCCCAGGTTCTGTCAACAAAGTTCAGACTGGAGCCACCAAGTCAGAGCACTTGCAGAAGAGCGACCCGCATGGTATCGGTCTGGCAGTCATCTCCATCAGCGTGGTGTTTGCCGCTCTGATTATGATTTTCCTCATGCTGAAAATCTTCGGTTACACAGCTACACGCAAGGACCGCAAGGCCAAGAAAGAGCAAGCAGCCGATGTTCCGGCGGCCACCGCCAATGTTCCCGCCAACGAAGTAGGTCCCACTGGAGAGGAACTGGCTGCCATCACCATGGCTCTGCATCTGTTCTTCAACAGCCAGCATGACGAGGAAAGTGAAGTGATCACCATCGACATGCCGTCAAAACACTACTCACCATGGGCTCAGAAGAATCTGCTCATGAAAAAGGTCATAAGACGCAGATAACAGAATTATTAATCAAAACAAGAAGAAGAAATGAAAACCTATAAATTTACGATTAACGGCAACAAATACACCGTTGACATCAACAACATCGAAGACGGCAAGGCAGCAGTGGAAGTGAACCGCACTCCCTATACCGTTGAGTTAGAGATGGAAGACCTCAAGGTTCCCCAACCGAAAGTGGTGAAAGTGGCAGCTCCCGTTGTGCCTCAAGCCGCAGCTCCCAAGGCTACTGTGGCTCAGGCTCCAGCCGCTCCGACCAGTGGTGCCTCAATCAAGTCTCCGCTTCCAGGCGTTGTGCTTGATGTATTCGTTCACGAAGGCGACGCTGTCAAAGCCGGCCAGCATGTAATGATGCTCGAAGCCATGAAGATGGAGAACAACATCGACGCTCCGAAAGATGGCGTTATCAAACAGATCAGAGCCCGCAAAGGCGATTCTGTCATGGAAGGTGATGTACTCATCGTTTTAGAATAATTATCAATCATTGTAAAATCAATAAAACTATAGAATAATGAAGGAATTTTTTATAGAAGGTCTGCAACAGTTCTTCAATTACTCCGGTTTCGCCAACTGCGAATGGGGTAACCTGATTATGATTGTTGTCGGTCTGATCTTCATCACCCTCGCCATCACGAAGGAGTATGAACCCATGTTGCTGATTCCTATCGGTTTCGGTATCATCTTGGGTAACATTCCTTTCACCGACGGTTTGCAGGTGGGCGTGTATGAGAACGGTTCCGTGCTCAACTACCTGTATTTCGGTGTGTTGAAAGGTGTATATCCTCCGCTGATTTTCCTTGGCATCGGTGCTATGACCGACTTCTCCGCCTTGATTTCCAACCCGAAGCTGATTTTGATTGGCGCTGCAGCCCAATGCGGTATCTTCGCCGCTTATGCCGCTTCTTTGGCCCTGGGTTTCACCCCCATGGAAGCTGGTGCTATCGGTATCATCGGTGGTGCTGATGGTCCTACCGCCATCTTCATCTCCTCCAAGCTGGCTCCCAGTTTGATGGGTGCTATCGCCATCTCAGCATACTCCTATATGGCTTTGGTGCCTGTGATCCAGCCACCTATCATGCGCCTACTCACTACTCCGAAAGAACGCCTTATCAGAATGCGTCCCCCAAGAGCGGTCAGCCACAGAGAGAAAGTAATGTTCCCCCTCTTGTGCATCCTCTTAACCGCATTCCTCGTTCCTACAGGTCTTCCCTTGTTAGGTATGCTCTTCTTCGGTAACCTGCTGAAAGAAAGCTCTGTGACCAAACGTTTGGCCAACACCGCTTCCAACGCATTGATTGATATCGTGACCATTTTGATCGGTCTCACCGTAGGTTGCTCCACCCAAGCCAGCACCTTCCTGAAAGTGGAATCCATCCTAATCTTCGTGCTGGGTGCATTCTCATTCGTTATCGCTACCGCTTGCGGTGTGTTGTTCGTCAAGTTGTTCAACCTCTTCCTGAAAGAAGGCAACAAGATCAACCCGCTGATTGGTAACTCTGGTGTATCTGCCGTTCCCGACAGTGCCCGTGTTTCCAATGTGGAAGGTTTGAAATACGACAAGACCAACTTCCTGCTGATGCACGCTATGGGTCCGAATGTGGCCGGTGTAATCGGTAGTGCTGTTGCCGCAGGTATCCTGCTGAGCTTCCTCTACTAACAAACTGAAAACTGAGAACGGAAAACCGAAAACGAATTTTCTTAATAAAAAAAGCATCTCTTGGAGATGCTTTTTTTTGTTTCTTTCGTTAATCTTTTTGTTCCCTAACTTTCGTTTCCCGGTACCAATACATGGTCTTGCCTAAGGCGGCAACACCCCAATAGCCTCGCACTTTCAACTTCTTATCATCCACAATGGTCATATATGTACTAAAAGTGCCTGACTTGCCCGGATATTTCAACGTACCCTTCTGATACTCATTCTTTTCGGCATTATACCGCAGGGTGGTCATAAACACCAAACCCAAGAATTTTTTCTTTTTGGGATTTTCCACCCATACTACCTTTCCTTCATAGTCACCATTGGCGGCTTTATAAATTTCCACTTGGGAACCTTCCTTGGAGAAAGGGTCAACCATGTGATAAATGCCACAGATAGCATCAGGATTCTGGGCGAAAACGCTCATGCTCAAAAGAGCGAAAATAAAAGAAAAGAGGATTTTTTTCATGATGGTTTCATGTTATAGGTTTCAGGGGTCAGTGATCAGTGATTAGGGGATAGAGAGGGGAATTCAAAATTCAAAATTCAAAATTCAAAGTTCAAAATTCAAAGTTCAGAATTCAGAGTTTAATGGTTAGGAGAGTTTGGAAGGACATTTTCAACTTTCAGTTTTCAACTTTCAGTTTTATATCTCCCCTCGAGCGTAGTGAGACTCCCCTTTGGACGAAGTCCACTCCCCTTGAGGGCACAGCCCGAAACTCCCCACAATAATTGTACATTCTAAATTATCACTTATTAATTATCAACTGTCAACTAGAACGAAGTGGTAACTGAAAGTCCCATGCCATAAGAGGCGGGAACGGAACGGCAGACGCCACCTACACAGAGAATGCCTTCACGAGTCTTGCCGAAATTCAGAGCTATACGAGTAGTGTGCCATACAAATGCTGCGGACACATTGTAATAATGTATGCGCTGACTTTTCTCCGAATTGCCATAGTTCCACTGGTCGCCCACTGAAATGAACCAATGGGGACTGATAGAATACTCTAACATGCCATACAACCAGCTGCCCTTGTCCTCCTTGGTGTAAAGATGCTGCAATTCAAGGCGCAAAGCATGTTTGTTATTGATTTTACAGGTCAGGTCTGATGAGACCAAATGTCCTTGCAAAATACCGCCATGTCCCTGCAGCACATCCATATTATAGGTAATGTAGTTATAGGCCAGAATCAGTTTCCAACGTTTGTCGAAGCGATGGCTGAATTCAATGCCAACATCCTGATACAACAATTTTTTCCCGAATTTGAAGAAGCCCGATTTATAGCCTTCCGTACCCGACATGGTACCCAATGAATCGGCCATAGGGACAGGACTTTGTTCAATATCGTGGAAACGTGAGAAATTGAAGGTAATGTCAGTACCATATTTGCCTCCCAATTTAGTTTTCTTGGGAATCTGGTAATTGACCTGCAACTGCGCCCCAATCTGTCCATTGGCCTGACTGGCATAGCTGTAGTTGCTAATCAACTGATAAGCATACTGACGGTTAATGGCCGGAATGTAGTTGATAGCCAAGACGGGGGTTTTGGCCAAGGCCAAACGCTGCGAACGGAAATCCATATTATCGGAACGGATAAACGAAGCCGACACTCCCAAGCCTTTCATCGAATAAGTGGCGGAAAGGAACAAGGCGTTGCCTTTCTTGTAAATAAACTGATTGGTAGCATTAGGATCGTTGACTTTCTGGGCGAACTCGGCCTCCAAACGGAAACCCTCATAACCAAAGTTCAAGCGGGTACTCCAGCAAGCCACATTCGCCGGAATCTTCTCAGGAGGAATGATACCTTCTGTTTGGTCTTCCGTTCCCGGAAAGAGAGTAATGTAAACATTGTAATCCGATTTCTCGTACTTACTCACAAAACTGCCGCCCACGGTAGCAGTAAAACCTTTCTCGGAAATGATAGGGAAGATTTCGCCGAAGGCAAATTCGCCGTCAATACCACGAACATAATCCTGACGATATCTATAATCGAAATCAAAATTCTCACGCTGGATACCCCACACACCTTTTAACGTGATACCTCTATAGGGTGTCAATTTGATGCGGGCACCAAGCAAGCTATTGTCAACACCCAATTGACGCTCCTCATACGAACGCAAGGTAAAACCATTGCCAAACTGCTCATAGAAAGTACCAGCGGTCACCTGAATGATTTTGTGCTTATAATCAAAGTAATAGCGGGTTAAGCCCTGGCCTTTGTAATCAATTTTCTCAAAATCGATCAAGGGGAAAGAATAAAACTCGTATTGGGCACCAACGGTAAAACCGCCATTGTTATACATCAGGCTAAGATAGGTGTTGGCACGCACCTTCGAATCGACAGGTTCAGCCCCGATAAGAGAATCAGGGATATAATACATGCCATTGAAACCGAACTCTCCGCTGATTTTGCCGCTTCCCACCACATGCTGGGCTTGTGAGACTGACACACAACCACATACAAACAGAATGAGGCAAGCAAATTTTGCCAGTTTATAGACGTTACTCATATTACTTTTTGATAAGTTTCAACAATTCCTGATAAACCTCTTCTTCCGAACCAGGAGCGTATGAGGTATGCTGCCAAACGATTTCGCCATTTCCGTTGAGGATGCACATATACGGCACATCAGGAACATTCATGGCACGCTTGAAATCCCAGTTAGGATCTTGCAAAACCTCATAATCCCAGCCTTTGCCATTGACAAAAGGAGCTACACGGGCAGCGGTTTTGGAGTCGTCAATGGAGATGGCATACAACTTCACACCTGTTTCTTCCACCCAATCGTCATACACATCAGCGATGGCCAGCAACTCAGCAATACAAGGCTTGCACCAGGTGGCCCACAGACTGATGATAATGGGCTTGCCATCATTTTTAATGTCACCCGTATTGAAAGTTGTGCCGTTCAAAGTCTTCACATCCACTGCGGGAAGCTTCGGATACTGCTTAACTTTTTCCTGTCCTTCTTGGGCATAAACAAATGAAACTGAAATAATTAAGGCAATTACAAGGGCTATTTTCTTCATAATTGTATCTTTTATTTTTTTAATAGAATATCAAACTACAAAGATACAAAAAATTTGAAAAAGATTAATCACAAGGCCAATGAATTTTCTTAAAATCCATTTTATCGTTCAGTAGAGACGCACCTTGGCACGTCTCTGCGACAAAAATTACTGCAACTTGTCCCCTGTAACCTGTATCCTCTTCCTCCACAAGCAATACACTCCGACCACCGCCAACACTATCGCCACACCCAGAATATACGGCCAGCCATGAATATCTGAGAATTTCAGATTATCCATATCAAAACCACGACGCGACATGACAAAATCGGAAAGGATATTCATACTGTTATGCATGAAGTGAGCCAGTATGGGCAACCACAATGAGCCACTCCAATAGCACAGGTAACCCAGATAGGCTCCTATCAGCATACGGGGAACAAAACCGGAGACTTGGAAATGTATCGCACTGAAAATGAAGGCTGTAATCCAAATGGCCCAATGCGGACTTTTTGTCCATTTCTGCAAAAAAGGCTGGATGGTGCCACGGAACATCAACTCCTCCCCTACCGCCGGCAATATGGCCATCACGAAAATGTTGATCAGCATAATACCGATGCGAGAATCCCGGATCATCAGTTCTCCCAACTCTCCGTTCTGCTTGTCCATACGACGCATCCAATCATCCAAGCCAGCCAAAGCATCCGGCAGTTTCCATCCTTCGTTCCATTCAGCCAAAGCCCACACAATAGGAATCAACACCAAAGACATCACAATGACGGTATTGCTCATCCAATAACCCGGTGCCTTGTTCAGTTTGTTGTAACTGAAGAAATTACGCTCTGACAAATAGCTGAACAACAAAGCGGGCAACATAAAAGTGCCCACAGAGCTGAATGACAAGGCAATGCGATAATATGCCGCTTGGTCAAGAACATTAGTCGGCTTGCTGAAGCCAAAACAGATGCTGTCCACAATAATGCCCACCACCGATGCTACGATCATACAGCCCACAATCAAAGCCAAGAAGATAAGGATTTGCACAAAGCGGTTTTGCCCTTCGAAGAAGGGGGTTTTTGTAGGTGAAAAAGGATTGGATTCCATCAATTAACAATTAATAATTAACAGAGAATCAACATGTTATTTCAAGAAGGCGATGATGTCGCCTTTGTGTACTTTCTCACCGGGTTTTACAACCACCTCTATCAGTTTGCCTTCATACAAAGCGGGAACTTCTTGTATGCCATAGAAAGCGTTGATCCAGCATACCGGCTCGCCTTCCTTGAAAGTGGTACCTAACGGCTTGCTCATCGAAGGTTCGTTCACCGACAGCTCCCAAATGACCGCGCCATCCGTATTGGCCACGACCTGTTTTGCTTCGGGTTCCTTAGCCAACACTCTGTCAATAATCTCCTGTTTCTTCACTTCCCGAGCTTTGATTTCCTTGATAACAACCTGAATATTAGACTTTTTCTTAGCTTCCTCAAGTTCCACTTCAAACTTCTGTTTGGCCACACCTGAACGATAATCCAAGTACTGGCGCTCATGCATAGCATACTCGAACAATTCCTCATCATCCTGACCTCTGTCCCAACCTTGTTCTTCCATCAACTTGATGTATTTCGGCAGTTCATCAGGATAATTATCCTGCGGCACGCCTGTATAGAACTCATAGCCGTTTTGCTTAGCCAAATCGATAATTTCGGGAGCCAAGGTGCCCGGCAGCTGACCCGTCTTGCCCAGAATCATATCCCAGGTGTTCTTATCCATCTGCGAGAAACGCGGTTTACCCTGTGCCATCTGCATGATATTCATCAAAGCGATATTCTTAACATACTGGCTGAAAGGCGTTACCAATGGCGGATTACCCACTTTCGGCCATACATACTGCACTTCCTGGAACATCTCCACCATCAACTCATCCTCTGTCAGCTCTTTCTTACCAGCATTACGCAAAAACATGTTGATACCATTTTGTGCACCGCGCAGGTCAGCCATCAGAGAGCCCATCATACCGCCAGGAAGACCGCAGCCCACCAATAAAGAAGTCATGATTTTGTTTCTCGGATTAATGAAATAACCCAAGAAATCATCCATAAACTTCTGTGTCAGCGCACGCGCCTGCATATAGGCGTTCATGTTGATTTCAGGCACATCGAAGCCTGCGTCTTTCAACATAGCCTGGATGGTAATGACATCGGGATGCACCATACCCCATGACAGCGGTTCCATGGCCACATCGACAATGTCGGCGCCATTTCTGCACACTTCTAACATAGAGGCTACAGAGAAGCCTGGACCAGTATGGCCGTGGTACTGCACCTTGATATGCGGATATTTATCCTTAATGGCTTTCACCAAACGACCTAACATCACGGGACGACCCACACCAGCCATATCCTTCAGGCCGATTTCGTCGCAGCCGTACTCCACACATTTGTCCACAACACCCATGTAGTATTCCACCGTATGGATATCAGAATAAGTAATACTGAGGGCAGCTTGGGAAATCATGCCAGCCTCTTTGGCGTATTTTATAGACCACTCGAGGTTACGATGGTCATTGAGTCCGCAGAACGAACGTGCGATATCCACACCTTGGGCCTTCTTCACTTTGAACATCAATCGGCGCACATCCTTTGGCACCGGGAACATACGGAGGCCGTTCAAAGCACGCTCCAGCATCTGAGTCTTGATGCCGGCATCGTTGAAAGGTTTGCACCACTGGCGCACTGCCTTGTTGGGATTTTCACCATAAAGCAGATTCACCTGTTCAGAAGCACCGCCATTAGTTTCCACACGACTGAAGCAACCCATTTCGATAATCACAGGGGCGATTTCCAGCAGCTGGTCCACACGAGGCACATACTTGCCCGAAGACTGCCACATATCGCGATAAACAAGACAAAATTCAATTTTCCTCTTTTCCATTACCGTTCTATATTTTATTTGTCAATCAATTTTTATTATAATTTTCTGAAGTACAATTATTTAGATAGTGACACCAATCACCATCAAAAAGATGGCAAAGATAATGCTTTTTAATGATATTTTCAAGCTTTTAGCTTCGATAAAAAAACAAAATAATATCAAAGAAATTTTTGTAAATTTGCTTTAGAAATAAAACAAGATAAAATTACATAAAATATTAAAAATGAGAAATTTACTTATTGCATTATGGGTAATATCAGGTGTCTTTTTAGCATCCTGTACCCAAAAGTCCACTTCAAAGAATGTGGAAGAGGAAACGTATGTAGCCACGGAAGACGCCAGCAATTTTGTAGTGATTACGGAGGTTGTTCCGGACGCCATACTTGAAATCCGCTATTACAGCACTTATAATTTTGTAGGAACACGTATAGATGGCTATCTTGAGCCTACCGCACTGCTTACACGCCAAGCTGCCGACAGTCTCAAAGTCGTCAGCGATGAGCTGAAAGCGCAAGGTTACCGTCTGAAAATTTACGACGCCTATCGTCCGCAGATGGGTGTGGACCATTTCATGCGTTGGGGTGATGACATCAACGACACGCTGATGAAATCCTATTTTTATCCGGATGTGCCAAGAGACAGTCTCTTCGATTTAGGTTATATTGCTCGCCGCAGCGGTCACTCACGTGGTTCCACCGTTGACCTGACTCTCTTCGACATGACCACAGAGAAGGAAGTGGATATGGGTGGTACTTTTGACTGGTTCGGTTTCGAAAGCCATCCTGATTTTGGTGGCAACCCCGAAACAGGTGAATATACAGGCATTTGCAATAGTCCCTCTGGCCGCACTATCACTGCCGAGCAATTCGAGAACCGTATGATTCTTCGTCGTGCCATGTTACGCCACGGTTTCAAGCCATACGACGAGGAATGGTGGCACTTCACGTTGATCAATGAGCCCTACCCTGACACCTATTTCACCTTTCCGGTAAAGCAGCTATAATTTGAAGAAAGATTCCACGAAACGTAACTCATGAAAAAATTCAAAGCCGCCATCATCCTGTTCGCCGCATTTGAGGTTCTCGCTGTGTCATTATGGCTGGCCACAGGCAATTTATTCTTTTTCCTCAATTTTACATACATAGGTATCTGTATAGGGGTTGGAATGGCGCTGTCTGCCGCTGGAAAGAAATATGCCCGCGAGTTTGTCCAGTTCGGCGTTGGGCTCTATATGTTCGTTTTCCTCGGCCTGATTTGCAGGGAGAACATGCAGATAGAGGGTTTCTGGTATTACCTGCTTTCAGGCTTCTTTGGGGCAGGGGTGCTGCATTATGCCGTCGCCAAGATTTTCGGTCCGTTACTGTTCGGCAGGGGTTGGTGCGGCTATTGCTGCTGGACAACCATGATTCTCGACCTGTTGCCTTATAAGGAGCCGCAAGGGCCACGAAAGAAGCTGGGCTTCATCCGCTACATCGTGTTTGCGCTGTCGCTAATCCTTGTCCTACTGCTGTTTCATTTCGGCAAAGCCACCAAACACACCCTATTCGTGCTCTTTCTCATCGGCAATCTGGTCTATTACGTAGTCGGCATCACTTTGGCTGTGCTGTTCAAGGACAACCGCGCTTTCTGCAAGTACATCTGTCCCATCACAGTCTTCCTCAAGCCGATGAGCTATTTCTCCCTGCTCCGCATCCGCTGCGATGAGGAGAAATGCATCCAATGCGGCAAGTGTCTGAAAGTCTGCCCGATGGACGTCGAGGTGAACAACAATTCCCGCCAACGCAAAAATGCCACGGAGTGTATTCTTTGTCAAAAATGCAAAAAAGAATGTCCTGTGAAGGCACTGAAATAGAATATACAGAAGTTCCTGATAACAATAGAAACATGAATAAAACAAAGCTCATAGCAATTGTTTTTTGCTTGGTGATTATAGCTGGTGCTTGTAAACCAAAAGATGAGGACAGTGGTTCAAAGATGAAGGAATTGGCTGACCAATTTTTTCTCCTTGAAGATACCGTATGGATTAATGACGCTGTCTTTATAAGCCCAATCTCAACTCTTGAAATGATAAGGGCGGTTAAATACCAGGGCTTTTATTTCTGTATTTTCCGAGAGGTACAAATCTATGAGCATTGGGTATCTAAGAATCGTTTATTGGTCTTTCCCGAAGATGGAAAGGAGGTTAAAGAAGTTGATTTGCCCTATGAGTTGAAATACGATTATTATAGAGACCTTTTTGTACGACATGATACGCTTTTCTTAAAGCCCTACTATTGTGAACATGGTTATTTTTTTAACATGGAACAATGGAAATGGCAGCCTTTAGAGCTGATTCCTGATGTGATTTATGAGGATAATCAATACAACGTAGCCTATGTAGATATGGGAGAATGGGGAGCCTATACTTGGTTTATGGAAAAGCCTTCTGAAACAAAAGCGCAAGTGAATCAATATATTATGGCTCAATACCTATCTCGCATTATCAAAAAGGACAATGTCTATTATTTCATTCATGGCCATAAGGTGGACACCTTGATTTCTTTGAAAGGAAAGGCAAAATTATGTGAAAACGATCATACCTACGAGGCTGTTGTCCGTGATGGTTATAAATATCTATATAGCCTTGGTAGTTGGAAAAGCGAAGACTCTTTAACCACTACTCCTGTTCCCACTCTCTTTCAATTCGAAGGTGTTGACGAAGACAATTGGTGGGACGAGAAGGTCTATGATACGCTCTTCCATAATGCTTTTTTGACGGATAATCAGTTATACTATGTGGTGAACACGAAAGGAAACACCTATATTGCGCAATTAGTAGGAGACAAATTGAATAATGTTATTGATTTTGGACACAGGTATGATTTCTTCAAATGGTATGGTAATGGGCATAATCTGGCACCAAACCAGTGTTTTCTACAATTCAAGGAGAATGATAATTCTTATGGTGTGATGGAAATTCAGGACAAACTGATTCACATTCTTCATTTTATACTTAAGCAGGACACCTTGCCCTATACTGGGACAGACAATATTGAACCATTGTTGAACTATCTTTTTAATCAATTCGACCATCTGACTTATGCTCAGGTAGATAAAATGGAGAAATCCCTACAGGCTACTTGTTATGGACGGTTTAAGGAGCTGGCCAATGACTATTTTCCAGCTGAATATCAAACGGGGAAATATAAGCGAATCAATTATTATACGGTAATTGATGATAAACAAATGTTCACAGTGTCATACTGCGTGAATGAAAGCAATTCCATGGTCAAAGGGGCTTTTTTCGATTGGGATAAAAATCCGAAAAGTGATATAAGTTATAATGACTACTATGAACTTGGTATAGAGAAACAGAAGACGGAGGAAGTACGGCGGATTCTGACCCGGCTGACAGGCAAGGATCCTGTGAGAAAAGTCGGTGAAAGCACGTATTTACTATGGGAATACCGTAATCTCACCATAAAATTGTATAAAGAAGGCCGGATGGTGATGTATTTGACGGGAGAATAGATTTCTTCGGTCCGGATGCGTTGCTTTGAAAAACAATATTAAAACCAAAAAAATGAATACAAAAACAAAAGAGATATACTTGGCGGGAGGTTGCTTTTGGGGAACGGAGCACTTCTTTAAGCAGATTGAAGGCGTTGTGGAAACCGAAGTGGGTTTCGCCAACGGACATACGGAAAATCCAACCTATAAGGAAGTTTACACCGACGAAACGGGCTATGCCGAAACTGTACGTGTGGGCTATAATCCAGAGGTGGTGAGTCTGGAATTTCTGCTGCGGATGTTCTTCAAGGCCATCGACCCTGTGAGCTTGAACAAGCAGGGCCATGATGAGGGGACACGCTACCGTACCGGCATCTACTACACCGATGACGAAGACCTGCCTGTAATCAACAAGGTATATGCCGAGGAACAGCAGCATTACGACCTTCCGTTAGCCGTGGAGAAACAGCCACTGGAGCGCTTCTATACCGCTGAGGAGTACCATCAGGACTACCTTGACAAGAATCCCACCGGCTACTGTCACCTGCCCCAATCGCTCTTTGAGTTTGCGAAGACAGCGAAAGATCATACAAGAACCAAAAATCATTATTGATAAAAACACCACTCCACGGCAAAGCATTTTGTATTTCATAAGTGACAAAATTTTATAATTACGAATTTTGTTGTTTATAAACAATAAAAATGACAAAAAAGGATGTTTTGTTGTTTATAAACAATCAAATGCAATTTAAGCCTTAAATACTACTGAAATATGAAAAAACTAAAACTTATCGCAGCAATTTTATGCTTGGCACTTGTACTTGGTGCCTGTAAACAGAAAAACGTGGATTTCGGAGTTCATGCAGTTAACGGTAAACGTTGCTTGGAACTCATCACCTTCGAACCGGTTTATGGCATGGAAGAGAATCGTTTGCAGGTGGAAAACGAATATTCGATTGTATGGCCTGACGAAGGTTGCCTAACTCCTGAGTTGGAGCAAGCGTTGATTCGCTTCACTTTTGGAGATACTGCCGCCAAAACTTTGGAGGAAGCGACAGAACTTTTTTTGAAACATACTTGGTTTGAGGAAGATGATGATATTCTTGAAGGAGTCAAATTTCTTAAAACAATTGATTCCATCACTCTGGAACCTTACAATTACGCCCATATCACCAGCACTTGTGACCGCGATGACAACTTGGTAACCTTCTCGGTATATACCGAAGGCTGTATGGCGTTTGCCGCCCATGGCTATTATGTGATTGATATCATGACCATCGACTTGAATACCAAGCGGATTGTCCATTTGGAAGATTTCATTGACACCACAGAACTTGGAGAAGTGCTGATCCGTGCCCTGGAAGATTTGGTGGTGAACAAGGAAGATGGCAACACCACAGAATGCCTTTTCGAGGAATACAAGGAACGGCTGCCGATGCCCGATTGCTTCTTTATTGACAGTACCCGTTCTGTCATTACTGCAGTATATAACCAATATAGTGTGCAACCCTACGCCTGCGGACCTTTATATGTCAAGATGCCAATTTTCTGGCTCTCCAAACACATTCCCCTCACGCCTTACGCCAAGGAAATCTTCGGTCCCGACGCATCGCTATAAAAAATCGTCTTTCAATCATGGAAATAAAGTAAAAGATAAGAAAAAACATTATCTTTGCAGCATTATTAAATTATTTGGAGTTGTATCAATCAATTAATTTTATAAGCTTATGAAAAAACTTTTACAGGCTATGGTACTATGCGTTGTATGTACCTTTGGTGCTTTCGCACAAAATTACTCAACAGTCCAAATCACTCCGCAAAGCGGCAATTTGATTGTGAACGGAATTCCTCAGTTCTCCATCCCGAATTATGATCCCAGCGAAGTTCAGTTGGAGCCTATTTCCGGATCTGTAGCTGTTCCCAGCACCGATCAGATGTACACGGTTGCCGAATACGCTACCTTGGACAATGTATGGACCGCTTGCAATTCGTCCGCAGTATGGTCAAACAATCTGGTCACCCTGGACACCTATTCTGGACAAGGGATGAACACCGGCTATGTGGCCTTGAAATTTGCCGGCAGCCCCAACACTTATGGTTATGCCAAATTCGACAAAAGCGTTTCTGGCGGTTGGACTGAGTTCGGTTATTTCACCAGCGGCAGTAACATCGAGAATGTAGCAAGCAGCATCTCCGTCTATCCTAATCCTGTTGCGGAAGAACTTATCATTAACAATGTTGAAGGTGCCCAGATTGCCATTTATTCCGTGAATGGACAAGAGGTGAAGCATATTGAGAATGCCAATACCAATGAGCAGATACATGTTGCTGATTTATCCGCAGGTACCTACATTGTGCGGATCAGCAGCCACGACAAAGTGACCACGATGAAATTTGTGAAGGAATAATCGCTCTTCGAGCATGGAAAGTAAGCACAAGCTTAACATCGCAGCTTTCAGGCTGCGATTTTTTTTTGTATTTTTGCCGCTTCATTTTTCAAAGGATATTCTCATGAAAAAACTAATAAAACTCTTGGTTTGTTTGTTGCTGCTCATACCGAGCTATTTCATTAATGCACAGGAACAATATGACGCACATTTGGTGGGGCATGTGGTGGATGAGAAAACCGGCGAGCACTTGCCCTACGTGACCATACAAATCAAAGGCACCGATATAGGCACCATCACCGACGAGACAGGACACTATTTTCTTAAAAACCTGCCTGTTGGAAAACAGACAGTTGTTGCGACCTATGTGGGCTATGAAACCGAAGAACTGCCTGTAGTAATCAAGGAAAACGTTACCACCGAATTGAAAATCGTCATCCATGAGCTATCACAGCAGCTAAACGATGTGGTGGTGACCGCCAACCGGCATGAGACCAAGCGACAGGAAGCGGCTACGATTGTTAATGTGATTTCTCCGAAGCTATTTGAGACGACAGGAGTATCATGTGCAGCTGACGCACTCAATTACCAACCAGGCTTACGTGTGGAAAACACATGCAGCAACTGTGGCAAAACCGAATTGCGTATCAATGGGTTGCAAGGGCAATACAGCCAGATACTGATGGACTCGCGCCCAGTGTTCTCTTCTTTAGCTTCGGTATATGGTTTGGAACAAGTGCCTACCGCGATGATTGACCGTATAGAGATTGTCCGCGGTGGCGGCTCAGCCATGTATGGTGCCAATGCCATCGCTGGTGTGGTGAATATCATCACCAAGGAACCGGTACGGAATTTCGTGAATATCTCTAATGTCACTGGAGTAAACGAACGGGGTGCCTACGACATCAACACTGAGCTGAACGGCTCTGTCACGAGCGAGAACCGGAAGATTGGAGCTTACATCTTTGCTGCCCACCGTACTCGCAGTCCCTACGACCGTGACAAAGACGGTTTCAGCGAAGTGCCACAATTGCGAAGCACCACGGCCGGAGCTCGTGTGTACTTTAGGACAAGTACTTCCAGCAAACTGACACTCGAATATCACCATATCACTGATTTTCGGCGTGGCGGTAACAATTTCGAATTGCCACCTCACGAAGCAGATATTGCAGAACAACTGCGTCATAACATTGACGCGGGTTCACTGGCCTTCGATTGGATGTCTGCCGACAGCCGTCATTTTGTGTCAGCCTACTCAGCAGTGCAACATATAGGTCGTGACAGCTATTTTGGGGCGGGAAAAGACCCCAATGCTTACGGCACCAGTACTGACATAACCTCCAACACTGGACTGCAATACCGCTTCTCCTACCCTTGTGGCAAAATGAACGGCGACCTCAGCGTTGGGGCCGAATACACCTATAACGGACTGCATGACCGCATGGTGGGCTACAACCGAGATATACAGCAGAACGTACATGTGGCAGGTGTATATGCCCAAAATGAATGGAAAAACAAAAAATGGAGTGTACTGATCGGAGCTCGTTTGGAGAAACACAATATGCTCAAAAAACCGGTTTGCAATCCACGTGCCACTGTACGATACACTCCTATTGACGGACTGGTGCTACGAGTGGGCTACAGCAGTGGCTATCGCGCACCGCAGGCCTACGATGAGGATTTGCATGTAGCAGCCGTAAATGGCGCGGTTTCGCTGATTTCACTTGCCTCCGATTTGCGCCCAGAATACTCGCACAGCGCAACGGCAAGTGCGGATTGGTACCGCCGCTTCGGCAAATGGGAACTCAACCTTACCGGCGAAGGTTTCTATACCTACCTGAAAGATGTGTTTTTCTTGCGTGAAGACGGCCATGATGACGAAGGCAACCTGTTGCTGACACGCACCAATGCTCCAGGTGCATGGGTAGGCGGTATCAACTTTGAGGCCAGACTTGCCTATACCACACTCCTATCGCTTCAGCTGGGCTACACATGGCAGCAAAGCCGCTATGTAGAGCCACAACAATGGAGTCCTACGGTTGCCCCGCAAAAACGCATGTTACGCACCCCTGACCATTATGCCTATGTACTCTTGGATATCCAACCTGTGCGTAACTTCACAATTTCTGTCAATGGCAAAATCACCGGTTCTATGCTGGTACCGCATCTGCAGGGTTATATAGTCCAGGATGAGGAAGTCAAAACACCCACTTTCTGGGATTTCGGTATCCGACTGGCCTACGATATTCACATTTACAAACATTACTGCCTTGAGTTAAGTGCGGGAATAAAAAATATTTTAGACCAATTCCAGCGTGATTTGGACAAAGGTGACAACCGCGATGCCAACTACATCTACGGCCCCACTCAGGCACGCACCTATTTTGTTGGTGTCTCACTGAAGCTGTAAGAAAAACCCTACTCTATTCAAGGCATATTAACAATGTAATCCTCATTTTCCGACAAATTGCCAAACATTTCCCCTTATTGGTTAAACCAAATGTGTGTAAAATATTGTTTCTTTGCACTATAATTTTAGTTTAACAAAATTTCCGATCATGAAAAAACTGACAATTCTCATCGTCGCCCTTGTATTGACGATAACAGTTGGAGCGCAAACACCAAGCAACAACACTGTTGAAGTGGTCTATAACGGCACAACGGCAACGGTTGCTGTGGCGGACAACATTGCACAGTATCTGACTGTTACCCAGAGCGGGGCCCATGTCTCCATTGCTCAAAACGACAGCCTCGCCAGCGAAATAACCTACAAACTGAGCGGCACCTCAACCGACGGCGAATTTTACATGTCGGGTTCCTACAAAGCCACCATCGAATTGAACGGCCTTACCCTAACCAACGTCACTCCAGTGTATAGCGGTGCTGCGATACACATCCAAAACAGCAAACGCATCAACGTGAAGGTCATCACTGGCACCACCAATACCCTTGCCGATGCGACTACTGGCTCACAAAAAGGCTGCCTTTATGTGAAAGGACACGCCGAATTCAAACAGCAGGGCACGCTGAATGTCGTGGGTAACTTGAAACACGCCATCAAGGCCGGAGAATATATCTCTGTGAAAAACGCCACCATCAACGTGACTTCCGCAGTAGGCGACGGTATCTCTTGTAACGAGTATTTCCTGATGGAAAGCGGTACCATCAACATCAGCGGAACAGAGGATGACGGCATCCAGTGTGACCTTGACGGTGACACCTCAACCGGCGAGACCACCGACCATGAGGATGAAGACTCTGGCAATATCTATATCAGCGGAGGTAATATCACCATCAACTGTGCCGCTATCGCCGCCAAAGGCATCAAAAGCGCAGGTAACATTTACATTTCCGATGATGCCGTTATCAATGTAACGACAAGCGGCAAAGGCATGTGGGATACTGAGGATTTGGAGACCAGTGCAGCCTGTGGAATAAGTGCCGACAGCAACATCACCATCAGTGGAGGCACCCTCTCACTCACTTCTACTGGTTCGGGTGGCAAAGGCATGAAATGCGATGGTTTCATGACCATCAGCGGAGGTGACATCACTATTGTTACCAGTGGTGCCCTTTATTACAATAATGGCACAACAGAGAACACCAACTATACTGGCAATACCGACAATGTCAACAGTGACTACTATTCATCGCCCAAGGGCATCAAGGCTGGTTTGAAAACGGAGAACGGCAACAGCTACACTTACAGCGGCGGAATGGCCATCAGTGGAGGCAATATCAAGGTGACCACCAGCGGCACCAATGGCGAAGGCATTGAGAGCAAAAACACCTTGGAGATCAGCGGCGGAGAGATTTTTGTCAACGCTTACGACGACGGTATCAACTGTGCGCAAAACCTGACCGTTACAGGCGGCTTTATCTATTCGCGTTCCGCCAACAACGACGGTATGGACGCCAACGGCAACTTTTACATCAATGGTGGATTAGTCTATGCCATCGGTTCCAGAGCACCCGAAGTTGCTCTTGATGCCAACACAGAGGAAGGAAAACGACTCTACATCAATGGCGGAGTCATCATCGCCGTTAATGGCATCGAGAACAATAGCTCCATCAACCAACCCTATATCCAGTCTTCAAGCGTCAGCAGCAACAATTGGTATACCATAACATACGGCGATAATATGGTAGCTTTCTATACTCCCACTATTAACACTGGTGGTGGAGGTCCCGGCGGTGGTGGCCCTGGCGGCGGCGGTCCCGGTGGTGGCGGTAGCTCATCCACATTTATTTCCGCCCCCAGTACCCCCTCACTTGCCACAGGCAACAACGTTACCAACGGCATCTCACATTTTGGAGAAAATTGCTATGTTTCAGATAACGGCGGCACCATCGGTATCAAAGATCTCGACATGGAGGGTATCACCATCAAAAGCCACAATGGCAATATTGCTGTTGAAGGCTGTGATAACTGCGAAGTTCGCATATTCAGCATAGATGGTCGTCAAGTAAGCGATAGCGGGCTATCTACTGGCGTTTATATCATTAAAATAGGCGACCACCCTGCTAAGAAGGTTATTGTCACAAGATAATTTTCATTGAAGTTTTCCAAAAATAATCAAAAAGCTCTGTAATGTTGCAGTAACATTACGGAGCTTTTTGTATTTTTGCATTATGAAAAAAACGCAGCCATACACTCACCCAATCACTCTTTATAATCAGAAAATAAAAGAGGAATGTATTGTAGTGTTCGACGATGTGAGAGAATTGCCCACTATCGGCGAGCCATACATATCGTCCGATTATGTAATTTGCATCGGACATAGAGGCCGCATAGATCTTATGTATGATGACATGACTGACTATTCAGAAGCACATACCGTGGGCGTTATCTTTCCCAATCACAGACTTGTAAAGCTGAGTAAAACCGATGATTACCTTGCCACGCTGATTATTGTAGATGCTTCTGTATTGAACGACCCCATGCTGCAAATCATAAAACGTATGCGCTACCGTTATGAGCTACATCCCTGCGTGAAACTCGACAAACATGAATACAAAATGATTGTGAATGTGGTGGACGGGATGCGCGAGATTGTGCGTCTCAACATGCCCGACCGCCGGATGCTGTTATCACGTCTGTTGGAATTTTTGCTTCGCTTACTCAGTTTCTACCGAAAAAACAAACTGGAGGAAAACAATGTCGAAAAGCGAGTCAGCGTACAATTCCACAACGACCTTGCGCTGCACTTCCGCCAGCATCACGATGTGGCTTTCTATGCCGAGAAAGCCTGCTTGTCAACCAAACATTTCAGTGCCGTCATAAAGCAAGAAACGGGTTACACCGCAGCACACTGGATACACAACCACATTGTGGCGGAGGCCAAAATGCTGCTGCACATGCGGCACGATCTCAACGTGCAGACCATCGCCGACATGCTGGGCTTCAACGAACAGGCCAGCTTCTGCCGCTATTTCCACCGTGAGACTGGCATGTCACCTACCGTATTTCGCGAAAAAAATAGTCGTTTTCAACTATAAACAAAACAATATGAAACAGAATTTTATCCTTTTTATCCTTATTTCAATATTGAGCTTATCTGCGGTAAGAATGACGGCTAATCCTGTTGACAAATCCACGGTAGCCAGTATCGCCGCCAAAGTGCTGAATAAAGCTGTCGTTGATGCCACTCCGCAGCACTTCACCGAATGTTATCTCTTTGTCGGTGCCGATGGTAAAGGTTTTGTCCTTATTGCTGCTGACGACTGTGTGCGGCCTGTGTTAGGTTATTCGCCGAATGGCACTTTCGACACTGACAACATGCCCGACCATATAGCTGCCTGGATTGACGGTTACCGCCTCGAGATTGCCTCCGTAATTGAGGCCCGCAGGAATCCAGCCCCAAAAGTAACGGAAGAATGGCAACGCTGGAGCAATGGTCCTTTCTCCAACAAAGAAGGCTCAGTAGCCCCGCTGTTGACTTCCGTCTGGAACCAGTCCAACCCTTACAACATTTACTGTCCCTATAATAACACCTATGCTGAACGCACTGTCACGGGCTGTGTGGCTACCGCCATGGCCCAGATTATGCGCTACTGGCATTGGCCCGATGTAGGCTACGGCATACACATTTACAACTGGCCTCCATACGGCAATCTCGGAGCCGACTTCGGCTCGACATACTACAATTGGGATATGATGCCCGACACGCTGAAACCCACTTGCAGCAGTCTGGAAAAAGATGCTGTTGCCACTTTGATGTACCACGCCGGGGTAGCGGTGAATATGATGTATGGACCCTCCTCCGCAGGTGGCAGTGCCGCATACAGCTATTCTGCAGGAAGCTTCGATTTTGCCTGCGCAGAAAATGCCTATAAAACCTATTTCAGATACAACCCTCTGCTTGTCAGCCGCTACAAAAATGCATACAGTGAAGCTGAATGGGAGGTCCTGATGCACGCCGAACTGGATGCAGGTCGCCCTGTGCATTATGGTGCTGTACAACCTCGCGGGGGTGGACATGCTTTCGTTATTGATGGCTACGATAACATGGGCTTGTATCACGTCAACTGGGGTTGGGGTGGCCGCTGCGACGGTTGGTACACCATCGACTCATTGGCACCCGCTGAAGATGGTGCTTCCTATTATTGTTTCAATGGTATTGCCGAAGCCATTATGGGGATATATCCTCACATCCAACCAGCCACTGACCCAGTGACTGTCAACATTGTCAGCAACGACCCCTCATTGGGAACAGTCACCGGCAGCGGTGTGTATCAGCCTTACGACACGGTGAATGTCCAAGTTCAGACTGCCGAAGGATGCCGTTATTTGGGCATGGCCTCTGGCTTACGCAATGTGCCCTTCTCCTTCCTTGCCGTAGGCAATGACTACACCGACACGGCCATCTTCGAGCGTATCACTGGCGACCCTATCGGCTACTGCTACGACAACTACATCGAAGACCAGCCATGGAGTGAGAGCGGCACCTTCGAGTGGGGCATCCGCATCCCCGCCAGCATGCGACAAGGACGTCCACTTTCAGCTGTGCAACTGAATTTCCTTACCGAAGGCTACCATACGCTGAACATCTATCAAAATGAAAACACCCTTGATGGCGCCATACCTGTATATACCAAGACCTATCAACTTACCGGACCACAAGGCTGGCGTACGTTAGCACTCGACAGTGTGCTACAGTTCGGTCTCGACCAGTCAATATGGATTAGCTTCAGCTTTACCAGCAACTCCGTTGGAGCTGCCCCCATCGCTGCCAGCAGTTATTGCGGCAACCCTGATGGCTCATGGTATCATTTTCCAGAAGGCTGGGACATTTATCACCCCATTGGCGGCTACTATACCTGGCAAATCCGTGCCGTGATGGAAAACAATGTCGGCATCGCCGAGGTACAAAACGACAACCTGACCTACCGCCTGCAAGGCCTTTCCCTTACCGTTGAAAATCCCGACGGAGCCACAGTTAGAATTTATGACATGCTGGGTCGCCAACTGGCTACCAGCAGACTCTCCTCTTTCAATTTTCAACTTCCAAATTCTGGCATATACCTGTTGCAAGCCGACGGACATTCTGCCCGCCGTATTATCGCAGTAAAATAAATATCAATCTAAAAAAATATAATCTTGAAACTTATGAATAATTTCATCATCACCATCAATAGAGAATGTGGCAGCGGCGGCGGAGAGATTGCCCGGCTGTTAGGCAAAAAACTCGGTGTTAAAGTTTACGACCGTAAAATACTGGACAGTGTAGCCCAGCAATTTGACTTATCCGTTGAGAATATCGAGCGTATCAAGGCACAGAAAACCACCTGGTGGGATGATTTCTGCCGTTTCTACCAGCAGTTCGGTGCTATCAGCTCATCATCATCCAACGATACACTTCTCGAAGCCACACCACTGAGTGTCTATCACGCCGAGGCACGACTGATGCGTGAACTGGCTGCGAAAGAGAGTTGCATTATCATAGGCCGTGCAGGCTTCCATGTCTTCCGTGACGAGCCCAATGCAGTGCACATCCTCATCATCGCTGATGATGACGCACGTATTGACCGTATCGCACGCAAACAAAATCTCAGTAAAGAAGAAGCCGAGAAAGTTATCAAAGATATTGACAACAGACGTGACACCTTTGTCAAAAGCGTCACAGACAAATCACGTCTCGATGCCCACAACTACGACCTTGTCATCAACATCACAGGCATGAAACCCGAGCAGGTGACAGAATTCCTTGCAGGCATCATAAGATATAAACTCAATTTTCGGGACTCTCAATAAGCACTTTCAACTCTTCCAGTCTCTTATCAAGCTCTCTGAATGTTGACAAATTATCAGGACTGATGGGATCAGAATAAAAATCGCTGAAGTTGGGTGCTTCATTCATATTTTCTGCTCCCTTCTCACGGGCATTGGTGTATTCCATTACTTCCTGTTCCTCGATACCAATAGCCTCCATATTGTGCAGGTTATGGTAGCGCATGGTTGCAGCCATGTATGAGAGCCAAGCCCTCCAATAATGGATGCCTTTAAGCGTGTGCCGCACTTTCTCTGAGCGAATGCTTTTGACAGGCACGGTGCTACCCTCATAATTTTCCGGGTGGTCTTTGATTTCACGCATGGTTCCTTCCACCTCGGTTACCCAGTGGTTCCACCGCTCCTCGGTCATGTTCATGGCCGAGAAACATTGTCCTACCCTGTCAATGAACTGCACATTTCCCATATTCTTCCATGTCTCGATATTGTTGGAAAAAATATTCTCCGCCGATTTGTCGTATGTCAGAAACAACAAGTCGGTGGCACGGGACATTTGGGCGTCCAGTTCTGCCTCTGGCAATAGTTCCAGTTCTTCAATGGGTTTGCTAAGCAACCATGTGGCCATGCTGTCTGCAGGAGCCATATATGCTGAGATTTCTTCCAAGTTTCGGGAGAAAATCTCAATATTGCTCATCACCATCATAGCCGAAAGACGACGATCCTTAGCACGATGACGGTTCTCCAAAAACTGAGCTGCCAAGATAGTAAATAATAACGAGATGGTTGTAGCGATGACAATCATGCCAATTTGTTTCCAGAAGCCACCTTTTAAAATGCTCGGGTTAAGTTTCGGGGGTCTGATAGGAAGTGTAGCCATATTCGTAATAAAAAAAGACGGGGCAAAGATACAATATTTTTAAACAATATCGCTTCAAATAGACAAGCTTATTCTACGTTCACCTTCAAATATACCGTATCACCTGCATACAATCCATCTACAAATTCATAACCTTTCACATAAAGTGTGTTGCCAAGATCATAGCAATAGTCCTGAATTACAATATTTTTCGGTGCATATAGGCCTATTTCTTCCGGAAGCGCCCTATATGAATAAGCCCAGCGATACAAATGCAATATTGGCGGCTCCTCGCTTAACGCAACTTCCAATGTAGTCACATAGTTAGAACAACAATGCAGTCTTGTGTGACCTCCCACAATGGAGCCCAGCGGATGAAACAAAGTATCGATAAATGCAGTTCGATCACATACTGGATCTCCTGAACCTTTGATTTCAGGTCCATATTCCACAATGTAGATCTTTGTTTCTACACGTTGAAGCACCCGTTTATTCCACCAAAGCTCATACGCTGGACTGTCATAGCCTTCTGCTGCAAGAAAATGAAAACGTAACACACTGTCAATGCGCATACTGTCGGCTGGTGTGAGTTCTGCCGGCGAACTTGGCATACATGCGCACAGAACCATGCTACCCATGAAAGCTCTTTGGTATTCATCCTCCGTACAACGCACAACATTTACCTGCGCATCGACAGCGATAAAAGTGAAAAGGACAGCACATATTAAGATTGTTTTCCTCATTTGTATGCTTGGTTTGATTGTTTTATCAATGGCCACATAAGCCCCACTCCATGTATCTACTATGTGTTTCTCCATAACGATGCTAAATCAGAAACACCATTGGGAGGAAATATCAGTGCAAAGATACAACATTTTGAAACAATAACGTTTATAAAACCGCGATGCACACACATTTTTCCTGCCAAATAAAACATACATTTAGCTGAAAAAAAATTGTATTTTTGCAAATATAAATGAGGCGTTTTGATAGGAAGTAAATGAAAAAAGACACAAAGATGATCAAACTCCAAAAATTTCTCACTCTTTTCATAGGCATCGGCGCGGTAGGCGGTGCAGTGATGATGTGGATAGACCCTACGGGCGCAATGTGGGGCGGTGAACCACTGTTAGAGCTGCTGCGGGCGAAAATGCCCTGGCCGGAAATCTTCTTCCGGAACTTTATTCCGTCTGGTTTCGTACTGCTGTTCCTGAACGGAGTCACACAATTTATAGCAGCATTTCTACTCTTTAAGAAGCACCCTCTCGCACAATGGGCCGTGCTTATTTGCGGTATCATCCTGATGCTCTGGATTGTCCTCGAATGGTGGGTATGGGGTTTCAACGCCATCAGCAACATCTATTTCGTGTTCGGATTGGTGGAGGCTGTGGCGGCAGCAATTATATGCTTAAGGCAACAGAAAAGTTAAGAGTTAATAGATAATAGTTGATAGATAATGGTTTATAAGGCAGAGGCAGAGGCAGAGCCATAGTCTAAAACCTAACGGTTAAGAGCCAACTACTAACTGCTAACCGCTAACCACCATGGCAAACGTCATCACAACCATCCGCATCCTCTGCAGCGTCGCCCTTTTGTTCTGCGCGGTGCTCTCTCCGTGGTTTTTTGTGCTCTACCTCATCGCGGGCGTTTCCGATATGGTTGACGGGTGGGTTGCATGCAAAACGAACACCGTCAGTGATTTTGGCTCGAAATTAGACACCTTTGCGGACATTCTCTTCGTTGTGGTTTGTCTGGTCAAGTTGCTACCGGTCTTGCATCTCCCCGTTTGGATTTACGTCTGGATCGGCATCATTGCCTGCATCAAGGTTTTCAACATCGTTTACAGCTATTTCGTTTGGAAGCAATTCTTAGCCGACCACAGCATCCTGAATAAGGTTACTGGTGCGTTGCTTTTTCTCCTTCCACTGACGTTGACCGTCATCAATGTGAAATATAGTGCAGCGGTGGTCTGTGCAGTGGCAACGGTCGCTGCGGTAAAGGAAGGGATACGATTAAGGGAGAAAACGATATAGGGAACTATGTTTCATATATCGACAAAATGTGGGGAATCATGCGAAAGGAAGCGTTCCCGGAAAAGATTGAGCTTTAGCCGTGTCCACAAGCCTAATTGCGGGCACTATTTCCCAAATTTGTCAACACTCAACTCGAAACTTTTATGTACCTTTGCAGATGAATTATTTAAGTTTTGAATAATATGAGAAAACTACGTGAATTTATTGGCTATTTGCTTGGTGGACTGCTTTTTGTAGTGCTGATGCCAACCATCATGTGGCTGGTATCGGGAAGACCAGCTTTGTGGCCTGTCGGTACGGCAAGAGCCATTGTCGCCATCATACTGATGCTCGGTGGATTGTCACTTAGCATCTGGACCATCGTCTATATGAGACAGCGCGGCAAGGGCAACCCGATGGACGCCTTCGGTCATGAAGTGGCACCACGCACGAAGCATCTGATGACCGACGGTCCCTACCGCCTTAACCGCAACCCCATGCTCACAGGAACATTTACTTACCTCGTCGGTGCTGTTGTATGGCTGTGGGAGCCTATGGCATTGTTTGTATTGGTGCTTTTCTTCTCTATCATGATGATACAGGTTTTTAGCGAGGAACAACGACTCCGGCGCGACTTCGGCGAAGAGTACGAGGCGTACTGCCGGCGAACCCGCAGGTTTTAATGTTTTATACTCATAAAGATTCCCTTGGAAAATCGTATTTTTGCAGTCTAAAAAAATTTGAATGCTGGAAACTAAAAGAATACTGCTACGCCCCTGGCGCGAAAGCGATGCGGAAACGCTATACAAATACGCCTCCGACCCCGAAGTGGGCCCCCGGGCAGGTTGGCCTCCTCACAAAAGTGTGGAAGAAAGTCTGGAGATTATCCGCACCGTGTTCAACAGCGACCATATCTGGGCTATTGAGTTGAAAGACACGTGCGAACCGATTGGTTGTATCGGCTACTATGCATACGGCGAGAGCAACATTAATATTGGCGAGAATGATGCCGAAGCAGGTTACTGGATTGCACGGCCTTATTGGAACCAGGGCATCTGCACCGAAGCGCTGCAGCTGCTGATTGACTACTGCTTCAACGAGAAAGGCTTTCACACCATTTGGAGCGACTACTTCCCCGACAATCTCGCCTCAGGCCGCGTGATGGAGAAATGTGGTTTCCACGACACCGGCAAAGTCAACTACTGCAGCCAACTTCAGGTCGGTTCCGACCGCCCAGTGAAAGTGATGAAATTGGAAAAAAAATAATATATGGAACAGAAATTTTGTCAAAGCTGCGGAATGCCGCTAACGGAAGAGATTCTCGGCACCAATGCCGACGGAAGCAAAAATCAAGAATACTGCATCTACTGCTATAAAGATGGTGCCTTCACTGGCGACTTCACCCTAGAGGAAATGGTGGAGTTTTGCTCGCAGTTTGTGGACGAGTACAATAAGAACACTGGCCAGAATTTCAACAGAGAGGAATACAAAAACGTGCTCCGGCAGTTTTATCCGAACCTAAAACGCTGGCAACTACCTGCCGACCAGCTGCCCCATGCCACTTCGCCTATCAAGCAGCAGCTCATCGACGAAGTCAACGCATTAGGTATCAAAGACATGCCGCACATCGACAACCTTTTTGTGCTGCAAGGCTCGTTCATCAACATGGAATACACCATCAACGGCAACAAAGTAAAATTCCTTGATGACAACGCTACCTATTGGGGCAATCAGGTGGAGAAACAAGGCGTGAAAGGTCGCTGCTTTGGCATTGCCTGCAACGAGCACCACATTCTCGTGAGCGAATACGGAAAAGGTGGCACCAATCCCGAATTGGTGTCTTTCACCCGCAGATCCCACTAATATTCCGTATGTTGCATCGTTAACGCAACATAACACCAACACCACCCGATTTTTTTATACTCTTGCCCCTAAAACCTCAAATCTCCCCTATGGAAGAAAAATCACCGAACAAGAAAACTCGCTGGAAACTTGCCGTAATGATTGCTGTCATCATCCTGCTGGCTATAGGTGGCATTTGGGTATGGTGGACCTATTCATCAAGGACCAGCAGTCTGAGAAACGCTCGACATATCGGAGAAGTTCCGACGCCTTTCGCTTACCAAAGAATTGAGGCTCAAGACAAAAGCTATGCCGCCTATCTTCGTTCCCTGCCCTTGAAGCCGCAAGGGTGCAAAGTACAGCTTTATAAAGGTGGAGACGCCAATTACCAATGGCTTTCGGCAGCAGTGGTGGATATGGAGTTGCTTTCCAACTATGAGCAATGTGCCGACGTGACGATGAGAATCCGGGCCGAGTATTTGTACAAGATGGGACGCTTCAAGGATATTTGCTTTACGGATGTCAACGGGCAAAAGATGCAGTATCAGGGTGGTAAGGACAGAAATGCTTTCGAGAGTTATCTGAAAAGAGTATATGGAATGTGCAATACAGCGTCTCTGTACAAGGAAACAACTCCCCGCCTCGTTCGGGAAGTCCAGCCGGGAGATGTACTGGTCTATCCGGCTCGAAATGGCCATCAGTACGGCCACGCCATGCTGGTGGTGGACGTGGCACGCACCAAGTCCGGGAAGGTGGCCGTCTTATGTGTGGAAGGCAACACTCCCGCCCGCGAAATGCACCTCCTTCGAAACGTGGCGCACCCTCTTCGCAATCCGTGGTTCATCCTGGATGATGACAGCAGCACCATCCACATCTCCGTCTTCAGCTTTGCTCCTGAAGAATTACGGCACTACTGACCCTTGAATATTTTGTGTATTTTTGCCATTTGAAAATATTTTCAATATGAAGAATACCATTTCGTACAATCCCTCTAGGGCATGCTCATCGGCCTGATCCCTTGCCTCCTCGGAGCCGTAATTTACGCTTGGCTATTAACATAAGAGTACGGGGCGTTCAATATATTGCGTTACCAATGCAACAATTAACGCAACATTTTTCGTACTTTTGCCTCTTCAATCTAAACCCCCAAAATGAAACAAGAAACCAACCCCGAAGAAACCCCAAGAGCGTATGCCTTCAAGATGTGGATGACTGCACCCATGCCGATGGTGACATTGGTAAAAACAATGGATGTTAGCAAACTGGTGAAAATCAGCAAAAAAAATGGCATAAAGTTCAACACGCTGATGTGCTGGTGTATCGGCAAGGCGGCCAACAAGACGGAAGAGCTGCATTTGCTGCCAGAGGACGGAAAGCTGTACCAGTACGACAAAATCGCCGTCAACGTGGTGGTGCGCAACCGCAAGGGCGGCATCAACTCCTGCGACATTCCCTATACGGAAGACCTCCAGCAATTCAACTGCGACTACATGGAGCTGACCACCAAAGTGGCGGAGGAGTGCCAGAGCAGTTTCCTCGACGGGTATATGATTGTCGGCACCTCCGCGATGATCCAGACCGAGCTCGACTGCATCGTCAACCAATACACCGACAAGTTCCTCAACCCGATGGTGATGTGGGGCAAGTACCGCAAAAGCTGGTTCAAAACGCTGTTGCCCGTCTCGTTCCAGTTCCACCACGTGCAGATGGATGGCGGCGACGCGGCGCGGTTTTTAGAGCGGTTGCAACAAACAATAAAGAACTATATAAGGCAGTTGTAATAAAATCGCTATATGAAAAATCAGTTTAAAACCCCAAAAATTATCAATACTAACATCTCATCGGATATGAAACAGTTTCTGCTGACACTACTCGCCACCACCATTTCCATTGTGCTAACATTCGGCACTTCCGCCATCATCGAGAAGCATCAGAAAAAGGCGGCAAAAAAAGAAATGGTCATGATGATTATCTATGACTTTGACAAAACCATTGAGCAAGTGCAAGTTGCCGATTCGGCATTCCGATTAGCAAGTAAGACAGAGCGGGAGATCGCCCTTCATCCTGAATATTTCGACAGTCTGCAAATCCGATTATATCCAGCCATTACGCTTATCTCCAATGAATTTTCCGAAACGACAGAAAAGATTTTCTCCTCCAATATTGAGACTGTCAACACCATAAGTGATGTGAACTTCATCAACGAGGTTTCTTCCTTCTACAACATGCGCCACCTATACCAAGACCTTGCAATGAATGTGTTCAAAGAGGAAATAACTGGATTACAGGGGGGGCTACATCTCGAAACGCTCTTCGACATCGATTTCCCATCATATTATCTCACAACCAGATCATTCTTGGAAAGCTTTATTGATATTCGCAACCGCTGCATACAGATGATGAATATCAGTGAGGAGGAACAAAAGAAGTTCAGCGAACAGCACATAAAAAGCGAAAACAAAAAAAACGGCTCTGTAGATGAACAGATAATTATGGAAATGTATGAGGCTGAAGAGATTATCGAACAAGCCAAAGAAAAATTGAAGCAGGGAAAATAGCCACTTGAAAAATAATTTCTGAATATGATGGATTACGACACATTAAAAGGACTCCGCCACTGCGAAACGCTGGTGGTGGAGCATAAAGACACCGCCGCCGTGTATGGCTCCGGCGCATTGGAAGTGTTCGCCACCCCGGCTATGATTGCCCTGATGGAGAAAACCTGCCTTATGAGCGTGTGCGACAAAATCGGTGAAGGCAACACAACCGTCGGTATTGCCGTCAATATCAAGCATTTGAAAGCAAGTCCTGTGGGTGCCACCATCCGCTGCGAGGCCGAACTCACTGAGGTGGACCGCCGCCGCTTGGTATTCAAGGTTCAGTGCTTCGAAGGCGAAAATCTCATTGGCGAAGGCATCCACGAACGATTTGTGGTGGAGAGCGCAAAGTTTATGGCAAAATTATCATAGTAGATGTTATTGTTTCAACAATGTCCACAGATAAAAAAACGAGTATAATCATCAGGTTCGCTTGTATTGTAATGGCTGTGCCAGAAGGCTGGCTTTTATACATGTTGTTATATGAATGGTTACCCTATCATTCTTCGGACACCTTTGACACCATAAGTGGTTTCATTGTCATATTGTTATGCAGCGGTGTTTTATTATACCTCCTATATAATGCATTATTTTACAATCAAATAAGCCGCAAACAAGAATTAAAAGAGCAACAGCGGAAACGAGAACGTCTGGCACAATTGGAAGCCCTTCGGGAAGAGCATCTTCGCCATCCCATTGACACCGACACGCTCATTTTGTTGGACAATGTGACAGATTTTGATCAGTTGGAAAAATGTATCCTCGACAACATGGACGACAATGACGAAGAGAGTCTTGAGAACCTGCCACTACTGAAGAAGCGTGGTGAAGGAAGCTATACCATCACCTTCCCCTGTGGTGTCACGAGGCAAGCACTTTGTCAATTAGTGGACGATATCTGGTGTTTTTGTTCCTGTACCATACAAGCCTGGTGCCGACCAGAACTGTTCAAAAAACACACTGGAGAGTGGCTGTACCTCTGCTATGGGAAAGAAGGCATCCTGATTGCGTTGGACGAAAACGAAACCCAATGGGACATCAATCCCGACGATGCCATGCCCTATCGCTCAAAAAAACACGACTGCTTTTACAAGGCACGACCGGAAATACAAATAAACCGGCAATTGTAATTGTGTACGCTTGCCATTTGATTTTATATACTCGATTCCTTAAATTTATTCTTACGCATTGACGAACACCGCAAACTTTTCGGCTTGCGATTTCAGCTGTGCGATTTGCTCGTCAGTAAGGTTAAACTCGCCTTTGGTCCATGCCTCTACACCCAAAGCAATACCCGTTTGTGCTTCTGTCATCACCTGCATTTTGATGAACTCTAACAGCTCGTTCAGCTTGGCACGGCATGAGGCTGTTTTGTTGTTGCCACCGGCACCACTTGCGGTAACCTTTTTGCCCACCACCGCACTGGGATTAGTAAAGTTGCTCATGTCCATCGGAGGGGAAAGCCAGTCCAGCAGATTCTTGAGCAAACCAGGATAGCTGAAGTTATACTCTGGGGTGAAAATCCAGATACCATCGGCAGCCAAAATTTCCTTGCGGACGCGAGCCACAGGGGCAGGGACCGAAGCTTCCAAATCCTGATTCATCAGCGGAACATCTTCAAATTCAAGATATTTAATATTGAACTGGTCGGATAGCATTTTCTCGGCCAAAGCAGCCAATTGACGGTTAAAAGACTGTTTGCGCAAAGAGCCCACAATAAAGACGATGGTTTTCATGACGTTCTGTTTGATTTTTTATAATGATGCTGCAAATATACAAAAAGGAATGGTTCTTTTAGCCTATTAATTTTTACAATTTTTATCTGTCGATTGTGCCTCTGCTAACACCTCTCTCTTTCGCGGCGGCAAATATTTCGCTCCGGTGCACACAACACCTGCGCCGCGACATACAACACATGGCATCCTCATCCCCGGGGTTGCGGTGCTCGTTCCTCACACCTTACCCCGGGCTATGCTCCTTGCAGGCCTACAGCCTGCATCAAAATCATAGTGATTGCAAGGTGTCCACAATAAATTTGCAGACAAAGGTGTGCGAACATGGAGAAATTAAATGTCGGAGGTGATAATCAACGGCTGAAAGCCGTGCAATATCTCAGCATGGGGTAAAACCCCATGGCAGATATGGATATACCACATCCCGCGGTGCGCTATGAACCTGCACCAAAGCACTGAATTAACACACCACGGAACGGGCACATTTCAGCCGATGCAAAAATTTCATGCAGTAGTCGTAAATCTTTACCAGAGCATAGACATTAAATTACTCGGCTACTCATAGAATTAATATTCCTCCACAAAATCCCTCACCATTTTGAAAATCGGCTCGTAAGCGTCGATGAGGAAGTTGTCGTAGGTGTCGAAGATGGTGTGATAGTATTTGAAGGCGTCGCCCTCCTCGTTCTCGAGGAAAATGCAAGGCACATGGCGAACGGCAAAGGGATAGTGGTCGCTGTTGCCGGCTAACTCGCCACGGTTTAAGCTCTTGAAATAATGCTTCCCGTTGTTAAGTTTCTCAAACAGAGTATAACCACGCATTCCCTCATTGCTCACCTCGCAGTACTGCACGGGATTGTTGTCGCCAATCATGTCGATATTGAACAAATACTTGATTTGAGACAAGGGCACAATGGGATGCTCCGCATAATACTCCGAGCCACGCAGATTGGCATCTTCACCTGAAAAAGCGATGAAGTACATGTCGTATTCGGGACGGTTTTGGGCGTAATACTTGGCCAAGGTCACAATAGCCGCGGTACCTGAGGCATTGTCGTTAGCACCAGCATAAAACACTTTCTTGCCAAGATTGCCGAGGTGGTCATAATGCGCCGTAAAAACATAGCAGCTGTCGTGTCTCCGACCTTCTACCTTGGCAATCACATTGAAAAGCTCATAATCTTTCAGGAACTTATTGTCGATATCGGCACGCACCGTTTTAATGCCTTCAACAGCTTCGGGCGTCATCCAGATAATGGGTTTCTCCACTACCCTATGGCCGTAGGCCTTGTAAAACTTGATGGGCGAGGTCCAGGTTTGGATGAGTCCCGCATTGGTGCAGCCGCCAGCCTTCTGCAAGCGGGAGAAGTCCTTTCCGTGATTGTAAGCGAACCAGAACTCACAAACCACAAGGCAGTTAGCGTATTCAGGTTTAGCCAGATCGGCGAACATCTTCTCTGGATCATAATTCAAGGTATCCACATGATACACAGGAAATTCGCCATGCACACCAGGAGAATACTCACGCATGGAGAAGTCCACGCCCGGAGTCAGCTTGCGACCATCCGCAGACAGCTCCATCTTGCCCGGGAAAGTATTGATATCGATGGTAAACGGTTGGCAGACCACCTCGTCCACGCCGGCCTTGGCGAATTCCTTTTGCAGGTATTTTCCCGCCTTGTTGGCACCGCCTTTGGCATAGCCTCGGCCTTGGTATTTCGCAGAGCTCAGTTCCTTGACAATCTGTTTGTAATAGGCTAAATCCTGTGCTTGTAGAGAGGTTCCGAAAAATGTCACCAGCACAAAGGCCAGCACCAAAATCTTCAGTTTTTTCATTGTTTCAACAATATTAAATTCCGATTGCAAAAATACAACCTTTCTCCGATATTTAGTCTTTAATAACAGAATAAAGACACGGAAATTACGTTGTTATTTTGTATCTTTGCAATTAAAATATCAGCTAACTCTTTCGACAAATGAAAAAATTCATTTTGAAATATTGGTATATACTACCACTTGTGTTAGCCATTCTAATGCTAACCTTATTATGGTTATTTACTAAAGCTCCTACTTTTTTTGAGGATATCGTTGGTGTACTGCTGGTGCTAACAATAGTATTCATTGTCATATCATGGGTTGTGTTGATAGTGAACAAACAATGGTGGAAATTCATTATTTCAACAATAGTTTCTATCTTGATAGTTATCGTTCTCGGATTCGCTCTCACATTTGCCGCCTTGGTTAGTCCTGATGGTTTTGGAAGCAAGCACAGTATTCCCGAAGGATTGAATTATCACCTGCCACTTGAAGAAGATGACCAAAATGTTGTGGAGATAGATAGCTTGAATACGGAGTCGTTTCTTCAGGTGTGGAATTCTTTTCAAGGTGGCATTTACCAATATGATTTTTATTATTATGCATTGCCTGCGGGAGAAATTTTTCTACGTTGTTATGAAGTTTCAAAGAATATTCCTTTGTCAGAGGATAGATTGAAAGACAGAAGTACTAAAATTATTGATTCTACATATTCATTCTCAAAACTTGTGGACAAAAAAGAATTCACCATTTATGAAGGAGACTGGGAAGATTATTACGCGGCTCGCATAGAAGTATGGCATTATGACAGAGCCACTGGAAAAGAGAAAAAACTTGTAGAAAAGATATATCGCATTGAAGGGTGGATGAGATAGCACAACGTTCCTTGCAGACAATTTGCCCGTCGTAAGACTCAACGTAACTTACTTCAGTCCAGCATGTTTGTTGGCCCAGCGCTCGGTGTAAAAATCATAATAATTCTTGCGGTTATCGTAAAACAACAAGTGCAGGATGGACGGCAAACCGATAACCAAGAGGTATAAAGGACCAAAAATCTTGGAGTCCACCGTATGGCCATCCAGTTCATGCCGCACGGTTTCCTCGTCATGAGCACAGGAGGGACTTATCAGTGCAAAACTGCCCAGCGATATTCCACCCGCCTGCTTCGGCAGCTTGGTCTTCAAAGCAAAACAATAATTCCTGTAGGCAATCACACCCTCTGTTTTGGAAAACAAAAGAATAATCAACGCCACCAGATTTTGCGGCAGCTGCCAAACAAAAAGCAAGCCAAAGACAAGAGCGTGCAATATGTTGATTATCGTTGTTTTAGCGGACAAATGTTAGAATTAATAGTTAATAATTAATAGTTAATAGTTATGATTGTGAATTGTAAATTCAAATTTCCTGACCCCTAATCACTGACCACTGACCACTATTTACTGCTCTCCTTATAGCTCAGCACCGCTGCGGTGTTCAATATCACCGCCATCACTGCCAGGGTAATCGTCTGGTTTCTCACATCTGCGAACTCACAGCCCTTCAGCACCATTTTCTTAATCACATCCATATAGAAAGACATGGGATTCAGGTAGTTGATTGTACGTGCCCAGTCAGGCATACCCTCGGTTGGAGTAAACAAACCGCTCAACAAAACGAAGACAATGAACAGGAAGAATACAATGAACATGGCCTGCAACTGATTCTCCGACACCGCCGAAATAAAGAAGCCAAGTCCCAGCATAACAAAGAGATAAATGGCTGTTATCGTCAGCAGTACAGGAATACTGCCCTGCACATTGATGTCGAAAATCAGCTTCATCAGGAAGAGTCCCATGATAAACTCGGCCATACCCAAAATCCAGAACGGTATCATCTTTCCCAAGAGGAACTGCCATTTTCTGATAGGCGTAACATTGATCTGCTCGATGGTACCAATTTCCTTCTCTCGCACCAAATTCAAGGCCGTCACGTAAGCACCAATCAAGGTAACCAAAATCACCAAAATACCTGGTACAATGAGATTTTTATAGTTCATTTGCTCATTGTACCAATAGATATTGGTCATGAAAAGCTGCGAATTGTCAGACATCGACGCCATCCCTGTATTCTCGGCAGTCTCTTTCAGGTAATCCCCTATCACCGTCTGCACATAGCCACAGCCAATGCCCGCTTTCACGGTGTTGATAGCATTAGCGGTAATGGCAATGGTAGTACCATACTGGCCAATAATGTTCTTCTCGAAATCCAAGGGAATCTCCACCAGAAAGTCTATCTTATCCGCCTTCATCAGCTTGTCGGCATACGACTTCGAATCAATCATGCCCTTGCTTCTGAAATGCGAGGAAGCGCTGAACTCGTTGATCAAATTATGCGACAAGGTGGAATTGTCATTATCGATAAAAGCGATATCCAGCACCTTAATTTCATAGTCGGCGGTAAATGGGAAGAGAATAAACTGCACCATAGGAGCCACAATGAGAATACTCATCAGCAGCGGGCTTCTGAAAACCTGCAAGAACTCCTTTTTTATCAGCATCAGAATGATTCTCATCGTTTATTTTCTTTTATCAACATTAGTTAAACTAATGGTTATCAATATTATAGCCATCAAAATCAAAATTCCCAAATATTTCCAGATATCAAAGAAACCCGAGCCCTTAATCATCACATCCTTGATAGCGATGATGAACCATTTGGCCGGAAACACATCCGCCAGCACCTGGAAAAACATGGGCATATTGTCCAAGGGGAAGAGGAAGCCCGACAGCAACACGGTCGGCAGGAAAAGTCCCATCATGGTCACCATCATGGCATCAATCTGCGTCTTACTGATGGCCGAAATCATCATACCGAACGAGGCCGCCGTGAACATGAAGACGATGCAAAGGAGCAGTAAAAGCCATATACTACCATTGACCGGCATCTTGAACACGAACACACTGATGACAATAATCATGATGGTGCTGATCAGGGATAGACACATGTATGGGATGACCTTTCCGATGATGACATACACCTTCTTGACTGGCGTAATCAACAGCATATTCATGGTTCCAGTCTCTTTCTCACGAGCCAAAGTAATGGAGGACATGAGGGCGGTTACAATAATCATAATCAGCGTGATAATACCTGGAACAAACATGTACACACTGTTAGATTCAGGATTGTACAGCATATTGGTCACAATCTCCACCGAACCAGTTTCCTCACCCATATTGTTATATTCGTTGATATAATCATGCGTGATGGCCAAAAGATAATTATTCAAGATGGATGCCACATTCAAGTCGGACACGTCGTTAATGACCTGCAAAGTGGCCATCTTGTCCTTCTCTAAAGCATGTTCAAAATCAGGCGGAATGATGAGGGCCAATTTGATATCTATTTCCTTAAAATCACGGTCAATTTCGGATTCGGTTTCAGGATAGGCCACAATCTGAAAATAGCCAGATGATGAAATTTTATCAATCAAAGATGCTGATTGACCGTCTTTTGCCTGATCCAGGATGGCAATCTGCGCATTTCTTATTTCCGTACTGATTGTAAAGCCGAAGAGTAACACCAGCATGATAGGAATTGCCAACACCAGGAACAAGGTGATCTTGTCCCTCACGATGTGGATCAGTTCCTTGTATAATATCATTCGCAATTCTTTCATGCTAGGATTCAGGTTACAGGGTACAGGTTACAGGTTACAGGTTACAGGTTATAGGGGTTAGTGTTTAGTGTTTAGTGTTTAGTGTTTAGTGTTTAGTATTCAGTTTTCAGCTTTCAGCTTAATCAATTGGCACATTAGCACATTGTTAATTAGCACATTAAAAATTATCGATTTACAAATTTCACAAAGACTTCGTCGATGCTGTTCACGCCCATTTGTTGTTTCAGCTCGTCGGGGGTGCCGATGAGTTTCAGGCAGCCATCAGACATAATGGAAATGCGGTGGCAATACTCCGCCTCGTCCATGTAGTGAGTGGTCACGAAGATAGTAATACCTTGGGCAGCAGCCCGGTAGATGAGTTTCCAGAACTCACGGCGTACGATGGGGTCCACACCACTGGTAGGCTCATCGAGGAAGACAATCTCAGGACGGTGCAGGATTGCCGTTGCAAAAGCCAGCTTCTGCTTCCATCCCAAGGGGATAGAGGCGACCAAAGCATTCTTCTGTTCCAACAGATCCAAGTGATCCAAACTATCGTGAATTCGCTGTTTCAATTCCTTTGGCGGAATGCCGTAGACCGTTCCGAACAGCTGCATATTCTCAAACACCGTCAAGTCATTGTACAGCGAGAAACGCTGGCTCATGTAGCCAATATGTTTCTTTATCTGCTTAGATTCCGTTTTAATAGAATAACCACCTATCAAAGCATCACCGGAGGTGGGCAGCAGCAGGCCACTCATCATCTTGATAGCCGTGGTCTTGCCCGCACCATTGGCACCCAAGAAGCCAAAAATCTCACCCTTCTCCACCTCAAAATTGATGTGGTTCACCGCGGTGAAATCGCCGAACTTCTTGGTTAAATCTTTTGCGACAATACTTTGCATGGTAGGAGTTAGGGGTCAGGGGTCAGGGATTAGGGGTTAGTTAATAGTTAATAGTTAATAGATAATATGTTGTTTAAAATTTTTCAGTTTTCAGTTTTCAGTTTATTTCATCTGTATCAGTTCAATAAAGCAGTCTTCGATATTGGGTGTAATCGGCTTGATTTCGCCGTGTTCCCGTTCATGTTGTTGCAAGAATTCCTCGAATGCCGGCAAGGCTTTCTCCACATCATCGTAGAAGGCGATATGAAAATGCTCACCGTAAGGATAGTAATTGCAGCGGAGTTCAAATTGCTCCATCAGCTGCATCAAGCCAAAAATATCATCCGTTTTCATGGTAAACAAATGACCTCTGAAATTGGAGATAATTTTATTGGGAGTATCAATTTTAATGATTTCCCCATTCTGAATCAGCGCAATACGGTCACAACGGGTAGCCTCATCCATATATGGAGTAGAGACAACTACCGTAACTCCCTTATGCTGAATATCTTTCAGGATGTCCCAAAACTCACGACGAGAAACAGGATCCACGCCCGTGGTAGGTTCATCCAAGAAGAGCAATTTCGGTTTGTGAATCAGGGCACAGCATAGTGCCAGCTTTTGCTTCATACCTCCGGAAAGTTTTCCTGCCGGACGGTCTTTGAAAGGCACTAACTGTTTCCAAATGGGCTTTATCAGCGACATATTGTCGAGGATAGAGCTTTTGTACATAGTAGCGAAAAAAGCCAGATTCTCCTGCACAGACAAGTCGGGATAAAGAGAAAAAACACCTGGCAAGTAACCAATCACCTGACGGATTTGCAGGTAATCTTTCACCACATCCATACCCAGCACCTCCACCTCTCCGGAATCAGGCTTCAACAAGGTGGTCAGGATATTGAACATAGTGCTCTTCCCTGCCCCATCGGGACCGACAAGACCGAACACCTCACCGTTTTCCACAGTGATATTAATGTCTTTGAGGGCTTGGACCTTCCCGAAACGTTTGTTAATATGCTGAATGGCTATTTCAGGCATGTCCTTTTTCTACTTGAAAACCACATCACCTGGCATGCCGATTTTCGCACTGCCATCGTTCGTAAAGCTGATTTTCACAGCGTAAACCAGATTGACACGTTCATTCTTGGTCTGAATCATCTTAGGTGTAAACTCAGCCTTGGGAGAAATCCAGGAAACCTTGCCATTGAACTTCTTTTCTTCACCCTTCTGTGCATCAATTCTGATTTCCACATTCTGATTCAACTTCACCGACGACAGCATATCTTCAGTAATATATACCTTGATGAACATGTTGGTTAAGTCGGCCATTTTGAACAAAGGCTTGCCCTGGAATGCCAACTCATTGGGTTCTATGTATTTCTTCAATACCGTACCGGTGATAGGAGCCTTGATATGACAACTGGCGATAGCGGTCTCCAACTGCAACTTTTGGAAGCTCAGTGCCTCTATTTCACCCAAAAGGGCCTTTTCCTGTGTACCTAATGACGACTTTGTGGCAGCGAGCTGGCTTTTGGTCATCGTAATTTCAGCCTGAATATCATCCAATTGCTTGGAACCAGCGGCATTGGCCTGCACCAAATTCTCCACACGTGTCTTTTCCTTTTCCAAGGTCACCAGTTTTTCCTGTAAGGTCTTGATCTGCGAAGGAATATCGGGACGGCGTGCCAATGCTGCTTTCATGGATGCATCGAGTTGCATCATCTGCAGATATAGCTGCACTGTATCTATCAGACCTATTTCCTCTCCAGCATCATAAGTATTACCCTCCTTCACATCGAAAGAGAGCAATTTACCATTACTTTCTGAAGAAATTGTGATTTCCGTAGCCTCAAAAACACCATACGCATCCGCTTGTTTGTGTTTACGGCGGCATGAGTCCAAAGTGAAAACCATCAGCATGGCAGCCAGCAAAACAAGGCAAAATTTCACACTTTTTGTTCCAATATTCAGCTTCTTCATCTCGTATCTTTTCAAATTTCCGTTCTAAGTTGTTAAAATTGAAATGTTTTTAAATGTTAAAAATCCAAAATCATTCCTAACACTAATTTGCAAATATACGAAAAAATTCAGCAAAAGAGAACACAAATAAAATCTTCTTCTCCTCAAATTCAGCCTATATACTTGCATTTCGTGCTTTGGCATTCGCCACAGTGGATACAAGTATTGTCAACTTTATCGTCATGAATAGCCGACATAGGGCATTTCTTCTCGCAGCGCTTGCAATGCTTGCAGGAGGAGCTGTCAATCTTGATACGACGTGCCCCAGGAATCAAGGATACCAAATTCAGCATCAAACCTGCTGGACAGAAAGCCTTGCAGAAAGGCCTGTAAATCAATAATGATGACACTATCAAAACAATCACCAAGGTCCACATCAGGCCACCGCTCACATCCAAACGGAACAAGGACTTAAAAGGATCTATACGGCAATACCAGGGCATTTGTTTCACAATCAGCAGCACCAACAAAGCCACAAAAGCCACTATCTGTATGCAGCGCATCACCCGCTGGGCAGTTCGGGTTCTGAACAATCCGAACAGCTTACTTTCTCTCAATTTTGGCCAACGACCCAGATAAATCAAATCCTGCAAAGCTCCCAAGGGGCATAACCAACCACACCAAGCCTTTCCACACAGGTAGGTCAGCACCAGCAAAATGACAAAAGGAACAAAAAACGAAATCATGAATTCCTTGCCCAGCAAGAAAAGTACGGCATTTTGAAAATAAGAGACCACACAAGGGCAGCCACCACGCACAAAGCCCAAATACACCACCAATACTGCCAACAGCACATAACGGGCTATCCGCATGCCTTTACTGCCAGCCCAGCGAGATGACATCAGCAGGCCAATGACAGCCACTAATATAAACAGAATGTTGATGGCCACCGTGATCGGGAACATCCGCATCCACCAAGCCTCCGCAAAGCTCTCGGGCGACACACTGTGTTCTACCAATAAAAACACCAAACTGCAAAGCAACAGACCCAAGGTCACAAATTGCAATAGATTCCGATTATTTTTCATTTTGAATATTGTTTTTATCATTACATGCGGCTGCCACGATGTGACAGCCCTACATTTTACGCATGCAGTGCGTCCCTACATTCTACCCTCTCAAAAATTATCAATTATCAATTGTAAACTATTAACTATCAAACATTTCCTCCTTAAAATTAATCAAATACACCTTCTCTGTGGCACGGGTGACAGCGGTATATAGCCAGCGGACAAACTCCTTATCCAAGGCATCGTCGGGCAAATAGCCCTGGTCAACCAGCACAATTTTCCACTGACCACCCTGTGTTTTGTGGCAGGTAAGCGAATAGGCGAATTTGACCTGCACAGCATTCAGGAAAGGGTCATTTTTGATTTTCAGGTAACGCAAACGCTTATTGGCAATATCCTGGTAATCCATCGATACCTCCTGATACAGACGATGGGTATCCTCTTGCGACAACGCAGCCGACTCACAATCCAAACTCTCCAAAATCAGCTTAATGTCAATATTAGGATACTGGGGATAATCGCACAAACGCACCGTCACATCCGCGAAATGAAAACCATACAACTCCTGTATCTTATTGATAGCCAATATTTCCATAATATCGCCATTGGCGATAAAACCCACCTCCGAGCCTTCATCCACCCAATAATAGTTGTTCTTGACCGCCATCAAGTAATCACCCGCCGCAATCTGACTTTCACGGAACAAAATCCTGTTTCTGATTTCGCTATTGAACATGAAAGCCCTTTTATTGGAACGGGTAATGGTCACAATCTCATCATGGTCGTAGCGACCGTATAGCGTATTCAGTTCCTCCTCCAAATCACCACCGGCAATACGTTGGAAATCAGGAAATTCTTCCCCACTGAAATAAGGGAAGTCATAATTCCCGACTTTCAGTTTTCCACGCAACTGATTAGCATTGTATAAAATACCCGAATCCAATGCCTGACGCACTACATCAGTCAGCTGACAGGAGCTTAACGACAAGTTGAACGAATGCTTCAAGTATTCGATTTGCAAAGCGGGACTTTCATCCGAATGGACAGGCGGGAGCTGGGCATCATCCCCAATAAATAGCAACTTATTTTGCTCTCCTTCAAATACATAGCTAATCAAATCATCCAAGACACTTCGCGAAGAGAACAAATCGGAACGCTGCTGTGAATCGGAAATCATGGACACTTCATCCACGATAAACAAAGTGCGGTTCAGCTTATTGTCTTTCCTGCTGAAATGCAGCATTCCCTCCTGCATCTGCACTCTATAGATATGCTTATGGATAGTAAAAGCTTTATTACCAGAATATACCGAAAAAACCTTTGCCGCACGACCTGTCGGAGCCAGCAACACCACCCGCTGATTCAACTTGTTCATGGTCTTTACCAAGGCACTCACCAAGGTCGTTTTACCCGTACCGGCATAGCCTTTCAGCACAAACAAAGCATTGGGCTGCGGTGTAGTCACAAATTCCGACAGCATATCGATAGCCGTTTCCTGTCCGGCTGTAGGCTCAAAAGGAATCTGTTGACGGAAAAGCGACTGAAAACCCTGTTTAGAAAGCATGACCGATAGCGAATTTAAAACCCTGAGCCCAGTACCAAAGTTTATCAATCTTGTTTCTACCTTCTGTCCATTTCTTATTGATCCATGGCCCTCCAGCAAACTCTAAACGCGGATCATAGAAGGGTACCGCATAATCCAAGCGGATAATGAAGAAGTTGAAGTCCAAGCGGATACCCACACCGGCACATACAGCCAGCTCCTTATAGAAACGTTTGAAACTGAATTCAGCATTCTCCATGCCTCCATATTTACGGGACATCCACACATTACCGGCATCGATAAACACGCCATACTTGAATGCCTTATAAATCGTACCACGATATTCCAAATTCAACTCAAACTTCACATCTCCGGTATATTCCACTCTTCGGCCACCATAATATGCACCTGGCCCCACCCTTCTGTACGGGAAACCTCTCATACTACTACTTCCTCCCAGATAATAGCCAAGTTCGTATGGGATATTACTTTCTGGACCGATAGGCAACTTGAAGCCTGCATTCAAGCGCATAGCAAACGAATTGTTATCGTTTATAGTTCTGCTATATTTGAAAATAAACTCCAATCCCTCGTAGCATACATAGTTATAATTGCCCATTGTCCATCGCTCATGAGGCGAAAACAAAGCATTCAGGCCTGTCAGCAACAAGCCGCTGGATTCAAACAACAAAGTAAAACGCATGTTGTTTTTTTGCTTGTTCTTCTTGAAAGGAACCACATAATTAAAAGCGTACTTGAATGAAAGCAAGAAGAACTGGTCAAAACGATTCAAATAATCATCAGTATAATATTCCAGAAACAGCATACTTCTCGAACCGTCATTATTGATAGTTCTGAACTCAACAGGAGTAATCTCGTGCGTAATGTAGTTATTGGGTCGGATAGTATAGTAAAAACTTGCGTTAAACATCCATCGCACATACAAGCCGGAATAAGTAGTTCCAAGTACTACAGATGTGGAGTACTTCAATGCCTTCGGATTTTCGAAATGCTTAAACAGGAACAAACGGGGAAAATCGATTTTCACATTGGCGCCAACTTCCGGATACTGGTACTCTTTCGAATAATAAAAATAGCTGCCATAAATATTGAAATTGAAATTTTCTGCTCCCTTGAACAGATTCTTGTTCCCGTATGTAAATGACAAACCGCTCTTATCCGAGCGCACATCCACTTGGCCTCCAATACTATGGACTTTTCTTCTCACCAAACGATATTCTGAATTCAGGTAGCCCGTTTTGGTAACAGTATCACGTTTGGACAAATCCTCCGTAAAAATAATTTCTATATTGCTGAAATTATTCAAGTCCGACAAACCTTTCTTGGAACGAGAATACAAATCTTCAGAATACATGGTACCCTTTTTGCTGTATATCTTGTCGGTCAAGGTTCTGTATTTGAAGTCTTTCTTCAACTTACCATTCTTGCGGTAACGATTTTTCAGTTTTGGAGTAATGAATGCATAATTTGTCGAGTCACTTTTCAAGCGATATGAGTAGAACATGGTGGTGTCATATTCTGCATCTTCAGGATAAGCCAAGTTGTAATTAGGATGAATATTCACATTTTCAAAATAGTAACGATACTCGCTTTTCTCCACTGCCTGCACATCGGTAGTATCCATTACAAAATTAAGTACCAATGTTTTATATCCTTTTTCATTCCGATAATCAGAAGCATTAATAGTATCCACTTCACAATAAAACAATGATGAATTCGCATGGTAGTATCCTTCATTCCTCAGCAATTTCACCATTCTGTCTATTTCATCAGTAATCAGATCCTCATCGTAACGGTCACCCCGCTTAATAGCTGCATCACGCATGTTGAGCACAAAAATCTTTCTGAACTCATACACCGGGACACTCATACTCACTCTACGCACATAATAAGGCTCGTTAGCTTTCACAAAATAATTCACCTGAGCCTTTTTCTTATGCGGAAAAGCAACTTCTGAACTGACTTCAGCATGGAAAAAGCCCTTCTGTTTCATCACGGTTTTCAGTTTCTGTTCCGACTTGGTAATCAGAGCTGAATCCAAAAGCACAGGAGGTTCACCCACACTTTCGCGCAGCCATCTTCTGGCCTTATTGTCCTTCAGCATCCCTGTTTTCTTGTCCAGTTTAGGTTGGGCAGAAGCATAAAGGGAGGTCTTCAAATTGAAGATGCCCATGAACTTGCTATTAGGCAGAGGTTGCACATAGTTGACCATATCCGAAAACTCGTCCCCCTTCACATCCTTCACCGTCACCGTATTCTTGACAAGCATATACTCATTGTCCTTCAGCACTTTGGTAGAGCTGCATGCAGACAAGAGCAATGCGAGGGTGAGGATGATTAAGGAGGTGTGTTTCATTATAGGGGTCAGGGGTTAGGGGTTAGGGGTTAGGAGAGTTAGGAGAGTTAGGAGGGTTAGGAGGGTTAGGAGGGTTAGGAAGGTTAATTATCAATTATCAATTATCAATTATCAACTGTCAACTATCAACTATCTCATGTCATTGACGTCAACGTCTGGATGTTTGGTCAAATCGAAGACGAAAGAGCTGTCTTCCATAGGACTGTTGGTCACGAATTTATCAATGTGATAGCTATAAATAGTATTATCTTTTTCAAAAGCCGAAATGCTCATAATTTCCTGCTTTGCCTTATCAATCACCAAACGGATTTTGTAGAAGGAGCTTGACTGTATCGGCATCAGGTCGATGATCTGCACCAGTTTGCTGTTTTCAGTATCTTCACGGATGAATTTGGCTCGGTATTCCTTATCCCATTCGCCAAGGATCTTTGCCGGGTTCAGCAGATTATCTTCTTCTTCAATATATTCGAATATAGAAACCTCATTCACATCCTTCTGATAGTTCCACAGCGTTTTGCCATCGCAATAGCTGGTTTGGTTGCCAAAGACAAAGGTATATTTTTCACCCTTGATTGTCATCACACCCGATTTACTGTCCAGCACCTTGTCATTTTTCTCGCACTTGTAGGTGTAATCGATTTTCATGGTCGTATAAGCCGCATACTTGGAGGCAAGCTTCTTCAAAATGGGCGTAGCCCCTCCGTCAACACTCTGGGCACTGAGGCCGAATGTTGCCAGAACGATTGCGATTATCAGGCTTATTCTTTTCATTGTTGTTAGTTTTAGGGTTGAACTTTAATTCGCGGCAAATATACAATATATTTTACCTTAAGATATAAGAAAAAACCGCAAGTTTAAAGAATTCCCATACGTTGAAGTATAACTTTCAGTTCTTCAGAGGTTTTCACTTTCACCTCACGGGGTTTTCCACTCCGTTCTGCCGGACCGACAATGCCAAATTCCTCCAACTGGTCCATGATACGCCCTGCCCTATTATACCCCAGTTTCATTTTTCGCTGAATGCTTGAGGTTGAGCCCTGCTGTGTTTGCACCACCAAGGTAGCCGCATCCATGAAGAGCGGGTCAATCTCATCCGAGTCGAAATCGTCACCGCCGTCAGAGCCGCGGTCATCTGATGCTTCTTCCGCCACTTCAGGCAAGAGGAAGGGTTCGGGATAAGCCTGTTGTTCCTCGATAAAATTGACTACACGTTCCACTTCGGGGGTATCGACAAACGCGCATTGCAGACGAATAAGGTCGCTACCTGTGGAAATCAGCATATCACCCTTACCTATCAGCTGGTTGGCACCGCTACCATCGAGGATGGTACGCGAGTCAACGATGGAAGTAACACGGAACGCGATACGAGCGGGGAAGTTGGCCTTGATGATACCTGTGATAATGTTGACAGATGGACGCTGGGTAGCGATAACCAAATGGATACCGATAGCACGTGCCAGCTGGGCCAGACGGGCGATAGGCATTTCCACCTCACGGCCCGCCGTCATGATCAGATCACCGAACTCATCTATAATCAACACGATATAGGGCAGATAGCGGTGGCCGAATGCGGGAGAAAGCTTGCGTGCGCAGAATTTCGCGTTGTATTCCTTGATATTTCTTGTTTTTGCGATTTTCAGCAGGTCATAACGCTGATCCATCTCGGCACAAAGCGAATTCAAAGTACGCACCACCTTCTTGGTATCGGTAATAATAGCCTCTTCCACATCCGGAAGCTTTGCCAAATAATGATTTTCGATGGCTGAATAAAGGGTGAATTCCACTTTCTTGGGATCCACCAACACAAACTTCAACTCAGATGGATGTTTGGTATAAAGCAGAGATGTGATAATGGCGTTCAAGCCCACAGATTTACCCTGACCAGTTGCACCTGCCATCAGTACATGCGGCATTTTGGCCAAATCCACCACAAACGGCTCATCGCTGATGGTCTTACCCAAGGCAATCGGCAGCTCATACTTGTTGTTCTTGAACTTGTCGGAAGCCAGCACATCCTTCATCGACACGATATTCGGCGACTTGTTCGGCACTTCAATACCGATGGTTCCGCGACCAGGAATAGGAGCAATAATACGGATACCCAAGGCAGCCAAGCTCAATGCGATATCATCCTCCAAGTTCTTGATTTTGCTAATACGAACGCCTTCCGCAGGCACAATTTCATACAAGGTAACCGTCGGTCCAACCGTAGCTGTGATATTTTTGATGCTAATTCCGAAATTATTCAGGGTTTGTTCAATACGCACCTTTTTCTCGGTCAATTCTTTACGCATCTGCTCTTCATTAGCTTCCTTGGCAGGATAATCATTCAATAGGTCCAAGGACGGGAATTGATAGAAGGACAAATCCTTTCTGGGGTCATAATCTTCCAAAGGTTCCTCGGCAACACCAGTTTCAGCATTTTCAGAACTTTCATTTTCAGCATCAGTGGGTTCAAGTACCTCTTCTTCCACTCCTGGGAAGAGCTCATCCGCGGTTTTTTCGCCACCGCCCATCTTCACCTCAAAAGGAACTTCCTCAAACTTCTTTTGTTCCTTTTTATGGGACAACAATTCGGCAAAACCATCATCCTGCACCTTTTCCTCCTCGACTTTATCTTCTTTTTCCGTAGGCTCAAAATGGAATACATTGCCACGATACTCGTCGCTCAGCTCATTCTTATTGGTGATATACAAATCCGACAATTTGGTATCCTCCGTCTGGGGTTCAAACTTAACCTCTTCCTCCTCCTCGTCGCGGCTAAACCATCTTTTTCTTTTCTTTTTATTCTGATTATCCACCACTTCATTCGCATCATTGGCACCAGACTGAGCTCTTTTAGGCAGACGCAACTTCAAGAAATAGCTCATGGAGAAATTATAACACAAAATCAGCAGGATCAGCAACAAAGCAATCAAGATGAGGATTGCCACCCAGCGACCTGTAGCAGAAACCAGCAGATTGGAAAAGTAAGTGCCAAAATTACCAGCCAAGAACTCATTGTCGGAGCTATAGACAAACACACCCAAAGTCAATGACAGCCATGCCATGGTCAGCAGTGTAGCCACTGTGGTGCGGAACAACGGGAGTGGAGTTTTGGAGAAAGTGAGCCGGATACCATAGAGGAAAAGCAGGAAGGCAAAACCGAGTGAGAAAATTCCCATGCAACAATCCACAAAGAAATAGGCCAAGTGAGCGCCCAAAGTACCTGCCACATTACCGGGGGCTATATGTCCAGACACATGTGAGAGGTCGGCCTCATGATGAAAGAAATAAGAGACAAGTGACACCAGCAACAGCACGGCAAAAAGCATCAGCAGCACACCATATACTTGCATAGCGCGCGGTCCGAAAATTCCACCACCAGAAGAAGTTGATGAGGATTTTTCTTTCCCTTTCTTTGAATTTTTCCTTTCTTTTTTCCCTTTGCCAGAGGACTTTTGGGAGACAAGTTTTGCGGTCTTCACCTTGTTCACCACAGGCTTCGGCTTTTTGTTGGCGTTATACATAAACTACAATCCTTCTAAAGTAATTAAATATCTTACAAAAATACTTCTTTTTGTCATGACAAATTATTTTAATAAGAAAAGAATATTAACAATAATATGTTGGAAATTTCGTTATCTAATGCAAAAGAAATTAGAGGACTAATCGTATTTTTGTCAAAATTTTCCAGATTATGAACTATCTAACATTATTACAAGCAGAAATTCCCGTCAGCGAGACCGTGACGGAGGCGACAGAACACCAACTCAGCATTTTCCAACTGGTTTTTGATGTCAACAGCTTATGGATCATGATACCTCTTATCATCATGCTGTGCTTGGCCATTTACATATTTGTAGAGAGAATGCTGGTGCTGGATAAAGCCAGCAAGGAAGACCGTAATTTCATGAACAACATCCGCGATTTTATCCATGACGGCAAGATTGAGTCGGCAGTAGCTTTGTGCAAAGGCAACGACACTCCCCTGGCCCGCATGATTGAGAAAGGTTTGTCACGATTGGGCAAGCCGCTCAATGATATTGCCGCAGCCATCGAAAACACTGGCAAGTTGGAAATCCAACGCTTGGAAAAACGAGTATCCATTGTGGGTACCATCTCCGGTGCAGGTCCCATGTTGGGATTCTTGGGTACAGTTGTAGGTATGGTCATTGCCTTCCACAACATGGCCGCCAACCCCAACAACTTGGATGTAAGCACATTGTCATCAGGTATTTACACCGCAATGATCACTACTGTAGGCGGTTTGATTGTGGGTATTATCGCTTATTTCTTCTATAACATTCTGGTCAACAGAATTTCCAATGTAGTGTATATGCTGGAGGCCAAATCCACCGAATTCATGGACCTGTTGCACGAGCCCATGTAATTTTTCAATGTGCAAATTAGTTAATTAGCAAATGTGCTAATTATTAATTTGCTAATTTGCTAATTTACAAATTCACTAATTTTATCAAGATGAATATACAACTGCAAAATAAACAGAACGTACAGTTCAATTCGGCCTCCATGTCGGACTTGGTGTTCCTGTTGCTGATATTCTTCATGATCACCTCGACGCTGGTGGCACCAAATGCCATCAACTTGCTGCTGCCGCGGAGCAATTCGGGCAAACAGCTGGCCTCAAGAAATATTGAGGTGTACATTGATGCTGAGAAGAACTACTATGTGAACCCCCAAAGTCATCAGTCGGCCCCCATCGCATACGAAGAGCTGTTGCCCGCTTTGCAGGATGCCGCTGCTAACGACAAATCGGAGAACAAAGCCATCGTGCTACGTGCCGACAAGACCGTGCCTATTGAAAATGTGGTGGCGTTGATGGATGTGCTGAACCAGCTGAATGACGAATTTGAGGAAGCGGACCGATATAAGATTGTGCTGGCGACAGAGGCGAAATAGGTAGAAGGTAGAAGGTAGAAGTTTGCGGTGGAACCGCAACCGCCGCATAGAATGGAGGTTCCGCCAGATACGCAGGTAGAAGGTAGAAGGTAGAAGTTTGCGGTGGAACCGCAACCGCCGCATAGATGAACAGGATACAGGGGACAGATATAAATTGCGGTGGAACCGCAGCCGCCGCATAGAGGAACAGGATACAGGGGACAGATATAAATTGCGGTGGAACCGTAAAGATTACAGGATTACAGGATTACAGGATGATGGATGTTAGATAATTTCCCGCAGGGAATTAATACCAATGGATAATGGACCAAGAGAAAAAAAATAAAATCATATCGGCAGGGGTGACGGCCATCACCATGTTGTTATTGATGGTTTTCATGATCTGCTGTGGTTTCACGGAGATGGTGCCACCACCACCCGCCAAGAAAGCCATCTTAATCGAGCTGACCTCCGGTGGAGGTGGCGGCGGTGGCGTGCAAGCCTCACAACACAAGACACAGCCCGCCAGCTCATCAGTACCCGTAGCCACACAGAACGCCGAGGAAGCTCCTGTCATTAGCGGCACACACAAGCCGAAGACCACTGCGGAAAAGACTCCCGTAGTAGAAGAACCCAAACCTGATGTAAATGCGGCCTATAGGCCCGGACGTGGCGGTGGCAGCGGCGGAGGTAGCGGCACGGGCAGTGGCAGCGGTTCTGGCAGCGGACTCGGTCCCGGCACGGGAGGAGGCTACGGTGGAGGTATCGGCTATGGCACCGGCACTCGTAATTATAAATATATGCCCGAACAGACAGTGTCAGAAACCGGACAAGTCTGTGTAGAAGTACATGTCGATGCTGATGGGAATGTAATTGACGCACGTGTCATTAGCAACAATAAATACCCTACCACCATCACCAATCGCAGCATACAAGCCGAATGTGTGGCAAAAGCCAAAACGGCTAAATATGTCAAAGGCAAAGAGGAATTGCGCATCATTGTTTTCAAGTAAACCGAAAACTCATTCATCATGTATAAATCATTGTTGGATAAGATTTTCCAAGCCTATCCAATGTATCATAAAATCGGTAGTGCCGCCTATAAGGAAGGGCTGGAAAACATTGAGGCCCTGATGGACATTACCGGCCACCCCGAACGCAAATTCAAAGCCGTACACATTGCCGGCACCAACGGCAAGGGCTCCGTAGCTCACCTTTTGGCCTCCTATTTCCAAGAGCGAGGATGCAAAACCGGACTTTTCACCTCGCCCCATTTGGTGGATTTCCGCGAACGCATCCGCCTGAACGGACAGATGATCAGCGAAGAGTCGGTATTGGCATTTTTCAACAAATTCCAGTCTCAATTCGACCTGCTGGAACCGTCATTTTTCGAGATGACCACAGCCTTGGCTTTCCACTATTTTGCAGAAGAGAAAGTGGATGTGGCAGTCATTGAAGTGGGCCTCGGAGGCCGCCTGGATTCCACCAACGTACTCTCTCCCCTACTCTCTGTCATCACCAACATTTCATTGGAACACACCCAGATGTTAGGCGACAGCATTGCCAAAATCGCCAAAGAGAAAGCGGGCATCATCAAGCCCAAAACGCCTGTCGTCATTGGCGAATTCCATCCCGAGAGTTTCCCCGTTTTCGAGGACATTGCCAACAAGAAGGATGCTCCCCTATTTTTAGCGGAGGACAACTACAGCTTCAGCGGCAACTTCGACGACCTAAGTGTGATTGATGTGATGGGCAACACCCTATACGAGCATTTGCAAATGCCGCTTCAAGGCGAGTACCAGCTCAAAAACCTCAAAACCTTCTTGCAGGCGACAGAAGTCATCGAAGAACTATGGCCTGCTGAGAAAGATGTGGTGCCACAAGCCATACAATACATGGTGAGCAACACGGGATTCCAGGGCCGCTGGCAGATTTTGCGCCGCGAGCCGCTGACCATCTGCGATGTGGGCCACAACCCTGGAGGTTTGAGGCTTACTATGCAGCAACTGAAACAATACTCCTGCCGCCAGCTGAGGATGGTCTTCGGTATGGTAAAAGACAAAGATGTGGAGCAAGTTATCGGCATGTTGCCCCAAGATGCCGAATATTACGTATGCCAGGCACAGATTGAGCGTGCCATTCCCGCAGAAGAATTAGCGGAACGCATGCAGCAGCATGGTTTGAGTTGCCGTGTTTGCGGCACCGTGGCCAATGCTTTCAAGCAAGCCAACGCCGATGCCGCCCCCGATGACCTCATTTTTGTGGGAGGAAGTTGTTTTGTTGTGGGGGAACTGTTAGCAGTTGTCAATTGACAGTTGACAGTTGACAAATTTCTATTTCCTCTTGCCTCACTTTCGCGGCGTGCGGGGATTGTGCTTCGGGGCATGCGATACTTGCGCCGCGATCTAACACAAACGGCCATTTCTACCCTGGGTTGCGGTGCTCGTTCCTCGCACCTTACCCTGGGCTATGCTGCGTGCAGGCTTCCAGCCTGCATGCAACGTAGGGCTGTCGTATCACGGCAGCCGTGACAAACCTGCCATGCGGCTGCCACAATGTGACAGCCCTACATGAGACGGATACAGGGCGGATACAGGCACGAATGCGGATGCATGCAATGCGTCCCTACACCCACTCTTGCCAGCCTACTTCCCTCAAAAAAACATTAAGCATTAAAATCAGTATCTTTTTTCACCAAATTGTGTCCAATAATCAAATTTTATTTGTAAGTTTGCATTTTGTAATATTCCGTAAGAGGAATTCAATTAATTTGCAAGCGCATGAAAGCTAAAATCATCGTCACTGGAGGGACGGGCTATATTGGTTCACACACCATTATCGAATTGATCAAAAGTGGGCAATTCGAAGCTGTGGCGGTGGATAGCTGCGTGCGTTCAACCCCTGAGACTATCGACAGAATTGAGGAAATCACGGGTGTCCGGGTCAAGCATCACAATATAGACATTTGCGACAGAAACGCTTTTTTTTCTGTAATTGAACAAGAGGCCCCCATTGCCGGCATCATCCACTTCGCCGCTTTCAAATGCGTACCCGAATCCATGGAGAAACCGCTGATGTACTACCGCAATAACCTCGGTTCTCTGGAGAATGTACTGGAGGCTTGCGAATTGTACCATATACCCCGACTGATTTTCTCATCTTCCGCTTCTATATATGGGGATGTAAAAGAGCTTCCCGTTAGCGAGAAAACACCGTTTGGCACACCCTTCTGCCCCTATGCCCATACTAAGCAAATAGGAGAACAGATGATTCATTTCTTCTGTAAACAGCGTCCAGACTTTCAGAGCGTCATTCTACGCTATTTCAACCCAGTAGGCTGTGACATGAGCGGCTTAAATGGCGAATTATCACCCGACAAACCCAACAACCTCATGCCCATCGTCACTCAGGTAGCCATCGGCAAAATGAAGCAACTGACGGTCTTTGGCACGGACTATGACACCCGCGACGGTTCCTGCATCCGCGACTATATTCATGTTTGCGACATCGCCAATGCCCATGTAAAAGCTTTGCAATTTCTGATGGACAAAAAGAATGAAAGCAACTGCGAAATCTTCAACTTGGGCAGCGGCAACGGCGTTTCAGTATTGGAAATCATCAATGCCTTTGAGAAAGTCAATCACATTAAGCTGAACTACACTATTGGTGGCCGACGTCCTGGGGATGTGCCTGCCATATACAGCAACAGTCAGCGAGCCAATACCCTACTCGACTGGCATTGCAGATACGACCTGGATGACATGGTGGAATCAGCCTGGAAGTGGGAAAAACATTTGAGTCACCTGCGTAAAACAGAATAAGCATCTTCATACAACAATATGGAAATCAGAGAGATAACAAAAGGAAAAGATATTTGGGAATTCATCAATTTCCCAAAACGGCTCTACAAGGATTGTAAGCATTATGTACCCCCTTTGGACAATAGTGAATACAACACACTCACCCGACATCCCGCATTGAGTTTCTGTGACTTACGGATGTGGATGGCCTATCAAGATGATAAGATTGTGGGCCGTATCGCTGGCATCATTAACCACAAATGCAATGAACTAAAACAGCAAAAACGTATACGCTTCGGCTGGTTCGACACTATTGATGACATCAACGTGGCGAAAGCTCTGATTGACAAGGTAGAAGAATGGGGACGAGAGCAAATGCTGACAGAAATCTGCGGTCCCTCCCGTTATTCCAACATGGAAAGACAAGCCATGCTCGTTGAGGGCTTCGACCATACCCCTTCTATCAGTGCTGACTACAATTACGAATACTATCCAAAGCTAATTGAACAAATAGGCTTTGAGAAAGAGGTGGACTATATTCAATACAAAGTAAAAGTATCCAAAGAACTGCCAGAAAACTTCGAACGTCTGGCGGACCTTCTTTCCCGCAAATACAAAGTAAGGCTCCGTCATCTCAAGAACCGGGATGAGCTGAAAAAATGCGGCATGGAATTCTTCCATGTGCTGAACCGAAGCTATGCCAACATCTTTAATTTCATTCCTTTAACCGATGAGGAAATCCAGTGGACCATTGAGGAGGACTTCCAGGTAGCCGACACCCAACTGTCATCCGTCTTGGAGGATGAAAACGGCAGGATAGTGGGCTTTGCCTTTTGCCTACCCTCCTTAAGCCAGGCACTCCGCAAAGCCAATGGCAGGCTATTCCCCGGCGGAGGCTGGTACTATGTGGTCAAAGCCCTGCGAAAAAACAAATACGTGGATATGTACCTCACAGGAGTGTTGCCAGAATATATGCATACCGGCATTCATGTATTATACCACAAGCAGTTGCACGAGAATTTCATTGCCAAAGGCTACGAATACGCTTTCACCGCCCAGCAGTTAGAGACCAATGTAGCCTCACATATCTGGAAGAAATATGAGACGGAACCTTATTTTAGGAGAAGGTGCTATAGGAAAGACATTAACAATTAACAATTAACAATTAACAATTAACAATTAATAATTAATAGTTGATGGTAATTATGGGTGGGCAATATGCAGTGGTGACAGGGGCTAGCCGAGGATTGGGTAAGGAACTGGTTATAGAGCTGGCTCGACGTGGAATAAGTTCCATTATGATTGGGACAAACGAGAACGTGGGTCTTGCATGTGCCGAAATCAACGCAAAATACAATACCCAATGTGTTTCTTTCACAGCTAATCTGTGCCAAAAAGAAGAAGTCTTGGCATTGGCAGAAAAAATCAACAGTCAATATGAGGTTTTCATGTTGGTCAACAATGCCGGCATGGGTGGCAGCAAAGCTTTTACCGAAGCGGACTGCGACTATCTTGACCGCATCATTCAGTTGAACATAAGAGCCACTGCCCTATTAACTCACGAGCTGCTTCCAAACTTGATGAAACAGGAACGCGCATACATACTCAATATCGGCAGCATGGCCGCCTTTACCGCCACGGGTTATAAAACTGTTTATCCCGCCAGCAAAGCCTTTTTGAGACATTGGACATACGGTATGAGGGAAGAGTTCAAAGGGACAGCGGTCAGTTTCAGCTACGCCTCGCCAGGCGCCATGGCCACCAATCCCGAAGTGACCGCACGCATTGAGAAACAAGGCTTCTTAGGCCGTTTCACCTTAAAATCCACGGGACAGATAGCTCAAAAATGCATCCGCCAGACTTTGCGAGGCAAAAGACACATCATCATCAACCCTTTGAGTTATTGTTTCTCCGCCATCATTCCGGGATGCATCAAGAATCCAATTATGACCAAAATCGTAAAAAGAGAAGTTGCCCGATGATATTCAACCGAACAACTTCTCTCAAAATATAAAAACAAACTATAGGGGTAATAGCTTGAACAAATTAGTCACGCACACAGCGCACAGACATGCCATTTTGCTTAAAAGCCCCGTATTCTTCACTTGTAACCGTTGCCTCATAGTAACGCATCACACGGTCGATAGCTACCAGATCATTTTCTCCTGTACCATTGCCATATTTAGTGGCGGTCCAAAAATAGGCACTACCGCCAAAGTAATTTGGGGTTTGCTGGCACTCTCCCGCAGGAAGGGCATTAAAACCTGTAGCGTTATTTGAAGACTGATTATTACCCACAGAATTTGGCACAGAGCTTTGGTCCCAGCCACTTGTCGAAGCCAAAGCTTTTGCGATATTGGCAGCACCGCCACTTTGAAAATTCGACTGGGTGCTAAGATAATCCGTAAGTTCTTTCCATTCCGCATCTGAAGGTAAATGCCATCCATTAGGACAAGCGCCCTGCACGCCACTTGGATTAGCGGTACTGCTACTAACTTTATTCGTAGCAGCTGAGAAATTATACAAATAGCCATAAGTACCGACGGTAGAGCTGTTATTGTCCGGATAATAACGATAAGGAGTGGAAGCACTGAGGTTGTGCATCATTTCTCCCAATGGTATAACTGTTCCATCTGCATAATGGGTAGTACGCAAATTAGAAGCCATCCAAACTTGTTTACCTAATTTAACAGCATTGTACGTGTTGCCGTCATAATCCTGGACAGCATTTTGGATTAAACCATCTCCTACAGGTTCCTGATTCTCTTCAATCTTTTCTTTTTTGCATGAAGATAAGGAAACAGCAAATAAAAAAGGAAGGGCGAAGCCCAAAACCAAAGCAAAGATTTTTTTCATAATATATTTATTTTAAGGTTGTTATATATTTTTCTTCCATCCTGAAAAATCATCTTCACATATTGAAGACGTATGAAAGCAGAAAAACGTTACAACACAAATAATTTTTTTTTACTTTTGCAAAGAGATAATACCGAAAAACAATATGACCCAAAGAAATCGCACTCTAATCTTTGCCTTACTTGGCATAGCCATACTTTGTATATCGTTAGCTTTTGTGCTGATGCTGCCTTCACGCCAAGCTTCAGCAGAACTGCCGAGCCCGTCTAAAAGAATGAATCAAAGCAGCATACAAAATCCCGATTCGATGATGGAGATTCCGCGCTACACGATTCAACGCAAAGGGAAACAGGTAATACATACGGGATACACTGTAAATTTCAATCCCGAATGGCATATTCCGAATTGGGTGGCATACGAGCTGACCGAAGAAGAGTTGGAAGGAGACATCCCCCGCGCACAAAATTTTGAGCCGGACCCGCAGCTTAGCGACTGTACCCCCACTACCTTCGACTACTCCCGTTCGGGTTACGACCGTGGCCACATGGCACCAGCAGTCAACATGAAATGGGACCAGCAAGCCATGAACGAAAGTTTTTACACTTCCAATATTTGTCCACAGAATCACAACCTCAACTCAGGCGTATGGCAGCAATTGGAAGAGCGTGTCAACATATGGGCATGCTCTTACGGCAATATTTATGTGATTTGCGGACCCATTGTAGGAGAAGATTATGAAACTATCGGAAGAGCCAAAGTCGCCGTTCCAGACGCCTTTTTCAAGGTGTTATTATGCCACATCAATGGTGAGTGGCAGGCCATTGGTTTCTATTTCAAGAATGAGGCCGGCACAAGACCTCTGCGCAGCTATGCCCGCAGCATCGATACCATTGAGAAAATGACCGGCATTGATTTCTTCCACCTGCTGGATGACAGTATTGAGGATAAGATTGAGGCGAAGTACCAGTTGGATGCATGGGGAATATAAAAAAAGGTGGTCGAACGACCACCTTTTTTTTTATTCAAGCCAATTGTTTACGCATTCTTGATAGCAGCCTGGGCAGCGGCCAGACGAGCTACTGGTACGCGGAACGGAGAGCAAGAAACGTAGGTCATACCGGCTTTGTAGAAGAACTCTACAGAAGCGGGATCACCACCGTGCTCACCGCAAACACCGCACTTCAGGTTGGCACGGGTGCTACGACCACGTTCCACACCTAATTTCACCAACTGGCCAACGCCTTCCTGATCCAAAGTGTTGAATGGATCGGCGGGGATAATCTTCTCATCAACGTAGGTATGAACGATAGCGTTCACATCGTCACGGCTGAAGCCGAAGGTCATCTGGGTCAAGTCGTTGGTACCGAAGCTGAAGAACTGTGCCACCTCGGCAATCTTGTCGGCTACCAATGTAGCTCTCGGAATCTCAATCATAGTTCCGAAGAGATAGTCGATGGTTACGCCGAACTGAGCCTCGATTTCAGCTTTCACGCGGTTAGCGATAGCTTTCTGGTGCTCTAACTCTTTCACATTGATGGTGAGGGGAACCATGATTTCCAAACGAGGATCGTGGCCTTCCTTCATCAATTCAGCAGTAGCCTGGAACAAAGCACGGAACTGAGTTTCAGTGATTTCGGGATAAACAATACCCAGACGAACACCACGGAGACCCATCATCGGGTTCACTTCGTGCAATGCCTCGATACGTTTTACCAATTCTTCTTCGCTCATGCCACGTTCCTTAGCCAAAGCTTCGATTTTAGCTTTCTCGTTGGTCTTGGGAACGAATTCATGCAATGGAGGATCCATCAAACGGAAAGTCAGCGGTTTGCCATCCAGCACTTTCAAGGTACCTTTTGCACTTTCGCGGATATAGGGTTCCAGTTCCTTCAGAGCAGCGATACGATCTTCAGTAGTGTTGGTCAGAATCATATTACGCAGCTTAGCCAACGGTTTCTCGCTGTTCTTGCCATAGAACATGTGTTCGATACGGAACAGACCAATACCTTCAGCACCGAAGTTCACAGCGTTCTGAGCGTCATCGGGGTTGTCGGCGTTGGTACGGACACCCATAGTGCGGTATTTGTCCACCAGCTTCATGAATTCCTGGAACAACGGATTTTCAGTAGCGTCAATCATCTTCACTTCCTCAGCGTAAACCCAGCCTTTGGAGCCGTTCAAGCTCAGCAGGTCACCTTCTTTGAAGGTCTTGCCAGCGATGTTAACGGTGCGTGCATTCATGTCGATATGAACGGCGTCGCAACCTACGATACAGCATTTACCCCAGCCACGAGCCACGAGAGCAGCGTGAGAGGTCATACCACCACGAGCGGTGAGAATACCGGTAGCGGCACGCATACCTTCCACATCTTCGGGGTTGGTTTCCTCACGAACGAGGATGTTTTTCACTTTCTTAGCGGCATATTCTTTAGCCTTTTCGCTGTCGAGAGCGATGATACCTACAGCACCACCAGGACCTGCGGGAAGACCCTTGGCGATCACTTCGTGTTTCTTTTCGTCAGCGGCATCCAAAATCGGGTGCAGCAGTTCGTCCAACTGAGCGGGAGAGAGGCGCATCACCACTTCCTTCTCGTCAATCAGACCTTCGTGCAACATATCGAGAGCCATAGTCAAAGCGGCCACACCGGTACGTTTACCCACGCGGCACTGCAACATATACAGCTTACCGTCCTGGATGGTGAACTCGATATCGAGCATGTCATGATAGTTCTTCTCCAAGATTTCACGGATCTCGCAGAGTTCCTTATAAGTTTCGGGCATCAGCTCCTGCATAGAATGCATGTGCTTGTTCTGCTCGTTCTTAGTGTCATCGTTCAAGGGGTTGGGGGTACGGATACCAGCCACGACGTCCTCGCCCTGAGCGTTGATCAACCATTCGCCATAGAACTGGTTGTCACCAGTAGCGGGGTTACGGGTGAAAGCCACACCGGTAGCGGAGGTTTCGCCCATGTTACCGAACACCATAGTCTGCACGTTCACAGCAGTGCCCCAGTCATCGGGAATACCTTCGATACGACGATAAGAGATGGCCTTTTTACCGTTCCAGCTCTTGAAAACGGCCTTGATACCGCCTTCCAGCTGAGCCTTAGCGTCATCTGGGAATTCAGTGCCGAGCACTTCTTTAATTTTAGCCTTGAATGCATTGGCTAACTGCAGCAATTCATCAGCGGTGATTTCAGTGTCGCTCTTATAACCTTTGCTTTCTTTGAATTGATCCAGCATGTCATCTAGCTGTTTGCGGATGCCTTTGCCGTCAGCGGGTTCGATACCCTCAGCTTTTTCCATAACCACATCGGCATACATCATGATCAGACGACGATAGGAGTCATATACGAAGCGGGGGTTATTGGTTTTCTTAATCAGGCCGGGGAGAGTTTTGGAGCTCAGACCGATATTCAGTACGGTATCCATCATGCCGGGCATGGAGCTACGGGCACCGGAACGGCAGGAAACCAAGAGAGGATTTTCGGGGTCATCATATTTCATACCCATAATGCTTTCCATCTTGCTCATACCTGCCCAAACCTCATCCATCAAACCTTCAGGAAGCTGGCAGTTGTTACCGTAATAAGCGGTGCAGCATTCAGTAGTGATGGTCAGACCTGCGGGAACAGGCAGTCCCAATAAACACATCTCGGCGAGGTTTGCGCCCTTGCCACCCAACAAATTTTTCATGTCGGCTTTGCCTTCAGCGGTCTTTCCGCCAAAGGTGTAAACGTACTTTACTTTACTCATTTTCAATTACTTTACTGATTAGTATAAAAAATTATTTTAGTCGATTTTTGAAAGGTGCAAAGATACGAATTTTTTCAATTAGTTAATTAGCAAATTCGTTAATTAGTAAATTAGACAATGGCTGTCTTTCGTTTTTTTGTATTTTTGCCGATTGAATATGTTTCATTTTATGAATTATGCTAAAAACATTTAATAAAAACTTGATTCCTTTATTTGTCGCTATTTTGCTGATTGTGGCGGGGGGATTGTGCACCTGGTTCACTGCCCGCAGCGTACATGTGCATTTGCGCGAAGGGGAAAGCAATACCGCAGCTAATTCATCCATTTATGAAGATTTCAGAGACAGTGTAGCCAAATTTTCCACCGAAGACCATAATAGTAGAAACACTTCTGCCGATACAAAATTGCCTTTCAGCATCCGACTGGATGAATTCAATGTGGACTATTACGAAGGCACTACTACCATCAAGGATTACATCAGCCATGTCACTGTGACCGACGGAGAGAAGGTGTTCACGGCTCGGATTTCCATGAATAAAATCCTGAAATACAGGTATTATCGCATTTTCCAAGAAGACTATGACACCGACTTGGACGGCAGCGTTTTGCTCGTCCGTTACGACCCCTGGGGGACAACTCTGGTCTACATCGGCTTTGCCCTACTCTTGCTGTCAATGATATGGCTACTGTTGCGACGCGACGGGGCATTCAGGCGTTTGCTACGTGCACTCTCTGTCGCCTGCCTGCTGATGCTCTCGTTGCCCACCTCTACCTTAGCCAATTCAGGTTACAGGTTACAGGAGACAGGGGACAGGGTGCAGAATTCAGAATTCAAAATTCAAAATTCAGATTCCAACAATCAACTGTCAACTGTCAATTGTCAACTGTCAACTGAAGAGGCGGCGGCTTTCGGCAAGCTGTCGGTCTATTACCGCGGTCGTATCGCTCCCTTCGACAGCTATGCCCGTGACTACTGCAAGGCAAATTTTCCAAAAGGCAAGATACCAGCCGGCTACAACCCCGTGCAACTCGTCACCGAAATTTATCTTTTCCCTGAGAAGTGGCCCGACCAAGTCCACCCCGCCATGAAACTCTTCCCGCAACAGGACCACTGGTTTGCTCCCGAGGATGACCTCAGCTCGGCAGACCCTGCTGACACACTCTTCATTGCCCACATTTTAGACTGGCTCAAACTATCTATCCAGGAAGATAATCATCCGCAGAATATACAGATTATCAATTCTATATACCAATTTCAAGAAAAACGTTGCACCCCAGGCAGCATTAAGCGCCAACGGGAGCTGATCGAAATAGCATACAATCAATACAAGCCAGAGAGCAAAATCTTCCTCATGGAAATCATCATGGCCTTAGTATTGTTGGTACTATTCTTGGCGGTTTCCAATGCGAAATGGACAAAAACATTAGCCCTAATCTTTATGTTCGTTGCCCTGACGTTTGTTTTGGCAGACATCGGCTTGCGATGCTATCTTTCTGGACACAGTCCCTTCAGCGGTCTTTTCGACACCTTGATGCTACTTTCGGCAGGGGTGCTTCTCATCGGCTTGTTTGTCAGCCGAAAGAGCAGCTTCATTACCCTACCCTCACTTATTGCCTCCGCTTTCATCATCTTGGTAGCCACGATGATGGGCGGCAGAAGTTTCTCTCCCCTCATGCCCGTACTAATATCCCCTTGGCTTACCATTCATGTGGCCATTCTGATGACCGCATACAGCATGCTGACGTTCACCTTTATATTGGCACTCATCAGCATCCCTCTCATTATACTGAAAAGAAAACAAGAACTCATTCAAAATATCACAAAAATCAGCCAGGTATTTTGCATTATCGGTGTGGTATTGCTGGCTATTGGCATCATGATTGGCTCGGCATGGGCCAACATCAGCTGGGGGCAGTATTGGAGTTGGGATCCCAAAGAGACCTGGGCACTTATCACTCTTATAGGCTATTGCGCAGCCCTACCGGGAGTCATTCCCGCTGCTAACCGCCACCCTTGGCTCTATCACCTGATCATCCTCATCGCCTTCTGCCTGCTCATCATGACATACTTGGGCATAAACCTCTTTGGAGGGATGCACGCTTACAGTTAATAGTTAACAGTTAATAATTAATAGTTTTTAGTGTTAGTCACTTCGTGTTAATTACTTCGTGTTAATTACTTCGTGTTGATGACTTCGTGTTAGTTAATACGTGTTAGTTAATACGTGTTAGTGATTACATGCATACAATCAGATTAACTATTAACTATCAACTATTAACACCTAACCCCTGAAACCTGACCACTAATTACTGTTTCACCACTTTAACAACGCTTTCCGTGGCGGTTTGGGTGTTGCGCAGTTTCAGCAAATAGACACCTGCGGCAAAGGATGACAAATCAAGCTGCATGTCATTACCACTCATCTCCCATCTATTCAACATCTTACCATACATATCAAACAACTGCAACTCTCCGTTAAACAATTGTGCATTATTCATTGTACATTGTACATTGATCATGCCATTAGTCGGATTCGGATACACCTGTATCACTGACATTTCCGCATCATCAATACCTACACCGTATGTAATCTGCATAGACGCTGGCAGTGATGGCCCACAATCATTCAAGGCATACACCGACAAAGTCGCAGAGCCTGGCGATGTGACAGTAACCTGTGCCACGGTCTGGTTGTAGGAAACGCTCCAGTTGGGGTTAGACAAAATCCATTCATACAAAGTGGCATTTTCGACGGGATCAATCATATAAACAAAATTACCGGGGTAAGTCACCTCGCTATTACCAATGATATTTCCTGTAATGACAGGTTTTGGTCTCACCGTAAGATGAAGTGTACGAATACTGTCGCAGCCGTACGCAGTCTGTAAGTTCTCGACAAAATCAAACTCACCCGGCACATCCTGAACAGGAATGGAGAAGCCATAACCAGAGTATGGATTACCTTGACAGATTTCATCTGTAAAATTAGCAGCATAGCTTGGATGAACAGCCAAAGTATGGTTTTGTTGAGCCACACAACCATCGGCTGATATGGCAGTTACCGAATAAGTCGTTGTTGACGTAGGACTTACCTGGATAGTATTATTTGAAACACCCGTATTCCAACTGAAAGATGAAGCATTGGCACATACCGCAGTCAGTGAAACTGTTTCATCGGCACACATATCATTGGGACCGGCAATCACAATCACTGGGGATGACAAAGTGGATACATTCTGGCTTGTTGTGGCAGAGCAGCCATTCAAATCGGTCACCTGCACAGCATAATATCCTGGTGTTGTAACGGTTATCGAAGTAGTCGTATCACCGGTATTCCACAAGATGGAACCATTGCCGATAGCTGTCAGTATACCCTCCGCATCCGGACAGATAGCGGTTGGACCTGTAATAGAAATCTGTGGATTAGAATACTGTATCAAGGTATGACTTGTCGTATCGGTACAACCATATTGGTTGAATGCGACCAGCTGATAAGTTCCACTTGTTTGCACATCAATCATGGCAGCGGTCTGTCCTGTGCTCCACAAATAGGCCATACCACCTTGGGCACTCAACGTGACGACAGAACCATCACAAATACCGTCGGGAGCAGCAATTGCAGCAGTTGGTCTCTCATTGACCACCACCTGTCGCGTAGCTTCTACCATACAGATACCATTATAAGCCTGTACCGTATAGCTTGTACTGCTTTCGGGTGCTATCACAATATTGGGACTGGTAGAGCCCGTACTCCACAAATAATCCGTAGCTCCTATCGCCAACAATTCTGTCTGCTCGCCATAGCACAGCATGGTATCACCCAAAATCATCAGATTTGGATATTCATAGACATGAACATAAATGGACGCACTATTGGTACAACCCGTAGAATTCGTTACGGTCACCGTATAAGTGCCTGTTGTAGCGACATTGATACTTCTGTTGTTAGAGCCCGTGGACCAATGGAAGCTACTGGCATTGGAACTGGTAAGCACCGTCACTTGTCCTTGACACAAGACGGTATCACCGGTTATGGTGACAACGGGAACCGGAGCCACTGTCAGATTCCAAGAAGCACTAACAGAACAACCATAATTATTGGAACCCACCACCTGATAGGTAGTCGTATATCGCGGATTAACCGTAACGGATGCGGTGCTATCTCCTGTTGACCAATGGAAATGTGTAGCCGTACCCGAGGCAGTCAACGTAGCCTCTGCCCCATTACATACGGTCGTAGGTCCAGTAACACTAATAGTCGGAGAAGAATATACCATCAACAATTTTGATGCCGTATAGCTACAGCCATACATGTCTGTCACTGTCACACCGTACACGTTGGTGGATGTCACCCGAAGTATGCTGTCGGTGGCTCCCGTAGTCCACTGATAAGTAACGGGCTCATTGGTTTGTGCATACAGTACACCCGTATCACCCGTACACAAATAATCAACGCCAACGATTTGCAGTTCAGGTGCCATGTGTTTCTCCACATGGAAAGTTGATGGCAAGAGGCAAGTTGAGGGATCCACTGCATGAACGGAATAGTCTCCTGTCTCATGAACATAAATGCTATCGCCTTGCTGTCCATCTGACCACATAAGTTCCTGATGGGTATTAGCCACCAGCAAGACAGAGTCACCAGCACAGAAATCCGTATTACCAGTGATAACGATGGGAACAGTAGGATTCACCACAACTTGGGCGGAAGTAGTGGCCGAACAGCCATTTTCATCCATAATCACCAAATTATAGGAAGTGGTGTTGGACGGAGCCACGGTGATAGACTGACTCACTGCCCCTGTTGACCAGAAGAAATACACGCCATTAGATGCAGTAAGTGTTGTGGTATCTCCCGTACAGATATTTTTTCTACCCAAAATTTCACAGGAAGGCGCGGGTGTTGACTGGAAAGTGAAAGAGGCAGATGCCTTACATGAATTGGCATCTCTCACTTCCACAACATACACACCCGAAGCATACACCTGTATCTGAGCAGCGGTAGCACCCGTATTCCACAAATAAGACACAGCCGTCGGTGCCTGGGCTGTCAGCACATTCACATTGCCAGCGCAGGCCACAGGATTACCTGCAATCTGCACACTGGGCAAAGGTCTCTCGCTAATCTCAATACTGTCGCGGGAATAGCAAGCATGAGCATCCCATCCTTCAACGATATACAGGCCAGCTGTAGTGACAAACAGACTGTCATCCGAAGAGCCGTTTGACCATAAATAGTTTGATACACCATGAGCTGTCAATAAAACAGAATCTCCCACACACATCAAAGTGTCACCACTGATAGTCACCTCTTGTACACCATAATGATAAACACTCTTTTGAGCTGTGGCGGAACAGCCTGCAGAGGTAAAGACCGTCACCGAATAATTTCCAGCGGATTGGACCAAACGCTCCGCACTTGTGCTGCCATCATCCCACAGATAGCTACTACCACCTGATGCCACCAATGTTGCTGAAGCACCCACACAAATAGAGTCCGGACCAGTGATGGTTGGGATGGGCAATTCCTCAACCCTTACCATAACCGTATCTTGATTACGACAACCATAAACATCCTCTACCATAACCCAATAATTGGTATTCACCAAAGGAAGCACTGAAATATTATTGACAGCAGCGCCTGTATTCCATAAGAATGAAGAGGCATTAGGAGCTGTAGCATACACAGTGGCCATATTTCCTTTACATATCGCCGTATCGCCTGAGAAGGTAATATTTGGAAGTGGATGCATAGTTATCGTAGTAGAATCTGTTGCAGTACAACCATTGGCAGTCACTTGCAATACATACGTGCCTGCTGAATGAATGGTTATCTGACGTTCTGTAGAGCCTGTATTCCATTGATAGCTATAACCCGAAGCCCAACCAGCATTCAATATGACTGCTGTTCCTTCACATACTTCATTATCGGAAGCTATAATCGTGACATTAGGCAGATTTTTCTTGGTCACAATCAACTGTTGTGAAGACGAGCAACCGTATGCATCAGACACCACTACAGAATAAGCACCACCCTCTGTCAGGCTCAAAGATGCTGTATTTGCTATCTGAGCCCCGTAAGCATTACGCCATGAATAATTCTGTCCACCAGCTGCGGTCAGCACTGTGCTTTGACCATCGCAGAAGGATACATCACCCGTGACAGAAGCTACAGGTACCGCTTGCTGAGTTACTGAGATGGAAGCTGTGGCAGTACAATTGGCAGGAGAAGTGGCTTGAACAGTATATGTACCAGGAGTTGAGACTACATAAGACTGACCCACTCCCGAATTGTTCCACAAATAGGACACCACACCTGTTCCTGTCGCACTCAAAGTAGTTGTGCTTCCTTCACAGAAATAGTTTTGTCCAATAATGTTCACTGTCGGCAATGCATTCACTTCCAGATATTTGGTTGCAGTAGCCGTACAGCCATATTGGTTCGTAACCTCAACAGTATATTGCTGTGCATTAGTCAACTGAACCGATGCGGTGGTTGCTCCTGTTGACCATAGATAGCTGGTACCGCCAGTGGCCGTAAACACTGCTGTTTCGCCTTGACAGATGGCATCAACGCCATAGATAGAGGCCGTAGGTGTGGCATTTACTGTGATGGTATGGCTTGCTGTTGCCGTACAGCCACGATCCGAGGTACCTGTCACCATGTAAGTGCTGCTTTGCTGAGGGGTAACCGTCAGCACCGGACCCGTAACACCTGTATTCCAGTTGTAGCTATTGGCCCCTGTTGCCATCAACATAACCTCTGACCCGCGACAAACACTGCTCTCGCCATTGATAGTCACATTCGGCAGCGGCAAATAGGTTACTTCCACGGAATCCACGCCTTGGCAACCATTGGTAGCCGTCACTGTTAAAACATACCATCCAGGTGTATTAACCGTTAACGGAGAACGGTCATAACCCGTATTCCATCTGACAGTACCATTGCCACTGGCTGACAACTGAGTATTTCCACCAGGACAAATTTCAGTATTACCACTAATAATCGCGTATGGATTTTCATTCACCGTCAAGACAAGGTGTATAATACTATCGCATGCCTTTGTGGTCGTCAAATTCACCACATAAGTTCCGCTCTGATAATAAGATTGTCCATTATAGACATAGGGCAGTTCGCTGCTACAGCAACTCACACGAATGATAGTGTCGTATGACGGATTGACAACAACCGTTGCCGATGCGACGGAAGAGCACTCATGTTCGTTAACGGCGGTAACTTGATAGTTTGCTGTGGATGAAGGATTAACTGTAATGGACGCTCCTGTAACACCTGTTGACCAATTGTACTGGCTTGCATTACCAATTGCATTCAGGGTAACAGCCGTTCCGGCACATGTGGAAGAAGGCGCGTTGATGCTCACTGTCGGCAATTCATGAACTGTCACCGTCTTTGACGCCTGAGCACTGCAAGCATGAGTATTGGTCACGGTAACACTATAGTTACCCGTGCTATTCACATTGATAGCATTTGTATTTGCACCCGTACTCCAAGCATACGTAACCGATTCATTGGTTACAGCCATCAAATTGTCACTTTCACCTTGACACAAAGCAGATGCTCCTGTAATGGAAACTGTCGGCCGCTGGTATTTATCCACGTGTTTTGTAGCCGTGCTGACACAAACATCTGTATTGGTGCTGCTAACCGAATAATCCCCACTTTCATACACCACCAATCTATTACCGGTCTGTCCTGTTGACCATACCAGCTGATTGGCTCCAGAAGCCATCAATACCACAGAATCGCCAGCGCAGAAATGGTCGCTGCCGCTAATCACCAATTGTACATTCTCATGCACCACAACAGGCAAGCTGGCTGAGGCACGGCAACCGTTTTGATCAGTAATAGTTACAGAATAAGTGGTATTCTGCGAGGGGCTCACTGTAATGGACTGACTGGTGGCACCCGTTGACCAATTGAAGGAGACACCGTTATTGGCGGTCAGCGTGGTGCTTTCACCCTTGCATAAATCTTGTTCTCCGATAATCGATACCGTTGGCACCCCATAGTAAGAGATGGTCTTGGATGCTGTAGCGGTATAGCCAGCCGAGTTGGTTACTGTCACAACGTATGTACCAGGTGCTGAAACATAACGAGAGGCGGTCATCACACCATCATTCCACTGGTAGCTGACTCCGCCGAAGGCTTGCAGCAAAGTAGAGTCGCCAACACAGATAGCATCATTACCCACAATGGTCGGAGTGGTATTCACCACAATACGGAAGCTCTTCAGGCTGCTACAACCATAGACATTGGTCACATCTACCGTGTAGTATGTGGTGGTAGCAGGTGTTACATTTATGTAGTTGAAGTTACTTCCTGTATTCCAATGATAGCTGACCGCCTGTGCGGCAGTAGCATAAACCGTTGCCGTTTCGCCTTCTGTAATGATAGTATCTCCACTGATAATAATTTCGGGCAACGAATGAACCAGAATCTCCACAGAATCCGCAGCCGTACATCCGTTAGCGGTCACCTCCAACACATAAATACCCGATGTCGTGACTTCTATTTGTCGGTTGTTAGAGCCCGTATTCCAATGGTAAGTGTAACCTGATGACCAACCGGCACCAAGGGAAACCGTTGTTCCTTCGCACACCTCATTGCTTGAAGCTACAATAGAGACAAGGGGCAGATTCTTTTTCACCACATTCACAGGCTGTGTAGCCGAGCAGGCATATTCATCCGTAGCGATTACTGTATAAGAGCCACCTTCTGACAAGGTAACAGTACTCGTATTGGAGACCAAAGCCCCATAATTATTTCTCCACATATAAGTCTGACCGCCGGTAGCTGTCAACTGTGTAGTCTCACCATCACAGAAGGATGTATTGCCACTCACCATAATGACAGGGTTTGAACGACGTGTCACGTTGATGCTGGCCGATGCAGTACAATTTGCCGAAGATGTAGCCACCACCGTATAAAAACCAGGATTGGTCACGGTATAGGATTGTCCGATGTTGGTATTATTCCACACATACGAGATAGCACCTATACCCGACGCATTCAGCGTGGAGGAACCACCTTCGCAGAAATAGGACTGTCCCAAGATTGACACAGTAGGAACACTATTGACTGTCAGATATTTTGATGCAGTGGAGGTACAACCTGCCTGATTGGTGACTTCTACCGTATAAAGCTGTTCGCTGGTAAGCTGTACAGAAGCCGTTGTCGGACCATGAGACCATACATACTGAGTACCGCCAGTGGCTGTAAACACCGCCGTACTGCCCTGACATATAGCATCCGGACCCGTAATGCTTGCCACTGGCACGGAATTCACCGTAACCGTATGGGCAGCGGTTGAAGTACAACCTCTATCGGATGTACCCGTCACCACGTATGATGTGGTTTGATTTGGTGTAACACTCAAAACAGGTCCCATCACACCCGTATTCCAATTATAGCTGTAAGCGCCAGAAGCTATCAGCAGCAATTCCGAGCCGCGGCACACACTGCTGTTTCCATTGATTGTGATATTCGGCAATGGCAAGTGAGCCACCTCTACCGAGTCGTATGCCTTACAACCGTTGGTAGCCGTCACCGTCAACACATACCAGCCTGGCGTATTGACCGTAATAGGTGAACGAGTCGCACCTGTATTCCATCTGAAAGTACCGTTACCATTGGCTGACAACTGGGTACTTGCACCCGGGCAGATATCCGTATTACCACTGATGATAGCGTACGGACTTTCCAAGATTGTCAAGGTCAAATGCACCACACTGTCGCAACCGTGAATAGTGGTCAAATGCACCTCGTAAGTTCCATTCTGGTTAAAAGAATGCCCATGATAAAGATAGGGCAAATCATTGCTACAGCAAGTGACACTAATGCTGGTATCATATATCGGATAAACAGTTACGGAGGCCGTAGCCGTTGCGTAACAATCATGAATATTAACCGCTGTTACCTGGTATTCAGCACTTTCCACAGCATGTATAGGCAACGACGCATTTGAACTGCCATCAGACCAATGGTAGGCGTAGCCCTCGGTAGCTGTCAAGGTAATATCCTCGCCATAACAAGCCTCATCTGGACCATTAATAGAAACGACAGGAACGGTCAGCAACCTTACCGTAATGCTATCAGTAGTAGAACAGCCATTAGCAGCAGTACCTTTCAGCCAGTATGAATGGCCGGGCTGCACCACTATGCTCAATGCTGTGGATTGCGTGCTCCATAAATAGCTTTCCGCTCCAGAAGCGGTAACCGCTGATAACTGGTCCGCGCACAAACTATCCGCACCAATAATATGGACTTCCGGATTTTCTTTTATCATCAAAGTCATCATGATCAAGCTGTCACAGCCATGTTGTGACTGATAATGGACAGGATAGGTTCCCTCCTCAGTATATAAAGAATCCAGTCTTTGATAAGGAAGCTCGCTTCGACAGATAATTACGGTATCAACCCCTTGATACTGCGGAAAAACCTCAATATAAATATCCGTTTGTGTGACACAACCATAATTGGAATACGCACGCATTTTTATGGTATCGATATAACCATTTTCATCTTCTGCTACATAAACCAAACTATCTGTATGTGAAATATTTACACTGTTTTTAGACCAGTAATAGGCCATAGCACCCGAAGCCTTTAAGACAGTAGTATCTTGATAACAAAGAGAGGTATTTCCTGTCACTTCCACCTCTGGAAAAGGCAGAATCACGAAATCCACCGTGTCAGTTCCCGTACAGCCGTTTGCATCCGTCACCATCACCGAGCACGACGAGTCGGATGTCATCGTATAATACCCCACATCACCGGTACTCCACTGATAAGACACATAACTATCATCCACGAATACGATTGACCTAACATTAACGCAATGAGAAAACTCACCATCGATGACAGGCACAGGATTCTCATGGACAATAACATGCAAGCGCACCAGACTGTCATTGCCCAAAGTGTCTGTAAGTTCCAACTGATAGTCACCCGCATCCCAAATGGTAAGCGTATCGTACATCACAGGCAATTCGGAGCGACACAATGTCAAAGTGTCATACGAAACCGGCTCATCCGCATATGCCGACATGGTATTGCATACAGCAATCATAACAGCGATAAGGGCTACAAATTTACGACAAAAGTATAATATTTTCATATTTAGTATTTTTATTCTAAAGATATAATTTACAAAATTGCAAAAATACGAAAATATACTGGACGATATGAACAATCTATTGTTAATATGTGTTAAGCACAAAAAATCCTGCTAATCATCATTTTAGCAGGATTCTATTGGCATTTCCGCCCATTTAACAGGCAGAATATCTTATCTGAATTTGTGATAATTTGCTATATCAATCTTCAGGATAAAACTCTTTCAGATAGTCTATTTGTCGGCGGTCTCGCTTAGTGGGACGTCCAGCCCCATGTTCTCTGAATTCGAATCTGGCGTGCAATTGTTTCACCCGTTCATACTCTTCAGGGGGAGTCAAGTCAGTATAATACTGAGGAACGAGGGCTGCTCCTACCCTATTCTTAGGAGTATCGACGACTTGCACCACCTTCTCCAACTGATTGATACGCACATGGAAACACTCATCAGTCTTCACCAACTTTGAAGGTTTCACGTTAATGCCATTCATTTTGACTTTTCCGGCATTACATGCATCAGTGGCCATTGAACGCGTCTTGAACAGGCGCACCATCCAGAGCCACTTGTCGATTCGAACATCAAGGTTTTCCATACGCAAACAGTTGACAGTTAATAATTAACAATTAATAATTGATTGTTTTAGTGGTTTTAGAAGTTTCAGAGGGATAGCAAGAAAATAACAAGTGCGCCACGGAGTGACGCACCTAGTTTTCAGTTTTCAGCTTTCAGTTTGATTAGGCTTCTGGTTGAGCCTCTGTAGCAGTTTCATCAGCTGGAGCCTCTTCCTGTTTCGGAGCTTCTTCCTCCTTCTTGGGGGCATTCATCATTTTGATTTTGTACTCCAGTTCTTTCACTTCCTTCTTGGCATTCTCCACTTTCTTAGTGAATTCTTGCTTCAGGAGGTCAGCGTTCTTGGAGTTGGCGAAGAAGCCCAAGTTATTCTCCCACAAGTTGATATCATCCTTCAGCTGCTGCAATTTGGTTACCAGGAATTTCTTTTCCTTATCCAACAGACGGTCAGCGTTAGGATTACTCAAGATATTGTCAATCTTGTTTCTGAAAGAATTTCTGCGAACATCATCTGAGCTCACCTTCAAATCAGCGAAACGTTTATCCAAAGCCTCTCTATATGCGGTATAGATACGGTCTTTGTCTTTTTTCGGCACGAAACCGATTTCTGTCCACTGACGCTGATAATCCTTGATAATATCCAGATTAGCGGCTCTGTCTTCGCCAAATTCATGATTGAGGATTTTCTCAATCAGTTCTTCTTTCTTCTTCAGGTTATCGGCCTCAATTTCCTTAATATTGGAGAAATAATCAGCTTTAGCAGCGAAGAACTTGTCGCAAGCGGCTCTGAAACGTTTCCAAACCTGCTCTGAATATTTACGCGGAACGGTACCAATAGATTTCCATTCCTGTTGCAGCTGCAGAATTTCATCGGTAGCGTTTTTCCAATCGGTACGGGAAGCGATGCCTTCAGCCTGGATAGCCAGATTCACTTTCTGGTTATAGTTCTGCATCTGTTCATCTTTCACCTGCTGGAAATACTCTTTCTTAGCAGTGAAGAACTTATCCAAAGTGGATTTGAAGCGTTCCCAAACCTCATCATTCAGCTTCACAGGAGCCGGTCCGATGGTCTTCCACATCTTCAGCAGTTCGGTCAGCTTATCACCGATTTCGTTGTTTTCCTTCACGCTTTCAGGATTCTTGCCAGCGGTCAGCTCTTCAGCCTGCTCGCACAGCACCACCTTGGCGTTGTAATTATTCTGCTGTTCTTCGAACAACTTGTCGTAGTATTCTCTACGAGCCTGATTAATCTGGTCGGAAGCGTTTTTGAATCTTTCCCAGATTTCGTCTTTCTTGTCTTCCGGAACAGGACCAATTTCCTTCCATTCCTCATGCAATTGCTGCAGAGCCTTGAACGACTGATTTACAGAATCTTGCAACAACAAAGATTCAGCAGTTTCGCACAATTTGATTTTCTGTTCCAGATTCTTCTTCAGATCCAAAGAACGTAATTCTTTATTGATACGGCGGATATCGAAGAATTTTTCCACATAGAAATGATAGTTCTGCCACAGATTGTTGGATTCGCTCTGGGGAACAGGACCAATTTCTTTCCATTTATCCTGGAATTCTTTGAATTTATCATTTAAAACTTTCAGGTTGGTTTCTGATTCCACCAACTGTCTTAAACCTTCGATAATACCTTTTTTATCTTCGAGATTTTTTTGTTTTTCTTTCTCTATGCGCTCCAGATACTGGGCTTTTTTATCTTTGAAGACCTGAAGAGCGGCGTTGAACTTCTTTTCGAGTTCTGTAGGTTCAGCCACGAAATCCTCTTTGTTACCGCCATCAGCGATAAACTTGTCATACAGAGCTTTACGAGCAGCCTTCAACAATTCCAGACCCTTGGCTTTCAACACGCTGACATGCATTTTCATGCTGTCGTAATCCATTTCTGAAGTGACACGTTCCAGTTCGCCTACAGTTTGGTCAAAGTCGAAGCCTTCATATTCTTTTTCCACATCTTCCATAGTTTCTGTGGGTTCAGTCTCAGCTTCTTCTTCACTTTCGCTTTCAGGAGCTTGTGTGTTTTCAATTTCATTCATCATTTCTGAAACTGACTGAGGTGCTGTTTCAGCTACCGGAGCGGGTTCTTCCACTACTTCGGGAGCAGCAGGTTCCTCAACGGGAGCGGGTTCTGCTACTGCCTCAGGTGCAGCAGGTTCTTCCACTGTCGGGTTTTCTGCTTCAGCAACGGGTTCAACAATTTCAGCTTCGGCAGCGGGTTCTGCTACCGGTTCAGTAGTTAAATTTGCATCTGTGTTTTCCACAGTCTGGCCTTCCATAGAAGCGCCGGGATTCACCTCTTGATTCTGATTTTCATCAGTGTTCGGGTGGAGAAGTTCTTGTGATTCCATAAACTTGTTTTTTGTTGTTTAATGTTGTTTCAAAAAAGTTTGCAAAGATACAATTTTTTTTAATTAGCAAATTAGCAAATTCGTTAATTAGCAAATTGGATTCTAAATCCTGAATTTTGAATAAAAAATGACAATTAAATTAATTGATTTCCATTTTCTTTTCTGAATTATTCTTTCAGAATATCCGCTAAAATAGAGACCGACTCGATTTTTCCGATATGCTCGTTATGATGCTTAAAATAGCGCAGCATACCTTGCAGTAATTCATTGCGAATGGCTTTGGAGGCCGGCTGCGGCATAGTATCATTAATCATATTGAACAACACCTTGCTGGCCATAGGCGAAAAGTTCTGCTCTTCATCCACCCAGTTATGGACAAATGCTGACTGGGGAATGGAAAAAATCTGATGGTCATTGTCGAAGTTCGACACTGGAGCAAAGCCCAAAATCCTCGACATCTGGATCATAAAATCTATATGCGTGTCTGGACGCACATGTTCCGTCTCGTCCAGCTGGCACATGCGTTGTTCTATAAACGCATACAACTGACTATCTTCACCATATTCATACAGCAAACGATAGAGGAGCTCACCATAAAACATCATGAGACTACTTTTAATGATATCGTATGGAATATTTTGATACTGCCGATAGCAAGTTAATTCCTTCAAATACATCAACTGGTTCAATTTCCTATCATCGAACTGAAGTTCAACCATAGATAAGGGCGACAGCAAAGGCAGTAAATGTCTGTTCTTATTGGAAAAAGCATTCTTAACGATAAAGGTCTGGGTTCCATACTTTTCGGTATAGAATTTCACCACAATACCCGAATCGGCATACTTGGTTTTATGCAAAACGAAAGCTTTGGAAGAGACAAACATGGCAGAACCCCTAAATCAAGTAATTAATTGACAAATAAAAGTTTAGCCACATTTTTCTCTTTGCCGCTCTTACTAGATGAGAAAACGAAATACACACCTGTGGCAGGACGGCGGCCTTTGAAATCCTTGCCATCCCATATCAGCTCTCCCCCATTGGCATAACCTTGCCAAATCAGGTTTCCCGCAGCATCCACAATCTTGCAAAACGAGTCCTCCATCAGTCCACTGACGGCAATCACACCGGTATAACCGCTATGGACAGGATTAGGAAACACCTTGACATCATAATACCATTCCTCTTCACCTTCAGTAGCCGTACCTCTGTATGAGCAAAGTCCCTTGTCTGTAGCGAAAAACACTTCTCCTGTAATGCCATCAATAGCGATATCATAAATCACATCCGACAGCAAAGGAGAGTTTTCGGCAGTCAGGTGCAGCAACTCTTCGGTACCATTGTCACTCATCAGGAAAGCACCCGCTTTGGAAGTTCCCATCCACTTGCGGTTAGCCCCATCGACAGCAATACAAGATACCTCTTCAAATTCCAGTAACACAGATGTATAGCCACCTTGCTCCATAATGATATTCCTCGGATACGAAGTACCTTCAAAGACCTTGGCCGGATCGTAAATCACCTTTACCCCTTTGTTGGTACCTATCCACATCCGTCCATTTTTATCCTCAGTAATACATTTCACCACTGACGACTCTACCTCAGCGGCGGCATTCATATCCACCAAACGGAGGCGATCATCCGTCTGATTATCAATGGTTTTATTATCATCATACACATATAATGACTGGGTAGTACTACGGGGAAAAGTAATCCATTTAAATCCTCTGGAATCCACATAAATGTACTGTGCCACCCCACCCACTACTGACGACAATCTATTCATAGCAACCCAATTACCATCCGTTTTCAGCACATTGATAATGGTCGGGGAATTGGTATTGGCTACCCATAAATTACCATAGCTATCGAAACACAATCCAGACACCAGAATCACATCAGAATTCGGAGCTTTCTTTAATGTGCTGTTACTTTCATCGTAAAGAGTCACTACTTTTCCATTCACACATTTGAACACCCCATTACCCCATGACGCAACGTAACAGACCTCAGTATTTCTCGGATCGATAGCCACATTGATCATATCATGGGCATTACCAAAAGCACGGAATTCATTCGACAATGAGCTCCATCTCTCGTTTTTGAAAAAATTACATATTGGTGGGAAATAGGCAGGGGCCCAGATATCGTAACCACCTGTCACAGAGGCCAAAACTCCTCCTACGCAGTTCAGGTTGAAACTTTTGTTAGAGATAGGACCATTGGCCGTCAACAATTCAATAACATTATACTCGCGATGCCACATCCATAAACCATTCTTGTCATCTGCCACCCAAAACTTTTCATTATCAGCAGCTCCATAATACAAACTAGGTTCATTACCCGAATCATAGAAATATCTGGTTTCTGCTGTTTGTCCGTCAAAGACAATCACACTCTGCCATGTCAACAAATACAGACTTTCTTCCGAAGCAGTTAGACACCTTGTATCTCCTGTTTCCAGTATAGGCTCATAACGCCAGTGACCTTCATCCAAAACGAATATCGAATCAGGCTGTATCAGTTGCCAGTTATCGTCATGCATTTGCGAGCGACGGTTGGCATATACCTTATTCTTGAATGACTGAAGATAATTGTATTCTTTATTTCCCAGTTCACTTTCCAACTGCCATGTGCCAAAATCCGCTACTGAAGTGCTCTGTTTATCAATACTATAAACACCTTTGGTCGTAGCCAGATAAATACGATTATCCGTCAGCACCATGTTGCGTGTCAGCAAATCCGGCACCGTGTTTGTGTACCATGTATCGACCACAAGATATGTGCCAAGATCTATTGTTACCACACCAAACTGGTAAACCAAATAACATATCTTGTCGGAAAAATATATCTGCTCGATACTTTTAGAGCCATTCAGCTGCTTATTCTTCACATCCGGCACATTGGTCAACTGGTCATTCTTAATGAAATCAAGATTTCCATTCGTATAAGCCACTACCAAAGTCGAATTTTTCTTATCGTAAGCTATTTTCGCAATTTCCACATCCGACAGGCCATCGCTCTTCGACCACTTAAGTCCTTCTCGTACTCCGGCATTCACATCAGCTTTAGAAATATACATAATGCCGTTTTCGCCAGCGGCATAGATGTAATCATCGGCCACCGCCACCGAATAGAACTGATTATATGCCAGATGGTCCCTGAAAGTGCCGATAGCCGTTTGTGCCATCAGACCTCCTGCCACTGCCAAAATCAGAAAAACAGACAGTATTCGTTTCATATTATTTTCGTTTTTCATGCGGACACATTCGATATGTCCCTACAATTTATTTTTTATCGATAACAATATTCTTCATATACCGAACCGGAATATAAGATGTTATCAGACTGATAATCAATATAGTCAACAAAACAAAAGCAAAATCCAGCCATTCGATTTGCACTGGATAATAGTTGATAAGATAGCCGCTGCTGCCATCCCCCAAGCCCACGATGTGGAACTTCATCTGCAGGAAACATACCAACAGGCCAATGAACAAGCCTGCCAAGCCTCCCAGCAGTGAAATAAAGCCGCCCTGCACCATGAAAATCTTGCGTACCAGCGATTTGCGGGCCCCCATGGCATAGAGCACCGAGAGATCGTCCTTTTTCTCGATGATGAGCATGGACAAGGTGCCAATCATGTTGAAACCTGCCACCACCAAGATAAAGGCCAGAATAACAAAGACCATCAATTTTTCCGATTTCATGGTCTTGTAAAGGGATTCTTCCTGCTGATATTTGTCTTTCAGAATATAATTTTCTCCTAAAACCTTTTCGATGGAAGCCCTGATTTTGATATATTCCTTTGGATTTTTCAGTTTCAGTTCGATGGAAGTCACCTCGTTCTCATAATTCATGATGGAACGGGCAAAAGCCAATGGCACAAACACATACTTCTCATCATATTCCGTATAGGAAGCGAAAACGCCTGCCGGAATGACATAGTCGATATTGAACGCTCGTGCCGGGTCGGAAAGGTTCTTGAGCAAACGCTTGGGGTAGTACACCTTCAGTTGCTCGGGACTATGCATGTTCAGCTGGATATTGCCGGCAGCGATGGCACCCATCACCGCAGCGGGACCTTCACTATATTGCAACGTGGCGTTGCCATCAATCAGCAAACTGTCGATGCCCGTACTTTTCAGATAATCCGGGCTTACCCCCTTGACAGACACCAGCAGTTGCTTCTCGTTGTAGGTCATCAAAGTCATGTCGGAAACCACCTCAAACACCGCCTGCACGCCCTCAAGTTTTTGCAACTCCGCCATCGGGAAAGTGTCTATGGCAAAAACTTTCCCTTCCTTCGGAAGAATCTGATAGTCAGGATTGAAAGAATTGAAACTGCTGCGCACCAAGCCCTCCATGCCGTTGAACACCGACAACACGATAATCAAAGCGGCCGAGCTGACCATGATACCGATCATGGAGATAATGGAAATCACATTGATGGCATGGTGTTTTTTGGGAGAAAACAGATACCTCAATCCGATGAAGCGGGCCGTTTGAAATGAATTGCTTTTCAAGGCTACTGTTTCAGCAAGTTTTCAATATTTTCGATATAATCTAAGGAGTCGTCGATGAAGAAATCCAGTTGCGGAATAATGCGGAGCTGGTTTTTCACCTTCTGTCCCAAGCGGTAACGGATATCCTTGATGTTGGACTTCACCGCTTTGAGCACCTTTTCATTGTCCTCAGCATTGAAAATGGAGATATAGCTGCGGGCCAGCGACAAGTCCTTGGTAACAGAGGTTTTGGTGACGGTAATCATGCAGTCATACACCGGAATGCCGTCAGCGAGGAAAATTTCCGCCAGTTCTTTCTGTATCAGTTTCGCTATTTTCTGTTGTCTTGTAGAGTCCATAGTTTTATTATTGCATTTAAAAATGCAAAGATACAAAAATAATTTGTCAATTAGCCAATTAGTTAATTTGCATAACACACAGCCCCTTCCTCTGATAAAATCCCTTCTGAAATATATTTTTTCAACAATGGTGAAATATCGGTTGTTATTTATCCCAACGAAGATTTGATGTATCTTAAACCCTCTACGAGGGTATGAATGATAAAAAACATACGTCAATATCTATTGATATTTATTCCCCTGACGGGGAAATAATATCCCGTAAGGGATTCAATATCAATAGAATGGAAAACATCATGATACAATATATATCCCGTAAGGGATTCAATATCAATAGAATGGAAAACATCATGATACAATATATATCCCGTCAGGGATTCAATATCAATAGAATGGAAAACATCATGATACAATTATATCCCGTCAGGGATTCAATATCAATAGAATGGAAAACATCTTGATACAATATATATCCCGTCAGGGATTCAATATCAATAGATGGTGGTATTATAGCATTATGGTCGCGGTGCGGGTGTTGTATGCACCGGGGCACATTGCCTGCCGCCGCGAAAGTAAAGAATGATGTTACAGGGCCATAGGATCTTGACAGACTGAGACACCTTGGCTCTGAGTCTGACGATGTGTCGCCTCTTCGAGGCTTATGGACATGTGTAGGCTTCCTTTTACCCCACACTCACGTGCGGGGTTACTGAGATAGTGCCTCTTCGAGGCACAGGCTTAGTCTTCACAAACCAATGAAATCTTCAGCTGCGACTGGATTGTATATGTTTGACGAAGAGGTTTATACATAAATTTTCGAAATTATCCCTTTTAGTCTTGTTAAAATTCAGATTAAATAACATCAGCTATAGTTACTCCATTTCGCGGCGGACAAATATAATGCTTCGGCGCAAATGTCCCTTGCACCGCGACCGAATACACAACTTATACTTCTATCCTATGCGAGTGTGGCCGCTTTGCGGCCGAAATTGCAGTGGAACCGCAACTCCCGCATAGGATGATGAACGGGAAATAATGTATCACGGCGTGCCGGAGGTACGCACCAGCTGCAGTCAAATTATCAGGTAGAGAATCCAACGGCTGAAAGCCGTGTTAAAAATCAGCATAGGGTGAAACCTCGATATGATGAAAGTTGCCCGAAATTATTGCGAGCTGAAGACCTACAAGGAACATAACATAGCGTTACAAGACTAAAAGGGATAATTTAGTAAGTTTTCACTCTGTTACGAATTTAAAAGGAATGTTGTAATACACTCTTCTTACCATGCAATTTTCCTGATGCCATATAAATTTAGGCATCAGCTTAACAACACGTATGACCTCAGCGTCTAATTCTGGGGTTAACGATTTTAGTATTTCTGGTTTTGAGATACTGCCATCAACTTCTACGACGAATTCAACCAACACCATTCCTTCTACCTCCCGAGACCCTTCAGGTCTGTGGACATTTTCTTTAAGGAAGGCCCATAAAGAATCTATTCCACCAGGAAATTCAGGTTCACAATCAGGATATGACGTACTGCTATTGCTAAGTAACACATTGCTACTGCTCGTGGGCTGTAGGTCTTTGTCATTTACCCATTCCCCGTTAAT